>NZ_JAKRSA010000029.1:84944-132783 GCF_022402485.1 Phenylobacterium sp. | reverse complement strand
CGATAAAGATCGTCAGTAGAGAGCGATTACCCATGCCTATGACCCAGGCCGACCTGGAAGCCTCCCTACGTGAGGCTTTCCCCGACGCCCAGATCGTCATCGAGGATCTGGCCGGCGACGGCGACCATTATCGCGCGCGGATTGTCTCACCTGCTTTTGCGGGCCTGCCGAGGGTGCGCCAGCACCAGCTGGTCTATGCCGCCCTGAAGGGCAAGATGGGCGGCGAACTGCATGCGCTTGCCCTTGAGACATCCGTTCCAAGCTAGGCTGAGAGGGCATGCGCTACCGTCCCTTCGGGTTATCCGGCAAGGCCGTTTCGGTGCTGAGCCTGCTGTTACGAGACCAGGGCCGACGGGTCCCGGCGGAGGCCTGGCGCGCCCTCACGGTCAGCGCCATGGAGTGTGGCATCAACGCCTTCGAGGTCGAGGCCGGCGTGGAGCCGCTGGCCGCAGGTTTCCGCCAGGGCCTGGAAAGCGTCGAGCGACGCCTGCTGTTTGTGGCCTGGCGCATTACCAGTGACGGGCGAACACCGACCGACGCCAGGGCGATCGAGCTGGCGGTCCGAGCCGGACTGGCGCAGACCGGGGCGGCCTATTTCGACCTGCTCACCCTGGACGAGGCGGCCTATGCGACCTTGACGGCCGAGGGCGCGCGGTTGCTGGAGGATGTGCGCAATGCCGGCCTAACCCTCGAGCTGGGCGTCTCGGGTGTCGGTGCTGTCGTGGATCAGGCCGTGGCCAGCGGTGCCTTCGACGCCCTGTCGTCCCCCTTCAACCTCACCTCGGGCTGGAATGTCCGTCGACGCATTCGAGAGGCAGCCCAGCGGAACATGACCATCACCGGGTTTGACGCCTTTCCGGCCGAGCTTTGCCGTGATCCGAGCCAGGACAAGCCCAAGGGCTCCCTGTTCCGATGGCGCCGCACCCCTCATCTTCCCAGTGGCGGCTATGGTTTCCTGCATGAAACCCGCAACTGGCGGGCCGATGAGCTTTGCCTGGCCTACGCCCTGACCGAACCAGCCCTGGCCTGCGTGCAGTTCGAAGCCTACCGCCCTGAGGTGATCGAACGTCTGGCCGCGGTCCCAGACCGGGAACTGCCCCCTGGCATCGCCGCTCAGATCGAAATGGCGCGCATTGACAGCGATCCGGAGGATCAGCCCGCCTGAGCGCGGCTTGACCCGGCCCCTGCGCCTCCCTAGCTGTCTGACTGAAACTCTCTCACTCACCGAAAGGCCGTTCCCATGAGCGAGGCCATGACCGATCCCGCCCACGCCTTCATCGCCAAGACCCTGCAGGACCATCAGGTCGTGCTGTTCATGAAGGGCGTTCCCGAGCAGCCCCGCTGCGGCTTTTCGGGCCTGGTGGTGCAGATCCTCGACCATCTGGGCGTGGACTTCGTCGGCGTCGACGTCCTGCAGGACGACTCCCTGCGTGACGGCATCAAGACCTTCACCGACTGGCCGACCATCCCGCAGCTCTACGTGAAGGGCGAATTTGTGGGCGGCTCTGACATCGTCCGCGAAATGTTCCAGAGCGGCGAGCTGAAGCCCTTCCTCAGCGAGCAGGGTGTGCTGGCCGCGTGAGTCGAGCCATTGAGCCGCCGGAGGGGCGCCGGGTCTTTACCCGCAGCTTTACCCCCAGCGCGGCCGATATCGACGCCAACGGCCATGTGAACAACGTGGTCTATCTCGCCTGGGCTCAAGATCTGGCGGTCGCCCACTGGGCGTCCACCGCTCGGCCCGAGGACTCCGAGGCCATGGCCTGGATCGCCCTTCGCCACGAGGTGGACTATCGCCGCGCCCTGCTGCCGGGCGAAACCGCCCTTGGTCGAACCTGGGTGTCGGACAAGGCCGAGGGGCCCCGCTTCGACCGCTTTGTCCGCATAGACGGGCCAGATGGGGCCATGTGCGCCCAGGTGCGGACAGTGTGGTGCCTGATTGACCGCGACACTGGCCGACCTCGACGGGTACCGCCCGATATGGTGACCCGCTTCGGCTGAGGCTTCGCACAGGGCCAGCCTTGCGTCATGATGGTCGCCGCAGGAGGCGATCATGGACGGTTTCGCCAGTCTCTTTTCGGCCTTTGGCCTGGCCAGTGCGGCGGGCTTCAACGCCTTCGTGCCTTTGCTCACGGTTGGTCTGGTGGCGCGCTACACCGACCTCATCCGCCTGGCAGAGCCCTTTGATGTCCTCACCCAGCCCTGGGTGCTCGGGATCATCGGGGCCATGGCCGTCGTCGACTTTGTCGCCGACAAGGTCCCCGCAGTGGACAGCGTCTGGCACGGGATCGGCGCCCTGGTCGCCCCTGTGGCCGGCGCCATCCTGTTCGCCAGTCAGCAGAACGTACTCACAGACCTCCATCCCGCCGTTGCGGCGATCGCGGGCCTCGTGGTGGCTGGGGGCTTCCATGGCAGCCGGGCGGCGGCCCGCCCCATCTCCACGGCCACAACTGGGGGGCTGGGCAACCCGGTCATGTCTCTGGTGGAGGACGTGCTGTCTGGCCTGCTCAGCCTGCTGGCGGTCTTTCTTCCCGTCCTCGCCTTCGGCCTGGCGGGCCTCGCAGCGGTGCTCGTCATCCTGGCCCTGGTAAGCGCCAGACGGGGTCTAAGGAACCGTCAGATCCGCGCAGATACCGGCTAGAATCCTCGACGGGCGACCAAGGGGTTGAGCAGAAAGACAGGATCGCCAGATGCCAGGCCAAGTTCGGCATAGGTGAAGCTCAGGGCCACCGGCTCCGTGTTGGTTCGCTGACAGCCATCGACGCGCTTTCGGCCGAAGGCGAGCGTCACCGCCTCCCCTTGCCGCTCCACATAGAAGGCGAAGTCGGCCTTGGTGGTGCAGCCCTTGGACGCAACCGTAATGGTCAGGCTCCGCCGTCCGGCGTCGGCGGCGTAGAGCGGTTCCAACTCGGCCAAGGGGTGGCCAGATGGCACCAGGATTGGCGGCGGCGGAACCGTGGCGCAACTGGCCAGGAGGGCGGCCACCGAGGCCATCATCAGGAAACGGCGTGTCATGGTGCCACTCGGCCACAACCCGCATCGATAGAAAAGGGCCGACCTACAAAACCACGACCTTGAAGACAGAGATCACAGTGAGATCTCAGGCGGCCCGCCGGTGGGCGAGCCGCCTGAGGCCCAATAATCAGACGCCTTCGATCCCGCCCTTGGGTTGCTTGGGCTTCAGCAGCGAGAAGATCACACCGCCGGCCAACAGGCTGAGCGTGATGCCCAGCGACCAGGGGGCCGGGAACTTGCCGCCGAAGAACAGGTCGCCGGCAAAGACCTTGAAGCCAATGAACACCAGCACCAGGGACAGGGCCAGCTTCAGATAGTGGAAGCGATGGACCGCGTTCTCGAGGGCGAAATAGAGCGCCCGCAGGCCCAGGATGGCGAAGATGTTCGAGGTGTAGACGATGTACGGATCCTGGGTGATGGCGAAGATCGCCGGCACCGAGTCGATGGCGAAGACCAGGTCTGCGAACTCCACCAGCACCAGGGCCAGGAACAGGGGCGTGGCGAACAGCACAAGCTTGCCCGTGGCGGGGTCGGCCTGCCGCACGAAGAATTTGGACCCGACGAAGTCGTCGGTCACCCGCATCCGGCCGCGGATGAATTTCAAGATCGCGTTGTCGCCGAAGTCCTTGGCGGATTCTTCGTCCTCGGTGAAGAAATCCTTCAGCATCTTCAGACCGGTGAAGAGCAGGAAGGCGCCAAAGATATAGAGAACCCAGGCAAAGTTTGAAACCAGAGCGGCGCCAAGCCCGATCATGATCGCCCGCAGCACGATCACGCCAAGAATGCCCCAGAATAGCACCCGGTGCTGCAGCTCACGCGGAACAGCGAAATAGGCCAGAATGAGCGAGATGACAAAGACATTGTCGAGGGCCAGAGTCAGCTCGAGCACATAACCTGTGTAATACTCAATGGCCTTCTGAGATCCGAGGTCATACCAGACCCAGGCACCAAAGGTGAGGCCAAGGGCGATATAGGCCGAAGCGGCTTTCACCGACTCGGCCGGGCCAATGATATGGTCCTTCTTGTTGAAGACCCCCAGGTCGAGGGTCAGCACCGTCAGGACGATCCCGAGAAACAGCAGCCAGAGCCACGTCGCCTGACCGAGGAAAGGCGACATAAAAAATTGCATGAGCGCGTCCATGGGACCCCGCACCTCTCAAAGTCACGGCGCTGCGTCGGCGCCTGGAGAGAGAAAATCCGACATCATCGCGACCGCCATCGCGACCAGAGGGGCCCGGACTGAATGGCGCAATAGTGAGATCGGGATGCGAGGTCAACCATAAGCTCCAGCCAGGAACGCATCGGACTGACGGATCACTGATTGCATGATTTCGCGGGCGCCACCGACACGAGAAAGGGCCCCGGATCGCTCCGGGGCCCTTTTGAAGTCGAAGGAGATAGACGCCTTAGGAGGCGTAGAACTCGACCACCAGGTTCGGCTCCATCTTCACCGGATAGGGCACTTCGGCCAGCTCCGGGGCGCGGATGAACTTGGCCGACAGGGCCTTGGCGTCGACTTCGATATAGTCAGGAACTTCACGCTCGGCCGAAGCCATGGCTTCCAGCACCAGGGCCATGTTGCGCGAACGCTCACGCACCTCGACCACGTCGCCAGCCTTCACACGGTAGGACGGGATGTTCACGCGCTTGCCGTTCACCAGGACATGGCCGTGGTTCACAAACTGACGGGCGGCGAACACGGTCGGCACGAACTTGGCGCGATAGACCACCGCATCCAGGCGCGACTCCAGCAAGGCGATGAGGTTCTCCGAGGTGTTGCCCTTGCGACGGGCGGCCTCGGTATAGGTGCGGCTGAACTGCTTTTCGGTCAGGCTGCCGTAATAGCCCTTCAGCTTCTGCTTGGCGCGCAGCTGCAGGCCGAAGTCAGAAACCTTGGACTTGCGACGCTGGCCATGTTGGCCAGGGCCGTAGGAGCGCTGGTTCACCGGCGACTTGGCGCGGCCCCAGATGTTCTCGCCCATACGGCGGTCGAGCTTGTACTTCGCGGAATGACGCTTGGTCATTGTTCACTCTTCATCTTCGACACGGCCCGGCGCTTCCAAGAGTGGAAGCGCGATCTCAACGGCGGGGTCCGCATCACCCGTAATAGATCACGCACCGCGCGGTGAACCGCCGGTGGGAAGGGCCGGTGTATGGCGGGGTGCCAGGTCAGAGTCAAGGCGCTGGGAAGGGGCCACACCCCCACCGGCATCAGGTCTGGGCGAGGATTAAAGGCTCGGGGATCAGGGAGTCGTTGGCGGGCTTCAGGGTGGAGGTCTCGCCCCGCAGGCGACCACGTACCAGGTCAGCCAGGGCGCGGGTCTCGGCGGCCGCAGCGCCGGCTGGCTCCCATTCGGTGACCCCCAAACCGCAGGAGAGGGCCGCCTGATAGGCCTGACGAACCCGCAAGGCGATTGGGGAAACCGGAATGCCGGCGAACCTAAGGGCATCCAGGGTTCCCGCCACCACCCGCGATTCCTGGCCCTGCCGGGGAGACGGACACTGATTGAGCACGATCAGGCCCGGCGCGCGGAGCTGCCGCAGAAGATCAATCGTCTTTAGGGCTGCGGCCAGATCGAGATAGGTCGGCCGGGTCACCACCAGGCAGAGGTCGGCCACCTTGATGGCGGCGACGATGTCGGCTTCCGGTGAGGCCGGGGTGTCGATGACCAGGACCTCCCCGCCGCTCCGGCTGGAGGCGGTGGCCAGGGCAAACAGCTTTGAGGCCGAGGTTTCCACCACCGCAAGGCTATTGGCACGCAGGGCTTCACTGGAGGACCGCAGAGGATCGGCGTCAGCCAGCAAAGCTCTCTGGCCAGCCTCCCTTAGGGCGGCGGCAAGATTGACCGACACCGTGGACTTGCCGGCCCCGCCTTTCCGCGAAATCACCGCGATTGTCTTCATTGGCGTTCCCCCAAGGCCGGAACCCTAACGCCAGGTTATCCACAGAGACAAGATGTCACACCCACAGGGTGTCGGTCCAAGATCAACTCGCGCAAAGCGCGGTGGAGCCTGGGCCCTGCTGCTGAAAAATCAGGCGCGAACGCCCCCATCGACGCGCAAGTCTTCGCCGGTGACATAGCTGGCCGCAGCATCAGCCAGATACATGACGGCAAAGGCCACTTCCTCGGGCTGACCGGCGCGGCCTGCCGGCGTCCGGGCCCCAGAGGCCTGGGCCGCCCCACCCCCCATCATCGGCGTATCGATGGGGCCAGGCGACACCGCGTTCACCCGGATATTGTCACTGGCCAGCTGCAGGGCCGCTGAGCGAGTCAGGCTGAGCACAGCGGCCTTGGACATGGCGTAGGACATCACCGGACTTGAGCCCACATAGCCGAGCACCGAGGCCGTATTGATGATAGACCCGCCCCCCCGAGCCTTCAGAGCGGGAACCTGATGGTTGATGCAGCGGACCACACCTTCGACATTGGTGGCCATGATGTCGTCATGCAGCGCCCAGTTGAACGCCGCCCCCATGTCCCCGGCGCGCCCCGCGATCCCGGCATTGTTGAAGGCGATATCGAGCCCGCCATAGGTCTCAACGCAGGCGGCCACGAGGGCGGCCACTTCGGCCTCGACCCGGACATCAGCCTGTTTGAAGGTCGCCTCTCCCCCAGCGGCCCGGATCTCGGCCTGCACCTCCTGGCCAAGCCCGGCTCGACGACCGCAGAACATCACCTTGGCCCCTTCGAGGGCAAACGCCTTGGCCGTGGCGCGACCGATGCCCGAGGTGGCACCTGTAATCAGAACCACCTTGTCCTTGAAGCGACCGTGGCTAGCCATGACGCTGGCCCCCGCCGCAGGGGTCTTGAGATCAGCCGCAGAGGCCGATTGGGCCGCCAGGGCGGCAAGGCCGACGCCGCCGGCCATCAGGGCCCGGCGAGAAGGAACATTGTCAGACAGGGCCACGGGCAATCTCCAGGAGCTTGGGGGCAAAGGCGCAACGCGGCGGACCGCTCGGCACCGTGTGTTGGTTCTGCATCGCGCCTCAGGTCAGCGCCTCAATGGGCGGCAGCCGGTAGACGCCGTCAAGCAGTTCGGCCTTGGGCAGATAGGTGCGCATGAACAGGGCGAAGGGCCCCGCCGGCGCTGGCAGCCAGTTGCTCTCCAGGTCCTCTCCAGGGCTTTCGGCGCCGATCCAGATGTCCAGGGAGCCATCGGCATTGATCACTAGGCCTTCGGTCCGATCGCCGATGGCGTAGCGGTCCAAGGGATTGTCGGCGAAGAAGAACTGTCCCTCGTCCGTGGCCTCGTAGAGGCTGAGCGACCAGAAAGAATGCACCGGCGGCAGTCGGCCGGCCGGGAAATGCAGGCGATAGGCCTTCGTGCCGTCATACAGCGCCCGGGGCTGGTCTCCTCGGGCGCGCATGTACAAAGCCTCCACCGGTGGCAGGGCCGCCAGTCCCCCCAAGGCTACGGCGGCGCGGTAATGATAGTTTTGGCCGAAGTCCCCAAGAGTGGCGCTAGGGTAGGACCAGCCGTCGATGAAGGTGTCGCCGGTCAAACCGCCGCGACGGACCGCCACCCTGGCCTCCGCCAGTCCAGCCTCGATCTCAGCGGCCTCGGCGTCGGAAAAGCGCGTGGCATCAAAGCCCGCGCCGAGACCGAGGGGCGCGATCTCCTCCAGCAGGGCGCGGTCGGTCACCGGCGGCGTATTGGCCACCATCAGGGCCGACAGGGCGGTGAAGTACTCCTGCCAAGACGCGCTGCGTTTGACCGGCGCCGGGGGCGGCGGGGCGGCGGGCCCCTGGATTGAGAGGCCCGACTGCACTTGCTGGGCGCTCTCTAGGTCAGAAGCGCTGTAGACTACGATCCGGGCCAGGGCCCAGACATGGTTGGTGGGCGAACGGACCACGTGCGCGCCCTCGGCCGCCGCATTGGGGCCCACAAGGGTGAAGGTCCCACCGTTCGGGCCCGTGGTTCGCGTTCCCAGAATGGCGAAATTGTTGGAATAGGCATCCATCAGGGCCAGGGAGAAATAGCGGTCCCCCGTGGCGGGCAGGCTGAGCGTCACCGGCCCCTGAGACAGGTCCAACTGCGCCGACGAGTAGAGCGTGTCGTTGTTCGGCGTGGTCACCGCCCGGTGCTTCGGGGTGGCCAGGGCGCGCACGTGGGCCACCGTGTTGAGGCTTTGGCCAAAGGACAGGCTGCGGGCCCGGGTGGCGGCGATTTCAATCAGCGGCAGGCCATAGAGCCAAGCCTTCATCGCCGCAGTTTTCAGATCTGGTTCCGACATCGCGCGCTCCCCGTCCTACGCTTGGTTCTTATTGATCGCCAATGACTGTGGAAGTCGCCCAGGCGTCAAGGCTAGGCCCCCTCAAGATCGCCCCCGGCCTCCCGCTCAGCCTTCTGGCGGGCCAGCTTGTCCAGGACCCGACCCCGACCCCGCGACAGGGCTGTCACCACGCCGCGGAAGGTACGGACCTCCTGATCGCTGAAATTGGCCCGGCCCAAGGCTGAGCGCAGATTCTGAATCATCGACGGGCGCTTTTCCGGCGGGTGGAAGAAGCCGGCGGCGTCCAGCTCCGACTCCAGGTGGCCATAGAGACCCATCATTGCCGACTGATCGGCCGGCGGTGGGGCGTCACGGAAGCGCGGCGGTGGACCCGCGTCCTGGGTCAGACGCCACTCATAGGCGGTCAAGGCCACGGCCTGAGCAAGGTTGAGGGAATGAAACCGCGGGTCTACCGGGATTGTGACCACCGCCTGACACAGGGCCACGTCAGCAGTTTCCAGCCCAGCCCGCTCGGCACCGAACAGGAGCCCAACCTTCTGGCCGACCGCCACCCGGCTGGCGAGATCGGCCGCAGCCTCCCGGGGCGTGATCACCGGCAGCTGCAGCTCCCTTGGACGGGCGGTCGTGGCCAGCACAGCCTTCAGGTCGGCGACGGCCTCGGCCACGCTGCCAAAGACCTGCGCACCGTTCAGGGGCCAGTCAGCGCCCGAGGCCGACGCCCAGGCACGCTCCTGGGGCCAACCGTCACGGGGATTGACGAGGCGCAGGTCCTCAAGACCGAAATTGGCCATCACCCGGGCCACAGCCCCGATGTTCTCGGCCAACTGCGGGGCGGACAGGATAATGGTTGGCGCGGTTGAGGAACTTAAGGTCATCTGCGGGTTTTGGGTCCTAGGGGCAGCGGCGCGCAAGAGGTTCGCTGCTGTCCGGAGCATTTCATGATGCAACAAGTTCTCCTGCTGATGGCTGTGCTCATGGTGGCAGCCTGTGACCCCGACCTGCCGCAGACGGTCTCCACCACCCCGGCCCTGGATGCCCATCACCTGGACAAGGCCGGCGCGGATCTGACCGCTCGGACCGCGCCGGCCCGCTTGGGTGCCGCAGTGATGAACCTGGAGAACGGTGAACTGTGGGCCATCAACGGCAGCGATCGCTTTCCCATGCAAAGCGTCTTCAAGGCCCCCCTGGCCGCCGCTGTCCTGGCCGAGGTGGATGCTGGCCGGCTGAGCCTGGAAGAAACCCTCACAGTCGGCGACAAAGACCTCTCGCCGCCGTTCAGCGCCGTGTCACAAGCCTATCCAGGGCGGCTTAGCTACACGGTGGCAGAGCTCCTGAGCCTCAGCGCCGGGCGCAGCGACAACACCGCCGCAGATGTCCTGATGGGCCGTATCGGCGGCCCGGGTGCCGTCACGGCATGGCTGCGCAGCCACGGCATCGACCACATGCGCATCGACCGCTATGAGCGGCAATTGCAGCCTGAAGTCGCCGGGCTCGACTCCTTCCGGCCGATCTGGAAGAGCGAGGCGGCCTACCGAGAAGCCCTGGCAGCGACAGCGCCGGAGGTCCGGCGCGCCGCCATGGCGCAACATCTCAGCGACCCCCGTGACACCACCACACCCCGGGATGCTCTGCTGTTCCTGGCCATGCTGGCCCGGGGCGAACTGCTGTCAGAGGCCTCCACAGCCCGGCTGCTCAAGATCATGGAAGACACCCCCACCGGCGCCAATCGCCTGGCCGCAGGTCTGCCGGCCGGCACCCGGCTGGCGCACAAGACCGGCACAGGTCGGACCGACCAGGGGCTCAACCCCGCCACCAATGATATGGGCCTGATCACCCTGGCGGATGGGCGGCAGTATGTGGTGGCGGTCTTCCTGTCCGGATCGACCCTGTCTGAACCTGAGCGCGAGGCGGTCATCGCCGACCTGGCCCGCGCGGTGGTGGTGGCAGCGCGCTGATCGCACGACCTCAGGCATCTAAGGGCGAGCGCCCTCATGGACCCCATCGGGGCGACCAGGTCCCAGCCGCCGAATCGCCCCCCGCAGCCGAACGCTGCTGTTTTCTCCGCCATAGACCCTGACGGGCGCGGCCCGGCGCTCGCAAAGCGCCTGCAGAATATCCGCCGAGCTTGGGAATAAGGGCCAGGCGGTCAGACGCTCAATTGGAGCGCCAGCAACCCGCAACCCCGCCACCGAAATGGTCAGGCTCTGTCCCAAGTCTGGGCCGAAGTTACGGAAATTGCTGATCTGTCCCCGAATCCGTCCGCGGCCATGGGGCCCGTCATAGTCCCAGGGTTCGGCCACCATCAGCAGCACAGGCGCCCCGATCAGGGCCGAACGGGGAACCGGGGAATTCATCAGCGCCTAACTAACAGCAGGCCATGACGTTCTGGTGTCAGATACGATTGCGTCCATCCTGGCTTTGCGCCCCGGCGCAGGCCTTGTATACGGCCTCAACCCCTCAATTCCGCCACGGAGCGCCCCTCGCCTATGGCTAAGATCAAAGTCGCCAATCCCGTCGTAGACATCGACGGGGACGAGATGACCCGGATCATCTGGAAGATGATCAAGGACAAGCTCATCTTCCCCTACCTCGACATCGACATCGCCTATTACGACCTGGGCATCGAGTATCGGGACCAGACCGACGACAAGGTGACCATCGAGGCCGCCGAGGCGATCCAGAAGTACGGCGTCGGCATCAAGTGCGCGACCATCACCCCGGACGAAGCCCGGGTTGAGGAGTTCGGCCTCAAGCAGATGTGGCGCTCGCCCAACGGCACCATCCGCAACATCCTCGGCGGCGTGGTCTTCCGCGAGCCGATCATCTGCAAGAACGTTCCGCGCCTGATCCCCGGCTGGACCCAGCCGATCATCGTCGGCCGTCATGCCTACGGCGACCAGTACCGGGCCACCGACTTCCTGGTGCCGGGCAAGGGCAAGATGTCCATCCGCTGGGAAGGCGAGAATGGCGATGTCATCGAGCGCGAAGTGTTCAACTACCCAGGCTCGGGCGTGGCCATGGCCATGTACAACCTGGATGACTCGATCCGCGAGTTCGCCGAGGCCTGCCTGGCCTATGGCCTGAACCGCAAGTACCCGGTCTATCTCTCCACCAAGAACACCATCCTCAAGGCCTATGACGGCCGCTTCAAAGACATCTTCGCCGAGATCTATGAGGCCAAGTACGCTGCGCAGTACAAGGCCGCCGGCATCGTCTACGAGCACCGTCTGATCGACGACATGGTCGCCTCGGCGCTCAAGTGGTCCGGGGGCTTCATCTGGGCGGCCAAGAACTATGATGGCGACGTGCAGTCTGACCAGGTGGCCCAGGGCTTCGGGTCCCTCGGCCTGATGACCTCGGTGCTGATCACGCCGGACGGCAAGACCCTGGAGGCCGAGGCCGCCCACGGCACTGTCACCCGCCATTATCGTCAGCATCAGCGCGGCGAGAGCACCTCGACCAACTCCATCGCCTCGATCTTCGCCTGGACCCGGGGCCTGGAGCACCGGGCCAAGCTGGACGGCAATGACGCCCTCGACCACTTCGCCAAGACCCTGGAGGCGGTCTGCGTCTCCACCGTCGAAAGCGGCTCCATGACCAAGGACCTCGCCCTGCTGGTGGGCGACACCCAGGGCTGGCTGACCACCGAAGGCTTCATCGACAAGGTGGCCGCCAACCTCGAAAAGGCCCTGGCGGGTCAAGCCTAGGCCGATGTTTCAAATGAGGTCGGAGGACGTCTCCGACCTCATCTTCCCCCTTTAGACCCTGCAGGCTTTAACGCCCCTCTCAGGCGAGGAAAATGGCGACCGCTGGGGAGCCGTGCTAGGGTCATCAGGCGTCCGGCGAACCCGGCCGAGGGGACCCGACCGACCCATGGTCAGACGGCAGCTGTTTCAGATTTTCGTGCTCAGCCTGGTCCTGTTCGGCCTGGCCTTCACCCTGGCACCCTGGTTTGCGTTCCGGGCGCTGAAGGCCAATGCCCGTGACCATGACGTGGCTGGACTGGCGCAGATGGTGGATGCGCGCGCGGTCCGGGCCAGCCTGCGCGATCAGGTCCAGGCCCCGGCCCGGCCAGACCTCCCGGCCAATGAGTCCCCCGCCGCCGAGATCTGGCGGGATCCCATGGGTGCCATGCGCCGGGCGCTGGAGCCCTTTACCGAACCCCTGGAGCCCTTGGCCCCCATGCCAGCCCGGCTGGAGCCCTATCTTGCCCCGGAAGGGCTCTATGACCTGACCCGCGGATATATGCCGGGCACTGCGCCCCCCGAACCGCCCACGCCAGAGGGGCTGGCGGGATTGACCGCCGCCTTGAGCGAGCCCTTGCCCACCCTGAGATTCTGGGGGATCGACCGGGTGCGCTTCGCCGTCCACCCCCCCGAACGCCCTGAAGCGATCACGGTCTTCACCTTCCAGCGCACAGCCCTGTTCCAGTGGATGCTGGTGCATGTGCGGCTGCCTGACGGCGACGGCGCCTGATCCCAGACCGGCGCAGCCTTGGACCTGATTGCGCGCATTGCGCCGTTCTTCGCCGTTATCGCGCTCGGTGCCCTGGCTGGTCGTCTGGGCCTGATTGGACCAAGGCTGGCGGGCGGTCTGTCGGCCTATACCTTCTGGATCGGCTTCCCGGCCCTGCTGATCCGCTGGCTGGGGGACGCTCCGCCCCCCGACCTGGACCAGGGTCTGGCCCTTGGGCTGTACGCCCTCACCATGACCGGCCTGTTGTTTGGGGCATGGGCTCTGGCCGCTCGGCTTGGCCTGTCTCGGGAGGCCAAGGCGGGCCTTCCCATGGTAGCGGCCTTGGGCAACACCGCCTTTCTAGGGGCGCCCCTTGCCGTGGCCATCCTGGGCGAAGGCGTGCGCCCCCAGGCCGCCGCCATCGTGGCGGTGGATTTCATCCTGCTGATGGGCCTGGCCGTGGCGATCCTGCAGACGGGAACTGCTGCGATGGGCGTGTTCGCCGCCCTGAGGCGCGTTCTGGCCAATCCCACGGTACTGGGGGCCGGCCTTGGGCTGCTGTTATCGACCACAGGGACGCAGCTTTCTGGCCCCCTGGATCAAGGCCTGTCCTTCCTGGCCCTCACCGCCAGTCCCGTGGCCCTTCTCGCCCTGGGGGGGTTGATCGGACGGGAGGGCCGCTGGCCTGGCCGTCAGGACCGAGGGCCCCTGGCCCTGGCTCTGGGAATCAAGCTCGCCCTCGCCCCCCTGGCGGTGTGGCTGGTCCTTGGCGCCGCCGGGGTTGCCCCCGACCTAAGGGCCACCGCCACCCTGCTGGCGGCCTGCCCCACCGCCGTCAATGTCTTCATCCAGACCCGCGCCATGGGCGTCTTCGCCCGAGGCGCCGCCGAGGCGGTGATCGCCGGCACCGTGGTCAGCGCCGGCACTCTGGCCCTGCTGGCCCACTTCCTCACCTGAGTTGTTCCTGTTATGTTCTCCCCGTGGCCAAGGGCCACCGGATGGGAGAGGTGACGATGAACGCACAATCTGGCCTGGGCTATGTGACCCTGGGCGCGAATGACCTGCCGGCCGCCCAGGCCTTCTACGATGCAACCCTGTCGCTGCTTGGCCTAGGGCGGCTGCACAGTTTCGAGAACTGGACCGGCTATGGTCGGGAGGATGACCCCGGCGGACATACGGTCTGGATCTGCAAGCCGTTCGACGGCGGTCTTGCCTTGGCGGGGAACGGGGTAATGATCGCCTTCCACGCTCCGTCCCCGGATGTGGTGGACGCCTTCCATGCCCAGGCTTTGGCCCATGGCGGGATCTGTGAGGGGCCGCCTGGCCTGCGACCGCAGTACGGAGAAGGCTGGTACGCCGCCTATGTCCGTGACCCGCAGGGCAACAAGCTGGCCTGCGTCCGCCCCCCACCGGCCTAGAGCCTAAGGCCCTAGCCGGCGATGGCCGCCTTCAGCGCCGCCAGGCCCTCTTCGGCCTTGGCGCCGTCGGGGGCGCCCCCTTGCGCGAAGTCCGGTCGGCCACCGGCGCCCTGACCGCCCATGGCGATCACTGCAGCCTTAGCCAGGTCAGCGGCGTTGAAGCGGTCCTTGGCCGCGCCGGTCACCGCCACGGTGACGGCGGCCTTGCCCTCGGCCACCCCCACAAGGGCGATAATGCCGTCAGCGACCTGCTTCTTGAACTCTTCGGCGATCGGCCGGAGGTCCTTGCCGCCGACGCCGTCCATGACCCTGGCCAGGACCTGGACCCCGGCGATCTCCTCAGGTCCCGCCTGGGGGGCACCACCGCCGCCCATGGCCAGTTGGCGCTTGGCGTCGGCCAGTTCCTTTTCCAGCTTACGGCGCTGGGCCTCGAGGGCCTCGACACGGCCAAGGACCTCCGACACCGGGGTCTTGAACTGTTCGGCCAACTGACGGGAGACCAGGGCCTGATCCAGCAGCCAACGGCGCGCGCCCTCACCGGTGAGGGCCTCGACCCGCCGCACGCCCGCTGCCACGCCGCTTTCCGAGACGATCTTGAACAGCGCGATATCCCCGGTGCGCGCCACATGCGTGCCGCCGCAGAGCTCGACAGAATAGGCGCCCTGGCCCTCAAGGGCCTCACCCAGGCTCAAGACTCGGACAACTTCGCCGTACTTCTCGCCAAACAGCGCCATGGCACCAGCCTCGATGGCAGCCTCGGGTGCCATGTTCTGGGTCTCGGCCGGCAGGTTCTGACGGATGACCGCATTCACCTCGGCTTCAATGGCGTCGATCTCCCCAAGAGTCAGGGGTTGGCCATGGCTGAAGTCAAAGCGGATCCGCTCGCCATCGACCATCTGGCCCTTCTGGCTCACATGGGGGCCCAGCACATTGCGCAGGGCCGTGTGCATGAGGTGTGTGGCGGAGTGGTTGGCGCGGGTTGCGGTGCGGCGCGCTGCATCCAGAGCGAGGCGCACCCGGGTTCCCGGAACGAGGTCGCCTGCGACGATCTCAATGATATGGACGTGCAGGTCGCTGGCCTGCTTCTGGGTGTCGATCACCCGGCCACGGCCCCCTGACCACTCCACCTCGCCGGTGTCGCCAGCCTGACCGCCGCTCTCGCCGTAGAAGGGGGTTCGGTCAAGGAGGGCTTGCACGGTCTGGCCAGCGCTAGCCTTGGAAACCTCGACGCCATCACTCATCAGCACCAGCAGCTCGGCGGTCGCTTCGCCCTGATCATGGCCGATGAAATCGGTGGGACCGAGCCGTTCACGCAGGGAGAACCACTCCCCAGCTGCCGCCGTTTGACCCGAACCGGTCCAGGCGTCGCGGGCCTGATCCTTCTGGCGCTGCATGGCCACGTCAAAGCCGGTCAGATCCACGCTCATCCCCAGGGCGCGGACGGCATCCTGGGTCAGGTCCAGGGGGAAGCCATAGGTGTCATAGAGCTTGAAGGCCGTTTCACCGGGCAGAACTCCGCCAGGCCCCACCAGGGCGGTGGCCTCTTCCAGCAGGCTCATGCCGCGACCAAGGGTGCGACGGAACCGCTCCTCCTCCTGGCGCAGGGTCTCGGTAATCACCGGCTCAGCCCGGCGCAGTTCCGGATAGGCCTCGCCCATCTGCCCCACCAGGGCCGGGGTCAGGCGATGCATCAAAGGTTCGGCCGCCCCCAGCAGGTGGGCATGACGCATGGCCCGGCGCATGATCCGGCGCAGCACATAGCCGCGGCCCTCATTCGACGGCGAGACACCATCTGCGATCAGGAAGCTGGTGGCGCGCAGGTGGTCGGCAATCACCTGATGGGAGAACTTCGCCTCCCCTTGTGCCTTGACCCCGGTGGCGTCCTCGCTTGCCGCGATAAGCGCCCGGAACATGTCAGTGTCATAGTTGGAGTGAACGCCTTGCAGGACGGTCGCGATGCGCTCCAGGCCCATGCCGGTGTCAATCTGGGGCTTGGGCAGATCCTTGCGCGAGCCGTCGGCAAACTGCTCCCAGCGCATGAAGACCAGGTTCCAGATCTCCACGAACCGGTCGCCATCCTCATCGGGGCTGCCCGGAGGGCCGCCGGCCACATGGTCGCCGTGGTCGTAGAAGATCTCGGTGTTGGTCCCGCAGGGACCGGTGTCCCCCATAGACCAGAAGTTCTCCTCCAGGCGAATGATCCGCGATTCCGGCAGGCCAGCAATCTTGCGCCAAAGGGCGGCAGCTTCATCGTCATCGGGGGCGATGGTGACGGTTAGTCGGGCGGGGTCGAGCCCGAGGTCCCGGGTTACGAAGGCCCAGGCATGCTCGATGGCCCCTTCCTTGAAATAGTCGCCAAACGAGAAGTTGCCGAGCATTTCAAAGAAGGTCTGGTGGCGACCGGTATAGCCCACATTGTCCAGGTCATTGTGCTTGCCACCGGCCCGGACGCATTTCTGCACAGAGACGGCGCGGGCCGCAGGCGGGGTTTCGGCACCCGTGAAGTAGTTCTTGAACGGCACCATGCCGGCGTTGACGAACATCAGCGTCGGATCGTTCTGCGGCACCAGGGGTGCCGAAGGAATCACCAGGTGATCCCGATCCTTGAAGAAGTCGATGAAGGCGCTGCGGAGCTGGTTGAGGCTGGACATGGCTTGCATATAGGACGCGCGCGCCTGGGCGCGCAGGGGAGGTATGGCGTCGTTTACGAAACTTGCCGCCGACCGCAAAGAAAAAGGACGCCCCGGCGGTGAGCCAGGGCGTCCTCCTCCACAGACAAGGCACCGCGTTGGGGTCCAGAGGGGAACCAGACACATAGTGGCGGGGGTGTCTGGCCCGGGCGGTCACGACGGTGTCAGTGGAGATGGAACGCAGGCGGCAAGCCTGACTCAGTCGTCGGCGTCCTCGGGCGTGCCCACCAGCAGTTCTTCCTCGATCTTGGAGGTGGCGCCGCGCACCGCCTTCTCAATCTCGTTGGCGATGTCGGGATTGGCCTTGAGGAATTCCCGCACATTGTCTCGGCCCTGGCCGATACGCTGGCTATTGAAGGAGAACCAGGAGCCGGACTTCTCGACCACGCCAGCCTTGACCCCGAGGTCGATGATCTCTCCCAGCTTGGAGATACCGACGCCATACATGATGTCGAACTCGACCTCGCGGAACGGCGGGGCGACCTTGTTCTTGACCACCTTGACCCGGACGTTGTTGCCGACGATCTCGTCACGCTGCTTCACCGAGCCCGTGCGACGGATATCCAGACGGACAGACGCGTAGAATTTCAGCGCATTGCCCCCGGTGGTGGTTTCCGGGCTGCCGTACATGACGCCGATCTTCATGCGGATCTGGTTGATGAAGATGACCAGGGTTTTGGTCTTGGAGATCGAGCCGGTCAGCTTGCGGAGAGCCTGGCTCATCAAGCGGGCCTGAAGACCCGGCAGGCTGTCGCCCATCTCGCCTTCGATTTCGGCCCGCGGCGTCAGCGCGGCCACCGAGTCGATGACGATCACATCGACCGCGCCGGAGCGCACCAGGGTGTCGGTAATCTCCAACGCCTGTTCGCCGGTGTCGGGCTGCGACACCAGAAGATCATCCAGGTTCACCCCGAGCTTATGGGCATAGGACGGGTCGAGGGCATGCTCGGCGTCTACGAAGGCCGCCGTACCGCCCCCCTTCTGAACCTCGGCCACCACATGCAGGGCCAGGGTGGTCTTGCCGGAGCTTTCCGGGCCGTAGATCTCGACGATCCGCCCCTTGGGCAAGCCGCCGATCCCGAGCGCCAGATCCAGGCCGAGCGAGCCGGTGGAATAGGCCTCGATCTCGACGATCTTGCCCTTGTCCCCCAGCTTCATCACCGAGCCCTTACCAAAGGCCCGATCGATCTGAGACAGCGCCGCTTCGAGCGCGCGCTGCTTATCGCCTTCTTCTTTACCCACGAGTTTCAACGCCGACTGTGCCATTTGAGGGGACCTCTTATCCCATGATTCCGTCGGGCCGACCGGGGTGATCCCCAGCTCAGGCGGCCAGGACTCAGTCGTACGCCTTTTGTTCTATGTTCGCAAGATGTTCTCTTTCGGCCTTGAGACGTCCCGTAGGGTGGACGACAGCCCCCTAACCTCGACCTATCTCAGGACGTTGAGCAGGGAGCTTTCCTGGAGGGTGACGAACACCTGGGCGGCGGCCTGAACCGAGATCTGCGCCTGCTGCAGGTTTGAGACGGCCAGGCTCATGTCGGCGTCAACGACCTCACCGATCATCCCCTTGATGCTGTTGGTCCGGGCCACAAGGTCTTCCTTCACCGAGTCGACCCGGCTCTGGATCATCCCGTTGCGGCCGACCACATTCACCAGGTCCTTGTAGGACGCGTCCCAGACAGCCAGCTGGCCCTCGAGGAAGGTGCGTTGACTGTCAGTGAGCTCACCGTCGAAGGGCCCGTTCACCCCCTCCTGGAAGGTTTGCATCGCCTTGAAGGCGTCCATCAGACCCGTCCCGAAAGCGTCCGCCAGGAAGCCCAGGTTCACCAGGGTGGAATCGTCGACCTTGGCCTGAGCGATGAAGCTGTCGTTTTGGAAATAGTCCGCGACATTGGTGGCGGGAATGGTCAGGTCGCTCAGGGATGTGGCGGAGAACGGCGGGGTGTTCACCTGCCCGCCGGCGAACAGATACTTGCCGCCATAGCGCGCATTGAGGCCTTCGGCGGCGTTGCGGAATGCCGCCTGCATGTCCTGCATCAAGTTGTCGACCCGGCCGCTGGCCAGGGATTCTGCGATCGCTTGGCGGGCCACCTGGGAGGCATCAGCCACCTGAGACAGGGCGAAGTCCTGGGTGGTGAGACGGTCACTGATCAGCTTGTTCTGATCGGCATAGGCCACCAATCGGGAATCGATCGACCGCATGGCGGTCAGCATCTCAGCGTTGCGCGCATAGTCCTTGAGGTCAGAGCCGTTCTTCTGGCTTGCGACCTTGGTGCCAGCGTCCATCTGCCGCTGCTGGGCCGAGAGCAGATTGGCCAGAACAGCGCTGTAGTTTCCACTGGTTGAGACGCGACTAACCATTTGTGAGCCTTCAGACGATGTTGACCAGGACGTCGAATAGATCGTTGGCCGCCTGAATCATGCGGGCCGAAGCGTTAAAGGCCTGCTGATAGGTGGTCAGCCTGACAAGCTCTTCGTCCAGGTTGACGCCTTCGACCGACTGACGCCGATTGACCGCCTCGGTCTTCACCGCCTGGGCGCTGGAGCGACGGGTGTCCGCCGCCGCCGATTCCCGGCCGATGGAGCCGCCAAACTCAGCGGCATAGCGTGAGACGGTCATGTTCACAGCGCCCAGGGCCCCGGCTGCGCCGAAGCGCGTCACGAGATCACCGGCTGCGGCCAGGGCCAGCGCGCCACGGCCATCACCCGGCGAGAGCACGGGCTGGCCGACCGGAACGCTGAGATCGAGCTTGGCCAGCCCGACCTTCATGGGATCGGTGATGAAGGCGGCATCCACCGATAGCCGGTTGGCTCGCCCGGTCCGCTCGACCGTGCCCAGGCCAAACAGGGTGCTGATGGATGGCCCGCCGGCCCCCCGCGCCGTGTTGTCCTGCACGATGGAGGTGTTGGCGTAATACGGATCGGAGCCGGTGAACTTCAGCGCGCCGGCGGAATCCAAGGCGTACTGGCCATAAAGACCAACACCCGTCGCGTTGTGGTTCAGGGCCGCGACCAAGTCATTCATGGTCGCGCCAGCAGGAACGCTGACGATCACGTCGCGGATCGGCTTTCCATCTGCCTGCGCCAGGCGGATGGTCAGCTGCTGTCCTGCGGTGAAGCCGTGGGCGCTGGCCCCGGACAGGCCGGTGTCATAGTTGGTGAAGCCTGACGACCGGACGATGTCATTCAGGCCAAAGAAGTGAGAGAAGGCGCGCCCAGCCTTCTTCGACGTGCCCTCGTCAATAGCCACCCCGCCGGCGGCAGCCGTAAGGCTGAGGGCACCATTCGTAAATGTGGCTGAGCCGGTGGCACCCAGGGCCGTGTTCAGATTGGCCAGGAAGTTGGCGGGCGTGAAAGCGGCCGCTGGCCCACCATCCACGCTCATGGTTCCAGCGGTGAAGTCGATGTCCACCCGTCTGGTCAGCTGGCCTGCCGCGTCGACAATGGCGACGGTGGAAGCGCCGGTGAAACCACTGATGGCAGTGGGCAGATCAAGCCCGGTGTTGCGGCCGTTTAGGGTTGCCTGAGCCGGCACGGTGCTCGCAGCATTATGAGCGGCGTTGATGGCGTCGGACGCCCGGGTAAGGAACTCCCCCAACTGGTCGGAGATGCCAGGCAGCTTGTCATCCCGCAGGTCCATGAGCCCACGCAGAGCCCCACCTGTTATCGTGATGGGCTTGCCCTCCCCCGATCCGGCCGAGGTGGTTGCGGTGATAAAGCCCTTGGTGCTGTCGGTGCGGGAATAGGCCAGGACCGCCGCCCCGTCCCCTGCCAGCATCACCCCCTCTGTGGAGCGGATCATCAGCCCGCCAGTGGAGCGTGAGCTCACCTGGACATTGATCAGGGTGGCCAGTTCGTCGACCAGCTGGCTTTGAATGTTCTCCGAACCCGAGGCGTCGGCGGACACCATGCGGGCCCGGCTGATGTCGGCGTTCAGCTTGTTGATCTGGTCGAGCAGATCATTGGCCCGGTCAATATTGGCGCTGATCTGCGTGTCCACCGTTCGGCCCAGATCCCCAAGCGCGGTGTTGATCCGTCCGCCCTCATTCAGCAGATCCTCGATCGAGGACAGGGCCTGGCTGCGCAGCAGCCCAGAGGACGGATCATTGGCGGTGGCGGCGAAAGCGCTCCAGATGTCATCCAGCCGCCCAAAGAAGAAGGCATCGCCAGAGGGATCGCCGAACAGGCTCTGGGCATTGTCCATATACTGTGCGACCGCGTCCCAACGGCCAGATTCAGAGGCTGAGGTCAGGGTGGCCAGCTGCAGATACTGGTCGGTCACCCGTTTGACGCCGGAGATATCGACGCCCATCCCCTGGCCGGCGACCACCAGCTGCTGCTGGTTGACGATCTTGCGGACGTAACCGCTCGTATTGACGTTGGCGATGTTGTCGGAGACCGCGCGCAGGCCGACCTGAGAGGCCACCAGTCCGGAGTTCGCCGTCTTAAGGACCGCTGTCAGCGACATGGCCTTCACCTTCCACCCGGCAATCCTCGCTGCGTGGCCGGCGCATTCTGCCGGGCTTTAGGTAAACGCGCACGCGAGGGTCCGGAAAAACCCTAGCCTTTTCAATACCGACCCATTCAGGGTCCGGAACAGACACTCCCATGTCGCAAGTCCGGTGCCAGTTGCCGGCGGCCATCCCGGTAACCTTTGTGAAAGTCGGCAGACTCGTCCGAGCGGGGGGCGAGCGACTGGGCAAGTTCCGCCTGCACGGCCAGCCGCCGGGTGAGACTGAGTTCTATTTTATTGTTTTTTATCAGCACTTTGAGTCGTTTTCCGAAACTGGCGTGAAGGTTGCTGACAGTCCCACGAACCCTTGGGCGCAGCAGGCGCCGGCCTTTCACTCCATCGCGCCCAACCCTGGCGCCGCCTGCTGGTCACCCATGTCGTTTGCCCTGCCGCCCATCGCTCCGCCTGCTCCAGCGCCCGTCGCCGGTGCCGCCATGCCTGCAGGGTCGGCACAGGGTTTTGACGGACTTGTGGCCGCTCAGCTTGGCGTGACGGGGGAAGCTCAGCCCCAAGCCCAGGCTCAAGCCCTTCCCGGCGGCAAGCTCCTGGCCCAGTCCGCAGACGGCGAGGGCGAGGGCGAGGTCCTGGTTGATCCAGAGACCGATGGCCTTGAGGAGGGCCTTCCGTCGCTGGAGACGCAGCTGTCGGCTGCGAGCCTGCTGCTTGCCACCACAACGCAGTCTGCAGCGCTCCCTGCTGCTTCCATCACGCCATCTGCAGACTTGGCGACCTCTCAGGCCCTGCAGACCGGCGCGCTTCCGAGCCTTGCGCCAACGGTTGAACCTGCGGCACCGGATGCCCCGGACCTGGCCCCTGCGCCGCCATCGACCGGACAGACGCCCAACCCGGCCGCGCAAGTGTCGCCCCTTGAGACCAAGGCACAGGCCCCTGCCGTCGACCTCGCCCAGCCTGTCACCTCCGCGCCATCGACCTCTGGTCCCAAGGCGACGGTTGAGGCGCCTCCACAGACCCAGGCTCAGCCTGCCGCAGTCCCGCCCTCGCAGGCCCCGGGGCAGACTGCCGCAGCCCAGCCTCTGATGGCGAGCGCTGTGGCGGCAGGCATGACCAGCCTGCGCGCCACACAATCCAACGCGGTCTCCTCAGCCGCGGCCTCGGTTGAACAGGCCTCAGATTCTGAGGCCGAAGCCGCTGAGCCGGCTGCCGTCGCCAAGGGCCCCGCAAAGCCCGTGTTCGGCGGCCCTCCGGTCTCGCCCTTTGCCCTGACGGGGGGTCCGAGCGCGCCGATCGTGGTCAAGCCTGACTCTGCGTTCGTCGCCACAGTTCAGACCACGTCATCAGAGATTCAACCGGCGGCCGTCGAAGTCTCGTCTGGCACCGAACTGGACAGTCCCGACCTTCCCGCCGCAGGGCAGATCGCCACCAGCCTCACGACCAGCGAGATCCGGGACCCAAGCCGACTGCCAGCGACACCGGCCACCGTCGCCGATCTCGCCGCCCAGGTGTCCCGCAAGCTTGAGGGCCGCAATACCCACTTCGACATTCAGCTGACCCCGGAGGGGCTCGGCAAGGTCGATGTTCGGGTGGATATCGACGCCCAGGGCCGACTGACGGCCGCCATGGCCTTCGACAATCCTCAGGCCGCCCATGAATTGCGCGGCCGCTCGAGCGAACTGCTGCGGGCCCTGGAGCAGGCCGGTTTCGATATGTCCGGAGGACTGTCTTTCAGCTCCCCGCAGGATCAAGGGAGCGGCGGCCGGTTTGCTGATCAAGCCCCTGACCGGGAGGCCTGGCAGGGCCGCGCGTTCCAAAATGCAATGGGTTTGGCCGATGAGGCCGATGCCGCGCTTACGGCCGCCCGCACCTACCAGCCCCGCCTGTCGGCGACTGGCGTTGACGTTCGGATCTAGGGAACTCGCATGGTTACCACCGCCATCAACCCAAGCCAGACCAGCCCCGCGAGCAGTGTGGGCGGACAGCGGCTGGCCGAAAGCTTCGACACCTTCCTGGTCCTGCTGACGACGCAGATGAAGAACCAGGACCCCCTGTCACCCATGGATTCTGGCGACTTCACCCAGCAGATCGTCCAGATGACGGGGGTCGAGCAGCAGTTGCTGACCAATGACCTGCTGAAACAGCTGGTCGGAACCTCCGGCAATGGCGTCGCCGACGCTGTCAGCCTGATCGGCAAGGACGTACGCGCCGTCTCCGACAAGGCGACTCTCACCGACAAGGCCGCCGACTGGGTCTTCCGCCTCGACCGTGAAGCCCAAGACGTGAAGGTCGAGGTGCTCGACGAAAGGGGCACCATCGTTCACGTCCAGGCCTTGCAGAACCTGAAGGGCGGCGAGCACGACTTCGGCTGGAACGGCAGGAATGTCCTGGGCAACCAGCTGCCCGACGGCGGGGTCTACAGCCTGCGCATCACCGCCACCGACTCCGCAGGCGCCAAGGTGGGTCACACCACCTTCATCGAGGGCCTCGCCCGGGCCGTCGAGCAAGTTGATGGCCAGACCTACGTGACCATCGGGGGCAGCCGCGCCCTCTGGAACACGATCAGCAATGTAGGCCTGGCCTCCACGCCCCCTGTCACCAGCGGGGCTCCCAGTAACAACAACAGCGACGACGAAACGCCGCCGCAGGGGGCCTGACCGCGTCCTGAACGGACGCACCAGCCCCCAACGAGTCAACACAGAAGGCAAACACCCTCATGAGCATCAACAGCGCTATGCTCGCCGGCGTCTCGGGATTGACCGCCAATTCCTCGGCCCTTGCGGCGATCTCAGACAACATCGCCAACATCAACACCGTCGCTTACAAGCGCAATCAGGTGAACTTCGCCAATATCGTCACCTCACAGGCCGTCACCGGCCGATACAGCGCTGGCGGCGTCCAGGGCCTGACCCGGCAGTACATCAGCCAGCAGGGACTGATCCAAAGCGCGAACTCATCTACCGACCTGGCCATCGCCGGGGATGGCTTCTTTATCGTTTCCGAAAAGGGCGCGGGCCTGACCGACGCCGACAAGCGCGTCTTCACCCGGGCGGGGTCGTTCAGCGTCGACGCCGACGGCTTTCTGCGCAATGACGCCGGCTTCTTCCTCCAGGGCTGGCCGATCGCCGCCGACGGGACCATCAACTACAATCCCTCGGACCTGAACGAGCTGAATTCGATCAACGTCAAGAACCTCGGCTCTGCGGTGCAGGCCACCGCCAATGTCGTGCTGAACGCCAATCTCGATAAGCGCCAGACCATTTCAGCCGCCGAGGGCACCTATAACGCCGCCACCCGGTCCATGGCTGACTGGGAGGAAAACGCCGATCCGCTGACCGGAACCCAGCCGGACTTCAGCATTGAGATGAATGTCGTCGACTCCATGGGCGGCACCCACAAGGTGTCCTTGAGCTTCCTGCGCAGCGACGCCAACCCCAATGAGTGGCACGCTGAAATCTTCGCCATTCCAGCCGATGACGTGACCGGCGGCCCGTCTGGCCAGATTGCCGAAGGCCTGGTGATGTTCAACCAGGACGGCACCATCGATCTGGCAAACACCACCCTGTTCGGTGCCGCTGGCGCAGCGCCGACCATTAGCCTTGCGGCCTCAGGCGCGACCGGCACCCCCCGTTGGAACAATGACCTCGGCGTCGGGGCCCAGAACATCACCTTTGATCTCAGCAAGGTGACTCAGTACGCCAACGCCTCGACGGTGCGCCTGGTGAACCCTGACGGTGCCACCGTGGGCACGGTGGTCGGTGTGGAAGTGGATGAAGCCGGAATTGTCTCGGCCATCTTCGACAACAGCCAGGTGCGAAAGATTGCCCAGATTGGGGTCGCCACCTTCACCAACCCCGACGGACTACAGGCGGTGAGCGGCAATGCCTACCGCGGCACGATCTCCAGCGGTGAGTTCGTGATCAAGCTCCCGGGCCAGGGTGGGGCCGGCGCCATTTCGCCCTCGACCCTTGAAAACTCCACAGTGGACATGTCGGCTGAGTTTACGGGCCTGATCACCACCCAGAAAGCTTACTCTGCCTCCTCCCGCATCATTACAACCGCCGACCAGATGTTGGATGAACTTATCAATATGCGTCGATAACTTGAGGCGTAATTGAGATTTAGTGAAGGTTAATTCCTTCTGAAATCTACAACTGTATCATTTCAGTACACGGGGGGCGAATTGGTTACTATCATTTTTACTATCGGGATTCATCAGCTGTTATGGCGACCCGGCTATGGTCTGCCTCAACGATGATGGTGTGAAAGGCGTAAAGCCATGTTGCAACAACAACAGCAGACCCGAACCAACAGCCGCGGCGAACCCTACGTGATTGGGCCCACCGGCGCGCCGCTGACGCTGGCCGACCTTCCGCCGGCTGACACGGGTCGCTGGGTGATCCGCCGCAAGGCCGAGGTCGTGGCCGCCGTGCGCGGTGGCCTGCTCAGCCTGGAGGACGCCCTGGCCCGCTATGGCCTGACGTCTGAGGAATTCCTCGCCTGGCAGAAGTCGATCGAGCGGCATGGTCTTGCCGGTCTTCGGACCACCCGCCTGCAACAGTATCGCTGAGCCCCCTCCCCCAGGACCGGTCGGCGAGATGGCGGCCGCGCTTCCGAGCGCGGCCGCTTTTTCGTGGTCGACTTAGCCTTGCTCACCTGGGCACCGCTTGACCTTGGCACGACTGTCGCAGGAACATGCTCAGATTGGGTATGGAGGTGGGAGCCGTGTCGAAAGAAGACAGTTTCTGGTTCGCCGTCACAGGGTCTGTGGTCTGGATCGCCGCCACCCTGTTCTACGCCGCCTTTGCCGGCGGGCTGATCGAACAGGCCTTTTGGTTCTATGTCCTCAATGCCGCCCTGGTCACCAGTGCCATTGCCTTCTTCTTCCACCTGACCACGCGGTTGCGGCGACTGTCGCACCGCCGACGGGCCAAAGCCGCCCTGGCCTTTAGCGCCCCGGGCCTTTTGGGCTCGATCCTGGTCCTGGCCTTGTTCAAGACCGTGATGCCCGATCTGCCACCTGAAAGCCTTGGCCGTTACGGTGCCTTTGTGGTGGTGGCCTATGGAGTCCTTGCGGTCCTCGCCCTAGAGCGGCCGGTCCGGACCGCCTGAGAGACCGGCCCCGGGCTGGACGCCGCCGTCGGACATCCTGCGCACCCGCACGATAATCCGCTCCCGCTCCCCCGCCCGACGCTCGACCAGGAGGCGCGCCACCTGAGCGTCGTCGTGAAAGGCATAGCCCTTGATGGCGTCGAGAATGGCCTTGGCCAGATTATCCAGGTCAAGCCATGGGGGATCGCCCACATACTCCATGGCGATTTCCACGGCGTAATCCCCCCAGGCCGGGCGCCCGCCCCGCCAGGCCTTGCGGAAGAACTCATAAATCAGAGGTTTGTAGTACTTGGCCTGGGTGGTCAGGCCATCGACGACGACCTCGAGATCGCCCTCGCCCTCCCGGGCGCGCACCTTACCGTGGTGGGTCCAGCCGTCGTTCATGGCTCTCTCTAGCCTGCAGACGCTTTGCAGTCTCGCCCGGCCTCGCTAAACCGACGCCACAGTTCTGGCTGGAGGCATCCCGATGACCGCGACCCGCACCGAATCCGACACTTTCGGCCCCATCGAGGTGGCGACCGACCGCTATTGGGGCGCCCAGTCCCAGCGCAGCATCGGTAACTTCAAGATCGGCTGGGAAAAGCAGCCCCAGCCCATGATCCGCGCCTTGGGCGTGGTGAAGCGGGCGGCCGCCGAAGCCAATATGGAGCTTGGCCGTCTGGACCCGAAGATCGGTGCCGCCATCGTTGAGGCCGCCCAGGAGGTCATCGACGGCAAGCTGGACGATCACTTCCCGCTGGTGGTCTGGCAGACTGGGTCGGGCACCCAGTCCAATATGAACGCCAATGAGGTGATCTCGAACCGCGCCATCGAGATGCTGGGTGGGGTGATGGGCTCCAAGTCGCCGGTCCATCCCAATGACCATGTGAACATGAGCCAGTCGTCCAACGACACCTATCCCACGGCCATGCACATCGCCTGCGCCGAACAGGTGGCCCGGGAGCTGATGCCGGCCCTGGAGCATTTGCACGGGGCGCTGAAGGCCAAGACCGAGGCCTTTGACCACATCATCAAGATCGGCCGCACGCACACCCAGGACGCCACCCCCCTGACGCTGGGCCAGGAGTTCTCAGGCTATGCCCATCAGGTCGCGAGCGGCGTCCGCCGGCTGAAGGAAAGCCTGCCCGGCCTTTACGAACTGGCCCAGGGCGGCACGGCCGTGGGAACCGGTTTGAACGCCCCGGTGGGCTTTGCCGAAAAGGTGGCTGAGAAGATCGCCGCCATTACCGGCCTGCCCTTCATCACCGCCCCGAACAAGTTCGAGGCCCTCGCCGCCCATGACGCCATGGTCTACAGCCACGGGGCGATCAACACCGTCGCCGGCTCCCTGTTCAAGATCGCCAATGACATCCGGTTCCTGGGCTCTGGCCCCCGCTCGGGCCTTGGGGAGCTGTCCCTGCCGGAGAACGAGCCTGGCTCCTCGATCATGCCGGGCAAGGTCAATCCCACCCAGTGCGAGGCCCTGACCATGGTCTGCGCCCAGGTGTTCGGCAATCAGACCACCATGACCTTCGCCGGCGCCTCGGGCCACTTCGAGCTGAATGTGTTCAACCCCGTCATGGCCTACAACTTCCTGCAATCGTGCAAGCTGCTCTCCGACGCGGCCATCTCCTTCACCGACAACTGCGTGGTGGGCATCGAAGCCCGCGAGGACAACATCAAGGCTGCCCTTGAGCGCTCCCTGATGCTGGTCACAGCCCTGGCGCCGAAGATCGGCTACGACAACGCCGCCAAGATCGCCAAGACCGCCCACAAGAACGGCACCACCTTGCGCGAGGAGGCCGTGGGCGGCGGCTATGTCACCAATGAAGAGTTCGATGAGGTCGTGCGCCCGGAGAAGATGATCTCCCCGGGCTGAGGCCGCTAACGCATTGAGTGGGCGCGCGTTTTGATCCGATAACCGGTTCCCACTTATCGGAACGCGCTTCAGACCAGCTCCACCGCCACAGCCGTGGCCTCGCCGCCGCCGATGCAAAGGCTGGCGAGGCCGCGACGGCCACCGCGGGCCTTCAGGGCCGCGAGCAAGGTGGCCAGGATCCGCGCCCCCGAGGCGCCGATCGGATGGCCAAGCGCGCAGGCACCGCCATTCACATTCAGCTGCTCTCGCGGGATGGCCAATTCGCGCTCGGCGATCATGGCCACCACGGCGAAGGCCTCATTGACCTCGAACAGATCGACATCCTCCACAGTCCAACCAGCCCTGGCCAGGGCCTTGCGCATGGCTGGGACCGGGGCCGTGGTGAACTGGCCTGGCTCATGGGCGTGGGCGGCATGGGCCACAAGCTTTGCAACCACCGGCAGGCCGAGCCGTTCGGCGACGGATGCCCGCGTCATGACCAGGGCCGCGGCCCCATCGCTTATGGAACTGGCATTGGCCGCGGTGATCGCGCCGTCCCTGGCAAAGGCGGGCTTCAAGGTGGGGATCTTGGCGGGATCAGCCTTCAGGGGCTGTTCGTCAGTGGCGATGGTCTCGACGCCCTTTCGGGTGGTGACCTGAACGGGAACAATCTCGCCCTGGAATGCACCGGTCTCGGTGGCCCTTCGAGCGCGGGCCAGGCTCTGGATGGCAAACTCATCCATGGCCTCACGGGTGAACTGATAGGCGCGCGCGGTATCCTCGGCGAAGGACCCCATCAGCCGCCCGGGCTCATAGGCGTCCTCCAGCCCGTCGAGGTACATGTGGTCAAAGGCGGTGTCATGGCCGATCCGCGCCCCGGACCTGTGCTTGGCCAGCAGATAGGGGGCACCGGACATGCTCTCCATGCCGCCGGCAACAATGATGTCGGCTGAGCCTGCGGCCAGAGCGTCATGGGCCATGATGGCCGCCTGCATGCCCGACCCGCACATCTTGTTGACGGTGGTCGCCTGAACCGATTTTGACAGGCCAGCCCCAAGCGCCGCCTGCCGCGCTGGCGCCTGACCAAGGCCTGCGGGCAGGACACAGCCCATGAAGATCTGTTCGACCCTTTCAGCAGAGACACCGGCCCGCTCGACGGCGGCCCGAACGGCGACCGCACCGAGCTCGGTGGCCTTCAAGGGTGACAGCGTCCCCTGGAAGCTCCCCATGGGGGTGCGGGCGAAGGCGGCGATAACGATGGGATCAGACTGGCTCATGGCGTCACGATACGCCCCCAGCTCTGTCCCCTCCAGCCCTTCGCCGCCTCAGGCCGGCTGACGTAGCTCCCTGAAGCCGATCATGCGGCCGGCGGCCTCATCCCAAAGGGTCAGCCGTGCGCAGCTGAGACTCTCACGCATGCCCAGCCGGCTGTAGCCCCGCAGCTCCGGATAGTCTTTCAGGGCATCACCCAGACGATAGAACGGAATGCGGCTGTGCAGATGGTGCACATGATGCACCCCGATATTGGCCGTCAGCCAGGCCAGCGGTTGGGGCAGGTCATAGAAGGAGCTGCCATTGAGGGCGGCCTCGTGCAGGTTCCAGCTCTCCTGGCGCGCCCAGCTGGTCTGTTCGAACTGGTGCTGGACATAGAACAGCCAGACGCCCGCCGCCGCCGCCAGGAACACGGTCGCCCCATAGACCGCCAGGAACGGCACAGCCCCGAAGACCAGAATGCCCGTGGCCAGCACCAGGGCCATGCCCAGGTTCGTGCCCATGACACTGATCCAGGCCTTGCGGTCGGCCATCATGCCAATGGGCAGGCGGTGCTGCAGGAAGAACATATAGGCCGGGCCAATGGCAAACAGCACCATCGGATGGCGGTAGAACCGGTACAGGAACCGTCCGACGGTGGACCGAGACTGGTACTCCTCGACGGTCATCAGTTCGATGGCGCCCAGTTCGCGGCGGTCGAGGTTGCCCGACGTCCCATGATGGTTGGCGTGTGAGGCCTGCCAGTAGCCATAGGGGGTCAGGGTCAGCACCCCCAGAACCCGGCCAAAGGCGTCGTTGAGCCCACGGCTGGCAAACAGCGATCCATGGCCGCAGTCGTGCTGCAGCATGAACAGACGCACCAGAAAAGCCGCTGCCGGGACACTCAGCACCAGCCCCAACCAGATGCCATTGGCGACCAGAAGGGTGGCGGCCAGGGCGAAACCGGCCAGGGGCAGGATGGTCAGTGCGATCTCACCCAGACTACGGGCGAGTTGCGGCGCGCGATAGACCGCAAGAACCTTGCGCCAGTGGGCGGCGCTGAGGCGCCCCGTCGGGGCCGAAGAGTCAAAAGCCATGAACAGCGGGGTTCCGTAAGGGGCGTGGGCCCGGGCGGTAAGGGGACGGCGTGATTAGACGGCCCGGCGACGGGAATGAGGCCTGCCAGAGGATTGAGCGGCTGACCAGGGGGGCGGCGCAAGAATCATCGTCAAAGTGGGGCGGCGACTGTGGCCGCAATGAAGCCTCCGCCCAGAACCCGGTCGGGATCCTCGGGCGCATAGAGCACGCAGGCCTGGCCCGGGGCCACGCCTTCCTCGGCCCCATCGAAAATGACCCCCACCTGATCACTCACCCAGGCCAGACGGCCCGCCACTGGCTCGCGGGTCGATCGCACGCGAGCAAGCACGGCTCGGCCCTCGTCGCAGGCGGCCGCGAAGCTGGCCGATTCGCCCAGCCAGTTGGTCTCCTTCAACGCCAGGGCCGCCGTCAGCAGGGCTTCCCGGGGGCCGACGATGACCTGCCGGGCTGCAGCATCGATCCGCACCACAAACAGCGGATCACCCACGGCCACGTTCAACCCCCGGCGCTGGCCGATGGTGTACCGGGTCACGCCCTCATGACGGCCCAGCACGCGGCCGTCCATGTGCACGATGTCCCCAGGCTCGGCACCCTGAGGCCGCAGCCGGTCAATGACGGTGGTGTAGCGACCCTCAGGCACGAAACAGATATCCTGGCTGTCGGGCTTGTCGGCGATGGCCAGGCCAAGCTCAGCGGCCACCCGACGGACCTCGGTCTTGGGCAGTCCGCCTAAGGGAAAGCGCAGGAAGTCCAGCTGCTCTGGCGTGGTAGCGAACAGGAAGTAGCTCTGGTCGCGGGTCGCATCCACCGCCCGCTGGAGGTGCGGACGATTGCCCCCAGCGGCGCGGCGAACATAGTGGCCCGTGGCCAGGGCCTCGGCCCCCAGGTCCCGGGCCACGTCCAGCAGGTCGCGGAACTTCACGGTCTGATTGCAGCGCACGCAGGGGATCGGGGTCTCACCGCGCAGATAGGCGTCGGCGAAGTCCTCCATCACCTCCTGGCGGAAGCGGCTCTCATAATCGAGGACATAGTGCGGGATGCCGATGGCCTCGGCGGCGGTCCGGGCATCATGGATATCCTGGCCAGCACAGCAGGCACCCTTCTTGGCCAAGGCCTGACCATGGTCATAGAGCTGCAGGGTGACGCCCACCACGTCGTAGCCTGCCTTGGCCAGCAGGGCGGCGGTGACGGTGGAGTCCACGCCCCCCGACATGGCTGCCACCACCCGTGTCCCAACGGGCAGCCCGACGGCGGCGCGCACGGCCTCGACAGCGGCGTCGGCTGCGGGGGCGCTCGAAAGATCCAGAGGGCGGGTCGTCATCGGCCCTATTTAGCGACTGCCGGGACCATTTGCGAGCAAGGCCTAGGGCTAAGGTCCTGACATGCCTGGACCAGGGATTGGACGGGGGGCAAACTTGGCGCAACCTTTCGCCCCGCCCCGAAGTTCCAGGACCAGTGCACCCATGAACAACCCTTCGGAGGCTCAATTTACCGGCGGATGCCTGTGCGGCCAGATCCGCTACGCCCTGCAAGGGCCCCTGGCTGATATCCAGCTCTGCCATTGCAGTCAGTGCCGCAAGGCGCAGGGCTCGGCATTTGCCGCCAGTATTCCCGCCCAGGCGTCACAGCTGCGCTTCACCGCCGGCGCGGACGCCCTGGTGTCCTACGAGTCATCCCCGGGCAAGACCCGGATATTCTGCGGTCGTTGCGGCTCGCCCCTGTTCAGCCAGACCACCAACCTGCCCGGTGTTGTTCGCCTGCGGGTTGGCAGCCTGGACGAACCCCATGGTGCCAAGCTCGGTGCGCACATCTTCGCCGACTCCCATGCCGACTGGTGGTCCATCAACGACACCCTGCCGCGCTACGCAGGTCGGGTGCCGGCCTAGTCGACAGGCTGCGAGGTGACCGGTGCCCAGAGCGGGTTCAGCCGCGCCGCGCCGCGCCCGGGCAGGACCACCTGATAGTCGCTCAGGCGCACGTCGGGCACCATGTAGTCTGTGGAGATGTACTGGGCACCTGCTGCAAAGGCGGCGTCGCGGCGGGCACCGTCATTCTGGCGCGCCTCCACCGTATCGGCGTCGGCCCGGGTGCGCACCATCAGACCAGCTGCGACCGCCGCGGCGATGCGGTCGGCCTGGGCCAGGGGGTCATTGAGGGTGATGTAGCCTGCGGCATCTTCGGTCTCGGGAATGTTGACGAACATCACCCGGCCCTCCAGGGACGAACGCTCGCCCCGGTAGAGGTCGACCTGGTGGCGGGGGGCGTCCAGGGCAAACATGACCCGGCCCCGGCCCTGCGCCAGGCTTGGCCAGGCCCCCGCCGCGACGGCGGCCTTCAGGGACGGATGGCTCCCCTGCACGCTATCAGGGGTGATCAGCGCCTCGGGCCCGAACACACTGCGGATTTCGGCGTCCACAGCGTCCATGGCTGCCGCGTCGAAAGCGGCCGGCGCAACGGCCCCTGGGACTGGCAGAGCCTCGCCCTCCTTCAGGTTCAGCAGGATCAGCAGCGGGACATGGTCGGGATTGGCTTTCGACCAGGTCACCACCTCGGCCAGACAGCCCGTGAACAGGACACAGGAACTGCGATAGTCGATGTCCTGGACATGCATCACCTTCAGTCCCGGCGCACTCAGAAGCGCCACGTCATAGGGCGTCGTCCCAGGCACCATTCGCAGGCCGAGCGGGCGGGCATAGCGGCCAGGCTCGGGATCGTTGAAGACATCGATCTCCAGCTGGCGGGCACCGGCCGCCAGCTGATCGCGCAGCGGGGGGTGGGCATAGTCGAGACCGCTGGCCTGGGCCGGGGCCATGGCGCGCAGCAGCGCCATCTCGGCCGGCGGGATGGCGAGCTTATAGGAATTGTGAGTGCCCACCGCCTGCAGGGCGTTGATCGGCAGCTGGTCAATCAAGGCTCGGGTGCAGCTCGAACCGCCGTGGGGTGCCTCCAGATCGCAGTCCGGGGCCAGGGCCAGGGCGGACGCAAACATCAGGGCGACGATCATCGGGCTCTCTCAGCGGGCTGAAATGGGTCGGTTCAGGCACCAAAACCTACCGGTTTTGGGTGATTAAATGCGCTTATCACAGGTTTTCGACATCACCGTTACGCGGGATTAAGCCTGAGTGTGCAGAGTGCGCCGGTCACAGGAGACCATCTTGTCGCTCACCAACAAAGCGCTGCTCGGCTTCGCCTTCGCCTCGGCCGATCTCCTGATCGAAACCTCGGCTGAGGGGCGGATCACGATGGCGCTTGGCGCGGGCGAGGCCTTGGCCGGGTCGAAGGACCGCGCGCTTGAGGGCGTACAGCTGGCCGACTTCATCGCCCCGGACGACCGTGAGCTCGTGCGCATGGTGTTCAAGGGCCTGCATGAGGGCATGCGGGCTGGCCCGATCATCGTGCGCCTGGCCAGCCAGGATGGGGAAGCCCGCGCCGCAGGCCTCTCGGCCTTCAGACTGCCGCAGAACAATGGCGCGGTCTCCTGCGTCATGACCCGCGCCGCCGTCACCCCTAGCCCCGGTGCCCATGGTCTGCATGACCGGGCCTCCTTCGAGACGGCTGCGGTGTCGATCCTCGAACAGGCCCGCAACCGCGGCCACGAGGTCGAACTGACCATGGTCGATGTGCCAGGCTTCGAGGCCGTGGCCAAACGGGCCGGCGAGGCCGAGGGCGCTGAACTGCGCGCCCGCCTGGCGGCTGTGATCCGGGCCCAGTCCTATGCCGGCAGTTCCGCCGCCGGCCTGGGGGATGACCGCTTCGCCCTGCTGCGCGAGGGCCCTGAGACCCCCGAGGAACTCTCCCACAGGATCGTCCAGCTGCTGGACCTGGACCCCGCCCTCGGTGTGTCGCCGGTGGTCCAGGCTGTGCGCGCCTCGGGCGAGCTGCCCTCAAGTCATCTGCTGCGGGCCATCCGCTACGCCACCGACAACTTCCTGCGCGAAGGCCACACCACGACCCTGCCGTCTGATCTCAGCCAGGCCTTCGAGGCCTCTGTGGCCAAGACCATGGCCCAGGTCAGCGCCCTGGGAAAACGGGTGGAAACCCGCGACTTCGCCCTGTTCTACCAGCCCGTGGTGACCCTCAAAGGCCCGGCCAAGCTGCATCACTATGAAGCCCTGATCCGGTTCGGCGACCAGGGGGCACCCTTCCCCATGATCCGCATGGCCGAGGAGATGGACCTGGTCTGCGCCCTGGACTCCGCTGTCGTGGATAAGGCCCTGGAGCAGCTCTATCTGCGCCCCAAACTGATCCTGGCGGTGAACCTGTCGGGGCGCTCCATCGGCAATCCGATGTTCGTCGATGAGCTCTGCGCACGCCTGGCCGCCAACCCCAACATCCGCAACCGACTGATGTTTGAACTCACCGAGAGCGCCGCCGTCGGCGATCTGCCCCAGGCCAATGGCCATCTCCAGAGGATCCGGGCCCTGGGGTGCGAGATCTGCCTGGACGACTTCGGCGCCGGCGCCAGCTCCCTGGCCTATCTGCAGCAGCTCACCGTTGACGTGGTCAAGTTCGACGGTGCCTTCATTCGCAACCTGGAACATGACAGCCGCGGGGCGGCCTTCATCAGCCAGCTGGTGCGGATGTGCGAGGAGATGAAGGTCGAGACCCTGGCCGAGATGGTCGAGACCCCCGTGGTGGAGGACGTCGTCCGCAAGGCCGGCGTCGACATGGCCCAGGGCTGGCTCTACGGCGCCGCCGCCCGCGAACCCGCCCCCTTCCCGCCCCTGGCCGCCCAGGCCAACGCCACAGCCCCCGCCCGCCGCCGTGGGGCGATGGAGAGCTGGGGGTAGGCGGGGATAGGGCCTGCTTCAGGTCCTTCTGAGACTTCGAGAGAGCCTGCTGTTGGGCTGCCCCCCCCTAAACCCCCTCCGCGTCCAGCCGCACCCGCCACAGCGCGGCGCGTTTGGTGAGTTCGTCCTTGCGGCGGAGGTCGGAGTAGTCCTCCGGCAGGCGATCCAGCACCTCGAAGCGGAAGGCGTCTGCCCCGTGGGTGGTCCAGGCGGCCTGTAAGGCGCGGTAGGGGCTGGAGCCCTGGCGCAGGGCAAACCAGAGGCCGTTCTGATGGGTGTCTATGTGGCGGCTCTGGCCGACCCAGACCTGGCCGGTGGCCTCGCAGATCACGGCGAACACCCCGGCGAGGGTCGGCCGCTCCTTATAGGCCGCGATCTGCGCCTTGCGGATGGAATTGGTCATGACAGCTCCTTTTTACCCGGGTATATGTCTCAGAACATTTTATCCGGGTAAATAGATGAACGACGCGCCCACGCCACCTTCCGCCGCTCTGGCCCTGTTCCGTGGGGACCAGCGCATAGCCGCCGGATCAGCTGAAACCGTCTTGGTCGCAGCCCTGGCGGCGCAGGAGGCTGACCCCAATGCCACCCTGCTGGCCTTTGACCTCAGCACGGGTCGGGTCGTGGACCTGGACTATCGCAGTCGCCCTGCGCCCCAGGCGCCTGAAGCGGTCCGCCGGGGGCGGCCGCGGCTGGGTGTCGTGGCGCGGGAGGTTACGCTGCTGCCACGGCATTGGGACTGGCTGGGCGAGCAGCCCGGGGGCGCCTCCGTCACCCTGCGGCGGCTGGTCGACCAGGCCCGCAAGGCCGGTGTCGGGGCCGACGAGACACGCCACAGGCGGGAGCGCGCCTATCGCTTCATGTCGGCCATGGCCGGCGATGCGCCGGGGTTCGAGGAGGCCAGTCGCGCCCTGTTCGCGGGCGATGAGAGCCGCCTGAGCGCGCTCATGGGCACCTGGCCTGGGGACGTTGTCGCCACGATCCGGGAGTTGCTGGAGCCAGCCGGCGAGGCCTGATGGCCTCGCCGGCTGCGGCCTCAGGCGGCCTTCTGCAGTTCCTGTTTGACCCGCTCGGCCAGGGTCTTGATGTCGATGGGCTTGGGCAGGAAGGAGATGTTGGTCTCGCCTTCCAACAGGTTGGAGAACTCGGCCTCGGCATAGCCGGAGATGAACATGACCGGCGCGCCGGCCAGGTACTGCCGGGCCTGTTTCAAGAGGTCAGGCCCCTGCATACCGGGCATGACCACGTCGGAGATCATCAGGTCGATCTGGCCGGCGTGCAGTTCGGCAAGCTCCAGGGCCTCTTCGCCGGACGCGGCCTCGATCACCTCATAGCCCCGGGCGCGGAGCAGGCGGGCGGCGATGCCGCGCACGGCGTCCTCGTCCTCGACGAACAGGATTCGGCCAGCGCCAGAGAGGTCGCGGGCCACCGTCTTGGCCTTGACCGTCGGGGTGGGCGCAGGAACGCCCAGGGCTGGCTGGTAGACCGGCAGGAAGATGCGGAAGGCCGAACCCTCGCCCATCTTGGAGGCTACCGCGATCCAGCCGTCAGACTGCTTGACGATGCCATAGACGGTGGCCAGCCCCAGGCCCGTGCCCTCACCCACCGGTTTGGTGGTGAAGAAGGGGTCGAAGATCTTGTCCAGCACCTCGGGCGCGATGCCAGGGCCGTCGTCTGACACCTCGATCAGGGCCTGATCGCCGCTGGCGCCGGGATAGCCCAGGGCCGCGGCCTCCGTCTCCGAGACCCGGGCGGTGCGGATGCGCACGGTCGTGCCGCCGTAGGCGCGCACGGCGTCCCGGGCATTGACCGCAAGGTTCATGACGGCGGTCTCAAGCTGGCCCCGGTCGACCCGCACATGGGGCAGGTCGCGGCCATATTCGGTATCGACGGTGACATCCTCGCTGAGCACCCGGCGCAGCAGCACCTCGAACTCGCTGATCAGTTCGCCGAGCTCGAGGATCTCCCGCTGGACGGTCTGCTTGCGGGAGAAGGCCAGGAGCTTGCGCACCAGATCGGCGGCGCGGTTGGAGGTCTGGCGGATCTCGTTCAACCCCTCATAGGAGGGATCGCCCACCGGATGGCGGGCCGCGAGACTGTCCAGCTGCATCAGAATGGCGGTCAGCAGGTTGTTGAAGTCGTGGGCCACCCCGCCGGCCAGCTGGCCGATGGCCTGCATCTTCTGGCTCTGGGCCAGCTGCAGCTCCATCTGCTTCTGGTCGGACACATCCACCAGATAGCCGACCCAACGCCCGCCGGCCCGGGACAGATAAAGATGGGCGATCTTGGCCGGGTCCTTGGCCAGTCGAACCTCCAGCGCCCCTTCGATCCCCTGGGCCAGGCGCTGGGCGGCGTCCTGCCGCGACTGGGTCTCGATCAGGTCGCCGAACGCCTGACCCCGCTGGAACGGACCGGCCATGCCGGCCAAGGCGGGATTGGCCTCGATGATCACGGCGTTGAAGGGGTCTTCCCCCTCCAGCAGGGCCGCCCCGAAGGGCGAGGCCGCAGCAAAGGCGTCCAGCACCTTGGGCGGCGGGGCCTTGGCACCGGCGGCGGCGGTGAGCACCTCAAGCGCTGCGGCCGGCAGGGCCAGACGCTCCGGCGCAGCCGGGCGCAGGCGGATCAGGAAGCGGCGGGCCCCGCCGGGGGTCCCCACGGGGGCGATCTCCGCCGAGTGATCCTGGCCAGCCGCGCGAAGGGTGGCGTGCGCGCTCTCCCCCCGGCGGGCGGCGCCGAGGGCGGCAAACAGGCTGGCTGCAGAGGCCCCGCCCTTGGGCAGGCGTGGGGCGTCGCCCAGCACCGCGCGCCAAGCGTCGTTGCAGGCGTGGATGCGACCGTCAGGGCCGGCCAGGGCTGTAGGTTCGCTCAGGGCCTCCACCAGGCGCTCGGCACCGGGCTCGGCATCCGACGGGGGCTCCAGGGTTGAGCGCAGGACAAACAGGCCAAGGCACGCCACGCCGGCCAGCCCCACCAGCAGCATCAGGCCGGCCAGGGTAGCGGGACCGGCATTGATGGCCGGGGCGGCGGCGAAGGCGACAGCCAGCAGGAAGAACACCACCGCGATGGCGGTGAGCGGGTCAAACCGGCGCGCCGGTTCGGCGCCTTGCGGGGTCTCAGCCATGGCGGACCTGCGGCTTGCCTTAAGGCGTGGGGCCATTCGCCCCACCGAATCATCGAGCATCATACTGCACAAGGCCACCTGAGACCCTTAGGAGAGCTTTCTGTGGCAGGAAGGTTTTAACCAAACCCTCCCCAAAGCCTCCCCAAAGCCTCTGGGGGCTCGCCAAAGTGGCGCTGGCCCACCACATTGTCGGGAGGCGCTGCCAAGGCGCAGACAGATCAGCTGGTCCGGGAGAGAACCATGAGCGATACGACCGACTACGTCCCCCCCAAGGTCTGGACCTGGCAGAAGGGGAGCGGCGGCCGCTTCGCCAACATCAATCGCCCGATCGCCGGCCCGACCCACGATAAGGATCTGCCGGTGGGCCGCCACCCGATGCAGCTCTATTCCCTGGGCACCCCCAATGGGGTCAAGGTGACCATCATGCTCGAAGAGCTGCTGGCGCTGGGCCATGCCGGAGCGGAGTACGACGCCTGGCTGATCAATATCGGGGCCGGCGACCAGTTCAGCTCGGGCTTTGTGGATGCCAATCCCAACTCCAAGATCCCGGCCCTGGTGGACCACAGCGGGGCGTCGCCGGTTCGCGTGTTTGAGTCCGGTGCCATCCTGATTCATCTGGCCGAGAAGTTCGGCGCCTTCCTGCCCACTGATCCGGCCAAGCGGGCCGAATGCCTGTCCTGGCTATGCTGGCAGGTGGGCAGCGCGCCCTATCTGGGCGGCGGGCTTGGCCACTTCTATGCCTATGCGCCGATCAAGATCGAATACGCCATCGACCGGTTCGCCATGGAGGTGAAGCGCCAGATGGACGTGCTGGACCGCCGTCTGGCCGAGAGCGCCTATCTGGCCGGGGATGATTTCACCATAGCCGACATGGCCGTCTGGCCCTGGTATGGCGGCATGGCCAAGGGCCTTCTGTACGAGGCCGGCGAGTTCCTTCAGGTCCACGAGTACAAGAACGTCATTCGCTGGGCCGACGAGGTCGGAGAGCGGCCCGGCGTCAAGCGCGGCCGCATGGTCAACCGCACCTATGGCGACCCGGCCAGCCAGCTGCGTGAGCGTCACGAGGCCAGCGACTTCGAGACAAAAACCCAGGATAAGATTGAGGCAGGCGGCTAAGGCCCGCTCCCCGTGACCTGCCGGTTTGATTCTGCCTTCCGCCAGGATTTGGCCCTGCGGCTTTCAACCTTTCCCCGGATCAGCCATCCGGGGACAGGGCTGAAGGCGGCCGCCGTGGCCATCACCCTGGTGGCGGCCGACGACGGCTCGGGCCAGGCGGCCTTCCTGCTGACGCGGCGCTCGGCCACCTTGCGCGCCCATGCCGGCCAGTGGGCCCTGCCCGGGGGCCGCTGCGATCCGGGCGAGACCCTGGAGGTCGCCGCCCTGCGGGAGCTGGAGGAGGAACTGGGGCTCACCCTGCCGCCGGAGAACATCCTCGGCGTGCTGGACGACTATCCGACCCGGTCGGGCTATGCGATCGCCCCGGTGGTGGCCTGGCTGGACGATCCCGGCCAGATCCGGCCCAATCCCGACGAGGTGGCTTCCGTCCACCACATCCGCCTGGACGGGCTGATGGCCGACCATGCGGTGGACTTTGAGACCATCCCTGAAAGCCCCCGCCAGGTCATCCGCCTGTTGATCGGGGACCAGCACATCCACGCCCCGACGGCCGCCTTGATCTATCAGCTGCGCGAACTGGTGGCTGGCCGCATCACCCGGGTCAGCGACCTCGACCAGCCGGTCTTCGCCTGGCGCTAGGGCCCAGGCTTCCATTTCGCCCTACGGCCCGAAATCATCTCGAAATCGGGAGATCTGATGCATGCGCTCGTGCAGCACAGTGACAATGCCGACATCGCCGTCGGTGAGCGCCCGCCAGTAGATCAGGTGATGCTCATAGCGGCCCACAAACCCCTCGACACCAAACTCGGCTGGCACGGGTCGCCATGGGATCTGACGATCGGCGATGGCTTCAAACCGCGCAAATAGGCCGCGGATATAGCGTTCGGCCTGAGCCTCACCCCATTGCTCGAGTGTGTAGCGATAGATGTCTTCAAGCCGCACCAGCGCCGCAGCCTGGATACGATAGCCGCTCATCGCGCGGAGGTTTGCCTGGCCACCTGGAGAAACGATTCGGCAGTGGTGCGGACGAAGCTCTCGTCGCTGTGGCTGAAGGCCTGCTGCAGCTCCGCCGTGAGGCGGGCGAAGCGCTCGTCCTCCCGCTGAGCCATGTCGCGCCGTATGAGGTCACGCACATACTCGCTGACATTCTCGTAGACGCCTTGAGGACCAACATTTGCGGCAACGAAGTCGCTCAGCGGCCCCGTGACGCGGACATTGAGTGTGATTGGCTTGGACATCGGGGCTCTCACTTGTCCACATCCTAGCGGAATATCAGGACAGGTCTAGGTGAGCTCCGACCTCCGCGCCCGTCCCATCAGGCTCTAGCGCATGGGCCTCGCACGGGGCGGCGGCGCGGCGCGGGCACCGAGGATGAAGCCGATGATCTTGGCCACCGCCTCGAAATGGGCCGGAGGAATGGTGTCGTCGATCTCCACAGCCGCATAGAGGGCCCGGGCGAGCGGCGGGTCCTCGATCACAGGCACGCCGGCTTCTTCGGCCGTAGCGCGGATACGCAGGGCTACGGCGTCCAGGCCCTTAGCCACACATTGCGGCGCCCCGGCCCCGCCGGCCTCGTACTTCAGGGCCACGGCATAGTGGGTCGGGTTCATCACCACCACGGTGGCGGTGGGTACTGCCGACATCATGCGGCGCCGGGCGCGGTCATGGCGCATCTGGCGCAGCTTGGCCTTGATCAGCGGGTCGCCGTCGGTCTGCTTGAATTCCTCCTTCAGCTCCTCGCGGCTCATCATCTGCTTCTTGAGAAAACGGTGTTTCTGCCAGAGCCAGTCGACCCCGGTAATCGCCAGCATCAGGGCGATGACCGCAAAGACCAGTTTCCGCAGCACCTCGGCGCTGAAGGGCAGCATGGCGGCCGGGGCCAGGGCCGAAAGGGTCTGGAACTCGTGCAGGTGCGGCTTGAGCACCACATAGGAAACGCCCGCCACCACCAGAATCTTGGCCAGCGACTTGATGAACTGGGCCAGACCGTCCGGACCGAAAATCCGACCGAAGCCTGAAATCGGCGAAACCTTCTTGAAGTCGGGCTTCAGCTTCTCGCCGGTGAACAGCAGGCCGTGCTGCACCAGATTGCCGGCCATGCCGCCAATGGCCGCCGTGACCAGCACCGCGGCCAGGGCTGGGGCCATGGCCATGATCGCCATCCGCGCCACGGTCACCCCGCCGCCGCCCTGCAGATGAATTTGTTCGGGATGGGCGATGAACGGCAGCAGGGCCGTGGCCATGCTGGTGGCCAGCCAGCCGCCGAGAATGGCGATCGCCCCAGCGGAAAGGGCCAGGGCCAGGAGCGGTGCCAGGTCCTGGGTCTTGGCGACATCGCCTTTCTCCCGCGACTGTTCGAGTTTTCGCGGGGTGGCCTCTTCTGTTTTTGAAGCTGCATCATTGTTCTCAGCCATGGGCGCGCGCACCCATGGCCAAGGTCACAGTGATACTGATCGCAGGCGTCCTCACAGGAAGGTCCCGATCAGGTCGCGGTAATGGTCCAGCCAGACCATGCCCAGCACGCCGAGGCTGAGGGCGAAGATGGCCAGCGAGCCCAACACCAGGAGCGGCGTGGCCACAAAGAAGATCTGGAACTGGGGCATCACCCGGCCGACCAGGCCTGCGGCAATGTTGAAGATCAGCGAAAACACCACCACGGGCGCCGCCAGCTGGAGCCCCAGGGCAAAAGCCTGGGCTGTGGTCTGCACGGCCAGCTGGGCGGCGTCCCCCACTGGCAGATCGCCGCCAAAGGGAAACAGCCGATAGGACGAAATGATCGCTGCCAGGAACATGTGGTGCAGGTCTGCCGCCATGATCAGCGCCACCCCCATCACCGTGAGGAAGGTCGAGAGCGAGGTCGACGGCTGGGCCTGACCCGGATTGGTGGTCTGCGAGAAGGCCAGGGTCGACTGGATGGAGACGATTTCCCCCGCAATCCCCAGGGCCCCCAGCATGGTCCGCAGGATGGTGCCGATCATCAGGCCGATCAGCACCTCGCGCAGAATCTGGCCAAACATCTCGCCGTTGGTGGCGGGCACCGGGCCCACCTCGCCCCCAAGCACCGGGAACATCATCAGGGCAAACAGGAAGGCAAAGGCCAGCCGCACCCGCGCCGGCACAGAGCCATCCCCGACCCCTGGCATCAGCATCATCATCGCCCCCAGCCGGGCGAAGATCAGGCCAGCGGCATAGACCTGAGGGGCTGTGGCATAGGCGTCCATGGCCCTACATGGCCGCGATGCGCGAGGCGATCTGGTTCATGAAACTCGACATCAGAGCTCCCATGAGCGGCAGGAAGACCAGCAGGGACAGGAAGATCGCCACGATCTTCGGGGCGTAGACCAGGGTCGCCTCCTGGATCTGCGTCAGCGCCTGCATCAGGCCAATGGCCACGCCCACCACGAGGCCGACAATCAGCACCGGCGCTGAAAGCTGGATGGTCAGCCAGATGGCGTCACGGCCAATATCCAGAACCTCGGCACCATTCATCGCGCGCCCTTTCGCAAAGCATGGGGAACTGCGCGGGACAATGGCGAAACGTGGTTAACGAAGGGCTACTTCTACAGCCCCCAAGCGGGAGCAGAGGTCGCTCATGTCCCCGGAGGCTAAACCCTAGGCCGCAATGTCTTCGTGCAGGATACCAGCAAGACTGTCTTCGAATTCGACGAACATTTCTGCGAGATCAGACGCGAGAATAAGGCGGGGGCGGCCAGCCGGGAAACGGTACTTCCAGAAGCTGGTGATATGCTGCAACGATCCCAGGTATTCGCCAAGCTCTACAAACATATCTGGCGCCGACATAAGGAAGGCCCTAAATGTCGCAGGCTCCTTAGACACGGTGAGCGCTGAGTAAGCCGTCTTATAACGACCTACTATATTTTCCGCCCGCTCCATCGAAGTGACAAGTAGAGCGAATATCTTTGATCTCGCCTTATTTGTATATTCTTTAACGTCAGCGCTAGAAACGACAGTTGGTTCAATACTTTGGATTTCACCCAGAACCTGCATCATCTGGGCCTTTGTTTCCTGAATGATCCAGCTGTAGTAGATAAATCCCTTCCAGGCGAACATGCCCTCTGTGTATTCTCGGTCCGACATTTGGAGCGCACTCTTAAGCAACTCAAATTCGCCATCAGAGCCGGGATTCAATATCTTCTCTGCCAGGCGTCGACCATATTCCGATCTATTGGCATCTGGACCTGCAGAAAGCACAGCAAGCACAGACAGCTCTTTCCGGGTATACTCAAACATTCCAGAAAGATCTTTCTCGCTGATCGAGAAATACTGTCTGGCCGGGACGATCCCATTCTCGCGCAACTTCTCACGCAGCAAAAACGGATCTAAGGACGGCAAACTATCAATGATATCAAGCGCATCTCGATCATCGCCACCACTTTTGAGATCAATTTCGAGGATCTGCTCAACAGCCTCCTCAAATAGCTTTTCCCCAATGAATATCGACCATGCACCAGATCGAAGGTCGCCGTGATCCAAAGGGACAAGTATTTTTGTGGCGGTGACACGGGGGCGAGAAAACAGATCGATCTCATGCGGACGCAGACGGTGCTTCAATATGATCGATCTATCCAGCGCCGGGTTCTTGAAGAGTGGCGACTTTTTAAAGTCTTCATTGTTCTTGAAAATTTTGTGAACACGCACAAGATTGAGCACACGATAAGATGATCCACCTTCAGCAAGGGCCTCAAGGCTGCGTATCGTTTTATCGCTTTTCATTTAGTATCTGTTCGCCATTTCACTTTTGCGGTGTGGTTTCACTTACACAGCTTGTATAGTCTCGCGTATGCGTTAAATCAGTCTGATCTGATCTGATCTGATTTTTTGGGACGATCACGCCCCCCAGCTCGCTCAGCGCTTAGATCGCAATGCGAATAATGCTTCCAGCAACGTAGGGGCGTTCACCTGCTAAGTGCGGTGTCGACGATCCCAACAACTGCGCCTTTGGAGAGCTTGATTTATAGATGTAATAGCCAACCTGCTGAGGTGTCTTGATTACAAAGTCATCCTTGCCAATCTGGATCGGCAGGTTTTGCTGGACATTTGAGTCTTTCGGCTGGCGCACAGGCTCTTGGGTGCGGCGGTCAGGGAACGTCAGCGCGGTCAAACTAGGCGTATTCGTGCCGATTTTCATGAAACTGATCCCCCCGGCCCTAGGCGTCTTTCGTATACTTCGTGACCCGAGCGGAAACGGCGCGGGTCGCGACAGCAGTCGCCGTTGAGATCTGGGTCATTTCAGTTGATGAGGGTACGCGTTCTGGGACCAGGAAGCCTCGAGCACCTCGGCGCTCAACATGACCGCTGGCTACGAGTTTATGTATGTGTCGACGTGCGGTTTCATAGGGGATGCCTAGGGACAGAGCGACGCTCTGTATTGAGATTGGCCTCCTAAGAGCATCTGGATAAATTCCGCCTTGTGCATCGTCTCTGGGTGCATTCGTGACGTTCAAATGTTGAACATTGCCTCTGAGTACCGAAATAAAGACGAGCGCTGTGGTGGGATCACCTCCGAAGGTGTTTGACAACACGTTCATAATTCGAAGCATGAGGTCATATGACTGGGAGGCGATGTAACGATCTACGGACAGCACATCCGATCCGATGTCGATCACATTTGTGATACATACATCTTGAGATTTCTCCGTTACGCGGATATTATTCCCTCGCTGCCCCACGCTAATTCTACCTGGATTGCCAACCGTCCATCATACTTTTGACACGGTGCGCGCCAGGACGATTTTCATCAACCCTGGCGTTTGTCATTTTGGGTATATTTAGATTTTCAACATGAATTGCGTTACTTAAGGACGCATTTTCCGGCCCTGTCGGTATGCGCTCGTCCTGAGGTTGTGCGTGCGCAGGTGTGCTGGCCGGCTGATGGGTAAAGGCGTCAGGCCCAGGCATAGCTGAGGCTGCGGCATCGGTTGCGCGCAGGCGCTGAGCGTCGGACAAGCGCCCGCAGCCCCGCGTGATCGTCTTGGCGCGCGGCGTCTTCGCGCTGATCCTAGGCGCTTTGGGCTAGGTCGATAGGTGAGCCGTCCTGAGGGGGGCCCTGCCGGGTACCTTCCGCGCGGCGCTGAAGGCTGGCCCTACTCCGCCAAAAACCCCTCGACCTCGGCCATGAAGGCTTCGAGCTGGTCGTGGTGGACCCAGTGGCCAGCACCTTCGAAATTGACCAGGTGGGCGTTCTTGAAGTGCTGGATGCGACCGTCAGCTATGGGGTCAGACGCCCAGGATTCCTCCCCGCGCATGAGCAGGACCGGGCAGGTAATCTGGCTCCACAGATAGTGCTGGTCGGTATGGGACAGGCCGCCCAGGCCCCAGCGGGAGTGATTGTCGAACTTCCAGCTATAGGTGCCGTCCTCGTTCTGGTGTGCGCCATAGATGGTCAGGTGCCGGGCCTGTTCCGGCGACAGGTGCGGGTTTTCCTCGGCCATGCGGGCATAGGCCTCATCCAGGGTGGCATAGCGCCTGGGGCTACGGCCGGAGTTCTTGCGGCGGTCCTCAATCCAGTCGCGCAGGCGCTGATCCACCGAGCGGCTGGCCTGCTCGGCCATGACAGCGGGCGATGGCCCCAGGCCCTCAATGGCGACGATCTTCTTCACCGCGTCCGGATAGGCACCGCAATAGTTCAGAGCGATGCCCGCCCCCATGGAGTGGGAGATGATGGTGACGGGTGCCAGGCCCTTCTGGTGCACGATCTGGGCAATGTCATAGATATAGGCGCCCATGTCATAGCCGCCGCCGATGGCCCATGCGCTGTCGCCGTGACCGCGCAGGTCGGGGGCAATGATATGGTAGCGGTCCCGCAGGCGCTGAGCCACCCAGTCCCAGTTGCGGCAATGGTCCCGCCCCCCGTGGACCAGCAGCAGGGGCTCAGCCCCCTCATTGCCCCAGTCCACATAGTGCAGGCGCAGGCGCTGGGAGAAGTAGAAGTGCGAGGTGGGGCCTTCCATGGCGCGTCGTCTCCCGGCGTCGTTCAGGGCGTCATCTCGGGAGGCTTTAGCACGGTGTCCGCGTCGGCCAAGGGGGCAGCCCCCGGGTCAGGCCTCGCCCTCGGTATCGTCAATGGCCCTCTCCACCAGGTCGCGCCAGGTGGGGTCGGTGTCGTCCACCAGATCCACATCCTCAAGCAAGGCCACCGCGCCACCGCCATCGGGCAGGATCAGGCCCAGGACCTCCATGATCTCGCCCTCGGCGTTGGTGTGAACCTCGGCCTGGACGACGACAGCGGCCTGTTCGCCATCCTCCTCCCACCAGATCACCGGCTGAGGCAGGTCCATCTCCAGCAAGCGGGCACCTGTGGTGTCGCCCAGGGCGAAGACGGCGCGCTTTTCCTGTACGTCGTCCAGGGTGGCCACGGCGCTGGTGAAGGGAACCAGTCGTCCCCAGTCCTCGGCGTCATAACCGCCACCTTCGGGCTCGCCCAGATCGTCGTCAGAGAAGCGGGTCATGGGATGGGGCTCCTATCAGGCGTCAGCGCACGAAGCTGGCGCCATTCACGTCCAGGACGGCCCCGGTCATCGAGGCCGGGGCGTCCAGGGCGAGGTAGGTGGCGACACTGGCCACCTCATCAGGCTGGGCGACGCGCCCAAGCGGAATATCGGCCAGCAGCTTGTCGCCGCCTCGGCTGGCCAGATAGTCCTCCGCCATGCCGGTCATCACGTAGCCAGGGCAGATGGCGAAGGCGAGCAGCCCCTGGCCCGCATAGCCCCGGGCGATGGACTTGGTCATGGCCACCATGCCGGCCTTGGACGCCGCATAGTGCCAGTGGGCCGGGGAGTCCCCGCGATAGGCCGCCCGGCTGGCCACATTGACGATGCGGCCCCGCAAGCCGGCACCTTCAGGCGCACGCCCTTTGGCGTGCAGCACCATGCGCCGGCAGAGGTCGGCCGAGGCCTGCAGATTGATCTGCAGGGTGCGGCTCCAGCTGGCCTGCCAGTCATCGTCCGGGGCCTCGACGGGGATGGCCTCGAACACCCCGGCATTATTGACCAGAACATCGATGCGACCCTCCAGAGCCTCCAGGGCCGCCGCCCAGAGCCGGTCGCCGGCACCCGACGCGCTGAGGTCGGCAGCCAGGATGCCTGGGGCCGGGCGTGTCCCGTGACCCACGACCCTGGCACCGCGGGCGCTGAGGGATGAGAGGATGGCCGCGCCGATCCCACGGGTGGCACCGGTAACGAGGATGTGTGGCTGAGACTCAAGCATGCTTGAGCCTAG
>NZ_JAKRSA010000029.1:0-84844 GCF_022402485.1 Phenylobacterium sp. | reverse complement strand
CCGACACTGCGACCCAGCCGTGCTAAGGTGTTGGTTGTCGCCCTGCGGAACCTTCCGCTGGCCCAGGCCCGAAAGGCCGCTGATCCATGAAAATCTACGAGTCGCGCCTGCAGGCCCCCGCCCGCCGGGACCTGACCGATCCCCGCTCCACGGCGCCGGCCAGCAACTCCCAACAGGCACCCAAGCCGCAGCTGAACGACCGTCGCAGCACGCGCTGAGATCGCCCATGTCGGACCTGACCGAAGGCCAGCTGCACGCGCTGCAAAACCTCAGCCGCAAGAAGTCCGCCGGCGGTGAGGCGCCCTTTCTCAACATCCGCGACGCCCAGGCTCTGGTGGAGCTGGGCCTTGCGGTGCGTAGCCGCCAGGGCTGGGACATTACGCCAGAGGGCTTGCGCCTCCTGGCCCCGCCCCCAAGCTCCGACAACCAGCGCTGAGGCTCAGGCCAGGGCTCAAGTGCACCAATGCGTCAGAGCGCGTGGGCTCAGATCGGCATCCGCATGATTTCCTGATAGGCGGAAATCACCTGGTCGCGGACCGCCATCACGGTTTCCAGGCTGGCCTCGGCCGCCGAAATGGCCGTGACCACGTCGACGAGTTGGGCCTTGCCCTGGACGTGGGCGGCCATCTGGGTCTCGGCGGTGCGTGAGGTCTGCACCGCGCCCTCCATCACATCCTTCAGCATGGTGCCGAAGTCTGCGCCGCCAGCAGCTGCGCTGCCGCCAATGGACGGCAAGGCCGCCCCTTGGGTGGCGGCATAGGCCTTTGCGGCGGCAAGGGGCGTCATCATGGCCTAGGGCTCCCTAGCGCTTGAGCAGATCAAGGACGCGCATCTCCATGGCGCGCGCGGTCTCGATCACATTGAGATTGGCCTCGTAGGCCCGCTGGGCCTCGCGCATGTCCATCGCCTCCACCAGGGTGTTGACGTTGGGCAACTTTACATAGCCCTGGGCATCGGCCGAGGGATGGCCCGGTTCATACTCGGTGCGAAAGGCGCTCTGGTCGGGCTGGACCCTGGCCATGCGCACCCCTTGGCCGGCATCGATGCGGCTGGGTTCGAAGACCGGAACCTGCCGGCGGTAGGGGTCGCCGCCGGCCTGTTGCGAGGTGGAATTGGCGTTGGCCATATTCTCGGCGATGACCCGCATCCGCGCCTGCTGGGCGCGTAGGGCCGTCGCCGCAATGGCCTGGGCGGCGCCTTGGGTCGACTTGATCTCTGCCATGGTTCAGCCTCCGACGGTCAGCGCCCGGGGGGACGGGCTGCGGTGCGCAGCATGTTCAGGGACTTCTGGTAAAACCCGACCGCGGCGTCATAGGCCATGCGCGCCTCCGACATCTTCATCATCTCCTCCTGCAGCACCACGGAATTGCCATCCATGGTGGTCTCGGAGTCCTTTGTGCGGATGGTCTTGAAGGTCGAGGCCGCCGCGGTGCGATTGACCGTGCCGCTCAGATGCGTCGCCTGGGTGCGGGTCGGCGCGCTGGCCTGAGCCATCTGCACCCCCCGCACCTGGGCCTGGAAGGTGTAGGCTTTCAGGTCCTGGGGCTGATAGCCCGGGGTTTCGGAATTGGCGACGTTCTGAGCGATCAGCCGCTGACGCTCGCCCAGATGGCCCATGCGGCCACGCAGCATCGAGAACAGGGGGATTTCAGCCAGGTTCATACCAACATGGTGAATAAACAGGGTTAATCGCTCCTTAAGAGTGTCTGAGGCAAATCGGGGCCAAAGACCGGCGCCTGTTCGCCGGACAGGTGCGCGCCCTATGGATCTCGCCAATTTCGCCCGGGCGGTTTTCGCTTTGGCCATCACCATCGGCCTGATCGGCCTGGCCGGCGTGGCCCTGCGCCGGTTTGGGCCCGAGGCGATGGCGCGGCTGGCCCCTGCTCACGCCGCACGCCGGCTGGCGGTGGTGGAAACCCTGGTGCTGGACCCCACCCGCCGTCTGGTGATCGTCGCCTGCGATGGTCAGGAGCGGCTCCTGCTGCTGGGCGAAGGTCAGGTGCTGGACGCAGCGCCCGCCCTGCCACAGGCCCCGTCTTCAGCACCCCTGAACGTTTCGCCCCCTGCCCCCCGCAAAGCCCGCAAGCCCAAGGCCGCCGCCTGATGCGCTCGATCCTTCGCGCCTTTTCCGCCCTCTCCGCCGCCGACTGGCGCCGCGCCGCAGGGCTCGCGGCCCTGGTCAGCCTGATCACCGTCATCGGCCCGACCGTCGCCCAGGCCCAGGCCCTGAACATCGACCTCGGCACAGGGGCGGGCCTCACCGAACGGGTGGTCCAGCTGGTGGGCCTGCTCACCGTCCTGTCGCTGGCCCCGTCCATCGTGATCATGACCACCTCCTTTGTGCGGATCGTGGTCGTGCTGTCCCTGCTGCGCACCGCCCTTGGCCTGCAGCAGAGCCCGCCCAATGCGGTGATCATCAGCCTGGCCCTGTTCCTCAGCGCCATCATCATGGCCCCGACCTTTGAGCAGGCCTATGCCGACGGGATCCGGCCCTTAATGGATCAGGAGATGGAGCTGCCGCAGGCTTTCGACGCCGCAGCCACGCCGGTAAAGACCTTCATGCTGTCCCAGGTGGACCAGGAGGACCTGGCCCTGTTTGTCCGGCTCTCGGAAATCGAGCGACCGGCCGATGTCGCAGACCTGCCCCTGCGGGTCGTCATCCCGGCCTTCATGATCTCTGAGCTGAAGACCGCCTTTGAGATCGGCTTCCTGCTGTTCGTGCCGTTCCTGGTCATCGACCTGGTGGTGGCCAGCGTCCTGATGAGCATGGGTATGATGATGCTGCCCCCGGTGGTGGTCTCCCTGCCCTTCAAGCTGATCTTCTTCGTCCTGGTGGACGGCTGGCGCCTGGTGGCCGGCAGCCTGCTGGAGAGCTTCCAGCGCGGGACGGGCGGGGGGTAGCGGCGCTCAAGCCGCATTACCGAACAGAACCTCGATCAGGATGGCGATCCGCGCGGTCAGCCAGGGCCGGCGATCCTCCAGGTCCTGGGCATAGGCCGAGCGCATAGCCCCCGTGGTAACGATCGAGAGGATATGGGCGTCAAGCCCATCCACCGGGTCACTCCCGTGTTTGACCCGCGCCAGAAGACCCGCTGAGTTCTCCCCCCGAGACGCTCGGAGGTCTTCAGCATCGCGGCGCAGATCAGGATCTCGGATCGCCGCGGTCAACATCTCGTCAAAGGCCAGGAGCCATGGGGCGGCGGTGCCTTTCGCATCGAACAACGTCTCGGCAGTTGTACCGGCCACGTGACTGATGGGCTGCGGATCTTCCTGCTCAGGGACGATCTCGCCTCGCACCGCAGAAATGGTGCTGATCAGGCGATCAAACGCCCCACGAACCAGGCTGCTCTTCGAGGGGAAGTAACCGCTCACCGCTGCCAGGGAGAGGCCCACCTCGGCAGCGACAGCCCGATGGGTCAGCGCCTCCATACCCTCCCGACCTAGCAGTTCGGCCGCAGAGGTGGCGATGCGAACCGCGCTGGGGGCAGCCACTTCGCTCAGCAGGCTAGGCCCCCGTCGGGTTCGAGCAAACTTTCGCCAGCCGTCCCAGCCCGGCGCCGGGCCACGATTCCCCGCTACCCTGGCGCAGAACCGCTTTGTGGTCTCAGCAAGCCAAACGTTCTGATCTGGATGGTCGGGACTGCCGCCATGAATGCCAAGTATGGACTCCGTGAAGTCAGAGCAGGCACCTGCGGCGGCCTCCGGCAGACCAAATCTGACCAGGGCATCAACCCAGAACTGATCGGCCTCAGTAGCCTCCCGTCGGGCCAGATCCCGATAGGTGGGTGTTCGCGCGGCATGGTGGCGAAGCTCCCGGAGGACCAGGAACATGGGACGGGAGGCCAGCCGGTCCAGGGTGATCGCCAGGAACCAGCCCGGAAAGGCTTCCGGTGGCGGCGCAGCCTGAAGGGTGAGCGACCAGCCGGACCGCCAGGTGCCGACCTCAGCTACGGCGGCCTCAAAGGTGGCGGCGAGCAAGCCCTCACGACCACCGAAGTGATAGTTGACCGCCGAAGCGCTCTGTCCGCTGAGCTCGGCCAGGGATCTGGCCGTCACGCTGCGCGGCCCATGGCGGGCGATCAGGTCCGTGGCGGCCCCAATCAGGCGATCGCGAACGGCGGACGAGGGGGCAATGATCGGCATTGCCTGGATCATAACGTGCGCAGCCGCGATCGCTACTATCTGTACGATTGTACGATCTGGGTGATACAGAAATTCTGTCGGAAGCTCCGATCCTATTTTTTCCTATGTTTTTCAACATTGTTATGGAGACTTCGCGAAAGTTTCATCGAAGCGTCAAGCTGTACAACTGTTCGGACTGTTATGGCCCCGACACATTTCATCGGGTGGGGCAATCTCGTGACTCGCAAACAAATCCTTCTGGCGTCGACCCTCGTAGGCGGCGTCGTACTCTGGGGCGGCCTGGCGCAGGCTCAGGAGGCGCAGGTCCAGGAACTGGTGGTGACCGGCTCCATCGTGGGCAGCCAGCGCGCTGCGATCGTCGAGCAGCGTAACGCTGAAAACCTGGTCAGCGTGATCGCCGCTGACACCGTGGGCCAGTTCCCTGACCAGAACTCCGCCGCAGCGCTTTCGCGCATCCCCTCGGTCGCCGTTCAGCGCGACCAGGGCCAGGAGCGCTACATCCAGGTGCGCGGTGCCCCAAACCGCTGGACCAGCGTGTCTATCGACGGGATCAACGCCATCGGCGTTGACGAAAGCGGCGGTCAGCGGGCTTTCCGCTTTGACGCGGTGCCAGCCGTCATCCTGAGCGCGCTTGAGGTCAACAAGTCCCTGACCCCCGACCTTTCAGCCGAAGCCGTGGTGGCGCGGGTCAATCTGCGCACCTTCTCGCCGTTCGACGCCCAGGGCTTTGCCTTGTCAGGGGATGTAGGCCGCGGCGAAATGACCCTCGGCGGCGGTGCCCAGGAGCAGTACGCGGTGCGCGCCTCATGGTCTGGCGACCAGTTCGGCGTCATCCTGGCTGGCTCCCACTACAGCCGCGAGCAGATCACCGACAACCGCGAGTTCGCCTATGACGCGGCGGGCCCGACCATCCTGGACTACCGCAACTACCGCCTGGTGCGGGAGAGCAATGGTGGCATGTTCGGCCTGGAATTCCGGCCTAACGACGACCACAAGCTGTTCTTCAAGAGCCTCTTCACTGAGTTCAAGGACAACGAGCAGCGCGACCACTACGTTTTCCAGATCAGCTCGGCCCTGAGCGGAACCCGCAGCCTGTCTGGCGGCAACCTTGTGGGGGTCCCCTATCGCGGCACCTTCAATGACGGCTACTACGCCAACTCCAACTGGGTAAACACCCTCGGCGGCGACCACAGGCTGGACGCCTGGGACCTGGAGTGGCGCTTCAATTACACCGAGACCGAGAACTCCACCGATCTGCCGCTGATCCTCGCGCAGCAGGGCTCGCCCTTGCAGCGCGCCTCCTTGACCTATGATCGCAGCGATCCCCAGCTGCCGACCATCTCCCTGGCGCGCACTGTGCCGGGTGCCACGGCGGGGACCTTCGCCCGAGGGGCGAGCCTCACCGCGCTCGACCAGACGGTTTTCCCGGTGAACATCGCCATCCCGATCGATGTGGCAGTTACTTCGGAAGCCTATGTCTACAAGCTGGACGCCACCCGTGAGGCCATGTTCGGCAACACGCCAGTGACCGTCAGGCTTGGGATTGCCTACGATGACCGGACTGTCGCCGGCGCAACCTTCGCCACGTCGAACACTCTGGTGCTCCCGGCCCTGCTGCCGCGCATCGGCGCGACCTTCAGTGCCGCAAACTATATGACCACCACCCCCTGGATCACCGGGTTCCCCAGCGGGTTTGGTGTGAATTACATCGACAACAAGGCCATGCGGCAGGACCTGATGGCCCTGTTGGACCGCCTGCAAACCGCCGGCCTCTATGATCCGGCGCGGAACAATGCCCCGGCCAACCGCTATGCCATCGAAGAAAAGCTCCTGGCCGCCTACGGCTCAGCCAAGTGGGACGTCGGTGCCGCGCAGATCGTGGCCGGCGTCAGGGTTGAGCGGTTCGACCAGTCCATCGACGGCTTCCTGACCGCCGGGACCACGACCACGCCAGTCGCGTTCGACTCTGAGGACACCGCCGTGTTCCCCAGCATCAACGTGAAATACGATCTGGACGACGACACCGTTCTGCGAGCGGCCCTGTCGACCGGCATCGCCCGCCCCTCGTTCGGTACCGTTCGGGCTGGTGCCTCGATCATCGACCTGAGCCGCAGCGTCACCGGCGGCAATCCGACGCTGGAGCCGGAACGCACGATCGGCTTCGATGCAGCCTATGAGCGTTACCTCTCGGGCTCGGGTCTGGCCTCGGTCAGCGCCTTCTATCGGGCCGTGGACAATGTCCTTTACGAGACCACCTCTCCGGTCACCGACGACCGCTTTGACGGGGGCGGCATCGACCGCACCGGCTACAACTACACCACCACTCTGAACGGCGGGAACGGCAAGCTCTACGGTCTGGAGCTGGCCTACCTGCAGCAGTTTGACTTCCTGCCCGGCGCCTGGGGCGGCCTGGGTTTCCAGGGCAACCTGACCTTCCTGAAGGGCGACTTCGAAACCCAGCAGGGGACGACGGAGAGCTTCCCGGGCACATCCGAGCGCATCCTCAACACCTCGGTCTTCTACGAGAAGTACGGCCTGTCGGCCCGGCTGAGCTATCAGTGGCGCGATGACTGGCAGGACACGCTTGGCGGCTTCGGCGCAGGCGAGTTCCGGGCGGCGACCGAGAGCCTCGATCTTTCCCTGCGCTATGCCGTCAACCAGCAGTTCACGGTCTTCCTCGACGCCAACAACCTCACGGACGAAGTCTACGTTGCCTATGAGGGGTCCGAGGCATTCCCCAGTGAAGTCGAGCAGATCGGCTCACGCTGGATGGCCGGCGTCCGCTTCACCTACTGATCTGGAGACGACACATGACCGCATCGACCGCCCGCCGCACCGCCCTGATCGCCGCGCTTTGGCTCTTCGCCGGCTCGGCTCAAGCCGCTATCGTTAACGCCCAGGCGCAAAGAACCCCCCAAGGGGAGGTCGCCCTGACCTGGACGGAGACCACCGGCGCGGCGGTCGATGTCTTCATGAGCCAGAATTCTTCAGCCACACTGGAGCAGATGACCTTGGTCTCGTCTTCCGATGGGGATGGCCGCCACAGCCTGAGCCCCGCATCCCCGTCGGCCCGGCACTATTTTATCCTGCAAGCACCGGATGGGACCCGTTACCGCCTGGCTGAGCGACTGGTGCCCCTGGCCGGTGCCATGAACTTCCGCGATGTGGGCGGCTACCAAACGGCCGACGGCCGGTTCGTGCGTTGGGGCAAGATCTATCGTTCCGCGGCCCTGTCAGGCCTCACCCTGGAAGATATGGCCAAGATCGAGGCCCTGGGCATCGACTATGTCTACGACCTCCGCTCAGTGGGCGAGCGCCGCGACCAGCCGACCCGCTGGCCGGAGACGGGCGCGACCCTCGTCAGCCTCGACTACGAACTCGATATCTCGGGCTTCATGGCTGTGTTTGCCGATGGTCCCTCGGCTGAGAAGGCCCGGGCCGCGATGACCGCCTTCTATCCTGCCGTGGTCGACAGCCATAAGTCTCAGTTCAGCGCCATCTTCGCGGAGCTGCTGGCCGGTGACAACGGCGCGGTGCTCTACCACTGCTCTGCGGGCAAGGACCGGACGGGTGTGCAGACTGCGCTCATCCTGTCGGCCCTGGGCGTGGACCGGGAGACCGTGATCGAGGACTTCCTGCTGTCCAACCAGCACCACAAGATGAGCGCTGACACAGGCCCCATGGCCGGTGTGCCGCCAGAGGTGCTGGAAGTGCTGGGCGGCGTCGAGCGTCCCTATATCGAGGCTTTCTTCGCTGAAATTGACCGTCGCTATGGGGGCGTCGAGGGCTATCTGGCCGCTGAACTCGGCGTCGACTCAGCCGGCATCCAGCGCCTTCGGGCCCTCTATACAGAATAGGCCGTGAAGTGTGCGGCGCTCAGAGCCGCCGCACACCCTCACGCCTCAGATCAGCCAGGGTGGGCATTCCGTTGACGGCCATGAACAGGTCGGCTTCGGCCAGGATGCATTTCAGGACGTGGGCGGCGCCGGCGGCACCGTCCAGGGCCAGGCCGTAGACGAAGGGGCGACCGACGCCGACCGCGGCTGCGCCCATGGCCAGGGCCTTGACCACGTCAGAGCCTGAGCGGATGCCGGAGTCGAACCACACCGGCACCTCGCCGCTGGCCTTGACCACGTCGGGCAGCATGTCGATCGCGGCAATGCCGCCATTGGCCTGCCGGCCTCCGTGGTTGGAGCAGTAGATCCCGTCAGCGCCCATATCGACGGCCTTGCGGGCATCCTCGGGGTGGCAGATCCCCTTCAGGATGATCGGCATCTTGGTCACCGACTTCAGCCAGGCGATGTCCTCCCACAGCATGGGCCGGCCAAACAGCGCGCCCCACAGCCCGATGGCTTCGGCAGGGGCATCGGCCGGGTCCTTGCCCAGCAGCTTCCGGAACACGGGATCAGCCGTGTAGTTCTTCAGCACATGGCCGCGCAGCTGCGGGAAATTGCCGGCGTTCAGGTCCCGGGGACGGAAGCCGGTGACCCAGGTGTCCAGGGTGACAATCAGACCCCGATAGCCAGCAGCCTCGGCCCGGCGGATCAGGCTCTCGGCCAGGTCCTTGTTGCGCGGGGTATAGAGCTGGAAGAAGCCGGGCGTGGCGCCTAGGTGCGGGGCCACATCCTCCATCGTGTCATTGCCTAGGGTGGAGACCACCATGGGCACCCCGGTCATGGCCGAGGCCTGGGCAGCGGCGATGTCCCCATGCTGGTCCTGGCTGCACATGGCCGTCACGCCGATGGGGGCCATGAACAGGGGCGAGTGATAGGTGTGACCAAACAGATTGGCGGATAGATCCCGCACGCTGGTCTCGACCATCATCCGCGGAACCATGCCCCAGTGATGGAAAGCCAGCGCGTTCTGGTCCTGGGTGAACTCGTCGCCGCATCCCCCCTGGACATAGTTCAGCACATGGCCCGGCATGGACGCGGTGGCCCGCTTGACCAGGGTCGCATAGTCCACCGGCACCCCCGGCAGCACTCCGCGCAGACCGCCCTGATAGATCTCGTTCTGATAGCTTCCGAACTGCGCCATGCCCGGCTCTCCCCCTTATCGGCATCTCTTTGAGGGGGACGAAGCCATGGCGGGCCAGGGGAGGTCAAAGGATAGTTTCAGTCCTTGGCCTTGCATCTGACGCCTGCCGCGACGGGCAGTCCGTTGCCCGGCTCCGGCCCAGTCACACGACCCTGGCGGGCAGCTGAGGTCAGAAGGGCTCTCTTAGGACATTTAAGGTAGTGTCTCACTATGACGCGCAATCCACCATCTACGGACAGGGTGCCCGACGCCCGGACAATTGCGTCGAGTCATGTTCGCCAGATCAGACGCCCCCGGCTTGACCCATCGGCGTGCAGCCATGGGTTACGAGGCCAACCTCAAGCAGCATACCTGTCTTTAGAGGGCATGATGGCCACCCCTCGACAGGCGAGACCGGCAGCAAGAAGTTCGCGTCAAATCCTTCAAGCTATTGCGATTGCATTGGGCATGGCAGACAGTGTCAACACACGACCCGACCCCCCACGGGCATACTGACATGAATGAAGACACGCTGAATGCCGAAAGGCAGGCCTCGGCACTCTTGATCACCCGAGATGCCCTGCTGGAAATCTGGCACGGACGGGCCGCCGCCTTGGACCCCATGGACGCCCTTCTGGTGGCGACCGTGATCCAGGCCAACGTGGATCCAGCGACCTCCAGCCTCGATGATCAGGTTGAACACAGCGCCATGGAGCGGCCGCCGCCTGACGAGGTCCGCCGACCGGTCAGCATCAGCCGGCTGGCCGACAGCATGGACCTGCGTTTTGAAACGGTGCGCCGCCGGGTCAATCGCCTGAAGGATATGGGGGTATTTGTCACCGAGCCCACCGGCATCCTGGTGCCGGAATCCTACTTTATGACCCCTGCGAACGCCGCAATCGTGCTGGCCATCGACGACCTGGCCGAGCGGACCTACTGGCGCCTGGTCAATCTGCATTACTTCAACAGCACGCCCCTGCCTCGTCCGGCACACAAACCCGAACAGCACCCCTACCGAGCGGTAGCTCGCCTGTTCATGAACTACGCACTGCGCATGGGCGGCGAGATGCGCGCCATTGGCGGGGACTACATCAACCTCTTGCTGGTGATGCAGCTCAACCAGATGAACACCGTCAATCTGGGCGATGTGCGCAAGTGGGAACCGGACGACGACCTTCCGACCATCGCAGACCCTCGCCGGTTGCCCGTCACCATCGCCGCCCTCTCGCGGGAATCGGGCGTGCCTTTCGAGACCACCCGCAGGCGGCTGGCTGACTTGGCGGAGCGGGGGGTCTGTCGGCTGGTGGACGGCGGCTACATCGTCCCGGCCGATAACATTCAGGCGCTTGGACTGGTGATCTCGCCCATCAACCGCATGAACCTCACCCGGCTTTATCGGAACTGCGCCTTGGTGGGCGCCATCGACAGCTGGGAAGCGCGGATGGAGGTCCGCACAGCCTCCTGAGGGCCGTCAGCCCCAGCGGCTTAGCGGCTTAGCGGCTTAGCGGCTTAGCGGCTTAGCGGCTTAGCGGCTTGGGCCGATGCGGCAGCGGCGTGGAGCTCCCTGCACAAAAAGCACGGCGGGGCGAAGGTGGGCGGGTCAAGCGCGAGCGCCATTCCTAATCATAGAATTGGTCCAGCCTCATCCCTCAACCGTCGAGGCAAAGCTGAGGAAACCCTTCTATTTCGTATGTACTATTGCGGTCTCCTAGCTCATGGGTGACAATGTCAACTCGTCGTTAGCGAGCATACCGACATGAATAATGACATGAGCAATGCCGAAATGCAGGCGTCGGCGCTCGTGATTGCCCGGGATACTCTGCTTGAGACCTGGAAAGGGCGGCACCCCTCACTGGACCCCATAGACGCCCTGCTGGTGGCGACCGTAACCCAGGCCAATTTGGAGCCTGCGACCTCCAGTCTGGAGAACCAACTAGAGTATAGCGCCTTAGATCGGACCGTGCCTGACGCCAGCCGCCGCCCAATAAGCATCAGCCGGTTGGCCGACAGCATGGATCTGCGGTTCGAAACCGTAAGACGCAGGGTCAACAGATTGAAGGGGCTTGGGGTGTTCACCACCGAGCCCTCGGGCATAGTCGTCCCGGAGCAATACTTCCTCACCTCACACGGCAAGGCTGCGGTCCAGGCGTCGGATGATCTCACAGAGCGGACCTATTGGCGCCTGGTCAGCATCAATTACTTCACGGGTGACCCTTTGCCACCCCCGGCGCTGCGGCCGGCACAGCATCCCTACAGGGCGGTATCGAGGTTGATGCTGTCCTTCTCCCTGCGTATGCTCGCAGAATTCAAATTCATTGGTGGAGATTACCTCAACCTGTTGTTGCTGATGCAGTTACAGCAATTGAATACAATGCATCTTGGCGATCAACGCAAATCTACCCCGGGTATCGAGCAATCCGTATCGTTCATCGATGACGAGCGCCGCGTGCCGGTCAGCATAGCGACCCTTTCACGGGCATCAGGAATCCCCTTCGAGACAACCAGGAGACGGCTGCGTGATCTGACCGAGCGGGGGGTCTGTTATACTGGGGAGCACGGATACATCATTCCCAGCGCTGTCATTGATGACTTTGCCAAGTCGGCTGGTCCGAACCGCATGAACTTCATCCGGCTCTATCGAAGTTGCGCCCTGGTGGGTGCCATCGAGAGCTGGGAGGCACGAATGGAGGTCCGCTCGGCCTCTTGAGGGCGCTAAGAGTTAGGCCGGACTGGCGCCTGGGGCTGGCGCTGCGGCAGCGGCGGACCGGAACCGGTTCTTCATCTTGGCCACCCAACCCGCGAACGCCTCGTTGTCGGCGGCGAGGCGACCGAACTCCCCGACCCCCACAGGACCAGACGCCATGCCGGTCAAGGCCACGCGAAGGGCTTCGGGATTGCGGGCATTGTCGAGGAAGCCGCTGTAGCGCTGTTCCAGGCGCAGCAGCGCGGCGTCATCCCCGGCCAGGCTGAAAGCCACGCCAGCCCGCAACAGCTTGCCCTCGTCTTCGGCGCTCAGGGGCGTTTCGGTCCGCCAGCGATCGCCCAGCGAGGCCTCGAACAATTGGCCCGCCTGGGGCCAGTCCTTCTTGCGCCAGACGATCTCGGCACGCAGGTCACGGGCTTCCGGCGTCTCGTCCCGCTCGAGCACCTCAAGGGCGTGGTCGAGCCGGCCAAGGTCTGACAGGGCGCGAGCCTCGATCAACCGCCGCTCGGCGTTCAACTGCCGGGGCAGGATGGTGGAGCGCGTGCCATTGATGGTCACCAGGGCCTGCTCAGCCCGGCGATCCATCAGGTAGATGAGGGCGAGATCGGTGGCCACCTGCGCGCGGGGAACGCCGTCCAGACGGTTGTCCACCTGATAGGCCAAAAGATCGGCCGCCTGGTTCAGCAGGTCCACATCCACCAGACGACGGACCAGGCGACGGACCATCATGTCCCCGTCGGCCCCCATGGGGGTGAGGTCCTTGAAGTCGAAGAACAGGGCCAGGGCCTGGACCGGCTCAAGACCATCGGCCAGGCCCTCGAGGAACAGGCCCCGGAAGGCGGTACTGAGATCCGCCTGCAGCCCCAGGGCCTCCGGCAGATCCGGCAGCCTTTGGCCCGCAGACCGCAGGGCTTCCAAGGCTTCACGATAGCGACCCTGGCTCAGATAGAGCCGGCCAAGGGCGCGTATGGTGGCCAATTCCGTCGCATCGCCGCGCCAGCGGAAGCGAAGACTGTCATAGGCCGCCGTAGCCTGGATCGGCGTGATGTCGCCTTCCTCGAAGCGAATTCGCGTGGCGTGCAAAAGCGCCGGTGCCGCCAGATAGTCCACCGGTGCGGTCGCAACCGCCTGATAGATCCGGAGTGCGCGACCGGTCTCGCCGCGCTTTTCCGCAAGCTCGGCCTGAAGCAGGCGGACGGCCAGTTCCTCCAGGGCGTTGGTGTCTTCAGCCAGGGCCATGCGGATACGGGTGTTTGCGCCCTCAAGGTCTCCGGTTTCAAGGGCGGCCTTGGCGTCAGCCCGGGCGAACCTCTGCCGCCAGACGGCGGGAAACTGGTTCAGCGCCGCAGCGCCAGCGGCGAACTCCTTGCGGGTTTCAGGCCACTGGGCCGTCTGCGCCGCCAGATAGGCGCGCCACAGGGCAGCAGCCGGATCATTGCTCAGGGCCGGCGACGAGAAGTCGGCGCTGGCTTCCTTGTAGCGCCGCGCCATGACCCGCGAGATGCCCCTCAGGCCCCGGAACTCTGCGTCCCCCAGCAGGGAGGGATTCTGCCGCGCAGCGTCGTTCAGGACGCCAATGGCTTCGAAGGCGAGCTCGGTCCCCACCAGGAACCGGGCCAGGGCCATCCGGGCGGCGACCTTGGTGTTCTGGCCATCGAGGCCTTCCTCGGCCGCGGCCGTGACCAGGGCATTATAACGGGCCATGAACCCGTCAGACCCCGTTTTGGGCCAGTTGTCATAGTCCACCAGGGCGGGTCGGCCCGCGGGCATGGGGGCACCCACCGGCACTTCATTACGGCGCGCGGCCACCGTCGGAGATGAAAGGGCCAGACCCGCAGGCCGGCCAATCGCCACCAGATCCCCGTCACGGGTGAAAGTGATGTCGTCAGCAAAGGACTCCATCGCCAGGCCCTGGGCCGATGGAAGCAGAGCCATCTGCACGAATTCCCGCCGGGACGGCAGGCCCTTGGCGGGGCCCAGGGCCGTGGCCACGGTGAGGGTGTCGCCGACCATGGGGTCGGCAATCCGCACGATGCGGGTGACCCCAGAGACCGCTGCGGTCAGGCTGGCAGGCCCGCCAGACTCATCACGCCGCACATTGACGACGGCGGGCTGAGGCTGAGCACCGGCCCCCAGCGCGATGATCCAGCTGTTGCCCTCGCTGACGGCGAACACCGGCGTCCCCTGGGGACTGGCGATCCGCACGGCGGCGAAGTCGGGTCCGCGAAAGGCCTCCATGCGGGAGAACTGGCGCAGGCCACGGGGCGCCTTGGAGACATCCAGCCGGGCCGGGGCGTCAAACACCACCCACACGGCGTCCCCGCGCCGGAACACCGCCGCGCCCGCCGGCGCCGCCCAAGGGAAGCGGAGCATCGCCTGGGCACCTTCCAGGCGCGCATCGAGGCGGACCACCCCATCAGCGGGGACGGGATTGGGACGATTGGGCGGGGGCTCCAGGGGGACGGGTGCCGCTGCAGCGGTCTGGGTGGTGGGGGCCGCCTTATCGGACGGTGCCTCTGGCAGGGGCGCGATGTTGACGAAGGCCGAGCCATCGGCCTGCCCCAGACGGGCCTCATAGCCCTCCTCGAGGGTCAGATCGAGTTCGAGCACACCGCCTACCCGACGGGCCTCGGCGGTCTTCAGCCCCCGGGGCGGGGAGACCCTAAGCCTGGAAATGTCAGGATTGGCGTCCCGACTGAACCGCAGGGTCAGAACCTGACCCGCCTTGCGGCTGGTCATGCGCGCAGGGCCGCGCCATTGGAACTCCACGCGGGAGAAGCCCCTGGCCTGCGCCACCCGCACCTGGAGGGCGTCAGCCGCCGGTCGCGCAGGAGCCTGTGGCGCGCTCTGGGCGAGCACGCCAGCAGGGGTCGCCGTGGCCAGGATACAGGCCGCCGCGACGCCCGAGCGCAGGGTCCGACGCAGGGTCATGGCCTCAGCCGCCGGCCTTGGCCGCCGGGGCGGCGGGACGGGGAGCGGCCTGGGCTGCCGGGCGGGGGGCGGCCTGGGCTGCGGCGTTCTCGGTGGCGCCGAGGGCCTTACCCAGGGCGCGGGCCGCCTCGAAGCGACTGGCGAGGCTCTCAGTCAGACGCTTGGCTTCCTCAGGGGGCATGGCGGCCAACATGGCCGAGAGCGCGCGCTCCTTCATCGCCGCGGCGATGGGCAGGCGCACGGAGTCGTCCAGTACCGTCATCCGCGCAGCGGAATCCTTAGGCTTCATACCTTCGAACACCTTGACCATACGGGCCACTTCGGCGTTTTCGCGCACTTCGGCCTCGCCCATCAGACCTTCGATATCGGTCTTCAGGCCATTGAGGGCCGCGACCTTAGCGTCCAGCTTGGCTTCGGCCGCCGCCATCAGGGCCAACTGCGTCTCAAAGGATTGTTCCCGGGCATCAAGCTGGCCACGCCGCTCGCCCAGGCTCTGGAGCACCTGAAGCTCAGCCGGCGACAGCCCCGCCTCCCGAGCCAGTTCAGCCGCCGTTGGCGCACAGGCTGCCACAGGGTTTGGCACGCTTGCGCTCGCCACAGCGTCGGCGCTCTCACCGGTGGCGGCAGCTTCGCCTTCGGCAACTGCAGGCTTGGCAGCCCCTTCACTGACAGCTTCTTCGGCAAAGGCGCGGGCACCCGACAACAGGTCGGGGAGGCCCTGGGCACCGGCCAGGGCGTTGACCACCAGCACGCCGCCAATGGCGACGCCGACGATCGGCAAGATCCGGGGGACAGATTTCATCGGCGGCCTCGGCTCTGATAACCCTCGGTCTCCGCCTGAGGGGTGTCGAACAGATCTTCTTCCAGGGCCCGCGCCATCTTCGAGAGCGGACGGGGGGATCGGGAGGGCGGGGCGGCGTCGCGCTCAGGCACCAGTCGCGGCCGGGGGGGCCGCAGTTCATGGGCCCCAGATAGCAGGGTGCCCAGGCGGCGTTCGGCGGCGCGCTCGGCGGCGTCATTGTCCGCCAAGTCCGGGGCGTCACGGAGCTGGCGCTCCAGCCGGGTGCTTAACTGACGGGCCTCGGAGACCCGGTCACCCAGGGTGTCAGCGGCCTCATCGGTGGCGGCCCGCAGATCCGCCAGGCCCTGCTCGGCCCGTCGGGCGGCAGCGTCCAGCTCGGCCACGGCTAGGGCAAACCCTTCGTGACTGTCGCGCAGGGCCTTCAGCCGAAGGTTCAACCGCCAGCCCATGAGCAGGGCCGCAGACAGGAGAACCGCCAGCAGCAGGTTCATGGAGATCGCCACCAGACTCATCAGATCCTCTGCACGGCTTTGCGGGCCTGCGGCGAGAGGGGAGCCTCGACGCGGACAGCGATGTTGTGGTTGCGACGGCCCATATGGCCATGGGTCAAGGGAATGGCACCGGCCCGCAGCTCCACCGGACTTTCCGGCGTGGCGTTGAGCAAGATGGTCTCGCCGACCTGCAGGTTCAGAAGGCGCTGGAGGGGGATCTGCAGCTCATCAAGCACGCAGCGGACCTCCATCTGGGTGGTCCAGAGCTCAGTGGCCAGGTGGCCTTCCCAGATGTTGTCGCGGCCAAACTTCTCACCCATGAACTGCTGAAGCAGCATCTTCCGGATGGGCTCCAGGGTGGCATAGGGCAGCAGCAGCTCGATCCGGCCACCCCGGTCTTCCATGTCGATGCGGAGCTTGACCAGGATGGCGGCGTTGGCCGGCCGGGCGATGGCGGCGAACCGGGGATTGGTCTCCAGCCGGTCCAGGACAAAATTGACCGGCGTCAGGGGCTCGAAGGCGGCGCGGGCGTCGGCCAGCACCACCTCGACCATGCGCTGGACCAGCACCCGCTCGATGGTGGTGTAGGGGCGGCCCTCGATCCGCATGGCCGCCGTCCCCCGACGACCGCCCAGCAGAACATCGACGATGGAATAGATCAGGTTAGAATCGACCGTCAGCAGGCCGTAGTTTTCCAGCTGCTCGGCCTTGAAGACCGCCAGAATGGCCGGCAGGGGGATCGAGTTGAGGTAGTCCCCGAAACGGATCGATGAAATGTTGTCGAGGCTGACCTCGACGTTGTCAGACGTGAAGTTGCGCAGGGATGTGGTCATCAACCGCACAAGGCGGTCAAAGACGATCTCCAGCATCGGCAGCCGCTCATAGGACACCAACGCCGAGTTGATGATCGCGCGGATGCCGGTCCGCTCATTGGCCTCATCATCAGAGAGATCAAAGCCAAGAAGACTGTCGATCTCGTCCTGATTGAGGATCCGCTCTGTCCCGGCAAACGGGTCAGACTCTCCCCCAGCAGCCCAGGCATCGGGGCCGGTGTCTGCGGACATGTCGTTGTCGTCTGCCATGGCGAAAGCTCAACCGAAAGCCGCAAGGACGGCTCAGTTGATGAGCATCTCCTCGATCAGGACGGCGTTCACCTTGGCCGGGGAAATGACCAGATTGACCCGGCGCAGGATCTCCATGCGCAGCTGGTAGCTCCCCTGGCTGCCCGACAGGTCCTCGGGACGCAGCTCGCGCAGGAAGGTCTGGAACATGTCCTGCAGCCGGGGCAGGTTGGGGTCCAGCTCCGCAGCCACGGCGTCGTCGGGAAGCTCCAGAGTCAGGCGCAGCTTCAGGAAGGTCGCCTTACCTTCCGGGGTCTGCATGTTCACGACAATGTCGGGCATCGTGTAGAACACGACCCCATCAGGACCGGCCCGGACCACGGCGGGGCTCTCGCCCCCCTCCCCGTCCTTGCCCTTTTCTTTGTCCTTGCCCTTGTCCTTTTCCTTGTCTTCTTTTTCGCCCTTGGCCTTTTCAGCCTCGGCACCCTCTGCGGCCGGCTTGGGGCTCAGGAACATGAAGGCTGCTCCACCGCCGCCGCCCAGGACGACCAGGGCCCCGACGCCAGCGATGATCAGCAGCTTGAGCGGCGGCTTTTTCTTGCCCGTCCCCTCTTCACCCTCGACGGCGGCGTCTTCACCGTCGACAGGGGGTTCTTTGTCCTTGGACTTCGCCACGCGCGCGGCTCCTTAGAATCTTATCCCTCACACATGCGACGGCGGTAGTTAAGGATAGGTTTTTACACCCGTTAACGGCGGTCGATCCTGCCCGGCAGTTTTCGCCAGGGGGTCGGAATTAACCTTCTTAAATATTGTTTTTGCTTAGATTTTTGGGTGGCCCAAAGCTTGCAGGCCGAGGATGAGAAATCCTGTCGCACCTTAGGGAGGCAAGCACATGGACAATGCGGTTTATGTCGGACTGTCCCGCCAGATGGTGCTGCGGCGCGAACTGGACCTGATCGCCAACAATGTGGCCAACGCCAATACGGTGGGGTTCAAGGTCGAGTCCCTTTTGGCGCGCACCGAGCCCGGTGCCCCCGCCTCGAACGATGGCGCCCCGCGTCCAGTGAAGTTCGTTCTCGATGGGGGGGTGGCCCGCGACTTCACCCAGGGCGGCCTCTTCAGCACGGGGTCGGACCTGGACGTCGGCATCGAAGGTGACGGCTTCTTCGAGGTCGCCACCGATGAGGGGCCCCGCTACACCCGCGATGGCCGCTTCACCCTGGATGAGCTCGGCCGGATCACCACCCAAGCTGGGGATCCCGTCGCCGGCGAAGGCGGCGGTGAGATCATCATCAACCCTGAGAATGGTGCGGTGACCATCGGTCCGGACGGCACCATCAGCCAGGGGGAGAACCTGCTGGGTCGGATCGCGGTCATGCGCTTCGACGACCTGTCGGTCCTTCAGAAGATGGGCGACAACCTGCTGAGCAACACCTCCAACCAGCAGCCTCAGGCCGCCCCCGACGTGCGGGTCCGCCAGGGCATGCTGGAAAACTCCAACGTCAAACCCATCCTGGAGATCACCCGGCTGATCGAGGTCACCCGGGCCTATGAGAGCATCACCCGGATGATGGAATCGTCCTCCGACCTGTCCCGTCGCGCTGTCGAGCGCATGGGCCGGGCGAACTAGTCACCGTAGGGAAGGTCTTCGCCATGCAGGCACTTCGCACCGCCGCGACGGGCATGTCCGCCCAGCAGCTGAACGTCGAGGTCATCTCGAACAACATCGCCAACATGAACACGGTGGGCTTCAAGAAGCAGCGCGCCGAGTTCCAGGACCTGCTCTATCACACCGTCGAACGGGCCGGTGCCCAGGCGGCAGAGGGGGCCATCGTCCCCACCGGAGTGCAGATTGGCGGGGGCGTGAAGGCCGGCTCGGTCTATCGCATCACCGAGCAGGGCGCGGCGACCCAGACCGGCAATCCCTACGACATCGCCATTGAGGGCCGCGGGTTCTTCCAGGTCCTGCTGCCGTCGGGCGAGACCGCCTATACCCGGGCTGGCAACCTGTCGCTGAACGCCGACGGCCAGATGGTCACCGAGGACGGCTATGCCATTCAGCCGGCGATCACTGTGCCAGGCGACGCCACTTCGGTCGCGGTGTCCAAGACCGGCCAGGTGCAGGCGATCCGAGCTGGCCAGACCGAGACGGAAGTGGTCGGTCAGATCGAACTCGCCAGTTTCGTCAATGAGGCGGGCCTGAACGCCATTGGCGACAATCTGCTGATGGAAACCGCCGCCAGCGGCCCGGCCAATGTCGGCGCCCCCGGCGCCCTGGGCTTTGGCAATCTGCTGCAGGGCTACACGGAGGCCTCCAATGTCGACGCCGTCACCGAGATCACGGCCCTGATCGTTGCTCAGCGGGCCTATGAGATGAACTCCAAGGTCATCTCCGCCGCCGACGAGATGCTGCAAGCCGCCAATGCGGTGAAGTGATGAGCCTCCTGCGCACCTTTACCCTTGCCGCCCTGCTCGGCGCTGTCTTGAGCGCCACAGCCGCCGCCCCGGCCCTGGCTGCCCTGCCCGTGACCTTGAAGGCCGAGACCGTCGACGCCGATGGAATCGTCACCCTCGGCGACCTGTTCGATGGCGCGGGCTCAGCCTCTGCGGTCCGGGTCGCCGCCAAGCCAGGACTCAGCGTCGTGCTGGACGCTGGTGCCGTCCAACAGCTGGCGCGGAGGGCGGGCCTGAACTGGGCCAATGCCGAGGGCATTCGCCGCATCATCGTCCGGACCGGCGCGGAGGCCTCCAGCGCTTCGGCCGTCGCGACCCGGACAGGCAATGTGGAAGTGCTGACCTATGCTCGAAGTCTGGCCACAGGCGACATCGTGGCACCTGAGGATCTGATCTGGGGCAAGGCAGCGGTCGCGCCGGCCGATGCGGCGCTGGATGCTGAGGCGATTATCGGACTTGCCGCCCGCCGGCCCCTGCGGGCCGGTGCGGTGGTCTCAGCCCGGGACGTGACCGCCCCGCAGGTCATCGCCGCCGGCGATATCATCACCCTGACTTATGAGGCCGCGGGCATGGTGCTCAGCGTCAAGGCCAAGGCCATGACCCGTGCGGCCCAGGGCGAGAGCTTTGCCGCTCAGAACCTGACCTCCAAGCGCACCATCCAGGCCGTGGCCACGGGACCGGGCCAGGCCGCCGTCGGCCCCAGCGCCGATCAGATCATGGCCAGCTCGGCCACCCGCTACGCCCTGCGTTGATCCTGTTGAAGAGAGCCACCGCCATGCGCCTCGCCACCCTCGCCGTTCTCGCCCTCTTGCCGCTCAGCGCCTGCTCTACCGTGCAGCAGGCCGTCGCTGGGCCCGATCTGACGCCGGTGCGCTATCCTGCCGCCCTGGTGCCGCAGCAACAGGTGATCCTCACCTCGGCCAATCAGCCCATGCCCACGCCCGCCTCGGCCAATTCCCTCTGGCGCACCGGGGCCCGGGCCTTCTTCCTGGACCAGCGGGCCAACCGGGTCGGCGACATCGTCACCGTGCAGATCGAGATCGACGACCGGGCCCAGACCTCCAATTCCAGCAGCAGCAATCGCAGCGGGTCGATGTCCGCAGGCGTGCCCAACTTCCTGGGGCTGGAGTCCAGCCTGGGTCGGATCCTGCCGGGCGGCTTTGATCCGGCCAACGCCATCTCCACCAACTCCACCTCCAACAACACGGGCTCCGGCTCTGTCTCCCGGGCTGAGAAGATCAATCTGGTGGTCGCCGCCGTGGTCACCGCCGTGCTGCCCAATGGCAATATGATGATCCAGGGCACCCAGGAGGTGCGCACCAACAGCGAACTGCGGCAGCTGTCTGTGGCCGGCATCATCCGCCCCCAAGACATCACCTCTTCCAACACCATCAGCCACACCCAGATTGCCGAGGCGCGGATCAGCTATGGCGGTCGGGGCGACATCAGCCGGGTCCAGCGGGTGCCCGCTGGCCAGGCCCTGGTGGAGAGCTTCTCACCTTTCTGACCTGAGGGGCTGAACCCCGGCGAGCAGACGACGTTGTCCTTGGCATAGGAGGCGACATCCATGCGTATCGGCTCTGCCCTGGGTCTTATGGCCGCCATCGTCATCACCTCTGCCTGCGCCCACCCCGCGACTGAAGTGCCAGCCGCCATGAGCTGGGCCTTCAATCACACCCATGCTGAGGGGCTGAAGCTGGTCTATGGCCAGCCCAGGTCTGACAACGTGTTGGTCATGCTGAGCTGCCAGCCGGATTCCGGTCAGGTGGAAATCGCCGTGGCCACAGCAGATGGGATGCCAGGGGCCGTGGCGCTGGTCTCCCGGCGGGTCCGGTTGGATCTGACCGGCGCATCGGCCCCAACTCCCGTGCAGGGAGTCGGCATGGTCATCGAGACAACCCGCGCCGACACCCCGGCCCTGGATGGCTTTGCCCGTACGGGAGATCTCCTGGTGCGAACCTCGGGACGCCGGATCCCAGCCTCGGCCCGGGGCGAGGACCAGGCCCTGGTGAGCGGCTTCTTTGGTCAATGTGGGCGACCGGCTTAAGCGCGAACTGACTAGAGCCTGGACGGGAGCGGGGTTAAGCTCCCCCCATGATCCGCCCGATCTCCCTCGCCCTCTTGTCCCTGGCCCTCGGCCTGCCCGCCGTCGCCCAGGACTCCCCCTGGACCTATCGCGCCCCGCCGGAGCCTGCGGAACTTCGCTACGAGTCAGCCGGGGACCGCAGCGGGCTGGTTCTCAGCTGTGTGAAGGACAGCCGACAGGTGATCGCGCAGTTTCCTGTGCCCCGGCGACTGGCCGCTACCTATGGCAATGGCCGCTGGCTGGACGATGTCGGGCGCCCCGCCCCCTGGCCCGTCAGCGTGACGATCGCCTCGGCAGACGTCCAGACCACGATCCCAGGCCAGGCCGATATCGACCCTGCGGGCGGCGGCTCCATCGTGACGGTAGAATTTGCCGACCGCGCCCCCGTGGCCGAATCTTTTCGGCTGACCGGCGAAATCCGTCTGAGCGCCCTTGGCGGCGGGGTTACCCCTGTCCCGGCACCGAGACGCTCGGTGCAGGGCTTCCTGCGCTACTGCCGCTGATCAAGGCAGCGTCCGCAGGCCCGCACCCGGGCTTCCGACCCAAAGGCGATGTAACTTAGAGACTAGGCCCGCCGGCCTGCGGCAGCGACCACATCGGCACCCAGGGCTGACAGGGCGGCGCGGACCACGCCTTCGGCGTCGAGTCCGGCCTGGGCGTACATGATCTCAGGCTTGTCATGATCCTGGAAGATGTCTGGCAGGGTCAATGTCCGCACCTTCAGGCCACGGTCCAGGGCACCATGACGGGCCAGGGCCTCCAGCACAAAGGCACCGAAGCCGCCCATGGCACCTTCCTCGATGGTGATCAACGCCTCGTGTTCCCGGGCGAGACGCAGCACCAGATCGATGTCCAGGGGCTTGGCGAAGCGGGCGTCAGCCACGGTCGCCGACAGCCCGCGAGCCCCCAGCATGTCAGCGGCGCGCAGGCATTCCGGCAGGCGCGTACCAAAGGACAGCAGGGCGACCGCTGTGCCTTCGCGCACAATCCGCCCCTTGCCGATCTCCAGCGGCGTGGCGTGTTCCGGGATCGCGACGCCCGTACCTTCGCCCCGGGGATAGCGAAATGCGCTCGGGCGATCATCAATGGCTGCCGCGGTGGCGACCATGTGGGCCAGCTCCGCCTCATCAGCAGCAGCCATCAGCACCATGCCGGGCAGCGCGCCCATAAAGCCCACATCGAAGGAGCCGGCATGGGTCGGACCGTCGGCACCCACCAGGCCCGCCCGGTCGATGGCGAAGCGCACCGGCAGGCCCTGGATGGCCACATCGTGCACCACCTGGTCGTAGCCGCGCTGCAGGAAGGTGGAATAGATCGCCGCGAACGGCTTCATGCCGTCAGCAGCCAGGCCGGCAGCGAAGGTCACCGCGTGCTGTTCGGCGATCCCCACATCGTAGGTCCGATCCGGAAAGACCTGGCCAAACAGATCAAGACCGGTGCCCGAAGGCATGGCTGCCGTGATGGCGCAGATGGTCGGATCCAGATGCGCCTGCTTGATGAGTTCGGTGGCGAACACCTTGGTGTAGCTGGGCGCCTTGGCCTGGGCCTTGGCCTGCTGGCCCGTGACCACGTCGAACTTGACCACCGCATGATGCTTGTCGGCCGCGCTCTCGGCTGGACCGTAGCCCTTACCCTTCTGGGTCACCACGTGAACGAGGACGGGGCGATCGACGATGTCGCGGGCGTTCTTCAGAACTGCCACCAGGGCTTCCATGTCGTGGCCGTCGATGGGGCCGACATAGTAGAAACCCAGCTCTTCGAACAGGGTGCCGCCAGTGACCATGCCACGGGCATATTCCTCGGCCTTGCGGGCCACCTCTTGGATCGGCCGCGGAAAGGCCTTGGCGACCGACTTGCCGAGATTTCGCAGGGACTGATAGCCGCCGCCGGACACAAGTCGGGCCATATAGGCGCTCATCCCCCCCACAGGCGGGGCGATGGACATGTCATTGTCGTTGAGGATGACGGTCAGCTGCTTGGTGGTTTCGGCCGCATTGTTCATGGCCTCATAGGCCATGCCCGCGCTCATCGAGCCGTCGCCGATCACCGCCACGACGCGGTTGTCACGGCCGGCATGGTCCCGGGCCGCGCAGAACCCCAGCGCCGCAGAAATCGAGGTCGAGGCATGGGCGGCGCCAAAGGGGTCAAACTCGCTTTCGGCCCGCTTGGTGAAGCCCGACAGGCCGCCGCCCTGGCGCAGGGTGCGGATGCGGTCGCGCCGACCGGTGAGGATCTTATGGGGATAGGCCTGATGGCCCACGTCCCAGATCAGGATGTCCCTTGGCGTCTCATAGACATGGTGCAGGGCAACGGTGAGCTCGACCACACCGAGACCTGCGCCTAGATGTCCGCCGGTCTGCGACACCGCATCGATGGTCTCGAGGCGCAGTTCATCGGCCAAGGTTTTCAGCTGTGAAACCGTAAAGCCACGCGTGATGGCGGGCGCGGAAACCTGATCGAGGAGGGGCGTTTTCGGCGGCATGAACTGGCAAACAACTGATGCGGCGGCTAGTTGCGGCGCTGTAACACGAAATCAACGCTCGCCCGCAGGAAATCAGCCGGCGGTCCGAACGCATCAAGATGTGATTTGGTCTGGTCGACCAGCAGATTCAACCGCTCGCGTGCAGCGCTCGCGCCCAGCAGGGTGACATAGTTGGCCTTACCACGGGCCGCGTCCTTCCCGACTCGCTTGCCCATCAGAGCCGGATCACCTTCGGCGTCCAGCAGATCATCGACGATCTGGTAGGCGAGCCCCAGATCCTGGGCAAAGGCCATCAGGGCATTCCGCCGGGTATCGGCGGAATGGGCCATGATCAGGGGCAGCTCAAAGGCGCAGGCAATCAGGGCCCCGGTCTTCATCCGCTGCATCCGCGCCACGGCACCCAGATCGTCTCGGACACCCAGCAGGTCTATCATCTGACCGCCGCACATGCCCTTGGCGCCCGCAGCCGCAGCGAGCCGCAGCACCATCTCAGAGCGCACTGTCGGGTCGGGGTGGGTGTCGGGATGGGCCAGAATCTCGAAGGCCGAGGCCTGCAGGGCGTCGCCGGCAAGGATAGCCGTGGCCTCATCATAGGCCTTGTGCACGGTCGGACGCCCATGCCGCAGGTCATCGTCATCCATGCTGGGCAGGTCATCGTGGATCAGGCTGTAGGCGTGCACGCATTCCAGGGCGCAGGCGGCCCGCAGCAACGGACGGGCTTCAATCTCGAACATACGGCCGGTTTCGATGACAAAATAGGGCCGCATCCGCTTGCCAGGCCCAAGCGCGGCGTAGCGCATGGCCTCCGTCAGCCGGGCCTCGGGACCATCGGCCCTGGGCAACAGTTCATCGAGGGCGACCGTGACCAGGTCTGCGGCCTCGGCCACACGGCGCTCGACCTCTGACACCATCAGCCGAACTCGGCGGGTTCGGTGCCAGGAGCGCCCTGGGCGCCAACGACGATCTTCTCAACTCGCAGACGCGCGGCATCCAGCCGGGCCTCGCAATGGTCCTTGAGCTGCGCACCGCGCTCATAAAGCCGGATGGAATCATCAAGGGGAGCCTGGCCAGATTCCAGCTTGGCCACGATGGCCTCCAGCTCGGCCAGGGCCTGCTCGAAGGTCAGGGCTTGAATGTCGTCGGTCTCGGCCATCGCGCTCCCCTGGGAAGCCGCCAACCTAGAGACCAGGGGCCGCTCCGGCAACGGGCCAGCCGAGGCATGTGGTCATGGATGCTCGAAGCGCCGCATGGACCAGTACTTATACCCCTGGCTCACCACGATCCGCCATCCCCGGCGGCGCAGGGCCCGACCCATCATGAAGTTGAAGAACCCGTGAGCCAGGACCACAACGTCCTGCCCCTGCCCTGCTGCGGCGATGAGGCGATCTGCGGCGGCCTCAGCTCGCCCTTCAGCCTGACGCCGGGTTTCTTGACCTTCATGATGATTGAAGAACCACCAGCAGACCCTCGCCAGGAACCCCCAGTAAGAGGGACGCATCTTGATGAAGTCCGGCAGGTTGGGCGGCGGCAGGGGCGCCTCAACAAACAAGGCTTCGCTGGCGAAATCCCGGCCCTGCGTCAGGGCGATGGCGGTCTCGATCGACCGTTGCCGGGTAGAGGAATAGACCACCCCTGCCCCAGCGACGAACCCGCATAGGGCGTCAGGTGGCGTCTGACCGGGCAGCAGGCCGAGAACTTCGTAGGTCGCCCAGAACTGCCGATAGCCCTTGGCGTTCAACCAGACACGACGGCTGAGGGCCGGCTCCCCATGCCGGGCAAGGATGATGGCACCCGGTCGCTCAGATGACGAGGCGGAAGGCGCAGCAGATTCGACGGTCAAAGACTCGGCCATGTCATCCTGGGGTTCGCGCCGGGCAGGCCTGCTCACCCTCATCCGCGTTGCAGGGCCAGGACGTGCGCAACCGCCGACCGGCCCAGAGCCTCAAGGTCGTATCCGCCCTCGAGCGCCGACACAACCCGGCCCCGCGCAGTAGCCTCGGCGACGGCGACGATCTGCTCAGTGGCCCAGCCATAGTCCTCAGCCCCCAGCTGCTGTCCGCCAGGGCCACCCCCCAGGGGGTCAAGGCGATGGGCGTCAAAGCCTGCGGAGATCAGGATCAGGTCGGGGCGAAACGCGGCCACCTGGCTCATCAGACTGGAAAAGGCCTGCCGCCAGCCTTCAACTCCACCACCGGCCGGGGAGATGGCGTTCACCACGTTGTCAGCCACAGTCTCGTCCGGATGACCTGTACCTGGCCACTGCGGCCATTGCTGCACAGACGCGAACAGGAGACCCGGACGTCCCGCCAAGGCGGCCTGGGTGCCATTGCCATGGTGGACATCAAAGTCCACCACCGCGACCCGCGGCAGACCTGCAGCCTGCGCCACATGGGCCCCGATGGCGACATTGGAGAAAATGCAGAACCCCATGGCTGACCCGGGCTCCGCATGGTGGCCCGGTGGCCGCACCGCGCAAAAGGCGCGCTGGAACCGGCCTGAGGCCACATCGCGCACAGCAGCAGCCACGGCGCCTGCGGCCCGGCGCGCCGCCAGCAAAGAGCCCGGCGACATCACTGTGTCCGCATCCAGGCGGATGAGACCGCCCTTGGGGGCTGCGGCGAAAATCTGGTTCACATAAGCGGCGTCATGGACCCGCAACAGGTCGGCCTCTGTCACCAGAGGGGCGTCCTGGGGCTCGAATTCCAGAGCGTCCTCAGCCTCCAGGGCCTCAATGACGGCGGCCAGACGCTCTGGCCGCTCCGGGTGAGTCGCCCCCGGGCGGTGGTCGAGCATGTCCTCATGGGTGTAGAGGCCGATCATCCGACGACTTTAACCGACCCTCGAGCCTTTGGAATGCAAGACGTGATCATTCGCCGCGCGGTCGCCGGTGACCTGGAGACCCTGGCCCAACTGGGCCGAACCACATTCTCCGAGACCTTCGGCCATCTTTATCCGCCGCAGGACCTCGAGGTGTTCCTGCACGCAGCCTATGGAGCCGACTATCTCCGCGCCGCCCTCGCAGACCCCGATCGCGCCGCCTGGCTGATGGAGCAGAATGGCGTCGCCGTGGGGCATGCCCTGGCCGGCCCCTGTGACCTGCCCCATCCGGAGGTCGGCCCAAGGTCGGTGGAGCTGAAGCGGCTCTATCTTCGTCGGACTGCCCAGGCTCAGGGTCTGGGGGCCCGGCTGTTCGAAACCGTGCTGGCTTGGCTCGACCGGGATGGACCGCAGGATGTGTGGCTTGGGGTGTGGTCTGACAACCACGGGGCGCAGCGGTTCTACCGCCGATATGGGTTTGTTCCAGTGGGCGAGTATGGCTTCGCGGTCGGCCAGACCATCGACCGGGAGTTCATTTTCCGCCGGCTGGGATAGATTTTCTAATCACCCTGGCACATTTGCTCGTCACATGCCTCGCCCATGGGCGTCTTTCCCGGCGCCTTGGTGGATTATTGCCAGAATTTAACACCAGCTGCTTTGACGGGCGGCATGGCTTCTGGGCATTAAGGCGGCTGCATTTCTGTGCGGAAGGGCGTCTGTGGGATGCTGAGGATTGGCTATGTTCGCCTGCGTGACGAGAGGTCGTCAGAGGATACCGCGACCTTGAAGCAGATGGGCTGCCATGTGGTCCGCGCGGAAGAGCCGGCGGCACCCGGCGGCGGCGAGACCGCCGTCCTCTATTCGATCCTCGACTTTATCGGCGAAGGTGACCAGCTCGTGGTTACGCGCCTGGATCATCTTGGCCACTCCACCCGCGATGTCCTGCGGGTCATCGATGGCTTGGAAGCGCGAGGTGCCAGCCTGTTTGTGGTCGAGCCCGACCTGAGCACCGACGGCGAAGGGGGTCGCGCCCTGCGGGCCGCCCTGAAGGCCGTCGCGGCGGTAGAGCCGACATGGGCCGGACGCAAGCGACGCAACGCACCGGCCACCGAAGACATCCGCGCACTTCAGCAGGCCGGTGTCGGCCCAGTGGAGATCGCCCGTCGCCTCGGCGTATCTCGCATGACGGTCTGGCGTAAACTCCGCGCGATGGAAGCCTAGGACGACCAAGTCCGGCACCCTGACCCCGGCTATGGTCCGAACCAGCGGCTCAGAAGATCTCTGCCCCGTTCAAGGGGCGTTGCCGCCCGGCGATTTCGCCCGCTCGGTGCCCAAAGAACGATGTCCGGCCAATCTGTGTTGGTGTAGCCTCAACACCGTCGGTGGGGTCATGAATGAACGATCAGGTTAACGCGCTCGCCCAAGCCGCTGGGCAGGCTGCACGCGGTGGACGTTGGCAGGAAGCTGAACATCTCTGGGGTCAGGTGCTTACCTTGGCACCGCAACATCCTCAGGCCCTTTACAGCCTCGGGGTCCACGCTTTCCAGCGGGGTGACTTCGCCGGTGCCATCGAAACCCTGCGCGCCGCCCACCTCGCCGCGCCCAATGACCCCTTGGTCCTGATGACCACCAGCGTGGTCTGGCGGGAGCGGGGTGATGCCGCTCAGGAGTGGCAGACCATCAATGCCTGCCTGGCCATTGACCCCTATTTCCTGCCCGGCTTGCTCAGCAAGGCCGCGTTCCTGGAGCGCCAGGGTCGGACACGAAGCGCCGCAAACGTCTATCGGGACGTCCTGAAGGTCGCCCCGCCGGAGTCCCATTGGCCAGAGCCCCTGCGCGCCCAGCTGACGCACGCCCGAGCCTGCGTGAACGCTCACACCGAAGCCTTCGCCAGCTATCTCGATTCCGTCCTGGCTGGTCCGCGGGACGCTCTTGAGGTCGCTGCCCAAGGACGCTGGGCCGAATCCGCCGCGATCATGACGGGTCGTATTCAGCCCTACAGGTCCGAATCCAATCAGCTGACGGTCCCCCGACTGCCCGCGATCCCGTTTTTTGATCGGGCGGACTTTGCCTGGGTCGCAGACCTGGAGGCGGCAACCTCGGCGATCCGCGAGGAACTCCTGGCGGTCCAGCAGACCGCCCAGGACGGCTTCTCGCCCTACATCACCTACAATCCTGGTGAGCCGGTTAACCAGTGGGTGGACCTCAATCACTCAGATCGATGGAGCACCTACGGGCTCTGGCGCGGGGGTGAGCGGGTCACCGAGAACCTGGCCAAATGCCCGCGAACGGCAGAAGCCTTGGACGCTGTGGAGATGGCGGAGATTGGCGGCCTATGCCCTAACGCCATGTTCTCGGTCCTGGCACCCCACACCCATATCCCGCCCCACCACGGGGAGACCAACGCCAGGCTCGTGGTGCACCTTCCGCTGATCGTGCCCCCCGACTGTACCTATCGCGTGGGGTATGAACGGCGCGGCTGGACAGAGGGCGAGGTCCTTATCTTTGACGACACGATCGAGCATGAGGCCCGCAATGACGGTGACCTGCCCCGCACGGTCCTGATCTTCGATGTCTGGAATCCGCTCTTGACGACCGCTGAACGGGAGATGGTCAACGCCATGACCAAGGCGGCCCGGGACTTCAACCGCGAGGCCTAGCCCGCGGCGAGCCTGCGCCCGCTTCCAACACTTGACTATGCACCGGGCGGCAAGGCGGCAAGTCAGGGTGGGGCGACATTGACGCCAGCTCGGCACGCCAAGTCGGCCAATTTAGCCGTCCTGACGCTGGACATCGGGGCGGCGTCGCCCCATCCTCTGAAATCAAACGTCTGTTCGTCCCGCTGTTTGGGAAGGCCTACCCATGTTCATGCAATTTTTCACTGAACTCCGCCAAGCCAAGGTCCCTGTGTCCTTGAAGGAGTACCTCATGCTCATGGAGGGGCTCGACAAGATGGTCATCGACCGGTCGGTCGAGGATTTCTACTACCTGTCACGGGCAGCCCTCGTGAAAGATGAGAAGAATATCGACCGGTTCGACCAGGTCTTTGGCCACGTCTTCAAGGGTCTGGAAAAGGTGGATGGGGTCGGCACGGCCGACATCCCCGCCGAGTGGCTGGAGAAAATCAGCGAGAAATTCCTCACCGAGGAGGAAAAGGCGCAGATCGAGGCCATGGGCGGCTTCGACAAGCTCATGGAAGCGCTCGCCGAGCGCATGAAGGAGCAGAAGGAGCGCCACGAGGGCGGCAACAAGATGATCGGCACCGGGGGCACCTCGCCCTTTGGCGCCAACGGCTATCATCCCGAAGGCATTCGCATCGGCCAGGACAAGGGTCGTCACGGCAAGGCGATCAAAGTCTGGGACAAACGCGAGTACAAGAACCTCGACGACTCTGTCGAACTCGGCACCCGTAACATCAAGGTCGCCCTGCGGCGCCTTCGTAAGTGGGTCCGGGACGGCGCCACCGAAGAACTGGACATGTCGGGCACCATCCGCGGCACGGCGGAAAAGGGCTATCTCGACATCCACATGCGGCCCGAGCGCCGCAATAAGGTGAGCGTGCTCATCTTCTTCGACGTGGGCGGCTCGATGGATAGCCACATCAAGATCTGTGAGGAGCTGTTCTCCGCGGCGCGCTCAGAGTTCAAGAACATGGAGTTCTACTACTTCCACAACTGCCTCTACGAGACCGTGTGGAAGGACAACCGGCGCCGCCATGCCGAGAAGCTCAACACCTATGATGTGCTTCACAAGTTCTCCAGTGATTACAAGGTGATATTCGTCGGTGACGCCACCATGAGCCCCTATGAGATCACCTATCCTGGTGGCTCTGTGGAACACTGGAATGAAGAGGCCGGCGCAGTCTGGATCGACCGGGTCGCCCAGATTTATGAGCACATGGTCTGGCTGAACCCCACAGCCGAGCGACACTGGGCGCATACCCCCTCGGTTGAGGTGATGAAACAGCTGGTCAACGACCGCATGTATCCCCTGACCCTGGAGGGCCTGGACAAGGCCATGCGCGAGTTGGCGCGCTAGGGTCCGACTGGGATTCCTTGCGGCGCCATCCGTCTGCGGCTGATAGGCTGGACGGCGGACGTTTGAGAATCGCATGACCGATCCCCTATCCCCATCGCCAGCCCAGCCTGAGGCCGACATGCAGGAAGCCGCTACCAAGGCGGCGGTCTTCTGTGCGGCCGAGCGGTTGTTCGCCCTGCAAGGCTTTCAAAACGTTTCGGTGCGCGACATCACCGCTGAGGCCGGGGTCAACCTCGCCTCAGTGAACTATCATTTCGGCTCCAAAGACGGCCTGCTGTTCGAGATCTTCCGCCGGCGTACCGCCGAGTTGAACCGCGAACGCGCCCGTATGCTGCACGAGGCCAATGGCCGCCACGGAGGCACCCCGCCGGTGCGGGAAATCCTCGAGGCCCTGTTTGCGCCGCCCCTGAAATGGGCTGATCCCGCCGGTGATCGGCGCATCTCGGTGCAGTTCATCATTCGCGCCCGCAGCGAAGGCACCGCCCAGATGCGCGACGTGCTGCAGAATGACGTCTCGCACCTGCGCCGGTTCGCCGACGCGCTGATCGCCGCACGACCTGAGCTTGCCCTGGAAGATGTCTACTGGCGGCTGCATTTCTGCCTGGGCATGGTGCACAACAACCGCTTCGCCGAGTTCGATCGCCTGCACCACCTGTCCGATGGCCTGACCCGGGAGCAGGATGCCGACGGTCTGCTGGCGCGGATGCTGGACTTCGCTGAGGCTGGGTTCGAGGCGTGACGGGGGGGCCTCGCGTCACCCATGTGGCGTGCCGATCGGGGCACAGTTTTTCCAAGTCCCTGCAGGAGGCCATTATGCTGGTCGCCGGTCACGGCGTTGAGGGCGATGGCCACGCCGGTACCACTGTTCAGCATCGCTCCCGCGTCGCCCGCGACCCTACCCAGCCAAACCTGCGCCAGGTCCATCTCATGGCCGGCGAGCTACATGACGAACTGAATGGCGCGGGCTTCAATGTGGCGCCTGGGGACCTGGGCGAGAATATCACCACCCGTGGCCTCGACCTGATCGGACTTTCGACGGGGACCCGGCTGCATCTGGGCCAGAACTGCATCATCGAAGTCACCGGCCTGCGCAATCCCTGCATCCAGCTCGATCACTTCCGCCCAGGTCTGATGGCCGCCTGCCTCGGCCGGGGGGCGGACGGCCAGCTCATCCGGAAGGCCGGGATCATGGGGATCGTAGAGCGCGGCGGTGAAGTTCGACCGGGGGACTCCATCACAGTCCAGGCCCCAGCCATCTTTCGCGCCTTGGACCGGGTCTAGGCCTGCCCGTCGGCGAGCCCCTCCTGAGAAAGTCATCCAAGGGGTGAGTTGAGACCCTGCCCCAAGAAAACTCCTCCCAGAGTCAGAGCGCATTTACCTCCGATAACCAACGCCGACTTTTCGGAAGGCGCTCTAAGGCCGGCTCATCAGGCGTTCGTAGAGGATCTGGGTCTCCAGCAGATTGGCGATCCGCAGGGCGACCTCAACGATGTCGAAGGGCTTGGAGACGAAGTCCTTGGCCCCCAGCGCCAGGGCGCGGCGCCGGGCACCGATATTGGTATCAGCGGTGAGCACCAGAACCGGCCGGAAGGCGCCCGGCCTCGTCTGGCGCCGGAAGGCCTCCAGCAGCTGATAGCCGTCAATGTCAGGCATCATCAGGTCCAGCAGCACCAGATGGGGTTCGTGCTGGACGAAGGCCTCGAGCGCCTCGCCGGGATTGGTATGACAAAGCAGGTCGCTATAGCCCTCCCGCTCCAGCAGGGTCTTCAACAGCAGGACGTTGGCCTCCTCATCGTCGATGATCAGGATTCGACGGGAGCGAAGGTCATCGGCCGTGATGATGTCGCGCGGTTCATTCATGGGGGAAACTTCTGGCGGGGCCTCAAACATGACTGCGGGGGGCCAGCGGCAGGGTGAACCAGAACACCGCCCCGCGATCGGGCACCGTGCGATTGCGGAAACCGATCTCTCCGCCCATGGACTCGATCAGCCGCTTGGAGAGCGCAAGCCCCAGACCGGTCCCCTCCAGACCCTTGACCCGCTGCAGGCCGAGGCGGTCGAAAGGTGTAAACAGGCGAGGGACATCGGCCTGGGCGATCCCGGGGCCATCATCCATGACCTCGATCCGGGCTGTAGGGCCGGCGACCGTACAGGTCAGCCGCACGATCTTGCCCTCCCGATTGTACTTCGCCGCATTGGAGAGAATGTTCAGCAGCACCTGATTGATGCGCCGGCGGTCCCCGATCACGTTCACGGCCTCATCAGGAAGGTCGACCTCGAAGGCCAAGGCGGTCGGCGCAAAGATTGCGGCGGCCAGCTGGTCGGCCTCTCGCACCAGTTCGACGAGATTGATCTCCTCGCCATTGATCTCGGCCCCGCCGGCCTCGATGCTCGAGATATCCAGCAGGTCATCGATCAGCGACAGGAGATGACGGCCTGACTTGAGGATCTGGTCGATGGCGATCCGGTGCCGCTCGGCCAGGTCCCCCTGGTCAAGCTCAAGCACCTGGGCAAACCCCAGGATCGCGCTCATGGGGGTCCGCAGCTCATGGCTGGTGCGAGACAGGAACTCGCTCTTGGCGAGGCTGGCGGCGATGGCCTCTTCGCGGGCCACACGCAGGGCTTCTTCAGACCGCTTTCGCTCGGTCATGTCGCGGGTGACCTTGGCGAAGCCCCGTAGTTCTCCCGCCTCATTGAACAGGGCGGTGACCACCACATTGGCCCAGAACCGGGCCCCATCCTTGCGCAGACGCCAGCCCTCATCCTCGGCGGCCCCCACTAGGGACGCCCGCTCCAGGATGGCCTGAGGCAGGAAGCTCCGGGTCTCTTCAGGATAGAACTGCGAGAAGTGCTCCCCCATCACCTCCTCGGCCCGCCACCCCTTGATCCGCTCGGCCCCGGCGTTCCAGCTGGCCACATGCCCCTGGGGGTCGAGGGCGAAAATGCCATAGTCCTGCACCCCTTCGACCACCAGACGGAAGCGCTCCTCCCCGTCCCGCAGGGCCTGCTCACGGGCCCGCAGCAGGGCGCTGGCCCGCTCCAAGCGGATGGCCAGCCGACCCACCTCGTCCCGATCCTCAGGCAGCGGTTCAAGGGGCTCACCCTGCGCCAGGCGCTCGGCATTGGCCTCCAGCATCTGGACCCGCCGCACGATGCCAGTAGAAAACAGATAGACCGCCGCCAGGCTGCCCAGCAGACCCACTGCGGCGCTGATGGCCGTAAGGGCGAGGTAGCCCTGCCGCACCTCATCGACCCGCGCCCGGCGGGACTCCAAGAGGGCGGTCTCCAGGACCTGGATCTGGTCGATTTCCGTCCGCAGGTCGTCCAGGACCAGCTTGTTGGCTTCCAGGGCGGCGATAATGGCTCTTTGATCCTCCGCCGAGGATCCCGCAGCATCGGCAATCTCAAGCAGACCCGAGAGGCCGTCCCGTTTGCGGCCCGTCAGCGCCATCACCTTGTTGAAACGGGCCCGCACCTCTGCGTCGACAATGCTCTCATCGAGACGGGTCAGGGTGTTGGGCAGCTCCGCCTCGGCCTTGTAGTAGGGGGTCAGGAACCGCTCCTGCTCGGTGAGCAGATAGCCGCGCACCCCGCTGGCGGCCTCGGCCAGCAGGGCGTGAACCTGATAAATGTCCCGCTGAATGGCGAAGGCCAGACGCACATCATCCTCGGCCTGAGCCTCGGCCTGACTGGCCAGATAGAGCGAGCTCAGCGCCCCGATCAGGACTGCCAGGGGCAGGGCGACCACCACCAGACCCTTGATCGCCAGAGGCTGGTTGGCCCAGGCGCGGGTCATGGCAAAGGGTAGCCGCAGAGGTCGCATCCAGGCGGTCAGGCTCACAGGTCTCTCCGTCGGGCGACCATAACGGCGGCCTGGGTGCGGTCGGCGACCCCCAGCTTGGAGATCACCCGCTCCACATGGGCCTTCACCGTCGAGGGGCTGATCTGAAGCGTGCGCGCGATGGCCTTGTTGGTCATGCCCTCGGCGATCAGGTCGAGGACCTCTCGCTCCCGGTCAGTCAGCCGCTCCATGGCAGCCATATCGCGGGGCTGACTTGAAGGGCGCGTGGCGAGGCTCGATAGCAGACTCACGGGGATGGCCACCTGGCCCTTCAGCACCTGCGCGACAGCGTCGCTCAACTCCTGCAGGCCCGCATCTTTCAGGACATATCCTGTCGCACCCGCTGCCAGGGCGGCCCGCACATATTCCGGATCATCATGCAGGGTGAGCATCATGATCTTAGCCGTCACACCCTGGGCCCGCAGGGCCGACGCCGTCTCCAGGCCGTCCATTCCAACCCCTAGACGGATATCCATGAGGATCAGGTCGGGAGTGAGAGCCTTGGCAAGCTCCAAGGCCTGCAAGCCGTCATGGGCTTCAGCGACAATCTCAAAGCCCGCCGTGGTCAGGATCGATCTTAGTCCCTCCCGAGCTAGGGGATGATCGTCGACGATAAGCAGTCTGGCCGGCGGGGTCATTGGGCGCCCAGGACGGCAATCGCGCGCACCTCGAAGCCGCCGCGCCGCCGCCCCGAAAGCTCCAACCGTCCGCCGATGGCGGCCATACGCTCGCGCATGACGGCCAGGCCGATATGCTCACCCTCCCGAGGAGAGCGTTCGGCCTCAAGGGGACCATCGCGGGCCGGGCCACCGCCCCGATCGCTCACCAAAAGCTCCCAATGCTGACGCTCCAGATTCCCCAAGAGCCGGACATCCACGAGACAGGGCCCACCGGCATGCTTGCGGATATTGGCGAAGGCCTCCTGCGCCACCCGGAAAAAGGCGGTCTCCATCACCGGGGGCCAGCGCTCAGGACCCTCCATGGTGAAGCTGACTTCGTAGCCGTCCCGCCGAAGGGTTTCGGCCATGGCCGATACCGCCGCGCACAGGCCAAGATCATCCAGGGCCGTGGGCCGCAAGCCCCCGATGACCCGCCGCAACTCCTGCACCAGGGACTTTGCGATAGCCGCGAGCTCCGCAGACGCCGGATCAGGGGTGCCGTCAGCTCGCCCGGCCTCCAGGCGACGGAACAGGGCCGTCGCCGTCTGGGCTACCCCGTCATGCAGGTCATGGGACACCCGACGGCGTTCTTCCTCCTGAGCGGAGAACAGCCGCCCCACCACATGTTCCAGCCGGCGCTCCCGCTCTCGCAACATGTGCAGGAGGTCCTCACGAGCCTGATCCTGGGCCACCCGGTCAATAGCCGCCGCGATCAACTGGGCCAGCAAGGTCAGGGCGCCCCGGTCCTCTGGATCCACCTGGTCGGCGGCGGCGCTGTCACCGGTCAGACGCAAGACGCCCACGCGCCGGTTCTCCGGACCCGGAGCGATCAGCGGCAGGCCCTCTTCAGCCTCCCCCAGGATTACGACGCCTTCCTGGCAGCCGGCAAACAGGGCTGCGCGTCGGGCGCTCTGCGCCAAGGTCGACTCCAGGCTCGCCGCATCCGCCTGAGCGAGATCACGGCCAGCCTCCATCAGCAGGCGCAGACGCGCCGCCCGAGCCTCGGAGGCCCGGTAGAGGTCGCGCAGGGCCGAGACGCTGTCGGTTTGCATGGAACGTCCAAGCTAAGGTGGTTTCGACCCGCAATCTAATGCGCCCGACGGCCACGGCATAAGCCAAATGGCCTAGGCCGCCCGACCCGCCGAACGGCCGTCGCCGACGCGCCGCCTTGAGCCCAATTAGGTGACGCAAGCCAGACCGCCTGGACGGGCATGGCTCACCATCAAAAGGGAACACCATGACTCTCATGCGCCAACTCATGATCTCTGCCGCCGCCGGCGCCGCCATCCTGGCCGTGGGCGCGCCTGCCATGGCGAAGACCGCTCCCGCCGCCGCTCAGGCCGCCGAGCAGAAGATCACCGAGGCCGACGTCATCGCCGCCCAGAACGCCTGGGGTAAGGCCCTGGTCCAGATCGCCACCGAGTATGACACCAAGGGCGCAGCAGCCGCCAAGGCGGTCGCTGAAGCGGTGATCGACGGGGCTTACGGCTACAATCTCGGCCCGGTCCTGTTCAAGCCGACCCTGGCGGCGCCCCCCACCACCTTCCGCACCACCCGCGAGGGCGCTCTGGCCTACTTCGTCGGCGGCGACGCCAAGTATCCCGGCGACACCGGCTTTGCCCTCAAGGGCTGGCGCTCATACGAGATCGAAAACGCCGGCATCCTGATCTATGGCGACACCGCCATCTCCATGGGCAATGTGCGGATCACCGACAGCAAGGGCGCCGTCACCGTGGTCGACAAGACCTGGGGCTACCATCGGGACGACAAGGGCACCCTGCGCATCGTCCTGCACCACTCCTCGCTGCCCTACTCGGCGAACTAGGGCTCAAACGCGCCAAGGCCCGTCGGCTGACCCTCCCCCCTCAGAAGGTCGTCGGGCTTGCAGCTGAGCCATGGCGTAACGGCGCAACGGCCGGGTCCTCCCCCCGAACGGTGCGCCGTTTCTGCTGTTTTGCCCAAAGCGACACGCCCTGAGGTCCCTCCCTCACCCGTGGGCTGGCCATGGGACGTGTCGCTGCCCGCCCCCTGACCCATCAGGCCGATATCCGTGCGCTCGAATGAGACCGCACGGATCGTCGGCCCGCCCCTCGAACCGCCGGTTTTGTCGCGGGCGAGGAATCCGCTTTGCAGGGCGGCGGACTCTGATAGGACGGAGTCATTGTTTTAGCAGATCATAGTTTTGGGGAGCCGCCGCGCGACCCTTTGCGACCCCCGCGCGGCTGGGACGCTATTGGAAAAGACCAACGAGGAAACGCCGGCCCCTGAGGCGGCGGTGACGGATATTGACCAGGACGGGAAAAGCCTGGCCGAGCGCGAGGTCGAGTACGAGAAGTTCGTCTGGACCCATTTGAAGCGCAACTATATCGCCCACTACCTCCACGGCATGCTGGGCATGACCGGCTTTCGGCTGGTCAACGCCCCGACCTTTTTGCCGGCCTATCTCTATCTGATCTCTGGCTCCAGCTTCATCGTTGGCCTCGGCCTGGCCCTGCAGCAGGTGGGGGGCATGCTGTCTCCGATCTTTGGGGCGACCCAGATCGAACACCGCAAACGGGTCATGCCGGCGGCGGTCTGGATGGGCGGGCTCGCACGGGTTCAGATACTCGGCATGGCGCTCGCCGGCTGGTTTCTGTCGGGCCAACCCCTGGTGGTCGCCATCCTGTCCTTCATGTTCATGTTTGGCCTGTTCATGGGCACCCAGGGGGTCGTGTTCTCCCTGCTCATGGCCAAGGTGATCCCCATCAGCCGGCGGGGCCGGCTGCAGGCCTGGCGTAACGCCACTGGCGGGGTCATTGCCGCCGTGCTGGCCTGGGTGGCCGGCAAGTACTTCATCGAAGGCAACATGCTGGGCAACGGCTACGCCACCACCTTCCTGTTCGCCACCATCCTGACCACAGCAGGCCTATGGGCCCTGCAGGCGCTGATGATCGAGCCCGAACCCCCCACCACCCGGGCCCAGACGCCATTCTTTGAGCGGCTCAAGGACTTCCCGCGCCTAGTCTCCCAGGACCGGGGCTACATGTTCTTCCTTATCGTGCAGATGCTGGCCGTCACCGGGCGGATGGCGACGCCGTTCTACATCCTCTATGTCAGCACGACGATGGAGCTGACCGGTGCCAATATCGGCCTGCTCACCCTGGCCTTCCTGGGTGCCGATACCCTGGCCAACCTCGTCTGGGGGTATCTGGGGGACAAGACCGGGTTCCGGGTGGTGTTGATCAGCTCCCTGGTGATCTGGATTGCCTCGACGGTGCTACTCATGAACGTCCACGATGTGTGGGCCGTCGTCCTGGCCTTCTGCGGCCTTGGGGCCTCGCAGTCGGGCTACATGATGAGCGCCCAGACCATGATCCTGGAGTTCGGGAACCGGGACGACATGCCCATGCGGATTGCACTGTCCTCCACCGCGTCGGGGGTCATGGCGTCGGGTGGCCCCCTGGTGGGCGGTCTGATGGCCGCCACCCTTGGCTATGAGAGTGTGTTCGCCACCTCGATCGCCTTCCTGGTGGCGGGCCTGCTGATGCTGGTGTTCATGGTCCGCGAGCCGCGAAAGGACAGGATGGCCTCACTCTGAGGCCCAGCCTTTGATCCTCGACCCCGCGCGGCCCCTTAGGCCAGCGTGACAGCGCGGCCGCGGGCGATCCGCTCGCGGGCCATCTCGCCGGCGATCTCGTGGGTCGGGCGGCGCTCAGCCAAGGAGCGGTCGAGAACCGCCTCGAGGGTCTGCATCAGCCGTGACAGCTTGCCCTCCACCCAGGCGGGATCAAAGGCCTCCCCGGCGTCCAGGGCGCGGATCTCGCCCGCGACATTGATGATGCCGCCCCCATTGATCACATAGTCCGGCGCATAGAGCAGGCCGAGGTCGAACAGGGTCTGGCCAATCACCGGATCGGTCAGCTGATTATTGGCGCCGCCAGCAATGATGCGCGCCCGCAGCCGCGGCAGGGTTTCGGTGCTGATCGACCCGCCCAGGGCACAGGGGGCGAAGACATCGGCGGCCACGTCAAAGATCTCGTCAGGTGCCACAACCTTCGCGCCGGTCGCGGCCGCCACCTGGGCCAGAGCCTCACGGTTGACGTCGGTGATCACCAGCCGCGCGCCCGCAGCGCTGAGCTTCTGGGCCAGATAGGCACCCACATGGCCAACCCCCTGAATGGCGACAGTGACCCCTGAAAGGTCCCGGTCCAGGGTCCGACGGACACACAGGCTGATCCCGCGGAAAACGCCCTCCGCCGTGACCGGGCTTGGATCGCCTGACGCCGCCGCATGGCCCTCCAGACCGGCCACGAACCGGGTATACCCCCGGGCGTGCATCAGATCAGACGGAGAGACCCCCACATCTTCGGCGGTCCAGTAGGCGCCGCCCACGGCCTCCACGGCCCGGCCAAAAGCCTCGAACAGGGCTGGTGACTTCTGGGTGCGGGAGTCACCGATGATCACCGCCTTGCCGCCGCCAAGGTCGAGGTCGGCCATGGCGTTCTTGTAGGACATGGCCCGCGACAGCCGCAGGGCGTCCTGCAGGGCGTCCGCCGAAGACGCAAACGGCCACATGCGGCATCCGCCCGCCGAAGGCCCCCTGGCCGTGGAATGGACCGCGATGATGCAGCGCAGTCCAGTGGCCTTGTCGGAGAAGGCATGAACGGCCTCGTGGCCATCGAAGTCAGGGGAATCGAACAGGGTCATGCGCTCAACGGATCGTTGTGGTGGAAACCGGCACAGGCGGCTCTAGCCTGCCCGGCTCACCGTGACAAACCCGCCGTTGCCTGCGCAGGCACAGGCGACACCTCGTCACCCCCGGGTGCGGTGGGAATCGGTGGCGTCCCAGACGGCAGCGGCGCCTGCGGATCGGTGAGGACGGCCAGAATATCGGCCATCACCACCTCTCCTTGAAGGTCCCGGGTCAGAAGATGCCATCCCTTCGCATAGTAGGCCGTCCGGTCTGAGGGCTTGAGGCGTGCCGCAGCCTGCAGGGCGGGACGCTCTGGGATGATCTCGTCGTTCTGGCCGTAGAGATAGAGCACTGGAACCTGCAGCCTGGCGATGTCGCGCCAGGCGTTCTCCATCAGGTCCACCAGCCCAAAGAGCGTGTCGGACCGCGCGCCCCAGATCATCAGGGGATCAGCTCCCATGGCGCGCAGCTCGGCGAGATTGTCGGTGGGTCTGACCCGGTCCGTGACCCAGCTGGGGGGCGTATAGACCTTGGGACCGGTAACATGGGCGGCAAACCAAAGGGCAGTCTTGTAGGGCAAGGGCTGGGTCGACCAGCCCCAGACCGCCGGCGCCAGCAAGACCAGCCGATGGGCGTCGGGTGGCCGCTGAGAGGCGAAGGCGCGGATGGCCACCGCCCCGCCCATGCTCTCGCCCATGACGACCACCTCGGCATGGGGATGGCGGGCCCTGACCAGGGCCACAAGGGTCCGCAGGTCTTCCTGCAGGACGGTCTCGTCAGGCCAGACGCCGCGGTTGGGGGAGCGGCCAAAGCCCCGCTGGTCATAGGCGTAGGTGCTCACCCCGTGCGCGGCCCAATATGGCGCGGCCAGATGGAAGGCGTTGGCATAGTCGTTCATGCCATGCACAGCGACCACCACGGTGCCCGGCGCGCCATCGTTTGCGTCCCAGCGGGTTAGCCCCAGGCGCGCGCCGTCATAGCTGATGAACTGATCCCCACTCAGCCGCGGACCTTCGAAGCCCAAGGGCGGTTGGCCCGCTGTCTGGGTCATGAGCGGGGTACAGGCCCCCAGCATCAGGGCGAACATCAGAGCGGTCAGGCGAGTCATGAGCGCAGCATGTCCTCCACCCTTTGGCGAAGATAGGGCGTCACCTCAGCCTCGAACCAGGGATTGCGCTTCAGCCACGCGGTGTTGCGCCAGGACGGGTGCGGCAGGGGCAAGATGCCTGCCCCGTACTCAGACCAGGCCGCCACCGTCTCGGTCATGTTGGCCTTTCGGCCTGCCCCCAGCGCCCAGGCCTGGGCATAGGACCCCACCAGAAGGGTCAACTCGACCTTGGGCAACTGCGCCAAGAGCTGCCGACGCCAGAGCTGGGCGCAGCGAGCTGGCGGCGGAAAGTCTCCGCCCTTGGGGTTGGTGCCGGGAAAGCAGAACGCCATGGCAGCAACGCCAATGGCGGGATGGCCATAGAAGGTCTCCCGGTCGATCCCCATCCATTGGCGCAGGCGCACCCCGGACGGATCGTTGAACGGCAGGCCGGTCTCATGAACCAACCGTCCCGGCGCCTGACCACAGATCAGCAGTCGTGTCTCAGGGCTGACCCGCACCACCGGTCGGGGATCAGGCACAAGGTCGCCGGCGCAGGCCCGACAGGCTGAGATTTCCGCCAGCAAGGTCTCAAGACCGCGGTCCGGAACAGGGGAATCCGGCGTTACGGACAATGCGCGCTCCCGAGATGCATAGGTCGTGAAATGGGCACCCCATGCCAACCTTACGAGCCTGAGCGGCCTTAAGAGGCTTCGGTGTCTTCCGTGGCCGGGGAGACCAGGACGCCTGGGAGCACCTCGCCTGCCAGGGGCAGCCGCAGGCGATAAACACCCTTGAACTTGTTAGGATCAGCTGGCTTGCCGTGCCGGGTGATGACCAGCCGGCCCTCCCGGGCGAGTCCTACCGAGACCGTACGCACCCGCGACAGCCAGCGATGCCAGCCCTCCGGATCGGCGGCCCGGGCCACTTCCTCAGCGGAGACGGACTTGCCGGGCGCCAGGGGGGCCAGGAGGGCGAAGATCGCCGTTTCAATCGGATCAGACATCAGCCGCCGCGCTTTAGGGTTTCGCGGGCGATGACCACCTGCTGAATCTGGCTCGTGCCCTCATAGATGCGGAAGATGCGCACGTCGCGGTAGAACCGCTCGATGCCATAGTCGGCGACATAGCCTGCCCCGCCAAAGATCTGCACCGCCCGGTCGGCCACCCGACCAACCATCTCAGAGGCGAAGTATTTGGCCGCCGCCGCTTCCATGGTGACGCCATGACCGGCGTCGCGGGTGCGGGCCGTCTCCATGGTCAGCGCCTTGGCGGCCAGGGCCTCGGTCTTGGAGTCTGCGATCATGCCCTGGACCAGCTGGAACTGGCTGATGGCCTGACCGAACTGCTTGCGCTCACTGGCATAGGCCACACAGTCGGTGATCAAGCGCTCGGCCACCCCGACGCAGACCGCCGAGATGTGCAGTCGGCCACGGTCGAGGACCTGCATGGCCACCTTGAAGCCCTCACCCTCGGCACCCAGGCGGTTTTCTACCGGCACCCGGACATTGTCGAAGGTCACGTCACAGATGTGGGCACCCTGCTGGCCCATCTTCTTCTCGGGCTTGCTCACCGACAGGCCGGGCAGGTCCCGGGGGACCAGAAAGGCCGAGACCCCGCCACCGCCTGGCTTGGACGGGTCGGTGCGGGCCATGACCGTAAACAGGTGCGCCTTATTGGCGTTAGTGATGTAGCGCTTGGATCCGTTCAGCACATAGGCGTCGCCGTCCCGGGTCGCACGGGTCTGGACCGAGGCAGAGTCTGAGCCCGCCTCCGGCTCGGTGAGGGCAAACGAGGTGATGATCTCCCCGGATGCGATGCCCGGCAGATACCTGGCCTTCTGCTCTTCAGTGCCGAACATCACCAGGCCCTGGCTGCCGATGCCGACATTGGTGCCAAAGGCCGAACGGAAGGCCGGGCTGGTCCGGCCAAGCTCCACCGCCACCAGGCACTCTTCCTCCATGGAAAGGTCTAGCCCGCCGTATTCGCCCGGAATGGAGAGGCCAAACAGGCCCAGCTCCTTCATCTCGGCCACCACATCATCGGGCATGGAGTCGGTCTCGGAGACCTGGGCCTCCAGGGGGCGCAGCCGCTCGGTGACAAAGCGGCGGACGGTGTGGATCAGCTGGTCGCGGGTTTCGGCGTCTAGGGCCATGGTCATTCCGTCTTTCTGAAATCAGGCCTTGGCCAGGGCCAGGGCTGAACCCTGGCCGACGCCGACGCACATGGTGGCCAGCGCCCGCGACCCGCCCCGGTCGATCATGGCCCGGGCGGCGGTCAGGGCGATACGGGCACCGGACGCGCCCAACGGGTGGCCGATGGCGATGGCGCCCCCATGCGGATTCACATGCTCGGCGTCATCGGCCAGGCCCCAGGCCCGGGTGCAGGCCAGGGCTTGGGCGGCAAAGGCCTCGTTCAGCTCCACCACATCGAAGTCCCGGGGGGACAGGCCGAGGCGCCCGCAGAGCTTGTCCACCGCCGGCACCGGGCCATAGCCCATGACCCGGGGCGGCACGCCGCCAGAGGCTCCGCCCTCGATCCGGGCCAGGGGCTCGAGGCCCAACTTCTGAACCATCTCAGCCGAGGCCAGCAGCAGGGCAGCAGCCCCGTCATTGACACCTGACGCATTTCCCGCCGTGACCGTACCGTCGGCACGCACGATCGGCTTGAGGCCCTGAAGCGCTTCCAGCGTCGTGTCGGGGCGGGGGTGCTCGTCCTTGGAGACCACCGTATCGCCCTTGCGGTCCTTCAGGGTGAGGGGGGCAATCTCGCCCTCAAAGAAGCCGCGGGCCTGGGCCGCGCCATAGCGATGCTGGCTGCGGGCGGCGAAGGCGTCCTGATCGGCGCGGGCGACCTGATAGTCGGTTGCGACGTTCTCCGCGGTCTCCGGCATGGAATCGACGCCGTAGTCTTTCTGCATCTGCGGATTGACGAACCGCCAGCCGATGGTGGTGTCGAAGATCTCCGCCGACCGGGAGAAGGCCGAGTCAGCCTTGCCCATCACGAAAGGCGCGCGGGACATGCTTTCCACGCCACCGGCGATCACCAGCTCGGCCTCGCCCACGGCGATCATCCGCGCGGCGGCGATCACCGCATCAAGACCCGAGGCACAAAGCCGGTTGACCGTCAGACCCGGCACCGAGCTCGGCATGCCGGCCAGAAGCAGAGCCATTCGGGCGACATTTCGGTTATCCTCGCCAGCCTGGTTGACGCAGCCATAAACGACCTCGTCCACCTGTTCCCAGTCCACCTTGGGCAGGCTGGCCATCAGGGCGCGGATCGGATGGGCGGCCAGGTCGTCGGCGCGCACCTTGGCCAGGGCTCCGCCATAGCGGCCGATCGGGCTGCGCAGACCTGCACAGAGATAGACGGTCCGGCCTTCCATGGTTTCGCCTCGCATCGTTCGGTTCGGTTTGGTTCGGTGGTGAGGGAACCTAGTGACTGAGGCCAAAGCGAGCAAACCCTTCGACACTGCCCAGACGAGAAGCCGCGGGATTTGGCGTCGCGGTCCGAGCCCGGAAATCAGGGCTTTCAACCAGACCCGCTCGGCGGCTAAGGAGCCGTGACTGAAGTTTCAGAGACGGGTCGAAGTGATGGATGGCGGCGGCGAAGCCAAAAACGAACTGGTGACAAAGGGCGAATGGGCGGGTTGGCGCACCTGGGAGGGGTCTGATCCCTTTGAGGATCACGCTGGCCCCTTCTATTTCCGTCAGGATCCTGACGGCACACCACGCTGCGCTTTCCGCGCCGAGCCCAAGCACCTGAACGGCGGCGGCTTCATGCACGGCGGCTGCATCATGACCTTTGCCGACTTCGCCCTGTTCGTGATCGCCCGGGACGCCCTGGAGGGTCAGCATAGCGTGACGGCAACCTTGAACGGCGAATTCGTCGGGGCCGTGCCCCTCGGTGCCCTGGTGGAATGCAAAGGCGAAGTGGTCAAGAACGCCCGGTCCATGGTCTTTGTGCGCGGCCTGATTACCACCGGGGGCGAGAACGTCATGAGCTTCTCCGGCGTCATCAAGAAGCGTGGGCCGCGCAAGTGACGCTTGCGCCGTGCCGGCGCAGGACCATGTTCTACTCTCACCCCGTCCGCCAGGAGTCCCTATGAGCCCGCCCGCCAAACGCAATCTGGGCCAGATCGCCATGGGGGCCGCCCTCGCCCTGCTGGCCGGACCGGTCGCCCTGTTCAAGTTTGTGGAGCTGGCCTTCTACCTTACCAGCGTCTCCCCTGGGCGCTGGATCAGCGCCCTTGAGCCCACCGCCATGCCGGTCTCTATCGTGGTGATGAGCTTTGCCGGTCTGGTGACCGCCTATGGGGTACGGATGATCATCCGCGAGTTTCGGTCGCCCACGGCGTGAGCCAGCTTTCGGTTCTCGACCTGTCCCCGGTGGGGGGACACAACACCCAGGCCCAGGCCATCCGTGAAACCCTGGAGGTGGCCAAGGCCGCCGAGCGGCTGGGCTATCATCGGTTCTGGCTGGCTGAACACCACAATATCGAAGGCCTCGCTTCCCCGGCCCCAGAGATCCTGATCGCGGCCCTGACCCAAGCGACCTCCACGATCCGGCTGGGGTCAGGCGGGGTGATGCTGGTCAACTATTCACCCCTGAAGGTTGCCGAGGTCTTCATGGAGCTGGAAGCCCTGGCCCCGGGCCGGATCGACCTCGGGGTCGGCCGGGCCCTGGGTGCCGACGGGCGCACCGGCGCGGCCCTGCGCTCGGCCTCCTCTGAGGCCTTTCCGCACTATTTCGCCCTGTTGAACGCCTGGCTTCTGGACGCCGGCGGCCGTGAGCCCCTGGGGGCAGATCACCCGGCCAGGGGCATTCGCGCCCATCCCACAGGGCCCAGCCACCCAGACCTGTTCATGCTGTGCTCCTCGGCCGAGAGCGCGGCCTTTGCCGGCCAGGCGGGTGTAGGGATGGTGTTTGCCGAGTTCATCGCCCGCAGTGACGGGGGACCGGCAGTGGCGGCCTATCGGCAGGCCTTTACGCCCTCTCCCTTCCGAGAGGTGCCCATGGCGGCCATCGCCACCATCGCCCTGGCGGCAGACACCGAAGCCGAGGCCCAGAGACTCGACGCCCCTCGCCGGGCCTCAACCCTGGCGACCATGACCGGCCAGCGGCGCCGCTTCCCGGTCATTCCCGAGGCGCTGGCCTATCTGGCCGAGTTCGAGGGCCACCCCGAACTGGCGGCCATTCAGGCCCGCAGCATTGTCGGTGACGCTGCGGCGGTGCGCCAGCGCCTGGAGGCCAAGGCTCAGGCCAGCGGCGCCGACGAGATTTTCGTCATGGCGTCAGGACCAAGCCTTGAGTCTCGCATCCGCTCCCTGGAGCTGATCAAGCCCGCCTAGAACAGGCCGGCCCGCTGGGCGATCACCACGAGGGCGATGACCACCAGGACCGCCTGGATCAGCCCGTTGAGGGGGCCAGGTATGGGCAGGAGCCGGACGGCGTAGAGGGCCAGACCAAGCACCACGAGGATGATGACGATGAAGATGAGCAATGACATGCCATCCAAACCTCTGCCGTGGGCAAAGGTTCCCTCGCCCGCCTACTCCGCCAGCCGATAGTCGATGGCCACCACCTGGCGGACGCTGCGCCAGGACTTGAGGTCGTCGGCCACAACAACCCGCCGGGGGCCTTCCCGCTCCGGCAGGGGACCGCCGTTCAAGGTGTCGGCCAGGATGGCAGCATCGCCATGCAGGTCCTTATCGGCCTCCACCGCCGATAGCACCGCGGCATAGCCGTCGGCACCACGGACCACGAGATAGCCCCGCATGGGCTGGCCATGGGCGCGCATGCCCACCGGCAGGCCCGCGGCCCGCATGATGTGGGCGAGCGCCGGTCCCTCATAAAGGTCTGGGCCAGCCTGGCCCTCGACGCTCACCTGGAGGCGGGGCAGGTCGGCCAAGTCCTTTTCGGTGAGCACCACTGCGGTTCCATCGGCGCGGGATACGGTCAAATCCCGGGCCACGGCTGGGAAGGCCAGGGCCGCAAGGAGGCTGGCGAGTAGCAGAGGCTTCATGGGGCGGTCTTGACCGAGTCGCGGGCCTTCATGGCGTCCAGCCAGCGGTTGACGTGGGTCAGTTCCTCCGGGGGCTTGAACCGGATCATCCGGGCGAAATCGATGGAGGCGAAGGCGACGATGTCGGCGATGGTCAGCCGGTCGGCGGCGATCCACTCACTCTCGGCCAGTCGACGGTCAAACAGCTTGAGCGCGCGGGTCCCGCCCTCGGCATTGGCCTCGCCGATGGCCGGGTTCTGCTTTTCCAGCACCCCCAGGGCCGGATGGGTATGGCGCACCGCCAGCATGAGCGGGGTGGCGACCATCATCTCGGCCCGCCGGGTCCACATCTCGATAATCGCCGTCTCCTTGGGATCGCGGCCCATCAGATTGGGTTCGGGATAGACGCTCTCGAGATAGCGGCAGATGGCCAGGGATTCGGTGATGCAGGTCCCGTCGTCCATCTCCAGCATGGGGACATTGGGCAGGCCCGCCTTGCCCAGATAGTCCGGCTGCTTGTGGGCGCCTTCCAGCAGGTTGACCGGGACGATCTCCACGCCCTCGATCCCCTTTTCGAGCATGAACAGGCGGACCCGGCGCGGATTGGGTGCCCTTGGGGTGTCATAGATCTTCATGGTCGTCCCTCCGGCTTAGACCCCAGAGGTGGCGCCGTCACGCCAGGGCGGTCAAGTCGCCTAGAGCCCAAACAGCTGCCGGGGCATGGCGCCGACCACCGCGGCGGTCATGCAGGTGGCCAGGAAGCCGGCCAGCAGGGCTTTCCAGACCATGCCGATGATCTCCTGGCGGCGCTCGGGCATCAGGACCCCCATGCCGGTGACCGTGATCCCCACAGAGCCGATATTGGCGAAACCGCACAGCGCATAGGTCATGATCATGCGGGTGCGCTCGCTCATGTCACCGGCCGGGACGCCGCCCAACTGGATGAAGGCGATGAACTCGGTCAGCATCAGCTTGACGCCCAGCAGGTAGCCTGCCTGAGGCGCCTCAGACCAGGGCACGCCGATCAGCCAGGCCAGGGGCGCAAAGACCACCCCCAGGACCCGCTCGATGGTCAAGGGTGCCCCCATCACGTCAGGAAAGACGCTGAGCAGACCGTTGCCGATGGCCACAAAGGACACGAACACGATCAGGATGGCCGAGATGTTCAGGGCCACGGTGAGGCCGTCCATCGTGCCCTTGGAGATGGCGTCGATAGAGGAGTCGTATTTCAGCAGCGACCCATAGTCGGCGAAATAGCCCCCCTGCCCTTTCTTCTCCGGGATCATGATCCGGGCCAGCAAGACGCCGGCCGGGGCCGAAACGATGGAGGCCACCAGCACGTGGGCGGCGGCGTTGGGCAGCACCTCACGCAGGATGGTGGCGTAGGCCACCATGGTCGACCCGGCGACAGTGGCCAGGCCCACGACGATCATCAGGAACACCTCTGAGCGGGTCAGCTTGTCCAGATAGGCGCGGATGACGATGGGGCTCTCGATCATGCCCAGGAAGATGTTTACTGCCACGGCCAGGGCCGAAGCCCCCCCTAAGCCCATGGTTTTCTGGAACACAAAACCGAAGCCTTGTGTGATCCACTTCAGGATCTTCCAGTGCCAGAGCAGGGCCGAGAGCGCCGAGATCACCAGGATCAGCGGCAGCACCTGGAAAGCGAAGATGAACAGGGCACCGGGGTCTGCCACGGGATAGGGCTGAGCGCCGCCGGCCATATAGCCGAAGACGAACTGGGTCCCCTTCGCCGTGGCTGCAGCCAGGCCATCGACCCCGGCATTGATCCCGCGCACCACAGCGCGGGCACCTGGAAGGCCAAACAACATGACCACCAGAACGATTTGCAGGGCCACGGCCCCCAGGGCCAGACGCCAGGGGAACCGCGAACGGTCCTCAGACAGCGCCCAGCAGACCAGAAGGATCAGGCCGAGCCCCACCAGGCTCTGGGCGTTTTCCAGTTGGAACATCTAGCCTCCTCAAGCCCGCGCCTGAGTCGCTGCGGCTTCGTCCCCTTCCTTGAAGATGAACCCCCCGCTCGGCGCAAGGGCGGAGGGCTTGAGAACACCACCTTGCCCGCCATTGATATGGCTGGGGCACCCAGGCACGAGCCCGGCAAGGACGACGGCGGTATGGCCTGCTGACGATTGTGGCGCGAGCGCAACATCGTCGGTCCAGCGCTCACTTAGCCTTTAACTCAACGACAGATTTTGCCAGTAGCCGATAGGATGACGCTACGTTGGGTCATGAAGACCCAAACGCCACCGGGGACGTGTTGATGGAAGCCATGCTCGAGGCGGTCGCGGACTTCATCCGCACCAATCAAGGGTGGGCGGGCCTGATCCTGGGCCTGTTCATCATGCTGGAGTCCCTGGTGATCATCGGCGCGTTTGTGCCGGCTACCCCCTTGCTGGTGCTCACCGGCGGTCTCCTGGCCACAGGGGTCCTCGATCCGGTATCGGTGCTGATTGGCTGCATCATCGGGGCCATTCTTGGCGATGCCATCTCCTTCTTCATCGGACAGAAGCTGGGCATGCGGGTGCTGCGCCACCGGTGGCTGAAACGTTACCGACGCCAGTTTGCCCTGACCCGGCTCTATTGCCGCCGTTATGGGGTCATTTCGGTCTATGCCGGGCGCTTTATCGGCCCCATGCGCGCCTTTGTGCCGGCCGTCGTCGGCATGCTGCGGATGCCCACCCGCGACTTCCAGGTGGCCAATGTGGCCTCAGCGGTGATCTGGGTCTTTGCCGCGCTCGCGCCAGGCTATCTGACCGCCAAGGGGCTGGAGCAGTTGAAGATCTTCGACCGCTTCGATCCCCTCACCCTGGGGATCATCGCCCTGATCCTGGCCGGCGGCGTGGGCATGATCGGCTGGCGACTGCTGCGCAAGCGGGCCAAGCGCCGGGCGCCCATTCTCGACGTGCCCGGTCTCTGACGACAGCTGCCACCGGCTAGGATAGGGCTATGGGCGGGATCCAAGGACCCCGCCCACTGACGAGAGCTTATCGGCCCTTCAGTTCGTCGATCAGCCCGGTCAGGCCATAGACCTTTTCCAGGGCCTCAGTGGCTGCTGACGTGGCCGCCACCACCGTGCGGTTGATCGTCCCGTCATAGCCATAGTCGCCACCCAGGGAATGGATATTGCCGTCAAAGGCCGTCCCCAGGACTTCCCCCTTGGCATTGACCACGGGCGAGCCGGAATTGCCGCCGATGATGTCGTTGGTGGTGACGAAGTTGTAGACCGTATCGGGGTTCAGCTTGTCCTTGGCAGCGATCCAGCGCGGTGCCAGGGCATAGGGCGCAGCGCCCGTCGCCCGCTGATAGAGGCCGGAGAAGGTGGTGGTCGAGGGGATGGTCCGGCCCCGGTGGGTCCAGCCCTGAACCTGACCATAGGACAGACGCAGGGTGAAGGTGGCGTCGGGATAGACCTCGTCCCCATAGGCCGCGAAGCGGGCGGCGGCGACCCGCTCGGCGGCCCGGGCGGTGGGCGCGTCAACCTCGGTTTCCCAGACCTCTCGGACCTCCCGGGCCAGGGGATCCATGCGCAAGGCCAGCTGGATCATGGGATCTTCAGACGCTTCGATCGCAGCCAGACCGCCCTCCCACAGCGCCTTACGCACCGCCGGGTCGTCCAACCGCGACGTGGTCAGGGCCTCAGCGAGACCCTCGGGGCTTTGGGCACCCAGAAGCTGCTGAACGGCGGGGTGGTCGGTGGTCAGGTACTCCCGGGTCTTGGACAGCCAGAAGCGCAGATAGAGCGCCTCCAGATCCTTATCCACCGGTCGAGCGTCCAGCAGACGCTTCTCCAGCAGAGCCAGGCGGGCTTCTGAATACTCCGGCAGCCGCTCGGTATTGGGCTTGGTCCGCTCCTGGGCGGCGCGGACCAGGGCGCGGGCATAGCCAAACAGATCAGATGCCCCACCGGCGGCGGACTCGATCTGGCGATAGGGCAGGAAGTGTTCGGCATAGGCCCCCTGAGCCGCCTCGATCTCGCTCCAGGGGTCGCCGATCTGAAGGGCCAGGGCGGGATCTGCAGCGACCTTAGCCTTCAGTTCAGCCTCGGCCGCGCGCTTGGCGTCCATGAAGGCCGCATCGTTCAAGGCGAACTGACGGCCAAAGAAGACCTTGAAGCTGTTCTCAACTCCAAACAGCGGATCGGTAGCGACCCGCTTGTTCTCGGCACTGATCTCAGAAAATGCGATCAGCCGACCGCGCAGCTCCGACCGCTGCAGCTGGCCGACCGGGATGGCCAGGTCCCGGAGGGTCTCCAGCTGGGCCACGGTCAGTAGTCGGCTGGTGGAGCCGGGATTGCCCGAGACAAAAGTCGCCTCCCCCTCCTGCGGCGCCCGGCTCACCCAGGTCAGGTGCTGGGGCGTCTCGACCCCTTTGCCGTCCTCATAAAGGCGCAGGAAGGCCACATCGAGATTGAAGCGGGGGAAGTTGAAATTGTCGGGATCGCCGCCGAAGAAGGCCGTGGCGATTTCCGGCGCGAACACCAGGCGGACATCATCATAACGCCGGTATCTGTAGAGCTTGTACTGGCCCCCACGATAAAGGCTGACCACCTGACAACGGAACCGGTCATCGCCGGCGCAGGACTCATGCTCCAGCTTGGCTACAGCGGCGTCCCGGGCGCGGTTGAAGGCCTGACCCGTCAGACCCGCGCCAGCGGCGCGGATGGTGTCGGTGACATCGGTGATCTCGGTCAGAATCTCGGCCTGCTGGCCGGGGCACTTGCGTTCCTGCTCCCGGGCCGTGGTCAGAAACCCGTCCTGCACATAGTCGGTCTCCGCGCTCGAGAGGTCCTGAATGCAGTCGACCACACAGTGATGATTGGTCAGGACGAGGCCCTGGCCAGACACCACCGAGGCCGAACAGCCATTGGTCAGGCGAATGGAGGCCGCCTTGACCTTGTCGAGCCACGGCTGATCGATCTTCACCCCATAGGCGGCCTCGACCTTGGCCGCAGGGAAGTTGTCGAAGGTCCACATCCCCTCATCGGCCTTTGCCGATCCGGCGGAGAGGCCAAACAGAAAAACCCCCGTTGCGGAGGCGGCGAGCAGGGCTGATTTCATCGATCAACACTCCTGAAAATGGGGACTGGGCCCTATGGGCCCAACTGTCACCGAGGTAACAGCCGGCGGGGCGGCTGGCTATGGCGAGGCCCCCGCCTTACCTCGAATTAACTTGGGTTACTGCCCCGGTCCGGCCACTTCTCAGGCCCAGGAGGACCGGGCATGTCACTGGCTTTGGCCACATTGATTTACGAATGGCGTCGCTACCTGGCCGCCGTAATCGCCCTGGCCTTTTCGGGCCTGCTGATCCTGGCCCAGGTCGGCATGTTCACCGGGATCGTCCAGGCGGCGACGGCGACCATCGACCGGTCACGGGCCGAGCTGATGATCCTGCCCGCCAAGTCGGAGAGCTTGATCAATTCCGGGTCCAGTGGCCTGCCCAGACGCTTGTCCCCCGAAATGTACCTGCATCCTGAAGTGGTCCAGGTGGCCAGCCTCGACGGGGCTGGGGGCCGCTGGATGAACACGCCAGGGGACGGCGAGAAGCAGGTCACTGAGTGGATCCAGATCAACATCGTCGATCCGATCCCAGGCGCCGTCACCCTGCCAGTGGACTATCCCGAGGCTGTGCGGATTGCGCTGCTGGAGCCCTATGCCGCTGTGATCGACCGCAGCACCCAGGCCAGGCTTGGGGTCAAGCTGAACGACAAGGCGACCATCAACGGCAAGACCGTCACCGTCCGCGCCTTTCTCGATGGCTACCCCTCGATCAATCAGCCCTCGGTGGTGGTGTCCCGCGACACCCTTCGTCTGCTGGGCATGGCCGATGACGGGGAAAAGGTCGGACCATTGATGGTCCAGATCAAGGATCCAAGCCGGGCCGCTCAGGTCCGCGACGACCTCAATGCGGTGGCCGGCGACCGCTACCGCGCCTGGACCCGCCAGGACCTGGCCAAGGCCAATGAGACCGCCCTGATGCAGGAGCAGATCATCGGGATCATGCTCGGCTTCTCGGTCTTTCTGGGTTTCCTGATCGGGGTGGGCATCACCTCCCAGACCCTGCGCGGGGCGATCATGGCCAACATCAAGGAGTTTGCCAGCCTGAGGGCGCTTGGGGTCTCCATGGGGTCCCTGCGGCTGATCGTGCTGGAGCTGTCTTTCTGGGTCGGGCTGGCCGGCCTAGCCGCCACGGCGGTGTTCACCTTCCTGGTTTCCCTGCTGGCCCGGAGCGCGGGTCTGCCCATGGGCTTTCCCCTGGGCTGGGTGATGGGTGTGGCCGTCCTGCTTCTCATCATTTCGCTGGCCTCGGGGCTGATGTCCCTGGGCGTCCTGAACAAGAGCCAACCGGCGGACCTGCTGCGATGACCTCTGTCCCGCACCCAAAAGACGCCATCCGGGCCACGGGCCTGTCCAAGCGCTTCAAGACCGGAAGGTCCTATGTTGAGGTGCTGAAGTCGGTGGACTTCGACGCCCGCCACGGGGACCTGACCATGGTCATGGGGCCTTCGGGCTCCGGCAAGTCGACCCTGGTGGCCTGCCTGTCTGGCCTGCTGCGACCCGACGCGGGTCAGGTCCAGGCTCTAGACCAGGATCTCTGGGGCCTGCGCACCGGCAAGATCGACAAATTCCGCCTGGATCACTGCGGTTTCATCTTCCAGGGCTTCAATCTGTTCTCAGCCCTCACCGCCCTGGAACAGGTGACCACCGTGCTCAAGCACACCGGTCTCACCCGATCGCAGGCCAGGGACCGGGCCGTCGTCTCCCTGGAAGAGGTGGGTCTGGGCCACCGGCTGAACCAGCGGCCCTCGGAGCTGTCGGGCGGCGAGAAGCAGCGGGTGGCCATCGCCCGGGCGCTGGCCAAGGCCCCGCGCCTGCTGTTTGCCGATGAGCCCACCTCGGCCCTGGACGGCGAGAACGGCCAGATCGTCATCAAGCTCCTGCAACGGGCGGCCAAGGACCACGGGGCCGCCGTGATCTGCGTGACCCACGACCCCAGGCTCGAAGCCTATGGCGACCGCATCATCCACATCGAGGACGGCGCCATTCTCGACGACCGGCGCGTCACCTCCAGCGCGCAGACCGCGCGCCAATCCCTTCTGATCGAGGCCTGAACCATGCCCGCCCTATTGCGCCGTCCCGTCTTCTGGATCGTCATTGCTGGCCTGATGCTGCTGGTCGGCGGCGGTCTGGTCTTCAACAGTCAACGCCAGGCCCAAAAGGCCGAGGCCGCCATGGCCGCCGAGAAGGCCGCACCGCTCAGCCCCTATGTGGCCATCGCCAACGGCAAGGCCGACGTGGAGGGCGGCCTGATCCAGGTCGCCGCCCGCAGCGCTGGCATCGTCCGCGAGGTCCTGGTCCAGGAAGGCGACAGCGTCCAGGAGGGGCAGATCCTCGCCCGCCTGGAGGATGACGAACAGCGCCTGTCGGCGGCTCGGGTCAGGGCCGAGCTCGAGCAGGCCCGCGCCCAGATCGCCCTGACCCAGGTGGAGATTGCCACCGCCAGCCGCGAGTTTGACCGCCTGGACAGCCTGTCGGCGTCCAACTTCGTCGCCGGACAACGCCTGGATCAGGCCCGGGATGTGATCCGCCAGGGCGAGGCCAGGCTCAGGGCTCAGCGGGCGGCTGTGGCCACGGCCGAGGCACGGCTGGCGGAAGCTGGTTACAATCTGGAACTGACCATGATCCGGGCGCCGGCCGACGGGGTGATCGTGCGCCGCTACGCCAATCCCGGCTCCGGTGCCTCGACCCTGAATGTCTCCAACATGTTTGACCTGGAGCCCACCGGCCAGCGCATCGTCCGGGCCGAGATCGCCGAGGGCGCCCTGCCCCATGTGAGCCTGGGCCAGAGCGTGGAGATCGCCTCGGAAGCCGATCCGACCCAGACGTTCAAGGGCCTGGTCCTGCGCCGCGCTGCAGTTTTCGGGGCCCGGAAACTGGTCTCCGATGATCCTGCCCAGCGGGCCGACGAACGGGTGGTGGAGGTTGTGGTCAGCGCCCAAGGCGCACCCTTCCTGGTGGGCCAACGGGTGCTGGTGAAGTTCCTGCGGCCCGTCCAGGCCGCTGCAGCCCAGGCGGTTCCTGGGGCTTAGGCCGCGCACCAACGCCTTGACGGGGAAAGGGTCGCCGCGCACAACCGCGCCAATTCCTTCACCTGACTTTGGGAGACTTCCATGGCGGACATCCGCTTCGACGGCAAAGTGGCCATTGTGACGGGCGCAGGCGGCGGGCTTGGCCGGCAGCACGCTCTGGAACTGGCGCGGCGCGGGGCCAAGGTGGTGGTCAACGACCTGGGCGGTTCGGTGGATGGTTCGGGGGGCTCCTCGGCCGCAGCCGACGCCGTGGTCGCCGAGATCAAGGCCGCGGGCGGCGAAGCCATCGCCAACGGCTCCTCGGTCACCGACGACGCGGGCGTGGCCCTGATGGTCAAGCAGGCCATGGACCAGTGGGGCCGGATCGACATCCTGATCGCCAATGCCGGCATCCTGCGCGACAAGTCCTTCGCCAAGATGGAAATCGCCGACTTCGAGCTGGTGATGAACGTCCACCTGATGGGCACCGTCAAGCCGGCCAAGGCCGTCTGGGACATCATGCGCGAGCAGAACTACGGCCGCATCGTGGTGACCACCTCGTCCTCGGGCCTCTATGGCAACTTCGGCCAGTCCAACTATGGGGCGGCCAAGCTCGGCATTATCGGCTTCATGAACACCCTGCGTCTCGAGGGCGCCAAGAACAACATTCACGTCAACGCCATCGCGCCCGTGGCCGCCACGCGCATGACCGAGAACCTGATGCCGCCGGCGGTGCTGGAGCGTCTGAAGCCGGAATATGTGACGCCGGGCGTGGTCTATCTCTGCTCCGAAGAAGCGCCCACCGGCGCCATCCTGACCGCCGGCGCGGGGGCCTTCGCCCTCTCGCGCATCTACGAGACCGAAGGCGTCTATCTGGGCGACGGCGGCCTGTCGGTCGAAGAAGTCCGCGACAACTGGTCCAAGATCGCCGATCCCGAGGGCCAACAGGCCTACGCCGGCGGCGGCGAGCAGAGCCAGAAATTCTTCCGCAAGTTGTCGGGGGGCTAAGGCCTCCCCGAAAGGACCCTGATTATGGGCGGCTCCCCCGGGGGCCGCCCATTTTCTTTTGGGCCCGCGACCGAAATGGGCCTTGCCTTGCCCTAGGTGATCACGCGTAACCTAAGGCTCACGGATAACGCCCGTCAGAGGCGTCACCACAGATCTGGGGAGACGCCAAAGTGGCCCATACCGACGCAGCCGCGCCGTCATCTGCGCAACAGCTGAAACTGTCGACGATCCTGGCTTTTGCCTGCACCAGCCTGCCCCTGTCGGCCCTGGGCATCGCCATGTCGGTTTACCTGCCTCGGCACTTCGCCAGCGAGATCGGCATCAGCCTGCTGGCGGTGGGCTCGGCCTTTGCCTTTGTGCGGTTGATCGACATTCCCTTGGACCCGCTGCTGGGCCTGGCCATGGACCGGACCCGAACGCGGTTCGGGCGCTACCGCCTATGGACGGTAATCGGGGCACCGGTCCTGATGCTGGCGGTCATCATGCTGTTCATCTCCCCCACCGGCAGCGTTGGCGGACTGATTTTCTGGCTCCTGGTCCTCTATATCGGCACCTCCATCCTGCACCTGTCCCACGCCGCCTGGGCCGCGACCCTGGCACCGCGGTACAATGACCGCTCCCGGGTGTTCGCCATCATGACCGCTGTGGGTGTGCTGGGTGCCCTTCTGGTGCTGGGGATGCCCTTTATTGTCTCGGGTCTCGGTCGGCCTGAATCCGAGGGCGTGCCAGCCATGGGCTGGTTCGTCCTGATCCTCACCCCCCTGGCAGTGTGGTTCGTCGTCGCCCTGACGCCGGAGCGGATCAGCCCTGATGTGCCAGGCCAGCAGAAGTTCCAGCTGAAGGAATACTGGCGACTGGTCGCCCGGCCCTCCATGGGCCGGATCGTCCTGGCCGACCTCTGCCTGTCGCTTGGCCCCGGCTGGATGAGCGCGCTCTACATTTTCTTCTTCACCGACTCCCGGGGCTTCACCACCAGCCAGGCCAGCGCCTTGCTGGCAGTTTACATCCTTGCCGGCTTCGGCGGGGCGCCGCTGCTGGGTCGGCTGGCCATGAAGATCGGCAAACACCGGGCGGTGATGGTCGCCACCTCCGGCTATGCCGCGGCCCTGGTGGTTCTGCCTTTCCTGCCCAAGGGCGACATGATGATCGGCGCCTTCCAGATGTTTACTGCCGGCTTCCTCGCAGCCGGCTTCCAGGTGCTGACACGGGCGATGACCGCCGATGTCGCCGACGAAGTGCGTCTGGAACAGGGCAAGGAGCGCTCAGGCCTGCTCTATGCCATCACCACCCTGACCTCGAAGATCTCCGGTGCCTTTGCGGTGTTCCTGACCTTCACGGTCCTCGACCGCGTGGGCTACAACGCCACCCAAGGGGCGGTGAACACCCCTGAGGCCGTGCGCGGGCTTGAACTGGCCTTCCTGATTGGCCCGATCTTCTTTGTCGCGGTCGGAGGGCTCTGCTTCATCGGCTACAAGCTCGGCGAAGAACGTCACGGCGAGATCCGCCGGGAACTGGATGAGCGCGACGCCCTCTATGACACCGCGCCGGTAATTGAGACCCTGTCCAGTGACCCCGCCATCGCCTCGCCGGGAGTGGGGCCAGGCAAGACCTAGGGCCCGAGCGGCCTTAGCCCCTCGCCAGTCCCAGCCGCGAGCGCAGGATCTCTGCGGCGTGACGGAACACCTTGCCAGGACCGCTGTCGGGGGCGGTGGCCACCAGGGGGCGACCGTCATCGCAGCCCTGACGCAGGGCCACATCGATGGGAACCTGAGCGATCATCGGCACGCCGAGGCGCTCAGCCTCGACCGCGCCCCCGCCCTGGCCGAAGATCGGGATCGGCGTTCCGGTGGCCGGATCGGCGAAATAGGCCATGTTCTCGATCAGGCCGAGGATCGGGGTGGCGGTCTTCTGGAACATCGAGGCGGCCCGCCGGGCGTCGATCAGGGCGATTTCCTGCGGCGTGGTGACGATGACCACCCCGTCGAGCTTCATCTTCTGGATCAGGGTCAGCTGAATGTCGCCGGTGCCCGGCGGCATGTCCACCACCAGCACATCCAGGGGGGCCTCGTCTGAGCCCCAGGCCACCTCATGCATCATTTGGCGCACCGCCGAGGAGGCCATGGGCCCGCGCCAGATCATCGGCGCGCCCTCATCGACCATAAAGCCGATGGACATGACCTTGACCCCCCAGGCCTCCAGGGGAATCAGCTTCTTCTCCGGATGAAACTCAGGATCGCCGTCGGCCCCCAGCATCCGCGGTGCCGAGGGCCCATAGACATCGGCGTCCAGCAGGCCGACTCGCAGGCCAAGCGCCGCGAGGCTGACCGCCAGGCTGACCGAGACGGTGGACTTGCCCACACCGCCCTTGCCGCTGGCGACAGCAATCACCCGACGGACATTCGGTGGCCGCGTCGCACCGACCGGCGGCGCCGGCGTCGCCTGCGGATCTGCGGTCAGCTTGACGCCCTTTCGCACCCGGGTGACCCCCTCCGCCGGCGGTGGCGGCGGCCCATCGCCAGCGGTGTTGGTCAGCACCACCTGGGCCTTCTCCACCCCAGGCGCCTGGCTCAGGGCCGCTTCGGCAGCGGCCCGCACGGGCTCATAAAGCTCGAGCATCCCGGCTGGCGCTTCCATCATGAAGCCGGCCCGGCCATTGCGCACCGACAGCCCCTGAACCAGCCCCGCGCTGACCAGCCCCTTCCCGCTCCGGGGGTCGAGCACCCGGTCCAGAAGCGCCAGCAGGGTGTCGCGGTCAGGCAGGCGTGATGTGTTCATGTCGTCTTCGGCTTGCGTTGGGGGCTTGGCCGTCACATATCCGGCTGTAAGCGCCGGTTTACAAGTCCGCCCTGGTGGACCGAGATCGCGGCCGCGCCGAGATACGCCGAAACATCCGACGTCCCCCGACGACGCGACCCAGAAAGACGACGCACAAAACGAATGCCCTGGAATGACAACGTAAATCCCGGCCCCTGGGGAACTCCGCCGCAACAAGGCGGTGGCTCAGGTGGTGGCTCGGGTGGCCCCGGCGGCCCAAAGCGCCCTGGCCTTGGTGGTGGTGGTGGTGGAGGCCCGCGTGGCCCTCGCGGCCCCGGCGGACCTGGCGGCCCAGGCGGTCCCCAGCCAGACCTCAATCTGCTGCTGGAGCGCTTGATCGCACGCCTGCGCAAGTTCTTAAGCGGGCCCGGCGGCGATCAGATCCGCCCGGGTGCCATTGCCGCCGTGGCGGCTGGCGCATTTGCCCTATGGGCTTTGTCTGGCCTCTATCTGGTTCAGCCCAATGAGCAGGCCGTCGTGACCACCTTCGGCGCCTATTCGCGCTCGGCAGGACCTGGTCTGAACTACGCCCTGCCGGCGCCGATCGAGCGTGTGGAGAAGGTGCCCATCACCTCTCTGAACCGCATCGACATCGGCGGTACGTCTGAAGCGGCCAATGCCGAGGAAAGCCTGATGCTGACCGGCGATGAGAACATCATCGACCTGAAGTTCAGTGTCACCTGGCGGGTGGCTGATGCCTCGCGCTTCATCTTCACCATCCGGGACCCGGAAGAGTCGGTGAAGGCGGTGGCCGAAAGCGCCATGCGCGAAGTGGTCGGACGCTCGCAGCTCGACTACATCCTCACCCGTGGCCGTGGTCCGGTTCAGTCGCAAGCCGCCGAACTGATGCAGCAGACCCTGGACTCCTGGGGCGCGGGCGTCAGCGTCGTCGAAGTTCAGATCCGCAACGCCGACCCGCCCACGGAGGTCATCGCGGCCTTCCGCGACGTGTTCAACGCCAGCCAGGACGCCGAGTCGGCCCGCAACGAAGCCGACGCCTACTTCAACCGGGTGGTCAACGAGGCCAAGGGTGACGCAGCGCGTATCACCCAGGCCGGCGAGGCCTATCGTGAGCAGGCCGTTCGGGAAGCCACCGGTGAAGCCGCACGCTTCGACCAGATCTATGCCGAATATCGTTCGGCCCCCGGTGTGACCCGTGAGCGCCTCTATATCGAGACCATGCAGCGGGTCCTGCAGAACTCGAACAAGGTGATCGTCGATTCCAACGGCGCCAGCGCCCCGATCATCCTGCCACCGGATGTGTTCCGGCCCCGTACCGGTGCCCCGACGGTCACCGCCACGCCCGCCGAAACCGGCTCGGCCGCCCCCGGCACGAGGAGCAGCCAATGATCGATCGCCGTTACATCCCCTACGCCATCGCTGCGGTGGTGGCCCTGATCGTCCTGGCCAATACCCTGTTCGTGATCGACGAGCGCCAGCAGGCGGTCGTGGTCCGCCTGGGCGACCCGGTGCGGGTCGTCAACGCCGGTCCCCAGTCGGCGGCCGGCCTGAAGGTCAAGGTGCCGTTCATGGAGCAGGTGCTGCGTTTCGATAAGCGCAACATCGCCCTGGAGACCGAAGAGGAAGAGGTCATCGCCGCCGACCAGGAGCGCCTGGTGGTGGACGCCTTCATCCGCTACCGGATCAGCGAACCCCTGCAGTACTACCGCACCCTGCGTGACGACCGGACGGCCAGCGACCGCATCCAGCGGCTGGTGAACTCGTCCCTGCGCCAGGTGCTGGGTTCAGCCACCTCCAACGACATCATCTCAGGTGCCCGTAGCGGGGTGATGGCCGAGACCCTGGCCGACGTCCGCGCCCGGGCCGCATCCTCGCGGCTGGGCATCGAGGTGATCGACGTGCGGATTCGCCGGGCTGACCTGCCGCAGGAAAACATGGCCGCCACCTACCGCCGGATGGAGACCGCCCGCCAGCAGCAGGCCGCTCAGATCCGCGCCGTCGGTGAACAGCAGAAGCGCGAGCGGATCGCTGAGGCCGACAAGGAAGTGACCATCACCCTGGCCACGGCGCAGGAAACCGCCGACCGCACCCGCGGTGAAGGCGATGGGCAGCGGACGCGGATCTACGCCCAGAGCTTTGGTCGTGATGCGGGCTTCGCCTCGTTCTACCGATCGATGCAGGCCTACGAGGCGTCCATCGGCCAAGGGGACGCGACCATGGTCCTGTCCCCCGACAGCGCCTTCTTCCGCTACTTTGAGCGGGGCCCAGGCGGCGCGCGTTAAGCTCGACCTCTGTCGATGAGATCAGCCCTCGATCCTTCCCAGGATCGGGGGCTTTTCATTTGCGGACCATCACCGCCAGCAGGTCGCGGACCTCGTGCAGGTCTCGGGCGATCCGCACGCATAGGTCACGCATCTCGTCATTGGGCTCCAGCATGTCGGGCACCATGATGGTCATCATGCCGGCCGCCGCCGCCGCACGGACGCCGTTGTGGCTGTCCTCCAGGGCGATGCAGTCCTGTGGATTCATCCCCAGGGCCGCGGCGGCCTTGAGATAGGGCTCGGGGTGCGGCTTGCCCTGGGTGACACTCTCGGCGGTGATGAAGGCGTCGAACCGCGACAGCAGACCCGCATGCCCCAGATGGGTCTCCACCGAGGCCATGCGCGAGGAGGTCGCCACCGCCCGGGGGGCGCCCATGGCGTCCAGGTGGTCCAGCATCTCGATGACGCCGGCCTTAAGGGCGACCCCGGCCTGGTGCGACTCCACATAGCGGAGCCGGACCTGCGCCACATAGTCCTCCAGCACGAAGCCTTCGCCAAAGTGATCGGTAAGGATGCCATCACTGGCCGCGTGGGTCAGGCCAACCATGCTCTGGAACACCGGAAACGGCATGTCCCGGCCCATGGCCTGGGCGGCCCCCTGCATGGCCTTGAGCATGAGACGTTCGGAATCGATCAGCAGGCCGTCCATGTCGAAGATGACGGCGGAAACTGGACGCGGCAGGGTCATGGACAGGCTCATAGCCGAGGCCGCCCGACAGGTGAAATCAAGGGCTGCTTCAGTCGGTGACAAAGTCCTGGGCACCATAGCCCTGGAAGTAGAGCAGCGCCGTCAGGTCGGCATGATCCACCTTGGCATGGGCCTGGGCGGCGACCACTGGCTTGGCGCGATAGGCCACACCGAGGCCTGCGGCCTCGACCATGGCCAGGTCATTGGCCCCATCGCCGACCGCCAGGGTGGCAGCGAGGTCGACCCCAATAGCCAAAGCCTCCTCCCGCAGGGCGACCAGCTTGGCCTCACGGCCAAGGATCGGGGTTCCCACCAACCCGGCCAGGGCCGATCCGGCCTCGATCAGGGTGTTGGCCCTCTGGGCGTGGAAACCTGCCGCCTCGGCGACCCGGCTGGTGAAGAAGGTAAAGCCCCCCGACACCAGGACACATCGGGCACCACTTTCCGCCATGGTCCGGACCAAGGTCCGGGCCCCGGGATTGAGGACCACGCGCTCATCATAGGCCCGCTGCAGGTCGGCCAGGGGCAGACCCTTCAACATGGCTACCCGCTCGCGCAGCGCGGCCTCGAAGTCGAGTTCTCCGCGCATGGCCCGCTCGGTGATCTCCGACACCTGAGCCTTGACCCCGGCGAAGTCCGCCAGTTCGTCAATGCACTCACAGCCGATGATGGTGGAGTCCATGTCGGCGATCAGCAGCCGCTTGCGCCGGCCCACCCAGGGCTGAACACAGACATCCACCGGCAGGGCTGCAAGCACTTCGGCTGCCGCAGCACGCACAGGACCGAGCGCTTCTGCCTCCACCAGCAGATCCATTGCGCCAGGGCCCAGGGGCCGGGGTTCCTTGACGCGGGCGCGTGCGCCTGCGAGCGCTTGGGTGAGTTGAGCGGTGGCGGCGGCGAGCGCGGCCTCCTGCGGACTGACGAGGGTGAGAGCGATTTCCATGGAGCCCCGCATCTGGCTGATCGGCGGGCCGACGGCAAGCGGCAAGACGGCAATCGCCCTGCGCCGGGCCCGGGAAATTGGCGGCGAGATCGTCAATGCCGATTCCATACAGCTCTATGGCGACCTTACCCATCTGAGCGCCCGCCCGACCCCCGACGAAATGGCCCAGGCGCCACACCACCTGTTCGGGGTCGCTGATGGGGCCCAAGCCTGGTCCGTGGGCCGCTGGCTGCGGGCCGCCCTGCCGCTGATCGCTGACATCCGCGCCCGGGGACGCTCACCCATCCTGGTGGGGGGGACGGGGCTTTACTTCCGCAGTTTGACCGAGGGCCTGGCGGAGATCCCGGTCGCGCCACCGGAGATCAGAGTCGAGGCAGAAGCGGCCTTCGAGTCCCTGGGCGAGACCGCGTTCCGCGCTCGCCTGGGGGAGGTTGATCCGGCGGCTGCGGCTCGCATTGCGCCGGGCGACCGGCAGCGCCTGGTCCGCGCCTGGGAGGTCTTTGTGTTTGCAGGCCAGCCCCTGTCAGACCTCCAGGCGGCGACCACCGCCCCCCTGGCCCCCGACGCGTGGCGGGGGGTGGTGATCGATCTGCCCCGCCAAGTGCTCTATGGCCGCTGTGACGCCCGGCTGGCGGCCATGTTCGAGGGGGGGGCTGCTGAAGAGGTCGCGACCCTGGTCGCCCGGGGCCTCGACCCCGCCCTGCCGGTCATGCGGGCCCTGGGTCTTCGAGAGATCGCCGCCTGGCAGGCCGGGACGATGGGCCGGCATGATGCCCTGGCCGCCGCCCAGCAGGAGACCCGCCGCTACGCCAAACGCCAAGCCACCTGGTTCCGCAATCAGACACCGGATTGGCCGCGGATCACCGCCACGGACGCGGAAGGACAGTGGAGGCAGTTTCTTGCTTTGCGCGCGCCTTGACGCCCCGTCGCGCGCATGCGATGAGCGGGAAACCTTATATCTGGAGAACGCGCGTGCGCGTCAGCATCGTACTTAAGTGGCGACCTTAGGCGGGCCGATTTTCATCGGCGCGAACGAGGTCGCTTGCACCAGGCCCCCCAGCGGGCCTTTTTTATTGCCCTGAAGGCCAGCCTAAGAAGGCCACTGCCATGACCGCCCACCAGACCATCACCGCCCCCGAGGCCGCCGACACCGAAATGATGAGCGGCGCCGAAGTCGTCGTCCGCGCCCTGCTCGATCAGGGGGTAGAGGTCCTGTTCGGTTATCCGGGCGGGGCGGTGCTGCCGATCTATGACGCGCTGTTCGCCGAGCCGCGGCTGCGTCACATCCTCGTTCGCCACGAACAGGGTGCCACCCACGCTGCCGAAGGTTATGCCCGCTCCACCGGCAAGCCCGGCGTGGTCCTGGTCACCTCGGGCCCTGGTGCCACCAATGCCGTGACCGGCATTGTCGACGCCCTCATGGACTCCATTCCCCTGGTGGTCATCACCGGCCAGGTGGCCACCCATCTGATCGGCACCGATGCCTTCCAGGAGTGCGACACGATCGGCATCACCCGCTCGATCACCAAGCACAACTATCTGGTCAAGAACGTCGACGACCTGCCGCGCATCATGCACGAGGCCTTCCACATCGCCACATCCGGCCGCCCCGGTCCCGTGGTCATCGACATTCCCAAGGACGTGCAGTTCGGCAAGACGGCCTATCAGGGTCCCAAGGCTGTGACCCACGCCCATGACTATCGGCCCCAGGTCAAGGGCGACGCCGGCCGCATCGCCGAGGCCGTCACCCTCATCGCCCAGTCGCGCCGACCGATCCTCTATACCGGCGGCGGCGTGATCAATGCCGGTCCCCGGGCCTCGGCCCTGCTGCGGGAGTTTGCCGAGCTGACCGGTGCCCCGGTGACCTCGACCCTGATGGGCCTTGGTGCCTTCCCGGCCTCTGACCCGAAGTGGCTGGGCATGCTGGGCATGCATGGCAGCTTCGAGGCCAACCACGCCATGCACGACTGCGATGTGATGGTGGCCCTGGGGTCTCGGTTTGACGACCGGGTCACCGGCCGACTGGACGCGTTTTCACCCGGATCGCGCAAGATCCATGTGGACATCGACGCCTCGTCCATCGGCAAGAATGTCCGCTGCGACGTGGGCATTGTCGGCGACGCCGCCAGCGTGCTGGAGGACATGATCGCCGCCTGGAAGGCCATGCACCTGTCCGTGGACAAGACAGCCCTGGACGAGTGGTGGCGCCAGATCGACGCCTGGCGGGCCCGCAAGTGCTTTGCCTATTCCCCGGACTCCAAGCTGATCAAGCCGCAGTACGCTATCGAGCGGCTCTACCATCACGCCAAGGACAAGGACGTCTACATCACCACCGAGGTCGGCCAGCACCAGATGTGGGCGGCCCAGTACTTCCACTTCGACGACCCGAACCGATGGATGACCTCCGGCGGCCTGGGCACCATGGGCTATGGCCTGCCCGCCGCCGTGGGCGTGCAGATCGCCCATCCGGACTCCCTGGTCATCGACATCGCCGGGGACGCCAGCGTGCAGATGACCATGCAGGAAATGGCCACGGCTATTCAGTACGACCTGCCGATCAAGATCTTCATCCTCAACAACGAGTGGATGGGCATGGTCCGCCAGTGGCAGCAGCTGCTGCACGGCGAGCGCTATTCCCACTCCTATTCCGACAGTCTGCCGGACTTTGTGAAGATGGCCGAGGCCTTCGGCGCGGTGGGCCTGCGGGCCGAAAAGCCGGACGAGCTGGACGATAAGATCGCCGAGATGATCGCCGTGCGCCGCCCCGTGTTGTTCGACTGCCGGGTGACCAAGGAAGAGAACTGCTTCCCCATGATCCCCTCGGGCAAGGCGCACAATGAGATGATCCTGGCCGAGGAATCCCGTGACCTGGGCTCCATCATCGACGAGGCCGGCAAGCGGCTGGTTTAGGCGGGCGCATTGCGCTGCTGACTGGGGGTTGGTTGCCCCCGAGGCGCGCCTGTGACACCTGAACGGCCGAGCCTAGAGAAGAGACCTTGATGCCTGATCCCCAGCCTGCCTCCGTCTATGACCTCGACCACAAGTCCGAGGTGGAGAACCTCGCCACCTTCGCCGTGCTGGTGGACAACGAGCCGGGCGTCCTGCACCGGCTGGTGGGGCTGTTCGCCGCCCGGGGCTACAATATCGAGAGCCTGACGGTCGCCGAGACCGACCGGAACGCCCACACAAGCCGGGTGACCATCGTCACCCGCGGCACCCCCCATGTGCTGGGTCAGATCGAGGCGCAGCTGGAGAAGATGGTCTCCACCCGCCACGTCCAGGACGTGACCCGCGATCCCAATGGCCTGGAACGGGAGCTGGCTCTGGTGAAGGTCCGGAACACCGGCGCCGAGCGGGTCGAGGCCCTGCGGGTGGCCGACATCTTCCGTGCCCGGGTGATCGATACCACCCATGAGAGCTTCGTCTTCGAGATCACCGGCGCGCCGAACAAGATCGACAAGTTCGCTGAGCTGATGCGGCCGCTGGGCCTGGTGGAGCTATCACGCACTGGCGTGCTGTCCATCACCCGGGGCACCGACGCCCTATAGGCCCCCGCGCCACTTCCCCCCCATTGATAGCAGCGTCCTGGCCTGGCCAAACCGGCCTCCCGGGAGGTCTGCCGCGAAAGCCCTTCAATTTCCAGGGGCATGACCCTATATTCAACCTGTCCGGTTCGCCGGACTATGGAGATAAACGCGCACGTCATAAGCGGACTGGACCCGGGTGCGATTCCCGGCGGCTCCACCAAAACCTTCCCCGGGTATCGCCGGGAAGTCTGGGGCCGATCAGCATCGACAGACGTCTAAAGGTGTTGCTTTCTCTCGGCTTTGCCCACCGTTTCGGGCTTTAAACTAAATGCGAACGATAACTTCGCTGAAGAAGTCCGTCTGGCTGCGTAAGCGGTCCGATAGATTTCGACCTAAACTCCTAGCGTCTTAGCAGCGTTAGGCGGGGCCGGGAGGGGGCCTTGCAACAGAACCCCTCCACCTTCCCTTTTCCCCCTCCACCTTCCCTTTTCCAAAGTGATGCTGTCGCCGCCAACCGTGGCGGGGAAGCTGCAGGCGACCCGTATCGTGCAAGGCTTGCCCCGCCCCCCTCGCACGCCGCCTTGCGCCTGCCGCGCCACACGCTAGGTTCCTTGTCTGTAAGCGCCCCCACCTTTGAGAGACCCCATGGCCCAGGAGCCGCCGGCCCAAGACCAGATGCACTACGAGGCGATGGCCCAGGAGGCGCTGCGTGGCGTGGTCAAGGCCGCCCTCAAACGTGCCGCCTCCCCTGAGGGTCTGCCTGGGGCGCACCATTTTTATGTGACGTTCAAGACCGACGCCCCCGGGGTGTCAGGCCCCGTGGATCTTTTGTCGAAATATCCCGACGAAATGACCATCGTCCTGCAGCATCAGTACTGGGACCTCGCGCCGGGAGAGACCTTCTTTTCGGTGACCCTGAAGTTTGGCGGCCAGCCCAAGCGCGTCTCTGTGCCTTATGCGGCGGTTTCGCGGTTCTATGACCCCAGCGTCCAGTTTCTGCTTCAGTTCGAGGCGGCCACCAATGGCGCGGCGCCTGTGGCCAGCGATGGGGCCGAGGTCGGGCCCACCGTAACGCCGGTGAGCGAACCGCCGGCTGACCCCGCTGAAAAGGTCATTTCCCTCGACCAATTCCGCAAGAAATAGCCCCATGACAGATGTTGCTGCCACTGAGCCCGAAGCCCTGACCGACGAGGCCATTCTGGCCCGCTTTCTACGGACCAAAAATCAGCCCACCGGCTCCCAGACCCTGGGCTTCCAGATGGTGGCGGTGAGTCAGGCCGAGAAAATGGTCGAGGTGTCCTTTGACGCGAAGGCCGAACTGCTGCTGAACCCCATGAAGCAAATTCAGGGGGGCTATCTCTGCGCCATGCTCGATGAGGCCATGTCGGTGGCCTGCATGGTCGCCTCGGGTATGACCCATGTGGCGCCGACCCTGGAGATGAAGACCAGCTTCCTGCGGCCGGCCATGCCCGGCCAGATCAAGGGGATTGGCCGGGTTGTGAAATGGGGACGCAGCATCGCCTTCACCGAGGGCGAACTCTACGACTCCGAAGGCCGACTATTGGCCAAGGCGACGGGGACGGCCCTGCCCACCCCGTTCAAAAGCTACAAGAGCTGACTTGTCCCGGCGACGCGCTGATCTGAGGATTCGGATCTGTGCCCTGGCGCTGAGCCTGGCTTTTGGCCTCGTCGGCACCTCACCTGTTCAAGCCTCGCCCTTCGAGGCCTGGGCCGCCGTGGTGGTCGCCGGCGACGCGACGGGCTCCCTCGGAGGCCCGACCGAGGCGTTCGACAATGCCCGTCGAGATCTCGCCAAGGCATTTGCAGGCTTGGGGGTCGCCCCTGACAAGATCGTCCAGTTTTCCGTCCGCCCTGAAGCGGAAAAGGCCCCTCGCCCCCAGAAGGCCACCCCGCGGGCCATCTATTCCACCCTGGGCACCCTGGGCGCCAGCGCGGCGGGATGCCTTGTCTATGTGACCTCTCATGGTCTGCCCGAGGGCGTTCTGGTGGATGATCAGATCCTGCCGCCCCAGATCCTGGGCCTGATGCTGGATCGCAGCTGCGGGGTCAAACCCACCGTGGTGGTGATCTCGGCCTGCTATTCAGGGGTCTTTGTCCCGGCCCTGGCCAAGCCCAACCGGATGATCCTGACCGCCGCCCGGCCAGACCGCACGTCTTTCGGCTGTGGCGAGGCCGACACCTACCCCTATTTCGACGCCTGTTTTCTCTCCGCCCTGGGCGAGGTCGGAGATTTTATCGCCCTGGGCCGTCAGGTGGGGGTCTGCGTGCGCGACCGGGAAGCCGCGGCGGGCCTGACCCCGCCCTCAGAGCCGCAGGTGTGGATTGGTCCACAGCTTCGCCCGGTTCTGCCTCTACTGACGTTCAAGACGCCCCATTCGCGGTAAACCGGCGCCTTGGAGCCGCTCGCTCGGCGCCCTAGAAGGGACCCTCGTGGGGTACTTCAGATAAATGCGAGTTCTGGTGATGCGCTTCTGGCCCAAGCTTGCTGTGGCGATGCTGGCGGCGGCTCTATGCCCGCCGTCCATGGCTTTGGCCCAAAGCCCGCCGGCCCTGCCGGAGGCGCCTATTCCCTATGAGGCCCTGGCCAATCCAGGCGCTCAGCGCCAGAACGCCCGCCCAGCGCCCCGGCCACGGCGGACAGCCCCAGCGGCCGCCAGCACCGCCGCCACCCCAGGCGTCGATCCCACGGCCCTGATCGGCGCAGGGGTAACCCCCATCGATCCGGCCCGGCTGGAAGCCTATTTGGACGGGGTCATCGGCTCGGCCATGGCCAGGGACCGCATCGCCGGCGTCACCGTTTCGGTGGTCCAGAACGATCAGGTGATCTTCAAGAAGGGCTATGGCCACGCCAGCTTTTCACCAAGACGGGCGGTAGACCCAGATCAAACCCTTTTCCGTATCGGCTCGATCTCCAAGACCTTCACCTGGATCTTGCTGATGAACGAGATCCAGGCCGGTCGCATCCGCATTGACGCGCCAATCAACCTCTATCTTCCCGAAGCCCTGCAGATCCGCGACCAGGGCTTCACCCAGCCGATCCAGGTGGTGCACCTGCTGGATCACACCCCAGGCTTTGAAGACCGCATTCTGGGCCAGCTCATGGAGCGGGACTTCGACCGGGAGCGTCCCATGGTCCAGTACCTGCGCCAGGAGCGGCCCCGGCGGGTACGGGAGCCCGGCCAGTTTCCGACCTATTCCAACTATGGCGTAGGCTTGGCAGGTCAGGCCCTGGTCTATGTGTCAGGCCGCCCCTTCGAGGACCTGGTCGAACAGCAGATCACCGGCCCACTTGGCATGGCCCGGACCACGTTCCGCGAACCCCATCCCCCGCGCGAGGGCATTCCGGCGGCCATGGCGCCAAGCCTGGCCCGTAACCTGTCGGAGGGGTTCCGCTGGTCGCCGACCGGCGGCTTCCAAACCCGGCCCTTTGAGTATCTCGGGCACATCGCCCCTGCGGGCGCGGCCTCGTCGACGGCGGCCGACATGGCCCGCTATATGATCGTGCTGCTGAATGATGGCGTCTATGGAACCGTCGCCCCCGAAGCGGCCGGGACGCCAGGTGCCGCTGCGCCCGGGAGTCCCCTGGCGATCTTCAGTCCCACGACGGCGCGCGCCTTCCGGACGCCTCTGGAGCCCAATGCCGACGGGATCAATGACTGGCCCCACGGCTTTATCGCTTATCCCCTACCCGGCGGTCGCAAGGGCTATGGCCATGCCGGCGGGACCCTGTCGTTCAGCTCCAACATGGTGGTGGCCCCTGACCTCGACCTCGGGGTGTTCGTCAGCGTCAACACCGAGAATGGCGCAGCGCTCGCCCTACGCCTGCCCGCCGAGGTGGTCGCCCAATTCTACGGGTCGGCGGCGGCTCCCCCTCAGGATGGAAGTCCAGACCTGCGGAATCTGGCTCGCCTTTATCAGGGCCACTATCTCGGCACCCGTCGGGCCTATGTGGGCCTTGAGCGCTTTGTGGGCTTCTTCCTTTCAGGCGTCAGCGTCGAGGTGACGAAGGATGGTCGCCTGATGACCCGTAGCCTGAACGGCACCCAGACCTGGGTCCCCGAGGGCGATCCAAAGGCCGGACGGTTTGTGTCCACGACGGGCCTGGAGCGGATGGTGTTCGACATGGCTGGCGGCAAGGCCTCCGCCTTCCAGGGCACCTATAACGACGCACGATTCCAGCGGGTCGGCCTGTGGAGCCAGCCCCCGGTCCTCGCCTGGCTAGCCGGCTTTGCGGCCCTGGCGGCGATCGCCACCCTGATCGGCCTGGCCCTGCGTAACCGCCGGGACCTGCGTCAGACCCAGATTCAAAGTCAGGCGAGCCTGGTCCAGACCATCCAGGGCGTCCTTTGGCTGCTGGCCTTGGGGCTGTTTGTCTCCTGGGGGATGGGTGCCTCAGACACCGCCCAGGTGGTCTTCGCCTGGCCCGGTGTGCGATTGATCCTGGCCTCGGCCTGCGCCCTGGTGGCCTCTGTCCTGAACCTGCTGACCCTAGCGGCGCTCTGGAAGATCTGGCAGGGCGGCCGACGCCTGGATAGCTGGCCCGTGACCCGCAAGCTCGCCTTCACGGCCACCACCTTGATCTATGGCGGCTTTGCCCTGGTGCTGTTCCACTGGGGGGCCCTGACCCCCTGGAGCAGCTAAGGGGCGGCAACCACCTGCCCGGGTCGGGCAAGCGGACCACGGTGCCCCTGCGAGGGGGCGTGCGACATCGCGCCTCGGCGAAAAAACAGCGCCAATTCATCGGCACAGCCAAGGCTTAAACGCGGCGTTTACCATCGACTGGGTAAATCCTGCCTAGCGGTCGGCCCAAAGTGGGCGCCAACCGCAGGGTTTTGGGGTGGGACGCGCCTTGAATCAGTTCGTAGCCGCCTTGCAAGGGTTCGGGATCGGCCGCCTGGCCGCGATTCTCGGCATTGGCGCCGGCGTGGCCGCCGCCCTGATGGCCGTGACCATGAACTTTGGTCAGCCCAAGTCCCTGCTCTACGCCAATCTCGACATGCGCGAGGCCGGCTCGATCACCGAGGCCCTCGACCAGGCCGGGGTCAAGTACGAGGTCAAGGGCGACGGCTCGACCATCATGGTCAACCGCGACGAGGTTGCCTCCACACGCCTGCTGCTGTCGGGCAAGGGCCTGCCCACAGCGGGGTCCGTGGGTTATGAAATCTTCGACGAGGCCAACGCCCTCGGTCAGACCGACTTCGTCCAGCAACTCAACCGCCAGCGCGCCCTGGAGGGCGAGCTGGCCCGGACCATCCGCAGCCTGGATGGCGTGACGTTCGCCCGCGTCCATCTGGTCCTGCCCAAGCGCCAGCTGTTTGAGGAAACCGCCGAAGAGCCTTCGGCCTCCATCACCATGGGCGTGGGCGGTCGCGCCCCCAGCCCTGACCAGGTACGGGCGGTGCAGAACCTTGTGGCCGGCGCTGTGCCCCGGATGACCCCCGACCGGGTGACCGTCGTCGACCAGAACGGCAAGACCTTGTCCACCGGTGGCGAGGGCTTCGCCGGCGAGATGGCCGAAGGACGCAAGAACGAGGTCGAGCAGCGCATCGCCAAGACCGTCAAGGCCCTGGTGGAAAGTGTGGTTGGAGCCGGCAAGGCCCGGGTGAATGTCACCGCTGAACTGGATCTGGCGCGGGTGACTGTCCAGCAGGAGACCTTCGATCCCGAGGGTCAGGTGGTGCGCTCCGAACAGACGGTCGAGGAAAACGCCAATGAGAACGAGCCCAACGCCAATGGCGTGGTAACCGCCGACGCCAATATCCCGGGCGGCGCTGCGGGCGGCGGCGGCGGCACCCTGGCTTCGGCCAGCGGGCGGACCGAAACCACCACAAATTTCGAGATCTCCAAGACCATCCGCACCGAGGTCAATGAGCCCGGCAAGGTCCAGCGCCTGTCCGTGGCCGTTGTGGTGGATGGGGTCCGCCCTGTGGGCGCGGACGGCGCGCCAGGAGAATATGCGGCCCGCAGCGAGGAAGAAATTGCCCGCATCGAAGAGCTGGTCCGGACGGCCGTCGGCTTCAATGAAGCCCGCGGCGACCAGGTCACCGTGGTCAACATGCCCTTTGATGCCCCGGCCGCTGCAGGCGGGGTGGAGGCGGGCAATCCCCTGATGGACTTCGACAAGAACGACATCATGCGGGCGGTGGAGCTGGCCATCCTCGCCATTGTCGCCCTGCTGATCGTCTTCTTTGTGGTCCGGCCGCTACTGAAGACCGCCGGCGGCGGCGGCGCGGGACCTGGCCAGACCATCACCCGACTGGTGACCACCACCGCCGATGGCCAGCCCATACAGATCGCGGTGGATCCCTCAACGGGCCAGCCCCTGGCGCTGCCTGGTCCTGATGCCCTGGAGCAGAAGATCGACATTGCTCGCATCGAGGGCCAGGTAAAGGCCTCGTCGGTCAAGCGCGTGGCGGACTTTGTCGACACCCATCCGGACCAGTCAGTGGCGATCTTGCGCACCTGGCTGCATGAATCCGCATGACCGGTGCCGTGCGCGGCGGGGGCCGCAACAAGACCATCAATGACATCAGCCAGCTGACCGGGCCGGAGAAGGCCGCCGTGGTTCTGCTGGCGCTTGGCGAAGACCACGGGGTTATCTGGCAGAGCCTGGACGAGGAGGAGATCAAGGAGGTCTCCCAGGCCATGGCCAGCCTTGGCACCGTTGCTGCCAGTGTGGTCGAGGCGCTGCTGGTGGAGTTCGTCGCCGGCATGTCCGGGGCCGGTGCCATCATGGGCTCCTTCGAACAGACCCAGAAGCTCCTCCAGGCCTTCCTGCCCCCCGACAAGGTCGACGCCTTGATGGAGGAAATCCGGGGTCCGGCCGGTCGCACCATGTGGGACAAGCTGGGCAATGTCAGCGAAGCCGTCCTCGCCAACTATCTGAAGAACGAATACCCGCAGACCGTCGCCGTCATCCTGTCGAAGGTAAAATCCGAGCATGCCGCCCGGGTCCTGGGCGCCCTGCCCGAGGACTTCGCTCTGGAGTGCGTCACCCGCATGCTGCGCATGGAGCCCGTGCAGCGGGAAATCCTCGACAAGATCGAACAGACCCTGCGGACCGAGTTCATGTCCAACCTGGCGCGCACCTCCAAGCGCGACAGCCACGAGATGATGGCCGACATCTTCAACTCCTTCGATCGCCAGACCGAGTCGCGCTTCATCGCCGCCCTGGAAGAGCGCAACCGTGAAAGCGCTGAGCGCATCCGGGCGCTCATGTTCGTCTTTGAAGACCTCTCCAAGCTCGATCCGGGTGGGGTCCAGACCCTGCTGCGCGGGGTCGAGAAGGATCAGCTGGGCCTGGCGCTGAAGGGGGCCTCCGACGCCCTGCGGGAGATGTTCTTCTCCAACATGTCCGAGCGCGCCGCCAAGATCATGCGCGAGGACATGGAAGGCATGGGGCCGGTCCGTCTGAAGGATGTCGACCAGGCGCAGATGAAGATGGTCCAGGTGGCCAAGGACCTGGCGGCCAAGGGCGAGATCATGCTGGCCGGGGCCGGCGGCGATGATGAGCTGATCTACTGATGACCCAGCCGATCATCCGCAAATTCGATTTCGACACCGTCTTTGACGATGCCGGCGCTGTGGCCCAGGTCTCGGCCAGGCCCAAGCGCATCTATCCCCTGGAAGAGGTCGAGGCGATCCGCGCCCAGGCCTATGCTGAGGGTGAGCGCGCGGCCCTGTCGCAGGTGGCCGCCGAACAGGCCCGGGCCCTGTCTCAGATCGCCCAGGCCTGCCAGGCGGCGTTGCCTCGCCTGGCGGAGGTGGCCCACGCCCATCGCACAGGATCGGCAGAGCTTGCCCTGGCCTGCGGTCAGGCCATTGCCGACGCCGCCCTGGACGCCTTTCCCCGCGCGCCCCTGCGGGCGGCCCTGGACGCCCTGGCCCGAGAGATCGAGAGCGCACCACGCCTGCTGGTGACGGTGTCGCCCGCCCTGGCCGAGGGGCTGGAGCCCCTGCTGGCCGAGACCGCCCAGGCCATCGGCTTTGCGGGCCAGATCCAGGTGCGCCCGGATCCCGCCATGGCCATGGCGGCCTTCGCCCTCGATTTTGGCGACGGGGCGGCACGATTTGATCCCGCCGCCGCTGCCCAGCGCGTGTCGCAGGCCCTCGAAGCCGCCCTCGCGTCCGAAGGCCTGCACGCCGAACCCCTCATTCCCGGCGGCGAGGCCTGACCGGTGAAAGGACCCTGTGATGTCTGACGAACTGAAACTGCAGGAACTGGGGGCAGGCGATGGTCTCCCGGTGGACTACGGCCTTGAGGGCGAAGAAAAGGCGGCCAGTGACCTGGCACCGGTCTTCGACGTGCCCGTCAGCATCTCGGCGGTGCTTGGCCGCGCCCAGATGTCCGTCGCCCAGCTGTTGCAACTGTCCTCGGGCAGCGTGCTGGAGCTCGACCGCAAGGTCGGCGAGGCCATCGATATCTATGTGAACAACCGCCTGGTGGCCCGAGGGGAAGTCGTCATCGTCGACGAGCGTCTCGGCGTGACCATGACGGAAATCATCAAGGACGGCGACACCGCGGCCTAGTGCAGCGGCGTAAGGAGATTTGAAGATGCGGCTTCTGGTCGTCGGAAAACTGGACGGACAGCTCTCTGCGGCGGTGAAAATGGCGATGAGCGCCGGCGCCAAGGTGAGTCATGTGGAGACCGTCGCGGCCGCCACCCACGCCCTGCGGGCGGGACAGGGGGCTGACCTGCTCCTGGTGGACTACGACCTCGACATTGCAGCCCTGATCGCCGCCAACGAGGCCGAGCGGATCCGGGTGCCGGTGGTGGCCTGCGGGGTCGGGGCCGACCCGGCCAGGGCCGCGGCCGCCATCCGCGCCGGGGCCAAGGAGTTCATCCCCCTCCCGCCGGAAGCTGCTCTGATCGCCGCCGTGCTGGCCGCCGTCTCGGACGACAACCGCCCCATGGTGGTGCGCGATCCTGCCATGCAGGCCGTCCTGACCCTGGCCGACCAGGTCGCCGCCTCCGAGGCCTCGATCCTGATCACCGGCGAAAGCGGGTCGGGTAAAGAGGTCGTCGCCCGCTACGTCCACCAGAAGTCCCGCCGGGCGGCCAAGCCGTTCATCTCGGTCAACTGTGCGGCCATTCCGGAAAACCTGCTGGAAAGTGAGCTGTTTGGCCATGAGAAGGGTGCCTTTACCGGTGCCCTGGCCCGTCGCATCGGCAAGTTCGAAGAGGCCAATGGCGGCACCCTGCTGTTGGATGAAATCTCCGAGATGGACGCGCGGCTGCAGGCCAAGCTGCTGCGCGCCATCCAGGAGCGGGAGATCGACCGGGTCGGGGGCGCCAAGCCCGTCAAGGTCGACATCCGCATCCTCGCCACCTCGAACCGCGACCTGGCCCAGGCCGTCAAGGACGGGACCTTCCGCGAGGACCTGCTTTACCGCCTGAACGTCGTCAATCTGCGCCTGCCGCCCCTGCGTGAGCGACCGGGCGATATCATCGCCCTGGCCGAGTTCTTCGTGAAGAAGTACGCCGCCGCCAACGGGATGCCGGAAAAACCCCTCCCGGCCGAAGCCCGCCGCCGCCTGGCAGCCCAACGCTGGGCGGGCAATGTCCGCGAGCTGGAAAACGCCATGCACCGGGCGGTTCTGCTCTCGGTGGGCGATGAGATCACCGAGGAGGCCGTCCGCCTGCCCGACGGTCAGCCCCTCTCGCCGGCCGATATAGGGGCCCGCACAGCTCAGGCGGCCAGCTTCGCCGCCGAGGCGATCCAACGCAGCTTTGTCGGTCAGACCGTGGCCGAGATGGAGCAGCAGTTGATCATCGACACCCTGGAGCATTGCTCGGGCAACCGCACCCATGCGGCCAACATCCTGGGGATCTCGATCCGGACCCTGCGCAACAAGCTGAAAGAATACACTGAGGCCGGCGTGTCGGTTCCCGCGCCCCAGGGCGCTGGCGCCCACGCCGCCTGAGGCTGAAGGGGAGTTCGAGGAGACGGATGGCTCAGAGTAACGCCCCCCCGGCGCCCACTGCCCGCGACATGATGGGCTGGCTCATGCGCGGGGAAGTCGCCCTGGCCATCGGGGCGGTGAGCATCATCGTCCTGCTGATCCTGCCCATTCCGGCTGTGCTGCTGGACGCCCTGCTGGTGATCTCGATCACCGGTTCAATTCTGATCATGATGACCTCGCTGCTGATCAAAAAGCCGCTGGAATTCAGCGCTTTCCCGACGGTCCTGCTGGTCAGCACCCTCTATCGCCTGGGGCTCAACATCGGCTCCACCCGCCTGATCCTGACCCATGGTCACGAGGGGACGGACGGGGCCGGCCAGATCATCGAGGGCTTCGGCAATCTGATGATGGGCGGCAGCTTCATCATCGGGGTGATTATCTTCGCCATCCTGGTGATCGTGAACTTTGTCGTGATCAGCAAGGGCTCAGGCCGGATCGCCGAGGTGGCGGCCCGCTTTACCCTCGACGCCATGCCCGGCAAGCAGATGGCCATCGATGCGGACCTCTCAGCGGGGCTGATCGATGACGAGGAAGCCAAGCGCCGGCGCAAGGAGCTGGAGCAGGAATCGACCTTCTTCGGGGCCATGGATGGTGCCTCGAAGTTTGTCCGCGGCGACGCCATCGCTAGCCTGATCATCGTGGCCATCAACATCCTCGGCGGCATCCTCATCGGGGTGATGCAGCACGGCATGCCGGCTGGCGAAGCGGCGACCACCTATACGATCATGACCATCGGCGATGGTCTGGTTAGCCAGATCCCCGCCCTGATCACCTCCATCGCCGCAGGCTTCCTGGTCTCCAAGGCCGGGGTCGAGGGTTCAGCCGACAAGGCCCTGGTCGCCCAGCTGGCCATGAATCCGGTGGGCCTCGGCATGGTGGCTGCGACATCGGGCATTCTGGCCGTGGTGCCCGGCATGCCCGTGCTGCCCTTCGCCGCCGTGGCCATCGCCGCCGGCGCCCTGGCCTACTACCGGGGTCGAAAGTCCCTGGAGCCTGAACCCGCCCCGATCATGGAGCAGGCGACTGAACCCCAGGACGAGCCCATCAGCGACACCCTGGCCATCGACGAGATCAAGATCGAACTGGGCTATGGCCTGTTGCCGCTGATCAATGACCTGGAAGGCCGCAGGCTCACCGACCAGATCCGCGCCCTGCGCCGGACGCTTGCGGCGGAGTACGGCTTTGTCATGCCCTCGGTCCGTATCCTGGACAACATGCGCCTGCCCTCCCAGGGCTACTGCATCCGCATCAAGGAACTTGAAGCCGGCGAGGGCGAGGTGCGCCTGGGGTCCCTGATGGCCATGGACCCCCGGGGCGGCCAGGTCGAAATTCCCGGCGAACACATGCGCGAGCCCGCCTTTGGCCTGCCCGCCACCTGGATCGACGAGACCCTGCGCGAGGAGGCCAGCTTCCGGGGCTACACCATCGTTGATCCCGCCACGGTGCTGACCACCCATCTGACCGAGATCCTCAAGGACAACATGTCCGAGCTCCTGTCCTATGCCGAGGTTCAGAAGCTGCTGAAGGACCTGCCGGGCGAGCAGAAGAAGCTGGTGGAGGACCTGATCCCCAGCATCGTGACCGCCACCACCGTTCAGCGGGTCCTGCAGGCCCTGCTGCGGGAGCGGGTGTCGATCCGTGACCTGCCCGCGATCCTGGAAGGCATCGGCGAGGCTGCCCCGCACACCGCCTCCGTGGCCATGCTGGTGGAGCAGGTGCGCGGCCGACTGGCCAGACAGCTCTCCTACGCCTATCGCGGCGATGACGGCGCGCTGCCCATCGTCACCCTGTCGGCGGAATGGGAAAACGCCTTCAGCGAGGCCCTGATCGGGCCCGGCGAGGAAAAGCAGCTGGCCCTCGCCCCCTCCCGCCTACAGGACTTTATCCGCGGCGTGCGCGAAGTGTTTGAGCGTGCGGCCCTGTCGGGGGAAACCCCGGTTCTGCTTACCAGCCCGGCCATCCGGCCTTACGTGCGCTCGATCATCGAACGCTTCCGGGGCCAGACCCCGGTCATGAGCCAGAACGAGGTCCACCCCCGGGCGCGGCTCAAGACTCTCGGTACGATCTAAGGGGCAAGGGCCGGCCTCGGCTTTTCCAAAGTTGCCCGGAAGGCCTGCGGCTGGTAGCGGTTTGGCGCGCGGGACGCCCGTGGGTCCCAGAAGCGTTGGATGACGAATGGCCAGCAGATCCAAATCTAAGCGCGGCGCCGGGGCCTCCCTGTTCTGGGACCTCCTGACGTTCGACCGGCTTATGACCAACTCGGTGATCCACCTGATCTACTGGGCGGGCCTTGGCGTTATCGCCCTGGGCGCGTTCGGCACCATTGGGGCCGCGGTGGGCGTGGCGCTCCGCGAAGACAGCATCATGGGCCTGATGCTGGCCATACCGGTCCTGGTGGCCGGCCTGCTGGTGATCGGCGCCCTGATCCTGCTGTGGCGCTCATTCTGTGAGTTCTATGTGGCGATCTTCCGCCTCAGCGATGACCTGCATGTCCTGCGTCAACAGGCCGACGCCGAGCGGATGGCCCCGCCGCGCCAGCCTGCCCCGAGACCCGCGCCGCCACCCCAGGGCTGATCAGCCCACCTGGGCAGCCCAGGCTGCGGCTGCGGCTTTTGGCCGCCCCTGATCATCAAACGGCAACGGCGTATCGCCTGCGTCTTCGCGCTTGAGCCACGAGTCCTTGTCCCTCAGCCCCCAGAAGCTGAAGGCGAACCTCTGTCGGGGCGGCAGGGCCATGAAGGCCTCGGCGGCCTCCCCATAGAGCGCGGCCTGCTGGCGCTCCAGTTCAAGACGATTGGGCATCAGGCCCTGAGCCCGGCTGATCGAAACATCAAACTCCGACACATGGACGGCCAAGCCGAACTGGCCGAGTTCGCGGATGGTGCGGGCGATTTCCCCCGGTGGCTGATCGGCCGCCACATGGGTCTGAGTACCCACCCCATCCAGGGGGGCACCGGCGGCCAGCAGCCGCTCCACCAACCGCAGGAAGGTGGCCCGCTTCTTGGGGATCCATTCGAGATTGTAGTCGTTGAGAAAAAGCCGGGCGTTCGGGTCAGCCTCGCGGGCGTGCTGGAAGGCCAGCACCATGTGCTCAAAGGCCCCAAGCCGCTGGCTCCAAAGGCTGTCGCGCCAGCCCTCGCCGTCCTCGGCCACTGCCTCATTGACCACGTCCCAGCCCACGGCCTGGCCACGATAGCGGCCCACCACGGCGTGGATGTAGTTGCGATAGGCCGCGCCAAAGCTGACCCGTCCCTCGTCCAGGCGCTCAAAGGCTGGCGAGGTCTGGGCGTACCAGACCAGGGTGTGGCCAAACAGGCCCATCCCATGGGCGCGGGCGAAGGCGGCGATGGCGTCTGGGGCCTCGAAGCGGAAGCTGCCATCGTCCAGGACGATGTACTCCATCTTCATCTCCCACTCCGGCGTCAGCTGCGAGGCCTGGGTGGCAATCAGCCGGGCCAGGGCCGGATCGGTGAGATGCATCGCCTGGACGGCCGTGCCGACGGGAAAGGGCGCGATAGACCTCAAGGGCGGCAGACTGATCGGTGAGGTCTGGGATTGCGCCGCAGGCTGGCAGGCGCCGAGCGCCAGGGCCGAGCCGATGAAGCTTCGGCGGTTTAGATCATAGAGGGAGCCCGGCAGTTTCACCGACGGGCCGCAGCCGCCCGTTGCAGACCCATTTCGTCCATGGCCGCAGCATCAAGTCGGGCCCGTTCGCGCAGCCGCGTCAGCCGGATGTCCTCAGCCACCTGCTCATACTTTTTCTGCTCTTCGAAGGCCCCGGTCAGGGCGTCCCGGGCGCCTTGCTCCTCCAGGGCCAGGACCTTGAGCTGATCCATCAGGGCGGCCCGACGGACACGCAGGCCATCCAGGAAGCCGATGTGACACCAGCCGGAGTCCGCATCATCGGTAGCGCTCTGCGCCTCGGCTTCGCCTTCGGCCTCCAGCATCAGCAGGCGCATCTCAAGGTCGGCGCGACGCTGATTGATCTCCGCCATGCGTTTCTGAAGCACCTCCACCTCATAGGTGGACAGCTTGACGAGCGACTGGGCCCAACTCATGCGGCGACGCCTTCAAGGATGTGGGCCAGGGCGCCAAACGACTCTTCAAGGGTCGTGGCCTCATCCTGGTCCTGGCTGAGGAACCCTTCCAGGGCCGGGTTGAGGGCAATCGCCATGTCCACCTGCGGATCAGAGCCTGGCCGGTAGGCACCAATACGGATCAGCTCCTCCATATTGGCATAGGCCGACAGGGCCTGTCGGGCGGCGGTGACGATCTGGCGCTCGTGGGGCTGGTGACAGCCGGGCATGGTTCGACTGATCGACTTCAACACATTGATGGCCGGGAAACGGCCGCGCTCGGCAATGGCCCGTTCCATGACAATGTGGCCATCGAGAATGCCGCGCACGGCGTCGGCGATCGGCTCATTATGGTCATCACCGTCGACCAGCACGGTGAACAGGCCCGTGATCGGGCCAGCCTTGGTGCCATCTGGCCGGATGGGTCCGGGCCCTGCCCGCTCCAGCAGCTTGGGAAGTTCGGTAAACACGGTGGGGGTGTAGCCCTTGGTGGTCGGCGGCTCGCCGGCGGCCAGGCCGATTTCGCGCTGGGCCATGGCAAAGCGGGTGACGGAGTCCATCAGACACAGGACCTCCATGTCCTGGTCGCGCATGAACTCAGCGATGGCCATGGTCATATAGGCCGCCTGCCGGCGCTTGAGGGCGGGTTCGTCGGAGGTAGCCACCACAACAATGGCCCGGCGCAGCCCCTCCTCGCCCAGAGTCTCCTCGATGAACTCCCGGACCTCCCGACCCCGCTCACCAATCAGCCCCACGACTACGGCGTCGCAATCAGCGTTGCGGGCCAGCATGGAGAGCAGCACCGACTTGCCGACGCCCGAGCCCGCGAAGACCCCGAGGCGCTGGCCGCGGCAGCAGGTGGTGAAGACGTTCATCGCCCGGACACCCAGATCCAGTCGTCCACCAACCCGGTCACGGGCATGGGCCGGGGGGGGCGGCGCACGCAGAGGATAGGCCGCGACGCCCTGGGGCAGCGGCCCCTTGCCGTCGATGGGCTGGCCAAAGGCGTCGATGATACGGCCAAGCCACGCTTTGGTCGGACGCACGGCCGATCCACCCGGCTCAATGCGGATCTCCGCCCCCGGCGCCACGCCCTCAACGGCCCCGAACGGCATCAACAGGGCGCGAGCGTCACGGAAACCGACGACTTCGGCTGGCAGGGGCGGGGCACCGAGGCGCTCGATCTCGGCGCGGGCGCCCACCGCAAGGCGGGTCACGCCGCCCCGGGCCTCAATCAGCAGACCGTTGACGGCGGCCACCCGGCCAGAGACGGAAAGCGGGTCGATGCGCTCGACCGCGGCGACAAGACTGCGCAAAGGCCGGGCCCCCGGAAATCACTGATGACCAAGGTCGCCCGGCAGGCTTAATCCCAGGTGAAGATTCGTAAACGGCGCTGGATTTAGGCGCTCGCTGCCCAGCCACCTCTGGGCTCACCCTTGTCCACTGTTCAGCCCCCCGCAACGCCCCGTAGCCGCGGGTTGGACCAGCCCGAGCCTGTCGCCCACAGGTTGTCGCCGAGCCCCCGCTTCGCCGCGCCTGTCCAATCACAAAAGATTCAACTGGACCGTGACTCGCTCAGGCGCGGCGGGCCTTGCCGCTGATTCTCAAATCGGATTAACGAATTGCGCAGAGGCCCTTCAATATTAACCGGTCTTAAATTAACTCGCGGGCAAGATTACCGCGAGGGGCTTGGATGGTTTCCGAACGGGGACCAGCAAGCTGCGCTGTCGTTCGAGGAGGGACTGATGCGCGTTCTGTTGATTGAGGATGACAGCGCTACGGCGCAGAGCATTGAATTGATGCTGAAGTCAGAAGGCTTCAACGTCTATACGACCGATCTGGGGGAAGAAGGCGTCGATCTGGGCAAGATCTACGACTACGACCTTATTCTGCTGGATCTCAACCTGCCCGACATGAGCGGCATGGATGTGCTGCGTACCCTGCGGGTGGGCAAGATCAATACCCCGGTGATGATCCTGTCCGGATCGGCCGAGATCGACACCAAAGTTAAGACGTTCGGCGCCGGCGGCGACGACTACATGACCAAGCCTTTCCACAAGGATGAGCTGATCGCCCGCATTCACGCGGTGGTCCGGCGCTCTAAGGGCCACGCCCAGTCGGTCATCCGCACCGGCGACATCGTGGTCAATCTGGATGCCAAGACCGTCGAGGTGAACGGCGCCCGGGTCCATCTGACCGGCAAGGAATATCAGATGCTCGAGCTGCTCTCTCTGCGCAAAGGGACGACGCTCACCAAGGAAATGTTCCTCAACCACCTCTATGGCGGCATGGACGAGCCGGAGCTGAAGATCATCGACGTCTTCATCTGCAAGCTGCGCAAGAAGCTGGCCGCTGCCGCCGAGGGCAAGCACCACATCGAGACCGTCTGGGGCCGCGGCTATGTCCTGCGCGATCCTCAGGAGTCCGCCGTCGCCGCCTGACAGGGCGGGCCAGGCTGACCAGCCTGGACCATCGACGACCATCCATTGCAGAACGCCCGCCGCTCCTTCCGGCGGGCGTTTTTGCGTGCCAGCCATGCCTGTGGGGCGGTGTTCAAATAGTTAGAGCATTTCACGAAATGCTCTAGGTTCCCGGACAAGAACACGACGGGGACAACGCGCCATGGAACGTACGATCGCACTGGTCGTCTGCCTGATCCTTGGGGTGACGATCAGCTGGTTTGGCGAGCAGGGGCCCCGTCCCAAAGCGGTCGACGCCCCCGCCGAGGTCTTCTCCGCCGAACGGGCTTTGGCGGACATCGAGATCATCGCCCGCGCCCCCCACCCCACAGGCAGCCCCGCCAATTTCGCGGTCCGCGAACACCTGATCGATCAGATGGCGGCCCTTGGTCTTGATCCGCAGGTCAGTATCGCGCGCCCCTTCGCGGTCCGGGAGGTGAACGGCGCAACCCGAGTAAGCGGCGCTCGAATCGAGAACCTCACCGGGGTCTTGCCTGGCCGCGATCCGGCCGCGCCAGCCCTGGCCCTGATGGCCCACTATGACAGCGTTCCGCGATCCCCGGGGGCCGGCGACGATGCAGCTGGGGTTGCCGCTATCCTGGAGATCATCAGCGCCCTGCGCGCCCGGGGCCAGCCTGAGCGGAATGTGGTGGTGATTTTTACCGACGGCGAAGAGATCGGCCTGCTCGGTGCCCGCGCCTTCTTCGATGACCATCCCCTGGCGGCAAACATCGGCTTCCTGATCAACCTGGAGGCCCGCGGCTCGGCGGGTCGGGTGACCATGTTCGAAACCGGCAATCAGGGCGGGCCCACAGTGGACCTGTTTGCCCGGGTCACCCCGGGCTCACCGGCCAATTCCCTTGCCGTCTTTGCCTATCGCCGGATGCCCAACGACACCGACTTTTCGATCCCGCGGGATCTGGGCATTCCGGGACTGAACTACGCATTTTCTGGCCGCCAGTTCGATTACCACAGCCCGACGGCCACGGTTGAAAACCTGTCCCGCCGTTCGGTCCAGGACCTGGGCGACCAGGCCCTGGCGGTGGCGGTCGCGGCCGCCTATTCCGATACGCTCCCGGCACCTGGGCCAGACAAGGTCTACGCCCCGCTGCCGGGGGGCAAGACGGTAGCCTATGCGCCCTCGGTAGGCTGGATCCTGATCGGACTGGCCGCCCTGTTGCTGAGCGTCGGGGTCTTCAGGGCCAGAAAGGCCGCTTCAGGATTTGGCCTGCTGGACGCGGGCCAGGGGGCCCTGGCGGGGCTCTATGTGCTCCTGGCCGGCGCAGTGGTGCTGCGGTCCGCGCGGCAGGCCACAGGGGTCGGCTTTGGCTATCTTGAGCAGCGTGAGCTACTCGCCCAGGCAGCGCGGTTCGAGGTTGTGGTGATCCTGCTCGGGCTTGGGGTGGTGCTCCTGGCCGCCGCCGCCCTGGCCAAGGGCGGCATGCGTATGGCCACAGCCCTCCTGGCCCTGGTCGCGGCCCTCGGCTGTCAGATTCAGGGGGGACTGGACTGGCCTGCCCTGGCCCTTGGTCTAGGGGCCGCGGTGGTCGCCTTTGGTGCCTTTGGGCGGCCAGCAGAGCGCAGCGCCGGCTGGGCCGGGCTTCTGGTCACGGGCCTCGTGGCGGCCATCGCCCTGCAGTGGGCGGCACCGACCATCGGGTTCCTCATCGCCTGGCCTCTGCTGCTGGC
>NZ_JAKRSA010000028.1:87397-134095 GCF_022402485.1 Phenylobacterium sp. | reverse complement strand
TGACGCCAATGATCTGGCTGATCTGGGCCGAGGACTGTTCGATCTGACCCATGGCCGCAACCGCCTCGCCGACCACCTGGCCTGAGGCCTCGGCGTCGGTGCGCGCGGCACCGACCACGTCGCGGGCTTCCTTGGCGCCTTCGGCGGTGCGTTTCACCGTCGCGGTCAATTCATCCAAGGCCGCAGCGGTTTCTTCCAGGCTGGCGGCCTGCTGTTCGGTGCGCCGCGACAGGTCATCGGCAGCCTGGGCGATCTCCGCCGTAGCCCCGTCAATGCTGTGGGTAGACCCGATAATCGCGGTCATGGCCTCTGACAGGCTCTGGATCGCGGTGTTGAAGTCGGTCTGCAGACGGGCGTACTCGGAGGGGAAGTCCCCATCAATGCGGGCTGTAAGGTCCCCTGATGCCACAGCGGCCAGGCCGTTTCCGATCCGGACCATGGCTTCATCCTGGCGCAGCTTGGCCGCCTCCTGCTCCTGCAGGCGACGCTTGCGGTCCATCTCGACCTCGGTCACGTCGGTGGCAAACTTGATGACGCCGATAGGTTTTCCAGTCTGGTCAAGGATGGGGTTGTAGGTCGCCTGGATCCAGATTTCCCGGCCACCCTTGCCGATCCGAAGGTATTTGTTGGACATGAACTCCCCACGCCCGAGGGTCGCCCAGAACTCCCGATAGGCGTCGGTTGCCGCCTCTTCCGGGCGCACAAACATGCGGTGGTGACGCCCGACGATCTCATCAGCGCCATAGCCCACAGTGGCGAGGAAGTTATCGTTGGCCTTGAGGATTGTGCCGTTCAGATCAAACTCGATGACCGCATTGGACCTTTGGAAAGCGGCGATCATGCTCTCCATTTCAACGACGCGTTGCTGTGAAGCAGCTTTCTTATCGCGGGCGCCCTTGAACATGCTTTCCTCCGGCCTCTCGGTTGACAGTCGGCGCGCATGTCTTTTCCTCGACGCACCGCCTGAACGACCCAAGTTCTGCGGAACAAGTTAAGGAAAAGCTGAACCAGGCGCATAGCCGATACCGGGGACACCAAAGGTACTCATTATGAGCATCGACATGAGCATCTGTGCTCTCTCGAGCACTTCTGACCTCGCGCGCCTAGACTGAATGACTGGTCATGGGGACCCGATTCGACGCGCTATCATTCAGAGCTTTTAGCCTTTCGCGCGGACTTTTCTCAGGCGTCCCCGGATATCCTCGGCCGTCTCTCTGATGCACTCATGGGGATCAGTCCCGACCAGGCGGGCCTGCGCAGCCTTGGGCAAGGCTTGACGAAGCACGCCCAGGGCCCGGGGCGGGGCCATAATCACCAGGCTCTCAAAGGTATTGTGCCGGAGAGGCTCGACCAGACTTTCGGCCACCCGCTCAAGAAAGCGATCCTCGGCCTCCTGGTGAGGCGCGTGCTCCCCCGCCCCGTGTTGTCCATAGCCTGCGCGGTCATGCACGGTGGCACCGTGGGCCGCAGCCCTGGGATAGTCGCCACCCACGCGACCCATGCGATGGGCTTCGACCTCGCGGACCTCGCCAGCCCGCTGCCGTTCCTCGAAGATGCGCGCCTGATCCCCATCTGCCACGACAATCCAGGTGGTTCCGGTCAAGTCCATGTCGATACCCTCCATTGAACCTGAAGTGGGCGCGCCAGTCGGCGGCCAAGTCCCTGACCTAGATCAATCGCCGGCGCGAAAGGCGACGGGACAACCTAAGGGATTACCCTGAGTGTGAACCGGGGCTCAGGCGCCCTAGTCTCGCCGTCGCAAGGTCGCTGCCGACCCCAAAACGTCGAGGAATCCGCCATGTCTGAGATTTCCGCCAAAGTTAGCTCCCTGGGGGGCATTCTCGTCCATGTGGAGCCTGGTGAGGCCTCCCGCGCGCGGGTGGAGGTGGCTGCCGCCCTGGCCAAGGCGATGGGCACCCGGCTGATCGGCCTGGGTGCCGAGATGGCCCAGCCCCTGGTGGCCAGCCCCTACGGCGGGGTGAACAGCGCCCAGTGGGTCGTGGCCATGAACCAGCAGATCGAAGAAGACTTGGCCTCTGCCCGCGCTGCCTTCCTCCGAGACGCCGAAGGCGTCGACAGCGAATGGCGCGCCATGCGTGAGATGCCGGCCAGGGCCCTTGCTGAGCTCTCACGGACCAGCGACGTGGTAGTGGTCAGCGCCCACCCCAACACCAACTACTACCGGGCCGTCGACCCTGCTGAAGTGGTCATGCACAGCGGTCGTCCCGTGCTGGTGGTCCCCGACAAGGCGTCGCCCCTGAAAGGCCGCGCCATTGTTGTGGCATGGAAGGACACTCGGGAGTCCCGGCGCGCCCTTCAGGACGCCCTGCCCTTTCTTCACCGGGCCGAGCAGGTGCTGGTGATGGCGATCTGCGGGCAGGACGAGGCCGGCGCGGTTCAGCGACAGGTCGACGACGTCACAGCCTACCTTACGAGGCGGGGTGTGAAGGCGACTGGCAAGGTCAGCGTCGCCCCGGACTCCGGCGTGGTCGGCGAACTGAACAATGCCGCCGACGCCATCGGTGCCGACCTGATCGTCGCCGGGGCCTATGGCCAGAGCCGCCTGCGGGAATGGGTGTTCGGCGGTGTGACCCGCACGCTGATGGATCAGCCTACCCGGCATCTGCTGCTCAGCCATTAGAGCCGCATGGCGTAAGGCTCCGCCTCGTCTCAGACCTGGTTGACGATGTTGCCCTTGACCACAGCCCGACCATCGGGGGCGAGGTCCAGGCGGGTCTGCGGCAGGGCCAGCGGCCCTTTAAGCGTGGCGTTCACCGCGTCAAGGCCGGCCGGGCCTGCGCCCCGGGCCAACAGGTAGCGCAGGGAGATCCGCTCGTGGTCAGCCGCGTCGGGCTGGGTGCCATGCAAGGTGCAGGCATGCCAGATGGCGGCCGACCCTGCGGGGCCCGTGAGCAGACGCTGGGTGACCGGCGTCTCGCCGCCGCGACCGTCCCGATAGATCCAGGCCTCTGGCCCTGTCCGCGTCAGGTCGTGGGGAAAGACCGTTCCGCCAAACTGATGCGATCCGGTGAGCAGGAACAGCGGCGCGTCCAGCCGGCTGACGGGATGCAGATAGACATAAAGGGTCAGGAAATCGGCGGGGCGGTCCCGATAGTCGATCAGGTCCTGGTGGAAATCGATCCCATAGAAATAGGTCACGTCCCGATAGTCCGGGCGGACATAGGCACCGAGGTTGTTCACCGGATTGCCCAGGATGCGCGCCCGAAGCCAGGCCGGGACGGAGGTCTGAGGCACGCCACAGACCACCTTTCGGTTCAGCACCTCATAGCCCTCGCCCAGCAAGGCGCTCAGGGCACCTGTGATGTGCGGTGCCTGCTCCACAAAGCCCAGACGGTCTTCGAAGCGCTCCAGCAGATTTCGGCCAGGCCGCGGATTGACGCCCACATGCTGGGGGTCGGCGTCGAACTCGGCCTCAGTCAGAAACAAGCGATGGTCGAAGGGCCGGGTAGCGCGGATGTCGGCCAGTAGATCAGCGGCCGCGGCTGGATCGACCAGCTCGCTGAACACATGGGCGCCTGCTGCCATGAAGTCCGCAATGGCCGGATGTGCGGCTGTGGACTGACTTGGGGCAGGCGCCGGGGCGCGGACGGCGGTCATGGGGCCTCCCGAATAGCCACCGAATGCTCCCCCCCGGCTCTGAAGATCGCGTTAACCCTGATTGCGCCCGATGGGCGCAGGCATCGCGCCTATGGCTTCGGCCGCAGGGCCCGCCACCCAAACGCCAGGATGCCGAGCATCAGGGCTTCCAGGATCATGGGGGGAACCTGCGGCACGCCTCCGCCTGAAACGACGAAGCTGATGATGCGCCCCAGGAGCGCAAGGCCGAGGAGGACCATGGCCGGGACCAGCCAGCGGCGCTCAGCGCGCACGGCCGCCAGAAGGGCAAACAGACCGCCGGCCCCGAAGAAGCCCCCGAGATCGGCCCGCAGACTGGCCACGCCCAGGAGGCTGTCAGCCGACAGGCCAAGGGTGGCCGCCAGGGCCAGGGGCTGAGTCCAGACCCGCAGGGCGATGGCCAGCAGCAGCAGGCCCAATAGGCCCAAGAGGCCCCGGGCTATGGCCCGCGCCAGGCGGTCGGCGGGCTCGGGCTTTACTTGCGCAAACCGCCGCCAGCCATAGGCCACGCCGCCGGCGATCAGCACGAGCGTGCCAAGCCCCATCAGGAGGGGCCATCGAAAATCGGCCAGGATATGGGCGGCAAGATTGAGAGCGATCTGTCGATCAGCCGAAAAGCCCTCCGGGGTCTCCCCGACGCCCACGGCCTTCGCATAGGCCTCGTAGTCAGCCAGCATGGCGGCGACCCGCGCCGGCTGGGCCAGGGACAGGTCGGTGGTCTCACCCGGATCGCGGACAATATCATAGAGCCGCCAGGCCGGGTCGCCCCAGGCACCGGCGTTGCGCGTGAGCTTATAGTCGCCCTTAAACAGAGCCGCGTCTCCGGCTGCAGCGATCCCCACCGGGTCATTCGGGCCATAAATCTGCGCCACTGCACCCCGCAACAGAGGCATGAGGCTGCGTCCATCCAGCCTGGGCTGCTCGGCACCCGCCAGGTCCAGCAGGGTCGGGGTAATGTCCGAGATGATGCTGAAGGCCCGCACGGTCTGACCCTCCGGCAGACCGGGGCCCGCCATGATCAGCGGCACACGCAGGCCGCCTTCGCTGGTGTAGAACTTGTAAAGCGCCCCTGGGGCGGCTGCCGCGCTGGCGAAGCCCGGGCCAATGGCAGCATAGGTCCCCGGCCCCCCATCGATGTCAGGCCCCGTTTCATAACCCTGGCGGCCTAGCCAGAGGCGAAACAGGGGCTCGGCGACAGGATCGCCGGCTTCCGGACCGTTATCAGACAGGATGACAAACAGGGTGTTGTCATACTGACCGGTGGCGCGCAGGTGATCCACCAGACGGCCGAAATGATGATCCATGGCCTCGAGCATGCCGGCATTGATGGCCATGGACTTGGCCGCAAGCGCCTGGGCCTCGGGCGACAGGGCGTTCCAGTCTTTCACGTTGCGCGGCGGCGGCCCCATGGGGGTGTCGGCCGAAATCAGGCCGGTGCGCACCGCGCCCTGGCGGCGTCGCTCCCGCTGGGCGGCCCAGCCATCGGTATAGAGGGACTCATATTTTCGGACGAACGACGCGGGTGCCTGGACCGGGATGTGGATGGCCAGAAAGGGCAGATAGGCGAAGAACGGTGCGTCGGCCTGGGGCGTGTCGCCGATATAGGCGATCATCTGATCCACCAGGAACTCGGAGGAATAGAAGTCCTTGGGCAGGGTGGCCGGCTTGCCGTCCTCGAACCACTCGGACGTCTCATAGAGGGGGAAATAGGACCGCTGATCCCAGTTGTCCCCGCCCGTGGCGTCCAGGGCGAAGGAGCGGTCAAACCCGTGGGCATTCGGCAGGTCGCCAGGGCCGTGACCCAAGTGCCACTTGCCGGCCATGTAGGTGCGATAGCCGACCCGCTTGAGCCGGGTCGCCACCGTTTCGACCCCCTTGGCCAGACGGCCCTGATAGGCGGGCAGGTCCCGGTGTGCAGCCGGCGTGGTCTCAGGCAGGTTGGCGACGCCTGCGGTGTGACTGTCCAGGCCGGTCATCAGCATGGCCCGCGAGGGGGCGCACATGGGTGTGGCGTGGAAGTTGGAGAACCGCGCCCCGCGGGCAGCCAGGGCGTCGATGTTCGGGGTGGCGATCTCGCTCCCGTAGGCGCCGAAGTCGGTATAGCCGGCGTCGTCCACCAGGATCAGGACGATGTTGGGCCGCTCGGTCGCCGCCCAACCGACGGTCGGCACGGCGAACAGGCCAGCGGCCATGACCAGGAGGGCCGTAAAGGCTCCGAAGACCCTGGCGCACAACGACCTGTTGCCCAAGATCGGCAGCTGCACCGCGGCACCCTTGATCGACATGGATTATCCCCCTGACCTGACGCGATCTATATGCACGATGGCTGCCAATTTATGCAAGGGTGGGGCCAGGGTCGATGGTTTGAAGCTCACGCCTGCCGCCCTGTGATCCCCCCTGCCCCCAAGGGACTTGAGTCTTGGAGACAATGGCGCGTATCGTGCCAAAAGTTTCAGGGTCGGGGAGGCCGTCGATGGTACGCAAGATCTGGTTGGGGGCGGGGTTGGCCGTCCTGGCGGTGATTGGCCTGGGGCTGGCCAACTACAAGACCGTCATCCTTTTCGTGGTGGGCAATCTCGGCAAGCAGGAGATCGCTGAAAACCAGGAAATCGCCTGGGCCCAGGGGCCAGAGGTCCCCACGGCCGGGGATCGCCCTCCCAATGTGATCGTCATTCTCGCCGATGATCTGGGCATGAATGACATCAGCACCTTCGGCGGCGGGATCGCCGGGGGCCTGGTCAAGACCCCGCATATCGATGCCCTGGCCGCCCGGGGTGCCAATCTGAGCCAGGCCTATGCCGGCCAGGCGACCTGCGCCCCGTCGAGGGCGATGATCATGACCGGCCGCTATGCCACCCGGCACGGGTTCGAGTTCACCCCGACCCCTGACGGCATGGGCCGTATCCTGGAACTTTTCTACAATGATGGTTCTCGGCCCCATCCCATGCTGCGGGATGCTGAGGCGGAGAGAAACACGCCCCCCATGAGGGAGCAGGGACTGCCCGGCAGCGAGATCACTATGGCCGAGGTCCTCAAGGCCCGCGGATATCACACCGTGCACATCGGCAAGTGGCACCTGGGGGACACCGAAGAATTCAACGCCAACGCGCAAGGCTTCGATGAAAGCCTGCTGATGGCCAGCGGCCTCTACTTGCCTGAGGACCATCCCGATGTGGTCAACGCCAAGCTGCCCTTCGATCCCATCGACCGCTTCCTGTGGGCCCGGATGCAGGCCGCCGCCAAGTTCAATGGCGGACCCATGTTCGCGCCGCGGGGCTATCTGACCGACTACTACACCGAGGAATCGATCAAGGTCATCCAGGCTAACCGCAACCGGCCCTTCCTGCTCTATCTGGCTCACTGGGGAATCCACACGCCGCTGCAGGCCACCCGGGCCGATTATGACGCCCTGCCGCAGATCAAGGACCATCGCCTGCGGGTCTATGGTGCCATGATGCTGGCCCTGGATCGCAGCGTCGGAAAGATCATGGCTGCCCTGGAGGCCCAGGGCCTGGCGGACAACACCATCGTGGTGTTCACCAGCGACAATGGCGGCGCGGGCTATCTTGGCCTGCCTGAGGTCAACGCGCCCTACCGGGGTTGGAAACTGAGCTTCTTCGAGGGCGGGATCCGGGTGCCGATGTTCATTTCCTGGCCGGATCGGATCGCCCCAGGAACCGTGATGGGCGACCCCGCCCACCATATTGACCTGATGCCCACTCTGGCGGCCGCAGCGGGCGCACCAACCCCCACCGATCGGACCATCGACGGCGTCAATCTCCTGCCCTGGCTCAGCCCAGCGCGGCCGGCAGAGCCCCCCCATGAGGCCCTGTTCTGGCAAAGCGGCTATTATCGCGCTGTGCTTCACAAGGGCTGGAAACTGCAGACCTCCGACCTGCCTAAGAAGGACTGGCTGTACAATCTTGTCGCCGACCCCACCGAGCAGACCAATCTGGCGGAGGCCAACCCGCAGAAGGTGGCAGAACTGAAGGCCCTGTTGGCCGCTCACCAGGCGGCGGGTCGAGGCCCCCTGTTCCCCAATGTCGGCTCGGTCCCGGTGATGATCGACAAAACCCTCGCCGATCCCGCCACTGAGGCTGATGAGTTCGTGTATTGGCCGGGATGATGTCAGACGCCCTTGAACCCATGACCACCGCTGACGGCGTCGCCTTTCTGCGCACGCCCGAGGCGGCCTTCGCTGAGCTGGCCGATTTCCCCTTTCAGCCGAACTATTTCAGCTTCGAGGGTCTTCGGATCCACTATGTGGACGAGGGGCCAAGGGATGGACCCGTGGCCTTGCTGATGCATGGGATGCCGACCTGGTCCTATCTCAATCGGCATCTCATCCGTCGTCTGACGGAGGCGGGCTATCGGTGCATCGCTGCCGATCACATCGGTTTTGGCCGTTCCGACAAGGTGGTGGCCGATGACTGGTACTCCATCACCCGTCACGTTCAGGCGCACCGGGCGCTGATCGAGGCCCTGGACCTGCAGGCCATCACCCTGTTCTGCCAGGACTGGGGTGGGCCGATCAGTCTGGCCCAGGTGGCGGAGAGGCCAGCGCGTTTCGAGCGGCTGGTGATCATGAACACCTGGCTGCACCACGCGGCCTATGAATACACCCCGCGCCTCATCCAGTGGAATGGCCAGTGGAAGCCAGAAGGCCTGTTCGGCACCAATGTGCCTGACCGCCTGTCCCTGGGGTGGTTCATGGCCCTGGCCCTGGGGCATATGGGGCCCCCTGACCTGTTCGCCCTGATCCAGACCGGAACCAAGCCGAGCCTCAGCCCGACAGGTGAACTGGCGCGGCAGGGATATGACGCGCCGTTTGTGGGTCTGGGTCATGCCGGCCACGCCGGTCCCAGACGGTTTCCTTTAAGCCTGCCCTTCGACAATCCCGAAGGCGGCGCAGCCGAAGCCCAGAGCCATTGGCACGCTGCCCTCCAGACCTGGACCGGGCCGATCCATTTCATCTGGGGCGGTGCCGACGAGGTGTTCACCGAAGCCTGGGGCCGCGCCTGGGCGTCTGGCTTTCCCCAAGCGACCTTCGATGTGATCACCGAGGCCGGGCACTTCCTGCAGGACACCCATGGGGACGTGATCGCCGACAACTTCCTGCGGCACCTGGGGCGTATGCCCTAGGCCTGCGCCCCATCTCGGGGCCAGGCTCTGCGCCAAGCTGGGGCCCTAAAGCAGGCTGGCGATCAGGCCGACGGTGGGGGAGGTGCGGCCAGCGACAAGGTCCGTGAGGGCCGATTGCACAGCTTCAGCACCGCGAATGTGCTGGAGCGTCATGCGTCCCTTCAGCTCCTGAACCATGCGCAGGGTCTCGACCTGGGTTCGACGCTGGATGACACCGGGGCCAAGGTCGCCGTCACGCTTGGCGATGTGGGCGGGAATGAAGATGAAGTCGTGGGACGGCGCGCCCGGCACCTTGCTTCTCGACCGGGGCTGATCCCAGTGGGTGGCACCGACGGCGCAGCTGAGCTTCAGCTGCGATCCGAACTGTTGGTGGATTGCGCCGATTACTCCCCCGTCGCCGGCCATGTCGACAAAGGCGCTCGGGACAGTCCCGTCCAGCTGGCCGATGTCGCCATAGGGGATGACCCGGTCGCAGAGGCCTAGGTCCTGAACAAAATCGATATTGCCTGGGGAGGTCAGGCCAATCACCTGCGGCCTGGGGGCCGGGTGGCGGGCCAGCATGTTGAGAAGGCCGATGGCGGTCTTGGAGGAGGCGCTGCTCACCAGGATCTGTTCGGCACCGAAGAAGCCGTTGTCGAGCAGATAATCATAGAGCAGGTAGCCGGTGCCCAGCAGCGGCAGGAGCAGGCAGCGCTCATCCTCCAGGGCCTTCATCTCGGCCGGCTCGCCGGTGGTGCGCTGATAATGGTTGTAGAAGACCGGCAGCGCCGCCCGGTGCGGTGCTGCGTCCACAAACCCCCTCGCCCCGACATCCTCAGGGGACAGGACCACATGGGACGCTGTGGGGAAGAAGCCATAGATGCGCTCCCCCACCGCCACATCGGGGTGGCGTGAGTCGGTCACGTCGGCGAACCCCCACACTGGAACCAGGCCCCAGGGTTCCGCCGTCGGGAAATAGCCCCAGTAGCCGATGGTGGTGCCCGACAGGGCGTAGCTCACATTGTTGGCGGTCATGGCGAAGCGGTCGATGGCCAACAGAATCTCGCCCGCCGCGAGGTCTGGCGTCGGCAGCTCCACGAGCCGGCTGTCGGTCAGGGCATCACGGCGCAGCTGGAGTTGGGTGATCATCGGGGGCGGCCTTTCCAGAACGCAGAGACAACAGCAGGAACACCACGGCCAGGGCGGCCTGGACCACGGTGGTATAATGCTCTGGCGGGTGATGATCACCTGCCCCGCGACCAAACCAGGCGTCCAGGGCCACAAGCCCCCGCTCAAGGATGACCAGCAGCAAGAAGAGCGGGACCAGACTGCGATAGCGCACCGCCACGATCAACTGGGCAAGACCGTGGGGAATCTGGAGCGCGCCGTACCAGGCGAAGACCGCCACGATGGTCTCCCGCCGGGTAGACAGGTCGATACCTGCGATCACCCCCGCCCCGCCGTCGGGCAGACCATAGTGGATCAGGCCCGGGATCAGGGATCCCAGGGCGCATAGCCCGAGGAACCAAACAGAAATCTGGGCCCCACCATAGGCGGGGTTGGTGGAGGCCGGCAGCAACCTGGCCAGGGACATGACTAGCTGACTTCCAGGAAGGCCGTGATCGCGGCGACCAACTGCTCAGGAGCGTCTTCCTGAATGAAGTGACCAGCCTTGGGGATGATCTGGTGGTTCTGTCCCTTGGCGCCGGGGATGCTGGCCTGGGCGCGAACCTCCCAGCCCTTGGCCACCGGGTCGAGCTCACCAAACAGGGTCAGGAACGGCTTTTCGAAGCGGCAGAGCTTTTCCCAGGCGGCCTTGTTCAGCGGCACGCCGGGATTGTCCGGCTGAACGGCGATGAGCAGGGGAAAGGAGATGAGCCCCCACTCATAGTCCGATGAGGGGAAGGGGGCGAGATAGGCCGCCCGCTCGGCCTCGCTCAGCTTGTTTTCCATGCCCTGGTCGAGCATGGGCCAAGGAAAGGCCGTGGCGGCGTTCATCATGCCGACCCACATCTTCATGAAGTCGCTTTCGCCCTCCCCGATGGGCAGGCCGGTATTGGCCGCGACCACCCGGTCGAAACGCTCGGGATGCTGCGCCACCAGATAGAGGCCAATGGTGCCGCCCCAGTCCTGACAGAAAAGCGTGATGTTGTTCAGGTCCATGGCCGTGAGCCACCGGCCCATCCAGTCGTAGTGACGGGCCAGGGTATAGTCCCCCTTGGCAGCCGGCTTGTCAGAGCGGCCGCAGCCCACCAGGTCCACGGCAATCACCCGGCGCCCGGAGGCCAGCAGGCCGGGGATCATCTTGCGGTAGAGATAGGCCCAGGTGGGGTTGCCATGCATCAGCAGGATGGGCTCAGCGTCCCTTGGCCCCTCATCCACGTAATGGATGCGGATCTCGGTCCCATCCGCGTCTTGAATGGTGAGATAGTGCGGGGCCCAGGGGAAATTGGGCAGGTTTTCGAAGCGCTCGTCAGGGGTGCGCAGGACGTTCATGGGGGTCTCCAGGCGCCCGGTGGCCTTAGCCAGCCAGGAGGGGGGTCGCGTTCAATTGGGTGTGAAGAAGGGCGATGTGACCGAGCGCCGCAGCCAGGGCCAGGGTCAGGGCAACCCACACCTTGGGGCTGGCCAGGGTCATGATCTGGGGCTGGGTGGGGAAGGAATAGGTCTGCGGCATGGCCGCGAACTTGAACTCATGGGCACCGGCGAAACGGGGATCGACCACCAGGGCGGCCAGATCCCGGCGGCTGCGATAGCGCATGTAGCCGACAATCGACCAGCCGGGGTCGGCCTCTACCCCCCAGGCATCGACATAACCGCCAACCTTGCGGGCGACGACGGCGGGATGACCGCCCCGGGCGAACAGGGCTGGCAGGAACATGCGGGTATAGCCTTCCATCACCGCCCGGGCGGGGCGAAGCTGGCCGGTGACCGGATCCGGGATCTCGCCTGGGGCCATCCGCACCAGGTTGAGCATGAAGAACTCTCGCCCATCATCGGCCTCCAGGAAGGCACGCAGGGTGGCCAGCGAATTGCGGCCCTCCATCTCTACCCCTGAGGCCACCAGACCCTCGAGGGTCGACTGGGTCTCAGCCGGCGAAAGGGGGCCCCGCCAGTTGACGTACCAGGCCAGGAAAAGACCGTAGGCGATCAGGGCCAGCCCCCAGGGCACCATCCATGTCTCGACCATTACATCCCCCCGGGACTGTTTTTATTGACACTATAAATGCCACTATATGGGCTCATATCAGCTTGGCAACCGCCTTGCCCACGGACCCGCAATCAACGCTGGGCGCTCATGCGCCGGACCTGGCGCACCTCATCGGTTCCTGCGGGCAGAGAGATCATGTCCCCGTCGCGGCCCACCTTCAGCGGACCAGAGAACTGGCTCCGGGCGTCCCCCAGGAAGGGACCCTCCAGGGCGCGGATCGGGAGGGGCGGAACAATGTGATTGAGCAGCAGGAACTTTACCCCGGCCCGCTCCGCCAGCTGCGCGGCCTGTTCGGGGGTTGTGTGATAGTCGGTGATGTCAGTGAAGATCTGCGCGAAGTTCGGTCGGCCGGCCGCCTCAGCCGCCGCCCGCTGCCGCATGACGAGATCAATGGACAGGGCCTCGTGCACCAGCAGATCCACCCCCTTGGACTGATCCTCCACCACCGGTGAGGGGGTGGTGTCGCCGCTGAGCACGGCACTGCGGCCCTTGTAATCAAAGCGATAGCCCACCGAGGGCTCAACCGGATCATGGTCGACCCGGAATGCGGTGATCTTCAGGTCCGGATCATCAAGGATCACCAGGCTCACCTGGCCCTCTGGAATCGTAAACGGGCGGGCTGTGCCGCCATAGCCGGCGGGGGGCGTCACATCGGCACCGTGGTGGGCGATCCGGTAGTCCCGATCCAGGCTGTAGGCCTGGGCGAAGCCGGCCAGAACGGTATCGACGCCGGGCGGGCCATAGACTGGCGTTGGCGAGGTTGCCGAGCTGGAGGCCCAGCGCTGCATCAGCAACTCCCCCAGACCGTCCATGTGGTCAGAATGGAAATGGGTGAGCAGGATGGCTTCGATCTGGGCCGGGGGCAGCTGCATCAGGGTCAGGTTCCGGCTGGACCCCGAACCGACATCGACGATGAACATCCGCTGGCCGGCAATCACCGCCGTACAGGGCCCGCTGCGATGCACATCAGGCATGGGTGAGCCCGCCCCGCACAGGGCCACATGCAGGCCATCAGGCAAGTCGGCCAGGGGATCGGCGGCCATGTTGCGGGCCATGACCCGGTCCATGAGGGCCAGGGCCACCTGACCGCGGGCCAGCCAAAGCCCGCCTCCGATCGCCAGGATCAGGGCCAGAACAATGAGAGCGAGTTTCGCAGGCCAGCGCATGGCGAGGCTCCAGATGGGGCGATGGGAATGAAGTTCAGCCCGGTGACGGCGACGCAGGAGCGCGAAGCACTGTACGGAACCCCACATGGGACGCGCCGCTGTCAGGGGGACCCGGTGCCCGGGCGGCCGGGCGATAGCGGAAACAGAAGTTGTCAGCGCAGAGGAACGAACCGCCCTTGATCACATGCTTGGGCCGGCCAGGCTCATCGGGGTCATGGGACATGGCGCGGGAGGGGCCACCCTGTTCCAGCACCGAGGCAGGAACCAGGCCCGGTCGGTACCAGTCCGAAGTCCACTCCCAGACATTGCCGGTGATGTCGTAGAGGCCAAAGCCGTTGGCCGGGAAACAGCCCACGGGGGCGGCGGTGGCCTTGTGGCCATCATCCCCGGTGTCGGCGACGGGGAAGACGCCCTGCCAGGTGTTGGCCAGGGGCTTCCCCGGCGCAGAAGGCGCGTCCCCCCAGGCATAGCGGGCACCGGCCAGTCCCCCCCGGGCGGCATATTCCCACTCGGCCTCGGTGGGCAGATCCCGGCCAAGCCAGCGGGCATAGGCCAGGGCGTCGGCCCAGCCGATGTGCACCACCGGCCAGGCGTCCTTGCCCTTGATGGTGCTGCCAGGCCCCTCTGGCTGGCGCCAGTTGGCCCCGGGGATGATCCGCCACCAGACCGCCGGGTTACCCCCCGCCGCCCCTGCCCCGACAAAGACCAGGGACGCCGGGGCGCGGTCCTCGGCGCTCAGACCTGGATAATCGGCCTCGGGCAAGGGCTGCTCTGCCTGGGTGACATAGCCGGTGGCCTCGACGAACCGGGCGAAGGCGGCGTTGGTGACCTCGGTCTGGTCGATCCAGAAGTCCCCCACCTGCACCTGCCGCGGTGGCCCTTCCTCAGGATGCTCGCTCGCCGCCCCCATGGCGAAAACCCCGCCAGTGATGGCCACCATGCCTGTGGTCGGATTTGCAGGGTCAGGCAGGGCGAGAGCGGCGAGACAGGCCTCAGGGGCCTTAGTCTCAGGGCTGCAGGCGCCGAGCAGGCCGATGATCAGCAGGCCGGGGACCAGCGCGCCTGGAGCCAGGCGCAGTTGCGCCCCCTGCCCTGCCCGCTGCGTCCTGCCGATCCCCACCTGCGCTGCTCCCGGAGCCTTGTCGAGTTCGCCAACTATTGGCATAGTTCGTGCTGAAATCAAGCGGAGCGTCCGATGTCCGACCGCCAGTCCATCACCCTCTCCGGCTCACCCGGGTCGCCCTATACCCGCAAGATGCTGGCGCTGCTGCGCTACCGGCGCATCCCCTATCGCTTCCTGCTGGCCAACAGTCCGGCCAGCGCTGGCCTGCCCCAACCCAAGGTCCGGCTGCTGCCCACCTTCTATCTGCCCGATGAAACCGGAACCGTTCAGGCGGTGGTGGACTCCACCCCCCTGATCCGCCGGCTGGAACGGGAGGTGGCGGGCCGGAGCGTCCTGCCTGCCGATCCAGACCTAGGCTTCATCGACGAGCTGATCGAGGACTATGCCGACGAGTGGCTGACCAAGGCCATGTTCCACTATCGCTGGGCCTATGCCGACGACATTGAGCGGGCCAGCCGTATCCTGCCCGCCTGGTCAGGCCTGTCGATCCCCGACGCGGTCCTGGCCCAGAGGGGGGTGATGTTCAGCCAGCGTCAGATCGACCGGCTCTATGTGGTGGGCTCCAACCCGGTGACGGGACCGGTGATCGAGGCCAGCTATCGCCGGTTCCTGGAGATCTTTGAGGCCCATCTCACCCATCAGCCCTTTCTGCTCGGCAAGCGACCTGCGGCCAGCGACTTTGCGGTCTATGGCCAGCTGACCCAGCTGGCCCAGTTTGATCCGACGCCCATGGCCCTGACCCTGAAGGTCGCCCCACGGGTGTTCGCCTGGGTCAGCCTGATGGAAGACACCTCGGGCCTGGAGCCGCAGGCCGAGGACTGGACGCCCCTGGCCGACCAGCCTGCAACCCTGGCGGCGCTATTGGCGGAGATGGGACGGGTCTATGGGCCGGTGATGCTGGCCAATGAGGCCGCCCTGGCCAGCGGAGCGGCGGAGGTCAAGACCACCGTCGATGGCCTGGCCTGGAGCCAGTCGCCGTTCCCTTATCAAGCCAAGTGCCTGACCTGGCTGCGCGCCGCCTATGCGAAACTGGACAACAACGCCAAAAACACTGTCGATCCGCTGCTGGCGCAGGGGGGACTGGCGGGCATTTTCGCCTGACCTCTGGCGCCCTGGCCCGCTGCGTTCTAATCAGCGCAGATGATTGGTCAGAGGCATCGCGCGTGAGCTTGTCCCCCGCCGTCCAGATTGAAACCGCCAATGCGCCAGAGACGGACGGACGCCGCCGCCGGTCGCAGGACAGCCGTGCCCGTATCGTCCAGGCGATGCTCGACCTGGTGCGGGCGGGCGAAACGTCGCCAGCGGCCGAGCTGGTCGCCGACCAGGCCAAGGTCGGCCTGCGCACGGTCTTCCGGCACTTCAACGACATGGACAGCCTGTACCGTGAGATGACCGCGGTCATCGAGGCGGAGCTGCAGTCGGTGATCGACCAGCCATTCAAGAGTGCGGACTGGCGTGGGCGCATGGTGGAGCTGGTGCAGCGCCGGGCCGGTGCCTATGAGCGCATCGCCCCCTTCCGCCGGGCCAGCGAGGTCCTGCGCCAACGCTCTCAGAGCCAGGCTGCTGACCAGGCCAAGTTCGTGGCCATCGCCCGGGAGATCCTGCGCCGGGAAGCCCCGCCGGAACTGGTCGAGGACAAGGCCCGGTTTGAGGCCCTGGACCTGCTGCTGAGCTTTGAGGCCTGGAACCGCCTGCGACGGGACCAGGGCCTCTCGCCCCGCAAGACGGTCGAGGCCCTGGAGACCGCTGTCGCGGCCCTGATCAAGGGCCTCTGACCCCTAAAGCAGGTTCCGATCAGACCTAACCGCCTGATCGGAACGCGCCCTATTTCGCCGCAGCCTGGATGGCGTCGAGGAAGGCCAGCCGCGCCGCTGACAGATCCTGGCCCGTGGCCCGGGGCCAGGCCGAGTTCATGACAATCACCAGCCCGTCTTCGCGGTAGGTGGTGATCGACTGGCCGAAGATGCCCGAGGCCTGATAGGCACCGCTCGGATTCATCCACCAGAAATAGCCATAGCCCGAGGCACCGTTCTCGATCTGGGCGCTGGTGGCCTCAGCCACCCAGCCCTCGGGCAGCACCGCCTGGCCGCCGGCCATGCCCCCCTCAAGCATGAACTGCCCCATGCGCCCATAGTCGCGCAGGGTCATGGAGATGCAGCAGCCGCCGCGCTCCAGGCCTGATGGGTCGAGCATCCAGATGCCGTCCCGCTCCATGCCATAGGGCTTCCAGATCTTCTCAGAGGCATAGGCCGACAGGCTCTGGCCCGTGGCCTTGGCCACCAGCACGCCCGCCAGATCGGTCTCGCCGGTATTGTAGTTGAACACCGTGCCGGGGGGGTGGGCGCGGGGCAGCCGGCGCATATAGCTGACCATGACATTCATGCCCGGCTCGGCAGGGCCCGCCCCGGCATTGGCCACGTCGGACTTGGGATCGGTATAGTCCTCGTTCCACTTCACGCCCGAGCTCATCATCAGGAGCTGGCGCACGGTGACCCCGTCGTAGCCGGACCCCTTCAGCTCGGGGATGTAGTCGGTGACCGGGGCGTTCAGGCCGGCGATCTTGCCGTCCTTGATGGCCGCGCCGACCAGGGTCGAGGTCAGCGACTTGGCCACCGAGAAGGAGGTCCAGCGGTCGGCCGGCTGGCGGCCGAGGCCATAGCGCTCCAGGAGGATCTCCCCGTCCTTGAGTACCAGAAGGCCCGAGACGTTGAACGCCTCCATGTAGGAGGCCACCGTCCAGGTCTGGCCCCCATGCTCGAAGCTCGGATCGATCTGGCGATCGGCCATCACCAGGGGCCGCACGGTCTCGCCCCGTTCGATGGTGTTGACCTGGAAGATGTCCTCGATGGTGCGATAGCCGCGGCTCTGCAGCTCCGGCGACCACATGAGGAAACTCGGCGTGGCAGGGTCCAGGGGGACCTGGGCCCCCGCTGGCGCGGCGGTGGCGAGGCCAGCGGCGGCCACAGCGCTGGCCAGGGCGATGATGCGACTCATGGGGCGTTTCCTTGTTGTGTTTTACCGCAAGGCTAGCCCATTGCGCCGCCATCGCCAGGGGTCAGGGCGCATGACGTCGCGGCGCCCTCGGCCGCAGACTGGCGAGATGTCGCCAAGCGATGCTACTCAAGCGCCACAGGCATTCAGACCAGATTTCGGGAGATACGACATGGGCAACAAACGACTGGGCCGCAGCGCCATCGTGGTCTCCGACATTTGCATGGGCACCATGACCTTTGGCGCCCAGGCCGATGAGGCCATGGCCCACCGCATCCTCGACAAGTCCTTCGAGGCCGGGATCAACTTCTATGACACGGCCGAGAACTATCCCGTGCCCCCCAGCCCCGACTGGGCCGGCCGCACCGAGGAGATCTTTGGCCGCTGGCTGAAAACCAAGAACCGCGACGCCGTCATCATCGCTACCAAGGTCTGCGGGCCGAGCCACGGCTGGATCAAGGGCTCCATGCGGGCCGGGATGACGGCTCTGGACCGCCACAACATCACCCGCGCCATCGAAGGCAGCCTGACCCGGATGGATGTGGACTATGTGGACCTCTACCAGACCCACTGGCCCGACCATGGGACCGGCTATGAAGAGACCCTGCGCACCCTCGATGACCTGGTCCAGGCCGGCAAGGTGCGGATCATCGGCTGCTCCAACGAAACCAGCTGGGGCCTGACCAAGTCGGTCGCCGTGGCCGAGCGGGAGGGCACGGTGCGCTATGAGACCATCCAGAACAATTTCAGCCTGAACAACCGCCGCTTCGAAGACGAGCTGGCCCAGGCCTGCCGCCAGGAGGGCGTCAGCCTGATCCCCTATTCGCCGCTCGCCGGTGGGGTGCTGTCAGGCAAGTACAAGGATGGGGCGCGGCCCGAGGGCGCGCGGTTCTCCAACTATCTGAACCTGGGCGGTCGCCAGGCGGCCATGGCCAAGCGCTTTGTCAACGACAAGACCCTGGAGGCCACCGACCGCTTCGCCGCCATCGCCGCTGAGGCCGGCATCTCGCTGGTGACGCTGGCCACGGCCTGGAGCAAGCAGCACGACTTCGTCGCCTCCACCATCGTCGGTGCCACCCACGAAGACCAGCTCCCCGACATCCTGGCCGCCATGGACCTGACCCTCAGCGACGAGGTGATGAAGGCCATCGACAAGGTGTCGAAGGAGATTCTCTACCCGATGGGGTGAGAGGCGCCCTCTCCGATCCGCTCCATCATCTTGCGCCAATACTTGAACGGTGCCAGATGGCCGGAGTCGAACAGAGGTTGAACTTCAGAGACGTGGTCACCGACGAAGGCGACCATGTCCTTCATCGGGCTGAACCGGTCGTCGACGCCGTGCCAGATCACCACCGGGGCCCTGATCCCCGTCAGGTTCATGGTTTGGCCTCGCCGAAAGGCCGTCATCTCGTCGGCGATGCCGCGGCCGCCGTGGGCCAGACACTCGGTCACATAGGCGAAGACAAAATCGATCATCTCCGGGTGGGCGTCAAAGTAGGCGCGATCAGCTTCGGAAAAGCTTGCCAGACGTTTCATGAGACGCCGCGCGAGATCAGGGGACAACCGCATGCGAAGGATCGCGTAAAAGGTCTCAACGACCCAGGGATGGCTTTCAAAGCGAGCGCGCAGTTCGCTGAGCGGGCTGAGGTTTTGTTCTACGGGCCGAGGTGGACGCCCGGCGAGAAGATAAACGCCCGTCGCCCGGTCACCCATCCTTTGGGCCGTAGCGAGGGCGAACGGGGCTCCGGACACCACGCCGCACAGGGCGGGTCGGTGGAGCTCTAGCCGGTCGCAGAGTTGTTCCATATCTTCAGCGACGGTCTCGAAACGATAGTCGGCGCGCCGGTCCGACTGACCAAAGCCGGGGCGTTCGGCGCAGACGACGCGAAGGTTGAGCGCGTTGGCCAGAACACCGGTGCCGGGCGGCATGAGGCTTGAGCTCATGCCGCCGTGATAGATCAGCAGAGGTCGGCCAGATCGAGGTCCGTAGTCGCGGAAGGCGAGGCGGCGACCGTCGGCAAGCTGCACGCTGCGGATCGGCGGGTCTTCCGAGGCGGAAGACGCCGAAGGCACTACCAGGCTGCGCCCGACCGCCGCCAGTTCCGTGAGCGTGCGGATGAGGTCGGACTGCCGTTTCAGGCCCATCTTGTCGAAGATCGCGCGCAGCTGGTTGCGCACGGTGTTGACGCTGACCCCGAGCTCTTCGGCCGCTTCCGACAGCGCCAAGCCTTCTCGCAGCTTGGCGGCGAGCCGCAGCTCTGCGGCCGTCAAGCCGAAGCTCTTGCCGATGGCCCCCCAGACCTGGGCCTCGGGCTCGGGCGCTGAAAACATGAGCGCAAGGGCCGCAGGATTGCGCAGGGCCGAGCCGGCAAGCGCCGAGGAGTCGGCGACGTAGCAGAACACCGGCGCCCCGGCCGTCGGCCGTTCAAGACGCAGGATGGCGTGTTGGCCCGACCGCTTCGCCTCCACCAGGGCGCGCTGCAGCGCCTCATGGTTGTCAGGGTGGTGGAGCTGGAGCCTGGTCCCAACGGCGACGCTGGCGAGGTGCGGCTCGAGCACGCCGCGCGCCAGGGCGCAGCAGGCCAGGACCACGGCGCTCGGCGACAGCAGGACGAGGCCAACATCCTTGGCCTGCCCCTCCGGCGGCCCCTCCCCCTGTCGCCGGGCCAGGGCTGTGACCTTGTGTATGCCTTCCAGCTCGGCCGCCACCTCCTCTGGGAGCCCCGTCGCAGAGCGCGGGAGCTCAAGGGCGGAAATCAGCTGTTCCCAGGACTCCGGGTGGGCGGCCAGCGCATAGAGGGTTTCGACCAGGAGGCGCGCGTCGCCCTCCAGCCCAGCACGCTTCGCTTGCCCAACATGCGCCACGATGCCCCCCCCTTAGACACCCACCTTAGGCACCCTGCCGCCCGATGGAAATCGCGAACGCTAAGCATGCGGGCTTTCAGCGGCGGCTGACCATCGACAAGGTGTCGAAGGAGATTCTGTACCCGATGGGGTGAGGGCGGCGGGACCGGGCGGCCCCGTCAGACCCGGTTGAAAATCTGCAAGGCGAGCAGCAGGGCGATGATCGCCGCAGAGGCCACCCCCAACAGCCATGCCAGGGTTCTGGCGGGCTGGGCTTGGCCATACTGGGCGGCGCCCTGCAGGAAGCGCGCTGCCACAAAGGCCGCGAGCGCCCAGGAGAAAGTCAGGGCGTCACCGCCCAGAAGAACATAACCGGCAGCAAGGGCTAGGGTCGCTGGACTGGCCTCCATTTCGTTGCGCCAGACCTCCCCAAGGCGCGCGACACGGGGGTCCTCAAATCGCGCCGGCGCCACATTCAGCAGACGGGCATCCTCCGGCCGGACAAGGGATCGGGTCCGGATCCGAATGGCGACCTGCGCCCCGGCGATGATCATGCCCTTCATCCACAGCGCTAAGGTGGCGTAGGCAAAGGCGATGGCGGCGCTAATATCTGAGTCCAAGACGATCCTCCCTTACGCTCTGGAAGGATCGCTATGGTGGGCGCCGCGGCGAGGGGCCACACCGCCAGGTTGGAGGGCTAGGCCGCCATTCTGGAGAAGCGCCGCCGGTAAGCGCCGGGTGTACTGCCGGCCAATCTCACAAACAGCTCGCGGAACGCGCTCACGTCTTCATAGCCCACCCGGTGGGTAATCTCGTGAATGCCAAGGGCCGTGGTTTCGAGAAGGCGCTTGGCCCGCGCCACCCGGGCCTGCTGCAGGAACTCCAGCGGCGTGCGATCCCGCTCGGCGCGGTAACGCCGTAGGACCGTACGACTGCTCGCCCCCAGGGCGTCTGCCAGAGCGGACAGGGAATAGGGGGAGGCCATCTGCTCCAGCAGCCATGCCTCCACCCGATCGGCAAACGGCAGGGACCGACCGGGCAGCAGCTCAGGATCATGGAATGGCGCCTGGCTCGATCGACCGGCCTCGATCAAGGTCAGATTGCGGGTCGCCCGCGCCACCTCCTGTCCCAGCACACGCTCCGTGACGTAGAGCGCCAGATCATAGGCGGCTGTGAAGGCGCCACAGGTGAGCAGCCCATTGTCCTCCACCAACATGGATTCAGGCTCGACGGCGCAGCCGGGCCAGCGCCGCTGAAGGTCCGCTGCAAAAACCCAGGCTGTTGTCGCGCGGCGCCCGTCCAGAAGCCCGGCCGCCCCGAGCAGAAACGCGCCGACACAGATCGAGCCCACTTTGGACCTGCGGCCGCGCTCCGCCAGGTAGGACACTTCAGGTCCCAGTCGGGCCAGGTCGTCATCAATCTTCGACACTGCCGACATGTCGAAGCCGGGCACAATCAGGAGCTCCCCCTCCTGATCGGCCGTGTCGCCCGCGATCATTGCGCCGCCCGATGTCCGCACCAGACCCTGCGCTGCCGTGCGGAACGTGACGTCGATCCGTGGACCGCCCCGGGCCACAGAGAGCCGTCCCGCCATCACCAGGACGTCCCGGAACGCAAACAGCTCGGAGGCGAGACACCCGTCGTACGCCAGAACCTCAATGTGCATCTCGCCATCCATATTGGCGTGATCGCCATTTAGCTCGGCGATCTCGCCACTATCGGCCTTTCAGCGTCGTCGGCAAGGTCTGCGCCAACCCAAGGAGGCAAGACTATGAAACTCTCGATCCTGTTGTTTGACGGCTTCACGGCGCTGGATGTGGTCGGCGGCTATGAGGTTCTGTCCCGGCTGCCGGGCATGGAGACCGAATTCGTCTCGGCCGAGCCCGGGATCATCGCGGCGGACACAAGGCGGCTGGGCATGGTCACTTACTGCGACTATTCGAGCGCGGCCTCCACGGACATTCTCTATGTGCCAGGGGGTCCCGGGGTCAGCGCCGCGCTCAGCGATCCGGCGCTGCTGAACTATATTCAAAGTGCGAGCAGGACAGCGGCCTGGACCATCGGCATCTGTAACGGCGTCGCCTTGCTGGGCGCTGCTGATCTGCTCGGCGGCCGAACCGTGACGACCAATTGGTCCTGGCGCGAGCGCGTCGCGCAATATGGCGCCACCGTCTTGCCCGAGCGCTATCACCGGGACGGAAACTTGGTCACCGGCGCCGGGGTATCCGCCAGCATCGACGCGGCCCTGTTTCTGGTCGGCGAGATCGCCGGGGAGATGATGGCCAAGACCCTGCAGCTGGGCATCGAATACTATCCCGCGCCCCCCTATGGCGGCTTCAGCGTCGAAGACGCACCCGAGCCCCTGAAGGCGACCATCAGAGCCTATGAGGCCTCCGGAGCCGCAGAAGCCCTGCTAGCTCAGCCCCCACCTTTTTGAGGGGAGAGCCAGGCGCGACGTGACGTCCCGGGGCATCGAGCCTGACATGCTCCGCCGCCTGGGACTCCCAGCGGCGCCGCCTGGCCACACCCGCTCGACGCAGCGTTCATTATGGACCTGATGCTCAGCGCCTCCTGTGAGCTGTAGAGCGGTGAAGGCCAGCGTCACCGCATGCCGATCGGGACGAGCAAAAAACCAAAAGTTCTGCATTTGTTCTTCGTGAAATTGGACCAATGTGAGACCATGGGAGGCAAAGGTTGTGACCCAAAAATAGCAGTCCCTTCACAGGATGGTATCATGGCGCAATTTCATAGAAATGATTCAAGCAAATTTAACGCCCATCAAGAGCACTTGAGTAATATAGGTAAACCGAATGATCAATATAAATCGTTACTCAAGGAATATCCTAAATTATCTATAGACGGTTTTTCTCCCCGTTTTTCAACAATTATCAATGACATTGATCATAATAGGCGAAATTCAAAGCCATATATCATAATAGAAGACTCCATTTTCTATCCCTATGAAACAACCAACTCCACACGACTTGTAAGGATTCCTGAAGTCAGACCTGCGCCGCCCCCGACGCGCGGGCGCATAGCCGACCAAGAACGTTTCACCTTGATGGCGCGCTCGCCAATCGGTGCATCAGCTTATGGTGTGGCAGCCTTGCTAGGCGCAGATAGAGACACCGCAGATACGGCTCTGCACGTTGGGGCCGTTGCCGATACGATCTCTGTGGGAGGTCTTCGACTTGGCGGCAGGACGAGGCAGTTTGCGCCTGCACCTCGGCAGGGCCTCGCCCATCCGACACAGCCGCAGCCGGCTACTCGTATGGGCGGTCTCAATGAGCGCAATCAGTCTTCATACGCACAAGTAACAGCAACAAATGACGTTGTTGGGACAGGTACAAAAGCACGGCGATCTTTGAAACCGCCTGGCTGGCAGGAGGCCGGCCCAGGCACGCCACCCAACCAGGTCAGGGGTCACCTCATCGCCCGGGTTCTCGGTGGGACAGGCCGAGATTTGCGAAATTTGGCAACTATTTCAAGCCGAGTAAATCAACAAATGTGGGAATTTGAAAGAATCATCCTCGCCCGCACCCGGAAAGGTGAAGTTATTTATTATCATGTTCAATCTATCTACGGTAAACATGGCGGCGCCCCAACCGCAATAGTGATGACAGCTACAGGTTCACGGGAAGGTACTGTGACTCGAATAATCATCATAGATTAGTTGAGAATCATATGACTATATCTGCACTCGTCAATGTTATTCCCCCTCCGCGCCTGCCAGCCGCACCGTTTAGGGGGCCCTGGGAGCCGCTTGAGTATCAACTAGGAATAGCCCTACCTGAGGACTATAAATCCCTAGTCGATCTCTATGGGCATGCCACCTATCTCGACGCCATCATCGTCCACGTTCCGCGCAGCAGAGTTAGGCATGCTTGCTTTGAGACATGCATTCGAGACATCTGCGACCCCATTCGTGAACTTGCTGAACTTCCCTACCCCCTGTGGCCGGAGGCTGGTGGGCTGTTGCCAGTTGCGCACACTGAATTTGGCGATCTGATCTTCTGGATCGTAGATGGCCCCCCATCGACGTGGCGGATTTTCCTGTGCGACCGGGATATCGTAGATTTTCAGATCTTTGACGGTGATCTGACGGGATTCCTGGCCGGCATGGCGAGTGGCGAATTTCAGCCCAAGGCATTCGCGCATCTGGCCCCCGAGGGCACGCTGTTCAATTCTTGGGGACGCTATGAGGGCGGACCTCCAACTGCGACAGAGGACTGGACTCGGTCGAGCGGCTATGGACAGACGACGGTCCAGTCGGTCACGCTGAGCGCGCAACTTAAGCCGCAAAAATCATGACGGCGGGGTCGCCAGCCAGAACGACATCAAGACGGGGAAACACATGTTCAATCACATCATGATCGGGACCAACGACATCGAGCGGTCCAAGGCGTTTTATGACGCCGTGCTGGCGACGCTGGGGGCTGGTGGGGCGATGGCCAATGCCGCGCCCACCGGGCACAAGCGGCTGTTCTATATCCATAACGGCGGGGTGTTCGCCATCAGCGAGCCCATCGATGACCAGCCGGCCACCGTGGCCAATGGTGCCACCATCGGCTTCAAGTGCACCTCGGCCGAACAGGTGAAGACCTTCCACGACGTGGCCGTGGCCAATGGCGGGGTCTCCATCGAAGATCCGCCGGGCCTGCGCGAGGGGGGCATGGGCTCCCTGCACCTGTCCTATGTGCGCGATCCGGACGGCAACAAGCTGTGCGCCATCTACCGCCCGTAAGATCCTAAGGTCTTAAGATCGTAAGGTCCTGGCCGCGGCGCGCCTCAGCGCGCGGCCAGGATAGCGGCGGCGAGGTCGTGGCCCGAGCGCCAGGCGGCCTCGATCCGCGCGCCCCCCAGCCAATCCCCACAGGCGCCGATCTGATCAGCCTGTGACCACAGGGGCGGCCCGCCCGTGGCCGGGGTGCGGGCATAGCGCCAGCGGTGGGCCTGGAGCGACAGGACGGGCGGGAGCGCTCCTCCATTGGCGGCCTGCAGGTGCGCCAAGAGGGCGTTAGCCACGGCGTCGGCGGCATCCTCCAGATGGGTCCGCGACCAGTCGGGCGAGGCCTGCAGCACGAAGGCTTCGGGGCCGTCCCGGCCGGGCTTGGCGCTGTTGCGGGCCACCCAGGAGAGCGGGCCGGCCTCGCGCAGCACATCGTCGGAAAGGCCCAAGGGCTCAGCAAAGGCCGCCATCACCGTCCAGCAGGGGTCTGAGATCACGGCGGCGGCCTTTGCCGCCATGTCCGGCGCGACCGTGGCCAGCAGGATGGCGGCCTGTTCGCTGGGCGTGGCCACCACCAAGATATCGGCGCTCAGGGCTTCAAACCCCTCCCCGCTGAGGTGCCAGCCGGCCCCCTCCCGCACGACCTCATCCACGCGCGCCTGCCAGGTGACGTCCAGGGCCTGGGCCATGGCGCGGATCGGCGCGTTCATGCCCGGAACCCCCACCAGGGCCTCAGGGCCGGCGTCGGGCCAGGGCGCAGCCACGCCGTCGGCCACCCAGGCCTGAGTGCGAGCAGCAAAGGCGGGGTCGCGGACGGTGAAGAACTGTGCCCCATGGTCGAAGCTGACCTCGCCGGCCTCGGTGGTCGTGCGGCGGGTGGACATGCGCCCGCCGGGCCCCCGGCCCTTGTCGAGCACCTGGACCCTGTGGCCAGCCGCGCTCAGCGCCTCGGCGCAGGCGAGACCCGCCATGCCGGCCCCGATGATGGCGATCTTCATCTCAGTCTCTCTCTATGGGTCCTGGGCCTTACCCGGCTTCACGCAGGACGGCGGCGGGACGGCGCGACAGGGCGGCAAAGGCCGCGAGGGCCCCGCCGATGACGCCGAGCCCCGTGGTGCCACCAAGGATGCCGAGGATCACCGGCCAGTCGACGCTCCAGGTGGCGTTGAACACCTGGGTCACCACCGGCCAGGCGCCGGCTGCGCCCAGGGTTGCGCCGGCCAGGCCTGCGATCACGCCCACCAGGCCATACTCCACCAGATAGGCCGTCACGATCTGGCCCCGCGTGCCCCCCAGGACTTTCAGCGTCGCCGCCTCCCGGGCGCGGAACCGGGCGCCGGCTGCAATGGCCCCGACCAGGACCAGAACCCCAGCCAGACCCGCCACCGCCGCAGCGCCCCGGATGGCCAGCGCCAGGCGGTCGAACAGGGTCGCGGCCTGTTCCAGCTGGTCGCGGATGCTGATGACATTGACGCCGGCAAAGTCGGCGGCCAGCGCCTGGGTGATGGCGGCTTCCTCTTCGCGGCTGGCCATGGCGATGGCCACATGCCGGGGGCTCGCGCCGGCGATGGTGCCTGAGTTCAGAATGACGCCGAAATTGGCCCCAAAGCCCCCCCAGTCTACCTCCCGCAGCACAGCGATCTCCGCCTCGATCTCCCGGCCCAGGACCTGCAGGGTGATGGTGTCGCCCACCTTCAGGCCAGCCCCCTTGGCGGCGTCCTGCTCGAAGGCCACCAGGGGCGGACCGACATAGTCCGGGGTCCACCAGGTGCCGGCGGTGACTTTTGAATTGTCAGGCGCGCTGTCCAAAGCCGACAGGGTCAGGTCCTCGTCAAAGGCCCAGCGCTCCCCCCGGTCGATGGCCTCGATGTCCACCGGCTGGCCCTTGAGGCGAGTGATCCGGCCGGTCAGCAGGGGCAGACGGCTATAACGATCTGTCTGCGGATTATTCAGCGCCTGATCGATCAAGGTATCGAAGGCTGCGACCCGGTCCCCAGGGATCTCGGTGAAGACGAGGGACGGCGCGGTGCGGGGTGCCACCACGCTGACCTGGGCCAACAGGCTCGACTGGATCAGCACGATCGCTGAGAGCAGGGCGACGCCGAGGCCGATGGCTGGCGTGGCCGTGCGGGCCGCCGACCGGGGACCAGCCAGATTGGCGAGGCCTAAGCGGACCGCGCCCCGGGCGAGGCCGCGCACCTTGCCAGAGCCCCAGGCCGCCGCCAGGCCCAGCAGGCTGAGTGCCAGAAACGCGCCGGCTGCCCCACCGATCAGACCTGCGGCGGCCCAGCGGCTGGGCGCAGTCAGGATGGCCAGGCCCGCAAGCCCCAGCGCGGCGGTCCCCGCCAGGGCCGTCTCCAAGCCAAGGGTCGGGGCGCCCGACATCTCCTTACGGAACAGGGATGAGGGCGGCGTGGTCCGGGCCCTCGCCAGGGGCCAGAGGGAGAAGGCCGTCGCCGCCATCAGGCCAAAGGCCCCGGCCCGGATCAGGGGCTCAGGATAGACGGCAAACAGGGCCGGAACCGGCAACTGCTCGGCCGCCAGGGCACCGATGATCAGCGGCGTCACCGCCCCGATGGCCAGGCCAATGGCCACGCCAATCAGGGCCAGCACGGCAATCTGGATCAGATAGATGTTGCGGATCAGCACCCCTTCGGCGCCGAGGGCCTTGAGCGTAGCGATGGAGGCCTTGCGCCCCTCCAGATAGGCTGAGACCGCGCCGCCCACCCCCAGGCCGCCGGCCACCAGGGAGGCCAGGCCAATAAACCCTAGGAAGTATTCCAGCTGGTCGATCAGCCGACCGGCCCCAGCGGCGGCTTCTGAGCGGTCCCGGGCCTCAAACACAGCGTCAGGGAAGGTTTCGCGGACCTCCTCGATCACCGCCTTGGGGTCAGCCTCAGTGGGCAGCACCACCCGCACCGCTTCGCCAAACAGGCCGCCCGTCCCCAGCAGGCCTGCGGCCTCCACCGTAGTCACATCGGTGAGCACCCGGGGCCCCAGCGCAAAACCCCGGCCGATCCGGTCAGGCTCGGAAATCAGAACGGCGCCGACCCGCAAGGTCGCGCCCCCGACGGTGAAGGTGTCGCCCAGCGACAGGTTCAGGCGGTCCAGTAGGGCCTGCTCCACCGCCGCGCCCGGGACGCCCCCCGAAGGTGCCAGGGCCTGGGCGAGACTGTCGGCCCCCTCCAGCTGGACCACGCCCACCAGGGGATAGGTCTGCGCCACCCCGCGCACGTCCACCAGCCGGCGGGCCCCGGACGGGGTCTCCGCCATGGCGTTGGCGCGGACGGAATAGGCGCTGGGGCCCAGGGCCCCGAACACGGCGCGCTCGGCTTCGGTGAAGCGACGCTGGTCGATGCTGAACACCAGATCGCCACCGAGAATCTCCCGGGCCTGGCTGGCCAGCCCCTGACGGAAGGCCTCGGCGGTGGAGCCCGCGGCCGCGATCGCCGCCACCCCCAGCGCCAAACAGGCCAGGAAGATGCGGAAGCCCGCGACCCCGCTCCTCAGCTCACGCCCGGCAAACCGCAGGGCGAGCCTCATGTGGACACCTCGGTCCTGGCGGGCACGATCAGGCCATCGGCCATGCGCACGATGCGGTCAGCCCGGGCGGCCAGGGCCTCATCATGGGTCACCAGGACCAGCGCCGCACCGGCTTCAGCCAGCAGGTCAAACATCAGGTCGGCGACCATGGCCCCATTGGCGGCGTCCAGATTGCCGGTGGGCTCATCAGCGAACAGGAGCTCCGGCCGCACGGTGAGCGCGCGGGCCAGCGCCACCCGCTGCTGCTCGCCCCCTGACAGCTGATGCGGATAGTGGGTGTGCCGCGCCCCAAGGCCGACCTTGTCCAGCCAGGCCTCGGCCTCGGCCATAGCGTCGGCCCGACCGGCCAGCTCCAGAGGGGCGGCGACATTTTCCCGGGCGGTCATGTTGGGCAGCAGGTGGAAGCTCTGGAAAACCAGCCCCACCCGGCCCCTGCGCAGGCGGGCGCGGCCGTCCTCGTCCAGGGCACCCAGGTCCTGACCAAACAGACGCACCGTTCCGCTGGTGGGGGTCTCCAGACCCGCCGCCACCGAGATCAGTGAGGACTTGCCTGACCCCGATGGGCCGATCACCGCCACGGTCTCCCCAGCCGCGACGGTCAGGTCGACGCCGCGCAGGATGTTCACCGGTCCCGCCACAGAGGGCAGGCTGAGGGTCAGGGCCTCAAGGGCCAGGGGCGGGTTTGTGGTCATGGGGCTCCCGATCGCGGGCTTAAGCGTTTCATACCCGCCCGGCTGCCCTATATGGGGGACGACAGCCATGATCGCACCCCGAACCTCACCTTCCCGTCGCACCCTTTTGCTGGGCGCCCTGGCCCTGGGCCTTTCGGCCTGCGGCCAAGCGCCCAGCGAGACCGTGGAGACCACGTCAGACCCCAATGCTGGCCCGCCGCCAGCACCCAACCGGCAGGAGGAGGTCGACCTTCCCGTGGTGGCGCTTCTGGGGGATTCCATCACCGCCGGCCTTGGCCTGCCGGCCAGGGACGCCCTGCCTGCTCAGTTGGAAGCAGCGCTTGTGGCGGCGGGGTCCCCCGTGCGGGTGCGCGCAGCTGGGGTGTCGGGCGACACCACCGCCGGTGCCCTGGCCCGGGTGAACTTCAGCATTCAGGATGACACCGACCTCTGCATCGTGGCGCTTGGGGGCAACGACCTGCTGCAAGGGATTGAGCCTGCCCGGATGCGGGACAATCTGCAGGCGATCATCGAGGGCCTGCAGGCCCGCAATATCGCCGTCCTGCTGGCCGGCATGCAGGCCCCCCCCAGCTATGGCCGTTATGCTGCAGACTTCGACGCTGTGTTCGCCGACCTGGCCAGGACCTATGACGTGCCCCTCTATCCCTTCCTGCTGGACGGGGTCGCCCTGGACCCGGCCCTCAACCAGCCCGACGGCATCCACCCCAATGCCGAGGGCGTAAAGGTCATCGCCCAACGTCTGGCCCCCGCGGTCACGGCCGCCCTGGGGAGGGCCTAGGGCGGAGGCTTCGACGCGGCGTCGGCCCGACCCCTGTTGCCATCGGGCCGATCGAGCGGCCTATTGTCCCCATGACCGAAGACAGCATCAGAGACCGTTCCCGCCGCACCCTCGAGGCCGCCCAGGCGCGATATGAGGCCGACCCCTCCCTGTCAAACACCGTCTGGTATGGCCGGGTGCTGGGGTTCCGCTACCGGATCGAGGAGGCCATCTCGGTGTTCAGCCAGGGGCTTGAGCGGTTACCGGGGTCCTATGAGCTGCTGCGCCAGCGGGGGCACCGCTATCTCTCCACACGGCGGTTTACCGAGGGCCAGGCCGATCTGGCGCGGGCGGCGGAGCTGATCGCCGGCATGGCCGAATGGATCGAGCCCGACGGCCAGGACAATGAACTGCCCGTGCCCGCGACCAGCATCCAGTTCAACACATGGTACCATCTGGCGCTGTCGCACTATCTCCTGCGGGAGTGGGACGCCGCTGAGGCGGCTTATCGCCAATGCCTCAATTGGGTGCGGGCCGATGACTATGACGGCCAAACCGCCTGTAGCGACTGGCTCTACATGACCTTGCGCCGCAAGGGCGACGAGGCCGGAGCTGCGGCGGTGCTGGCCAAGGTTCCTGAGGGTCTGGCGGACGAGGCCTTCGTGGAGGGTCCTTCCTATTATCGCCGCCTGCGGATGTATCGCGGCGAGCTGACGCCGGAGGACCTGCTGTCGCCGGACAAGGGGTCACAGGTGATCCACGACCTGGAGACCATCTACGCCACCCAGGGCTACGGGGTCGGCAACTGGCATCTCTATTGCGGGGAGACCGACCGAGCCCGGGCGGTGTTCGAACAGATCCTGCAGGGGCGCAGCCGCTTCGCCTTCGGCTTTATCGCCGCCGAACTCGACCTCCGCGAGATGACCTCCCGGTAAAGGGCGGAGGTGGGCGGTCAGGCCCTAGGTACCCCTTCAGGATTCGCCCAATACGAACCGCCGCAGGACCTCGTCATAGGCGTCGGGAACGTCCACATCCAGTTGATGGCCGGCCTTGGCGAACCTCACCCGGGTCTTGGGCGCGGCGATCAGGGCCGCCTCGATCTCGTCCTGGAACGCCGGCGGGAGGATGGGATCTTCATCACCCCCCACGATCAGCACCGGCGCAGTCACGGCCGCAAGACCCGGGCGGAAGTCGAAGGGCGTCTGGTAGGACTGCCGGAAAAACTCAAGAATCAGCGGCACATTGGCCAGGGTGCGCTGTGCCGCAGCGGCGTCGACGGTCCGCTGAACATTGTACGCGGCTCTACAGGTCTGCAGATACACCGGCAGCGTTTCCAGGGTCGGGTCTTCGCCAAAGGCCCTGAACGCCGCCGCCGCCTCATCTCCGCCCTGCTTGCGGAACCCCTCCACAGACCAGTCCAGGTTCTGCCGGGCGCCCGTGACCAGGAAGCCGAGCCTTGCCGCGTGCCCCGGATGGCGGATGGCGTAGGACTGGGCCACGAAGCCGCCGAACGACGTGCCGAGCACGATCGGTGAGGTGATCCCCAGGACCTCGCACAAGCCGCGCACGTCATCGCCCCACTGATCCAGGGTCCAGAGCGCCGGGTCACCATGCTCGCTACGTCCACAGCCGCGATGATCATAGACGACCACCTGAGCGACCTCAGCCAGGCGATGGGCTGACCGGCGGACGTGGTCATGATCGGTAGGCCCTCCGTGCAGCAATATGACGGTCGGACGCTCGATCACCTGGGGTCCGTCGGGCGCGAGCTTGTGGCCGAAAACCTCCACAAACAGGCTGACCCCGTTGACGGTCACTCGCATCTCGTTTCCCCTCTCCGCGCCCCATGGTCCGCCGATGGACCATCCGAGCTGACTTCAGCCCAGATCAAGGCCTTCCCGGAAGAAAAATCACCCGATTTGGCGAAGAACCTTCTTTCTTCCGCGGACACGACATTCGACAAACGACATCCGGTCCACGGCGCAACCTTCAGCAGCTGGCAAAGCGTAGTCCCATGAACAGTGCAGACAGCTTCAGTTCGGATTACCAGGAGGCTCGGGGCAAGTTCCTGAGTGCGGCGATCGAGGCTGGAGGAGCGCTTGACGCCGTTGCTCATCCCGAGCCGGGGCCCGATGGAGGCATTCTGGCAACGGATGTGGCGTGGTTCGGGCCACGGGACGCCGAATCTGTCCTTGTACTGATCTCCGGCACCCATGGGATCGAAGGCTTCTGTGGCTCTGGGGCCCAGGTCGACTGGCTGCGGCGCGGGGGCATGCGCGAGCGCCCCAAGGACGTGGCAGTCATGATGGTGCACGCGATCAACCCCTATGGGTTCGCCTGGCTGCGGCGGGTGACCCAGGAGAATGTCGACCTCAATCGAAACTGGGTCGATTTTTCACAGCCTCTCCCCTCAAACCCCCACTATGGCGAACTGGCCGACGCCCTCTGCCCGTCCGACTGGTCCCCAAAAACGCAGGCGGCCAGTGCACAGACCATGCGCGCCTTCGTAGAAGCCAAAGGCGAAAAAGCCCTTCAGCAGGCGGTGTCAGGGGGGCAGCACACCCATCCTCAGGGCATATTCTACGGCGGCGTCGCCCCCACCTGGTCGCGTCAGACCCAGACCGCACTGTTTGCGCACTACCTTGGAAACGCAGGCCGCATCGGGATCATCGACTACCACACAGGCCTCGGGCCGTGGGGATATGCCGAGCGCATCGTCCTGGACCCTGTAGGAAGCCCTGGGTTTGATCGGGCTCGCCAGTGGTACGGGGCAGCGATCACCTCCCCCTCAGGTGGCTCCTCGACCTCAGCCGACATTGTCGGCGACGGCCTGTCGGCCGCGCGGACTCTGCTGGCCCATGCCGAGGTGACCGGAATGGCCCTGGAGGTGGGCACTCTGGACTCAAGGACCGTGATCAACACGCTCAGGGCCGATGCTTGGCTTCATGCCTATGGGGATCTCCAGAGCGAACTCGGCCGCGCCATCAAGGCCGAGATCCGCAATGCCTTCTACGGCGACCAGGACGACTGGAAGGGTATGGTCGCCGGACAATCCCTGACCGTCATCAAACAGGCGCTGGCTGAACTGGCCATCTAGACATCCAATTAGCCGTTGCCTTGACTGACATACTCTAACGCTCCTCAACGCGCTCGGCTTCTTAGACGAAAATCTTGCTAATCAGCAGCTTGCGGATGTCAGAGCCGGGGCGTTTGCTGAAGTTTGACTTGAACAATTCAAATTGTTGAGGTCGCAGCAGCACCGCAAACGCACTCGCCCCCCGGAAGATTGCAAACCAGCATTCCTCTATCAGTAGAATATTCGGATCACCGACTGCAGTGTGAGTTTGTAAACCTCGGCTAGCCGCTCGCTTTGGTAGTGTTTCAAGGAAATCGTGTCTAATTTTCGCATTTTAATAGCTCAGTCAGGCCCGAGCTATTGATTTTCTGATACACTCGATTACTCTCACTTTCGCCCACGGGGCTAGGATTTCTCTTTGCCAGAATGTTGGCAAACTTCAGGAATCTACGTTCCTGCACCGCAAATTGCTGCAGCGCAGCAGGCATTGGTTCGCCGGATCACTGTGCAAACCAGGTGCATCCCTCAGACTTAGGGTTCACCTCAAAAATGGACCTTAGGGAGGGTAAAATATGGAATCCATGTCATTAGGCCAATATGAGCTTGTTTACAACGCGCTCTCATTTGGCATCGCCGCCATGGGGGCAGCCACGCTATTCTTCTGGCTAAGCCGCGACACTGTCGCTCCACAATATCGTGCTGCGCTGGTTATTAGCGGACTCGTGACCTTTATTGCCGCTTATCACTACTGGCGCATTTTTGGCAGCTGGAGCGGCTCTTTTGTCGTCGACGCTGGTGCCGGAACGATCGCGCTCTCTGGTGAGAAGTTCAATGACGCCTATCGCTACGTCGACTGGCTGCTGACGGTGCCGCTGCTTCTGGTCGAACTGATCTTGGTGATGGGTTTGGCCCGCGCCGCCACCATCTCCAAAAGCCTGCGGCTTGGCGTGCTCGCCGCGCTGATGGTGGGCCTGGGTTATCCAGGTGAAATCGCGACTGACGCCGGGACGCGACTGCTCTGGGGTGGTCTGTCCATGATCCCCTTCCTGATCATTCTTTATGAGCTGTTCTTTGGTCTTCGCGAGTCGATCAAGAACCAGCCCGAGAATGCCCGCGGCCTTGTCAATCTGGCCATCTGGGTCACGGTTCTATCGTGGAGCTTCTACCCGGTCGTCTATTTTGCACCGCTTCTGTTCGGTGCAGAGAACGCCAACATCACCACGATGAGCGGTGAGGCCGCAGTGATCGTCCAGGTGGGCTACACCATCGCCGACATCGTTGCGAAAGCAGGGTTCGGGGTCCTGATCTTCATGATCGCCTCGGCCAAGAGCGCCGAATGGCGCGCCCGAAACGCCACGTTGAGCGACGCTCAGCCTGCCTGATAGGCTCATCTAAATCGGGAACGGGCGGCTTCATGCCGCCCGTTTTCAGTTTCCGGCGGCGTTCTGGCCGTTGGTTGCCCCTGTCGCCTGCGTGAAACTGGAAACCACGACATGATGCTGGCTCTCATTCTGCAGATCGCCCCGGTCGAAGCGGCTCAGGTCGTCCAGGCCAACCCAGCGCCCTTGCTCGAAGAAGTGATCGTAACCGCCCGCCGCTCCGAGACGCCCGTCGAGCAAATCCCGGGATCAGTGGAAGCCTTCGACGAGGCCAGCCTCAACCCACCTGGTGTCTTCCAGGCCTCCGACCTTGCAGACCTGTCTGCCAGCCTCACCGTGCGCTCGATCTTCGGCTCATCGGCACCGCAGTTCTTCATCCGTGGGATTGGCTCAAACGACGTCAACCCAAGCGCCAATCCGGGCATCGCCGTCTATCTGGACCAAGGCTACATCGCGTCTCCCCTGGCCCAGAATGTCGCCATGTTCGACCTGGCCGGCGCTGAGATCCTGAAGGGTCCGCAGGGCACCCTGTTTGGCCGCAACGCCACAGGGGGCGCTCTGATTTTCAAAACTACAGCGCCAGGCCCGACACCAGGCCTGGAAGTCAGCCTCGGCGCAGGTTCATTTGGTCTACAAACCTACGAACTCGCCGCCGATAGCGGCAAAGTCGGACCGGCGCTCGCCAGACTCTCCACCATCTACCGCAAATCGGATGGCTACACCGCCAACACCCTGACCGGGCAAGATGAGAACGGCATCGAGACCTTTGCAATCCGCCTTCGAACCGAGATCGACCACGAGGGGCCGTGGAGCGCGGGCTTCCTCTTAGACTATGCAAATGACCGCTCTGGAATGACCGCCCACGAGGGGCTGGGACTCTTTGCGCCGGAGGGGTTTGCCGTGCCGCCGCCGGCAGGTCCTGCTTTTATCCCCTGCTCCCCCGAGCGGGTCCTGACCGGCGGTTGCCTCAATCTGCTGGGCTATCGCTACACCTCAGACCCCTTCTCGGAAGGCTTTGACCGCGACAGCCGTGAGTATCTGGACACCGGCGGAGTTGTCCTGACCCTGAAACGTAAGGGGTCGATCGAAGCGACATCCATCACCTCCCTGCGGTTGGCCGATCGGGAGGTCCGCGAAGATACCGACGCAAGTCCATTGGACCTGGTCGCGCTCGACTTCGACAACAAGAGCCGCGTTTTCACCCAGGAATTCCTGTTGGGTGGCCGTCATGGCCGCTTCGACTGGCGGGCTGGGGTGTTTGGCATCGATGAGACCCTCAAGACAACCAACCGGTTCTCAACCCTCGGCACCCTGCGCGCCGCCGGCGTTGGGTTTATCGATGATCCGTTCCTGTTCGCTTTTGGGCCGTTCCGGCTGAGCCAAGCCTACACCCTTGAAACTCAGTCCATCGCGGTATTCGGCGAGACGGAGTTCAGCGCCACCGACCGCCTGTTCCTCACTGCCGGCGCACGCGCGACGCGGGAGCGCACATCGTTCAAGACCGAGACCCGTTTTCACGAGATCACGGCCAACCCGGTCCTGTCGCCCAATCGGAGCGGGAAGCAGACCGAGGACGCCGTCTCCTGGCGCCTTGCCGCGCGCTATGAGCTTGCGCCCCAGCAGGTGGCCTATGTCAGCCTGAACCGTGGTTTCAAGTCCGGAAGTTTCAATGGGGGTGCTCTCTTCCTGACGGACACCATCGGCCCTGTGGCCCCGGAGTTCGTGACCGCCTGGGAGGCCGGTTCAACTTGGCGACTTACGCCAGGCGTTTCGCTGAACGCTGCGGCTTTCCTGTACGACTACACCGACCTGCAGGACTTCACGCTGCGGTCGGACCCGCCCCCGGCCCGCCAGGTGCTTGATAGCGCCGACGCCGAGATGAAGGGTATCGACCTGACCTTGCGCGCTGCCCTACCCGGGAACACCAAACTGCGGCTGAGCACGTCTTGGCTAGACGCCCAGTTCACCTATTTCGTGGACGCCAATGGGGCGAACAGGTCAGGCAATCGACTGACCGCGTCACCGGAGTTTTCAGCCGTCGCAGCCCTCTCCTGGCAAGGGGCCATTTCCAGAGATTGGACCCTCGGAGCCGACCTTGGCGTGAACTACCGCAGCGAGATCTTTTTCAACAATGCCAATGACCCGCTGCTGCAATCAGACGCCAGAACCCTGGTCGACGCCGCGCTAACGCTTGGCCACACTCAGTCTCGCATGTCGGCGACCCTCGCGGTGCGCAACATGACAGATGAGACCGTGGTCTCAGACGCCCTTGCGATCACAAACTACGGGTTCATTCAGCGTACCCACGCGCCACCACGATCTATTCTCATAACTGTGAAAGCTGCTTTCCAATAACGATGAGGGACTCACTAAGTTTAGGCGGTAACGCCCTCGTAGCCTGATCGGGCGACGGGGCTGGAGAGTGCCGCGGACCGAAGACCTGAACCTGACAGGTCCCTTCGGCAAGATGCAGGGCGGCTGAGCCACACGCCATGGCATCCTTACCAACGAAATCCCCTTGCGGGCGCGGCCCGGCTCGCGCCTAACTCCCAGCATGAAGCGTCTGATCAAAAGACGCGATTGCCAGGGGAGAATAGTTCAGGTGTCGCAATCCCAGTCCGGCCCTTCGGGCGGTCAAATCTCCCTGCCAAGAGCCCTGGTCTTCGCCAGTGCGGCCGTCCCCATCGGCGCGCTCGGCATCGCCGCCACAGTTCACCTGCCGCGCTATTTCGCAGCTGAACTCGGCCTGTCGTTGGCCCTGGTGGGCACCGTGTTCGCGCTGGTCCGGTTCATTGATATTCCCATCGACACCGCCATGGGCCTGGCGATGGACCGGACCAAGACCCGCTTTGGCCGCTACCGGGTCTGGATGGCGCTCGGCGCGCCCGTGCTGATGCTGGGCTTCTTCATGCTGCTGATGACGGGCACAGGGGATGGGCCGCTCTACCTGGGCTTCTGGCTGCTGGTAATGTACCTCGGCTATTCCGGCGTCCTGCTCTCTCATCTGGCCTGGGCTGGACGACTTGCCCCCACCTATAAGGAACGCTCCCGGATCTTCGGAGCCATCACGGGGCTAGGCGTCATCGGGGCCATGGCCGTCCTGCTGATCCCAATCGTCATGAGTCAGCAGGGCTTTACCGACGCCGAGGGCGTCCAGGCGATGATCTGGTTCATCATCGCCAGTACGGCGTTCACATGCGTGCTGGTGGTCTTCACATCGTCCGAACGTGTCACCCAGGATAGGCCCGCCAAGTTCACGCTCAAGGACTACGCTCAGCTCCTCACCCGCGGCAACGTGATCCGGCTGCTGGCCGCTGACCTGATGGTCACCCTCGGGCCTGGCTGGATGGCCGCGCTCTATCTGTTCTACTTCAAGGACAGCCGGGGCTTTGACACGGCGGCTGCCAACCTGCTGCTGCTGATCTATGTCGTGGCCGGGTTCGCCGGCGCGCCCATTGCCGCCTGGCTCGCCAACAAGATCAGCAAACACATCGCCTTCCTGGTAACGACCACCGTCTATTCCGTCGGCTTGATGTGTCTGCCATTCCTGCCCAAGGGCGACTTCCCGATCTTCTCTGTGCTCATGTTCGTGGTGGGTGCCATGGCCGCTGGATTCACGGTCATGATGCGGGCCATCGCAGCTGACATCGCCGATGAACTCCGGCTCGACAGCGGCCGGGAGTGGATGGGTCTGATCTATGCCGGCCTGACCGCCACGGCGAAACTGGCTACGGCCGGCGCGATCTTCCTCACCTTCAACGTCTTGGCGCTGGTCGGATACCAGGTGGGGGCCGGGGTCACCAACACGCCTGAGGCGATCCGGGGCCTGGAGCTGGCCTATATTGTCGGACCGATCATCTTCGTGATGGCCGCCGGTGCCTGCTTCATCGGCTACAAGCTGACCGCCGAGCGCCACGCCGAGATCCGCCACAAGCTCGATCTCCTCGATGTCAGCGAGACCGACCCCGGCGCAGCCGCCGAGGCCCTCACCGGCGTTGACCTCGGCCCGGCAGGGCAGCGGTGAGGGCCGTCGCGCCATCTTGACCTCAAGGGTGCCGGCGGCACGGTCCGGCACCCTCCGCTATCGCATGTGGTGCCGAGACTGCTTATCGCCACGGCTCTGCGTCAGGCGGCGAACTGGGGGAATGATTGGCTTGCGTCCGCCAAGCCCCCAGCAGGCCAGGCGGTCATGCTCAATGGTAGGGGGCCGTTGGGATCGCCATAGGCTCAGAGCTGGACGGCTCCTGCCTTCGACCCTCAGACATTCAGACTGTCTCTGAGTTCGTGGCGGTGAGAGAGGGATTCGAACCCTCGATAGAGTTTCCCCTATACACGCGTTCCAGGCGTGCGCCTTCAACCACTCGGCCACCTCACCACACCGTTCGGGGGCGGGCCCCCGGCGGAAGGGGGTCTATATAGCGAGGTGAGCGCCGGGGGCAAGCGGCCCTGTTCGTCTGGCCTGCGGCGTCCTATCTCTTAGGTCACAATCGTTCCCATCCGTCTGAGGTCGCCATGTTGTTCCGCAAGCCCGCCGAGATGCCCACGGCGCAGACCGCCCTGCCCGGCCGTACCCAGTCGATGCCTACCGCCGAGGTCCATTTCGTCAACGGCCAGCCCCTCAAGGGACCCTACCCCGAAGGGGCAGAGACCGCCGTTTTCGCCATGGGCTGCTTCTGGGGGGTCGAGCGCCTGTTCTGGCAGATCCCCGGCGTGCACGTCACGGCGGTGGGCTATGTGAACGGCTTCACCCCCAATCCCACCTATGAGGAGGTCTGCAGCGGCCGCACCGGCCACACTGAGGCAGTGCTGGTGGTCTATGACCCCAAGGTGGTGACCTATGAGCAATTGCTGAAAGTGTTCTGGGAGGGCCACGACCCGACCCAGGGCATGCGCCAAGGCGGCGACATCGGCACCCAGTACCGGTCTGGCGTCTATGTGGCCGACGCGGGGCAAGGCGCCGCTGCGCAGGCCACCAAGGCCCTCTATCAGCAGGCCCTGTCGGCCAGGGGCCTGGGACCGATCACCAGCGAGATCGTCGAGGCCGGCCCCTTCTTTTTCGCCGAGGACTATCACCAGCAGTACCTGGCCAAGAATCCCGGCGGCTATTGCGGCATCGGCGGCACCGGCGTGACCTGCCCCATCGGGACCGGCGTCGAGGCGTGAGCCCTCAGGACGCCCTGGTGCAGGCCCTCGCCCTGCCGGCGGCGACGCTGAGCGTCCAATGGGGCGACGCCCAGGTGGCTAAGGTGGGCGGCAAGATTTTCGCTATCGTCACCACCGACGGGGGCCTGTCTTTCAAGGCCTCAGAGATCGCCTATGCGGCCCTGATCGAGAGCGGGCGCGCGCGGCCCGCCCCCTATCTGGCCCGGGCCAGTTGGGTCAGGTTCGATGATCTTGCGGATCTCGACCCGGACGAGGTGGCCCACTGGCTGTCCCAGGCTCACGCCCTGGTCTGCGCCAAGCTGACCCGCGCCCAGCGGCAAGGCCTCAACCTCACGCAGGCTTGACCACAAGACCCTCGTCACCGGCGGTGGAAAATGCGTACCTTCGCGTGTGGAACCTCAACCGGCAATCATGAGACGCAGGCCCGGTCGTGGTTAGGCCACGAAGGCTTGCTCGCCCGCCGTCTGCCCCCTGGACGCCGCCCTGGCCCCGGTGGCTGAACCTGTCCTGGCTGGGATGGATCGACCCCTGGGTGCGGTTGCTGACCCGTCTGGTGGTGGGGACGTTTCTGCTGTGGGGTGTCTGGGGTATGGTCACCTTGCCCGCCGCCATGGCGGCCCTGACCGAGGGGCTGGCGAGCCGTGACGCCCCATGGCCAGGCCTGGCGGCCCCCATCGCTGTCTATGCGCAGATGGCCTGCGGCCTGGCGTTCATCGCAGGGCTTTTGACCAGGTGGGCGGGACTGGTCTGCGCGGTGATGTTCTCCATCACGGCCAGCACCATGTATCCCTTAGAGGGCCTGGAGGGGGCTCTGCCGGCCATCCTGCTGGTTCTGATCGGCCTCGACATGCTGGCCAGGGGGCCTGGCCCCTTCAATCTTAGGGCCCTGCTCGTCGGCCGCTGAGCCCGGTCCGGACCCGGCAACAGAACCAGCCATCAAGCCGAAGGAATCTCGTCAGGGGACTTGGCCGAGGTCGGGGTTTCTACCGGCGGTGTGCGCTCCAGCACCTCGCGGATCTCGGCAATGGCCAAGGCAGCGGCCGAGGCCCGTTGGCGCCAGACCAGCACCGCCACAGCGCCCAGGGTGGCGATGATGAACGCCGTGGCGCCGAACACCCAGCTGGCGGCGGCCAAGGCGAAATAATAGCCCCGGACGCCGGCATTGAAGGCCGAGAGCGCCGGATTGAGCAGCCGTCCAGCCGCCGCCCCATAGGCCTGATGCACTCCTGCGGCCTCGTCCGGCGCCGCGCCCACCACGGCGATGGTGTAGTTGAGCTGGCGGATCGACCAGATGAAATCCAGAAGCCCCCGAGCCAGGGTGATCAGCACCAGAGCCACCTGCACCTCAAACAGCAGTCGGGTCGAGGTCTCGATCACAATGAGACTGGAGGCGCTGCGAAAGGCTGACTCCCCGCCAAACAGCACCCCTGACGCCCCTGCGATCAGGATCAGGTTGGACGAGGCGAAGAAGGACGCTGAGTTGATGGTATGGCCCAGCAACTGGCTGTCCATCAGGCGGCTGTCACGCCGGGCCATGGCCGCCATCCACCCAGACCGGATCACGGCCATGTCGAGATTGATCATGTGCCGACGGCCGAGGGCCGCCTTGACCAGGGGTTCATAGGCCAGCCAGGCCACGGCGAAGATGACCAGGGCGACGGTGTCCAGGGGCGAGAGCGGCAAGCCGAGCATAGCCAGGGACCCTAGAGCATTTCCCGCCCATTGCGAAGCCGACATCGGGTCGGGAAGCGCTCTAAGCTCATGAATTAAAGGCTGTTTTAGGAGGCCACCGATCCCCTCCAGCTCGGCGGGGCCGCTAAATCCGACCCATCAGGACCAGAATCAACACGATCAGCAGAATCAGGCCCAGGCCACCGGAGGGGAAGTAGCCCCAGCTACGGGAATGGCCCCAGGTGGGCAGGGTGCCCACAAGGGCGATGATCAGGATGATCAAAAGGATTGTGCCAAGGGACATGTGAGTCTTCCCGCCTCAGGAACGCACCCCAACGGGCGCTCAGGGCAAAGGAAACGAGATTGTGCGGTCAAGGTTCCAGACAAGGCCCTTTGACGGCCTCAGGGCTGAGGTGACCGGTCGGCGGGATCGGCGGTGTGCAGCGCCCCATCCTGCGCCTTGATCCGGAGCGCATAAAGGGCGCCGATAAACGCCCCCTTGATCAGGGGCAGCAGAACGAGGGTCGCTACGGTCAGGGGCAGCAGGGTGGAGACCAGGACCAGCACCACCGGTGCCTGCCAGATGAAGGGAAAGAGCAGCAGCGGAGCGACGATCAGGTGGCCGACGATCAGGATGGTGAAATAGGCCGGGCCATCATCGGCGGGATACTGAGCCAGATCGTGGCCGCAGGCGCCGCACGCAGGCTCAACTTTCAGATAGCGCCAGTACAGCTTGCCCTCGCCGCAAGCCGGGCAGTGCCCTTTGAAGCCCCGGGTGAGGGCGGCGAGAAATCCAGGGCGGGGGGACGTGTTCATGCTCTGCATATGCGACCGTCCCGCCACCTGCGAAAGGGCCACTGACCAATGAGGGGGTGATTTCCTTGCCAAACCCGCGATGACGCTCAATTGGCGGTTATCTGGGCCAAATCGGACGCGGCCCCCTCATGCTCCAGAGGTCTGTCCACAGCCAAGGCGTCAGTTCGCCCTGACCATGGACAGCAAACCCCTGAATTCGTCCTGTCTTACCGCTGAACGGACTTCACAGGGTGTAGGCAGGATCTAGCCGGCGCTCTCGTCCACCACGTCGGCGTCGGGGGCGTTCTTCTTGATCGACTCGATCATGTTCTTGGCGCTGGCCTTGGCTGAGTAGCCTTCCGAGGAAAACATGACCTCGCCGTTGGAGGCGCGGAACCGGACCCGGAACTCGCCGGCCTTGTCTTTGAAGATTTCAAACTTGTACGCCATGTCGCCCTCCCGGAGCGGTTTGTGATCTGGAAGATCAAGGTTGCCGCGCCTTGCGAAGGTGATCAACCACCCTGGACGCGAGCTCTGCCTTGGGCATTGTTAGACTCCAGTGGAAATCGCTAGGGGCGAGGATTTCCGCAGCGCTTCAACAGGCCCCTGGGAGACGCCCATGCCCGAGCTTGTTCACCTGCCCGCCGATGGACCTGCCGAGGAAATGGCCGCCGTCCTCGAGCGCGATGGGGCGCTGATTCTCGATGACGCCCTCAGCCCTCAGGCGGTGGCGGACATGGTCGCCGAGCTCTCGCCCTATGTGGCGGCCACCCCGGCTGGCCGGGACGGCTTCACCGGGGTCAAGACCACCCGCACGGGCGCCCTGGTGGCGCGCTCGCCCGCGGTGCGTCAGGCCCTTTGTGATCCCCGCATTGCGGCCCTGTGTGAACACCTGCTCAAGCCCAACTGTGAGCGGTGGCAGGTGCATCTGACCCAGCTGATCCGAATCATGCCCGGCCAGGCCGCCCAACCCATCCATCGGGACCGCTGGGCGTGGGGCGCTCACCTGAAGGGCATCGAGCCGCAGCTCAACACCATATGGGCGCTGACCGACTTCACCGCGGAGAACGGTGCCACCCAGGTGGTTCCGGGCTCCACCGCCTGGCCCGACGACCGCAAGGCAGAGCCCCATGAGATCACCCAGGCGGTGATGAAGGCTGGATCGGTGCTGGTCTATACCGGCAGCGTCTTCCATGGGGGTGGGGCCAACCGCAGCGAGACAGACCGCTGGGGGCTGAACCTGACCTATGCCCTGGGCTGGCTGCGGCAGGAGGAAAACCAGTACCTCGCCTGTCCGCCGGAGATCGCGCGCACCCTGTCGCCACAGCTTCAGGATCTGCTGGGCTACGCCCTGGGGGGCTATGCCCTGGGCTATTACTCCCCGCCCCTTGGGGCCGGCGAAGGTCCAGAACTGGTCCCGCCCAGTTTCGCCCTTCGCGGGGACGCCGAGGGTGCCCGTTTCGGGTCGACCCAGGATCTGGCAGCCATCGGCGCCCAGATCCGGGGCAGCTGATCCCAAGCCCTCAAGACGACGCCCTTTGCACCGTGAGTCCCTGGCCATAGGTCAGGGGTGCCCACCCATCTTCCGCCCAAGGCCCGAGGCCAGGGCCCGTCACACCCGGAGACCCCCATGCCGCGCAAGCCCAACTTCATCGTCATCATGGCCGACGACCTCGGCTATGGGGACATCGGCTGCGATGGCGGGACCCTGATCCGGACACCGCAGCTTGACCGGATGGCAGCCGAAGGCGCGCGGCTCACCGACTTTTACGCCTCGGCCAATGTCTGCACCCCGTCCCGGGCCGGCCTGCTCACCGGCGGCTACGCCATCCGCCACGGCCTGGCCCGCGAAGTGATCCAGCCGGCCGACACCAATGGCCTGCCGCCCGAGGCCCCGACCATTCCGCGCCTGCTGAAGCCCGACTACGCCACCGCCCTGATCGGCAAGTGGCACCTAGGGCATGTCTCGCCGCACTGGCCGCCGCAGCGGTTCGGCTTCGACCGCTTCATGGGCCTGGCCTATAGCCATGACATGCGCCCGCTCACCCTGTTTGACGGTGTGGGTGAGGCCGAGATGAGCGAGTCCAAGGCTGACTTTGCCAAGCTCACAGAGCACTTCTTCGATGAGACCACCGCCTTCGTCGAAGCCCACAAGGACGAGCCCTTCTTCATCCTGCTGGCCTTGACCGCCCCGCACGTCCCCCTGCGCCCCAATCCCGATGATCCTATGGGCTCGCCGGCCGGCGACTATGGCGAGGTCGTAGAGGAGGTGGACGCCCAGGTGGGCCGCCTGCTGCGCAAGCTGGAGGCCCTGGGTCTGGCGGAAGACACCCTGGTGGTCTTTACCTCCGACAATGGCCCGTGGTTCGAGGGCTCGTCGGGCCCCTACCGGGACCGCAAGGGCGGCGCGGCGTGGGAGGGGGGCTACCGGGTGCCGTTCATCGCCTGGAAGCCGGGAACGATTCCCGCAGGGACAGTCTCTGACGCCCTGGCCAGCAACCTTGATCTGCTGCCGACCATCGCGGCCATGGCCGGGGTCGAGGCGCCAGCCGAAGGGATCGACGGGGCGGACCTCTCAGGTGTGCTGACCCGCGGCGAGTCCTCGCCCCACGACCAGGTGATCCTGTTCGACAACCTGCACGTGGCCGCCGTGCGCACACCGCGCTGGAAATATGTCGCCAGGTCCTACTACCGGACCATGGACATCCCACTAGACCAGCACCGCTACCCGCTGCTGTTCGACATGACCACCGATCCTGGCGAGACCTATTCCCTGGTGTCCCGCCACCCCGAGGTGGCCGAGGACATGGCCCGTCGCGTCGCCGAGGCCCGCGCCAAGTACGCGCCCTTTGCGGAGGCTAAGCCGCCGGCCAAAGCGCCGGAAAGCGCAGAGACGTGGAAGGACTGATCGGCGGTTCGCCTAATCGGCGTCCATCTTCAGGGCGGCGATGAAGGCTTCCTGCGGGATCTCCACCTTGCCGAACTGGCGCATGCGCTTCTTGCCGGCCTTCTGCTTGTCCAGCAGCTTGCGCTTACGGCTGGCGTCGCCGCCATAGCACTTGGCGGTCACGTCCTTGCGCAGGGCGCGGATGGTCTCGCGAGCGATGATCCGGCCGCCGATGGCCGCCTGGATCGGGATCTGGAACTGGTGGGGCGGGATCAGGTCCTTCATCCGCTCCACCATGGCCCTGCCGCGCATCTCGGCGCGGTTGCGGTGGACCAGCATGGACAGCGCGTCCACCGGCTCGGCATTGACCAGGATCGACATCTTCACGAGGTCGCCGACCCGGTATTCCTCGATCTGGTAGTCGAAGGAGGCATAGCCCTTGGAGATGGATTTCAGCCGATCGTAGAAGTCGAACACCACCTCGTTGAGGGGCAGATCGTAAACCACGAGCGCGCGGGAGCCCACATAGGACAGTTCCCGTTGCTCGCCGCGGCGATCCTGACAGAGCTTGATGATCGAACCCAAGTGCTCGTCAGGGGTCAGGATAGTCGCCTTGATCCAGGGCTCGGCGATGGTGTCGATCCGCACCGGATCAGGCAGGTCGGCGGGATTGTGGAGCTCGATCTCCTCGCCGTTGGTCAGCTGCACGCGATAGACCACGCTGGGTGCCGTCGCGATCAGATCCAGGTCGAACTCGCGGGACAGCCGCTCCTGGATGATCTCCAGGTGCAGCAGACCTAAGAACCCACAGCGGAAACCAAAACCCAGCGCAGCACTGGTCTCCATCTCGTAAGAGAAGCTGGCGTCGTTCAGGCGCAGGCGGCCGATGGCCGCGCGCAGGTCTTCGAAGTCGTTGGCGTCCACCGGGAACAGGCCGCAGAACACCACCGGCTGGGCCTCGCGGAAGCCGGTCAGGGCCTGGGCGGTGGGGCGCTTTTCGTCGGTGATGGTGTCGCCGACGGCGGCGTCGGCCACTTCCTTGATCTGGGCGGTGATGAAGCCGATCTCGCCGGGGCCAAGCTCTTCGGTCTCGGTCTGTTTCGGCAGGAAGACGCCCAGCCGGTCCACCTGATAGGTGGCGCCGTTCTGCATCATCTTGACCTTCTGGCCGGCCTTCAGCGTGCCGTCGATGACCCGCACCAGCACGATGACACCGAGATAGGCGTCGTACCAGGCATCGACCAGCAGGGCCTTGAGCGGCGCCTCGCGGTCACCCTTGGGGGCCGGCAGGCGCGTAACGATAGCCTCCAGCAGATCGGCAATGCCCACCCCCGTCTTGGCCGAACAGAGGATCGCCTCACTGGCGTCGATGCCGATGACGTCCTCGATCTGCTCGCGCACCCGCTCGGGCTCGGCGGCCGGCAGGTCGATCTTGTTCAGGACCGGCACGATCTCGTGGTTGTTGTCGATGGCCTGATAGACATTGGCCAGGGTCTGCGCCTCCACGCCCTGGCTGGAGTCCACCACCAGGATGGAGCCCTCGCAGGCGGCCAGGGAACGGCTGACCTCATAGGCGAAGTCCACATGGCCAGGGGTGTCCATCAGGTTCAGGACATAGGTCTCCCCGTCCTTGGCCTTGTAGTTCAGACGCACCGTCTGAGCCTTGATGGTGATGCCGCGCTCGCGCTCGATCTCCATGGAGTCGAGCACCTGCTCCTTCATCTCACGCTGGGTGAGGCCGCCGGTCTCCTGGATGAGCCGGTCGGACAGGGTGGATTTGCCGTGGTCGATGTGAGCCACGATGGAGAAGTTGCGGATGCGCGAGAGCGGGGTCGACATGGCCCCGCCTCTAGCACACCTGAGAAATTCTGCGAGGGGTCGAAGGGCCTCAGTCGCCCATACCGACGCTCTGGG
>NZ_JAKRSA010000028.1:0-87297 GCF_022402485.1 Phenylobacterium sp. | reverse complement strand
TCGGCGGCCGCAGCGATGGTCCGACGCATCTCGGCTGGGTCTGGACTTTGCCGGCGATAGGCGGTGCGTACTGTCCCGATCACCCGGCCAGGGGCGTTTGACCAGTCCATCCAGGCCTCCGCCTGCCAACGCGCCGCCTCATCAACGGGCCAGAGCCCAGCCTCGGGATGACGGGTCGCCAGCCAGCGGATGATGGTGTTGGATTCCCACAGGCTGAAGCCGTCCGTCCCGGTGACGGCGGGGATGCGGCCATGGGGGCTGAGGGCGCGATAGGCCGGATCATCGCCGCCGCCAAACGCCCCGCCCCAGTCCCGCCGCTCATGTGACGTGCCCGTCTCGCCCAAGGCCCACATGACCCGCGCCGTGGCCGATGAGTCCGCACGTCCCCAAACCGTCAGCATGTCGTCTCCCTGGTCCTGCCGGGAAACCTGTCCTCCGATCCTGCGACAGCCCCCTTGGCGCAGAGCGTTTGAGCAGATGGACAAGGGCTGGCCCTGTCGGGGGTCTTGGGATTTGACCCGCAGGGTTTCGATGGCGCTTTGGCTTCAGGCCGTGACATGTTCCCCGACCAGCCGGAGATTCCTGATGTACAGATCCCTCAGCCTGTTTGTGCTCGCCGCCCTGGTGGGCGGACTGCTTTTGGGCGCAGGCATCCATGCGGCCAATGCGCCGGCCCTGACCAACGGGGCCGAAACCTTCGAGGCCATTGGCGCCCTGTGGCTGAATGCCCTGCGCATGACCATCGTCCCCCTGGTCTTCTCTCTGCTGGTTACCGGTGTGGCTTCGGCCGCCGACGTGGCCGCCACGGGCAAGCTGGCAGCGCGGGCCTTCATGATCTTCGCCGCGGTCCTGCTCACCGCAGCCCTTTACAGCACAGGCGCCATGAATGGCCTGCTGGCGCTCTGGCCCATTGACCCGGCGGGCGCAGCCGCCCTGACCAGCGCGGCCCAGCCTGGGGAAATTTCAGCCAATCCCACCGGCTTCCGAGACTGGCTGCCGACGCTGGCCCCGGCCAATCCCATCCGGGCGGCGGCCGAGGACGCCATCCTGCAGATCGTCGTCTTTGGACTGATTTTCGGCTTTGCCGCCTCGCGCCTGCCCTGGACTCTCCGCGATCCGCTGATCACCTTTTTCCGGGCCGTGTCGGAGACGATGATCATCATCGTGCGCTGGGTGCTGGTGGCCGCGCCCTTAGGCGTCTTCGCCCTGGCCCTAGGCATCGGCCTGCGGACGGGCCTGGACGCGGCCGGGACCCTGACCCAGTACGTGCTGATGGTCTCAGCCGTGGCCATTGGTGCCCTGATCATTCCCTACACTCTGGTGGCGGTCCTGCGCGGCAAGGATTTCGGTCGATTTGTCAGAGCCTGCGCCCCGGTGCAGGTCCTGGCCTTCAGCACCCAGAGCTCGCTGGCCTGCCTGCCGGCCATGATGGAGCGTACCCGAGATGAGATGGGGGCCTCGGCCCGACTGACCGGCGTGGTCCTGCCCCTTGCTGTGGCGGTGTTCCGCATGACCAGTCCGGTGGCCAACCTGGCGGTCGCGTTCTTCATCGCTAGACTCTATGGGCTGGAGCCCAGCACCGGTCAGATCGTTGCCGCCATCACGGTGGCCCTGGCCGTCAGTGTCGGCACGGTCGGTCTGCCGGGCCAGATCTCCTTCTTCGCCAGCATGGCGCCGATCTGCGTGGCCCTTGGGGTGCCCCTGGAAATCCTGGCCATCCTGCTGGCGGTGGAGGTGATCCCCGACATCTTCCGCACCGTCGGCAATGTCACCGCCGATATGGCCGTGGCCGCTGTGCTGCCAGAGCCCCCGGAGGACCTCGAAGACGAGGAGCCGCGCATCCCTGTAGCTGTGGCCAGCGTAACCTGATCAGCGAGCCCGTTTCGCTGGCCCATCCCGGAGATCGCCTGTGCCCCTCTGGCAACTGCTCGCCCTCAACGCCCTGATCCTGACCGCCATCTATGGGGTGCTTTGGGCCCTGGCCATCCGCCTGCGGGATGTGAGCTTCATCGACGCCTGGTGGCCCACAGGCATGGCCCTACTGGCCTGGACCAGCCTGGTGTTCAGCGGCGGGTCTGGTCTGCATGGATGGCTGCTGGCCCTTCTGGCCACGGCCTGGGCCCTGCGTCTGGGACCTCACCTTTTGCGCCGCTGGCGGGCGCACGGCCCGGACCGTCGTTATGAGGAGATGCTGGCCGATGGCCACCGCCGCGGCTGGAGCTTTCCAGTCTCAGCCCTGATCTTCGTCTTCGCCCCACAACTGCCCCTGCAGCTGCTGGTCGCCCTGCCTGTCCAGATGGGCCAGGTGGAGCCCGCGCTGAGCTTTGGGGCCCTGGCAGCGGTCGGCGTCGCCCTGGCCCTGTTTGGCCTGGTCTTCGAGGCCGTGGGCGACATGCAGCTCGATCGCTTCAAGGCCGACCCCGCCAACCGGGGCAAGGTGCTCGACACAGGCCTATGGCGCTACACCCGTCACCCCAACTATTTCGGCGATGCCTGCCTGTGGTGGGGCCTCTATCTGATCGCCGCTGAGACCGGACTCGGTCTGTGGTCATTCATCGGCCCGGTCATCATCACCTTCCTGCTGACCAAGGGCAGCGGCGCCCCGACGGTGGAAAAGGGCATGGAGACCCGTCGCCCGGAATACGCCGCCTATATTCGCAAAACCTCCGGCTTCATCCCCTGGCCGCCCCGCAGGGACTGAGCCTCGCATTGCCACCGCCCCCAACTGCCGATTAGCTGGCCCTAACAAGACAACAAGGGAGCGGGCGCATGGGACGGTTTGCAAAAGGCTATGTGGGACGCAGCCTGCTCGGGTTGGCGCTGGCCGGGATCACCCTGCACGTCGCCGCCGCAGAGCCGGCCCGCCAGACCCAGACCGTGGCGGGGCTGGAGGCACCGGCAGAGATCCTGATCGACCGCTGGGGCATCTCTCACATCTATGCCCAGAGCGTCCGCGACGCCTTTTTCCTGCAAGGCTACAACGTCGCCCGAGACCGGCTGTGGCAGATCGACCTCTGGCGCAAGCGTGGCCTGGGCCTGCTGGCGGCGGACTTCGGCCCGGACTATGCCGCCCAGGATCGGGCCTCACGCCTGTTTCTTTATCGCGGAGATATGGACGCCGAATGGGCGGCCTATGGGCCCCTGGCCAAAGGCTATACCGAAGCCTTCACCGCCGGAATCAACGCCTATGTCGCTGAGATCACCGCCGGCGACCGACCCTTGCCGGAAGAGTTCCAGATCACCGGGACGACACCGGACCTCTGGACCCCTGAAGATGTGGTGCGCATTCGCAGCCATGGGCTGACGCGCAACGCCGCCGCCGAGGTGGAGCGGGCCCGCATCACCTGCGCCGCCGGCCTGGAGGCCAACGCCCTCAACCGCCGCCTGGAGCCCGCCCACAGCCTGTCCATCCCCGAGGGTCTCGATCCCTGCACCATTCCTGCCGAGGTGCTTGGCGACTATCGCCTGGCGACCCAAGGGGTGACTTTCAAGGCGGGCCAGGTGGTGGCTATCGCCGAGGACATTCCCGCCGACGCCATCGGATCGAACAACTGGACCGTGGCGGCTTCACGCACGGCCACCGGGCGGCCGATCCTGGCCAATGATCCCCACAGAGCCCATGGCGTGCCTTCCCTGCGTTACATCGTCCACATGGAGGCGCCGGGGTTTTCGGCCATCGGGGCCGGCGAGCCCGCCCTGCCGGGCATCTCCATCGGCCACAATGGAACTATCGCCTTTGGCCTGACCATCTTCCCGGCCGATCAGGAAGATCTCTATGTCTATGAGACCGACCCCAGCGACCCCAACCGCTACCGCTATGGCCAGGGCTGGGCGTCCATGCAGGTGGTCACCGAGACCGTTGAGGTCGCAGGCCAGGCGCCCCGCACCGTCGAGCTGAAGTTCACCCGCCATGGGCCGGTGGTCTTCGAAGACCCGCAGAACCGCCGCGCCTATGTGGTGCGCAGCGTCTGGAGCGACCCGGGGGCCTCGGCCTATTTCGGGTCAGCCGACTATATGACCGCCCAGGACTGGGGGACGTTCTCCGAGGCCATGGGTCGGTTTGGAACCCCAAGCGAAAATCAGGTCTATGCCGACACCTCCGGCAATATTGGCTGGATCGCCGCTGGCCGTATTCCCGTGCGCGAGGGCTGGGATGGGCTAATGCCGGTACCCGGGGACGGCCGGTATGAGTGGAAAGGCTTCATGGCCGCCGCCGATCTGCCCAGTCGCTACAATCCCGCCGAAGGCTGGCTGGCCACCGCGAACCAGTTCAATCTGCCGGCGGACCATCCCGCCGACCGTGTGATCGGCTTCGAGTGGACCAATCCCGCCCGGATGGACCAGATCGCCAGGGTGCTCGCAGCTGATGCCTCGGTCACCCTGGCCGACGCCATGGCCCTGCAGACCGACCCCACCAACATCACCGCTGAAACCCTCGTCCCGCTGCTGGCGGACATCAAGGACCCCGAACCCAGGCTGGCCCAGGCCATCAGCCTGCTGCAGGCCTGGAATGGCCGGACCGAGGCCGACAGCGCCGCTGCGGCTCTCTACGAAGTCTGGCTGGCCAAGCACCTGGGTGAGACGACGGTAAAGGCGGCGGCACCCGCCGCAGTCCAGGCCTTGATCGGCGCCGGCGACCAAATGGCCATCAGCGATTATCTGATCGCTGCACCCCCGCAGGTGCGCGCCCCGATCCTGGCGGACAGCCTGAACGCGGCCCTCGAGGAGGTCAGCCGCCGCCTGGGGGCCGATCCCTCGGCCTGGGCCTGGGGCGATCTGCATCAGGCCCGCTTTGAGCACGCCCTGGCACCTCGCCTGACCACCGCCGCCGCCGCGCGGCTGGCCGTGGGACCTGCGCCCATGGCCGGCACCAGCTTGAGCCCGTTGGCAGCCTCATGGCGGTCCAGTGATTTCCAGGTGGTGTCGGGGGCTTCATTCCGGATGGTTCTGGATGTTGGCGCCTGGGACAACAGCGTGGCGATCAACACCCCGGGCCAGTCCGGCGATCCGTCCAGCCCGCACTACCGCGACCTGTTCCCCCTTTGGGTCCGGGGGGACTATGTGCCGCTGCTCTATAGCCGTCCGGCGATCGAGGCTGCGACCACGACGGTGCTGACCCTAACGCCAGCACCGTGAGGCGCTGTTGAGGCTCATCGATCACCCCCGACACTCGAACCCCCCTCTGGAGATCTGTCCTTGATGAGCGCCAAGGTTCCTGCCGAGGTCACAGGGGTTTGGCGGCGCGAGCAGATCACTGCCCCAGGGGGCGATCTGGACGACACCAGCCGGGTTTTCTGGGTGCAGTCCTGTAGCTGGTACGGAGATATCCGCCTCAGCATCGACATTCCCCGCAGGCGGGACGCCCGCAGCTTCGCAGACTTTACTGATGCGGAACTTCTGGCCCTGGCCGAGGCTCAGGGGTTTGCCGGCCAGCTCACCGTGACGCCGGAGATGTGCGCCTGGCGCCGGGACCTGGACTACCAGCCCCCTGGCCCCGTTCCAGACGAAGGGACTTGGGCGATCAAGGGGGACGTCCTGATCGAGGGGGGCATTCACGTCGAATATGAGGAAATCTGGCGGCATGAGCCCGACAGCCAGGGCCTGCGGGCCGCCTTTGAACAACCGGCAGGGCGGGGTCTGTTGATCCTGGCCGGAGATCACTTTCTGCAGATTGAAGCGCGGGCGGCACCCCTGCCGGAGGGCCAGTCCCTGCCGGTCCTCGTCAGTGCTGCTCTGGCGGCTGGCGACCGAGCTGTCGCCTACGCCCTGCTGGACATGCCGATCTGCTATGGTCGCATTGGCAAAGACTGGCAGATCAGGCACTCAACCCTGCCCTGGCGAGAGGGGCAGAGCCTTTGGTCGACGCCCCCTCAAATCTCCGTCGAACACGGGGAGCTCACCACGGACTACGGCGCGCTCTGGAGTCTGCTGGAGCTGGAAGATCCTGAGGGGCAACTGCCGGGCCTGTTCGCCCCCGCCATCGGCACCATGCCTTGAAACACCCCCTCAAGCGCGACGGGCTGGCAAACCTCAGGTCCCGGCCCCGCCTTTCAGGCCTGCGGCTTAGGGGTGGTCCTGCCGCCCGAAACTTGGGGTCTCCACAGCCATGACCAGTTCTCCCCGGGCCTGGCGGGCTTTCAGATAGCCAAAGGTGCGGGCGGTCTGGGCAAACAGGTGCTCGCCAGACATCAGCCGGCCATAGCGCGCCGGGGTTTCCGGGGTGAGCAGTCGTGGATCGGGTTCGACCACGGTCTCATAGTCGCAGGTGGCAAAGAACGGGAAGCTGTAGCGCTCCTCGGCCACCTTGCGCACACGATGGGTGGTGGCGGTGAAGGCACCATTGGTCCAGGCCTCCAGCATGTCGCCAATATTGATGACATAGCAGCCGGGTCTGGGTGGGGCATCGATCCATTGGCCGGCACCATTCAGCACTTCGAGCCCCGGGGCGGTGCCCCGCAGGATCGTGAAAAACTCATAGTCGGTGTGGGCGCCGATGCCCTCCCGATCCTCGGCGGCCGGGTCGTAGGGATAATGGATCATGCGCAGCTGGCTGGGGGGCCGCCGGCGATAGGGCTCAAAATGATCCTCAGGCAGATCAAGTGCTAGGGCAAACCCCCGGAACAGTCGCTGGGCCAGCTCGGAGACCGCGTCGTAATAGGCGCTGGCTGCGGCCTTGAACCCGGCCTGTTGCGGCCAGAGGTTCGGCCCCAGCATCGGCGTCGCCGCCTCGGCGTCCGGCAGGTCCAGATTGAGGTCGTAGGCCTCCTTGCGGTCAATGGTTCCGCCTGGAAAGACCTCTTCGCCCTCCGGCACATAGCCGCTGTGATTGGTCGAGCCGCCGATATAGCTGGCCATCTTCTGTTCCAGCGGACGGGCGAAGAAGACCTTGGCCTGGGCAAGAAGCGCGTCGAACAGGGTCTCGTTCAGACCGTGACCGGACACATAAAGGAACCCCACCTGCCGGGCCGCGGCCCCCATCAGATCCGCGACCCTCCGCCGCTCAGCCGGGTCAGGCGAGGCGAGGCCCGTGATATCGATCACCGGGATGGCGTCAAAATCCGCGCGCACAGAAGGCCTCCGCTGTCAGGGCGTGGTGATTACGATTTCTGCATTTCGTAATAACTGGTCCGGCGCAAGGCCAGGACCTGCGCCAGCCCTAAGACTGCGCAGGAATTGAGCGCGGGAGGTGTTCGGCGCCTGGAATCCGGGCGTCTGGAACACCGGCGTTTCGCACCGCACCAAGCCGGTTGGAATATTACGAATGCATCTGAATGTAATACTTCTCAGGGGCGCGTCATGCCGGCGTGGCCGAGGATTGAAGGGGAATCCGCATGAAGTGGGTCAAGGGATTACGCACCCTGGCGGTGGCGGCGGCGAGCAGCCTCGCCCTGGCAGCTTGCAGTCAGAGCGCCGAGGAGACGGCCAAGGGTGCCGAGGCCGCCGAGGAGTTCACCATCGGCTGGACCATCTATGCTGGCTGGATGCCCTGGCCCTATGCCGAGCAGGCCGGGATCGTGAAGAAGTGGTCGGACAAGTATGGGGTGAACATCAAGCTCGTTCAGGTGAACGACTACGTGGAGTCCCTGAACCAGTTCACTGCAGGCACCCTGGACGGGGTGACCTCCACCAATATGGACGCCCTGACCATTCCCGCCGCCGCGGGCAAGGACACCACGGTGCTCATCGTCGGCGACTATTCCAACGGCAATGACGGGATCGTGCTCAAGAACGGTGCCACCCTGGCCGACATCAAGGGTCGCTCGGTCAACCTGGTTGAGAACTCCGTCTCGCACTATCTGCTGGCCCGGGGCCTGGAGAGCGCGGGCCTGGCCATGACGGATGTGTCGGTGGTCAACACCTCCGACGCCGACATGGTGGCGGCCTTCACCGCCCCGCAGACCACCGCCGTCGTCCCCTGGAACCCGCAACTGGCGGAAATCAAGAAGCAGCCTGGGGCTGTGGAGGTGTTCAACTCCACTCAGATCCCCGGCGAGATCCTCGACCTGATGATCGTCTCCACCGAAGTCCTGGCAGCCAATCCCAATCTGGGCAAGGCTCTGGCCGGCATCTGGTACGAAACCATGGCCCTGATGAGCGCCGATACCCCTGAAGGTGCGGCCGCCCGTGAAGCCATGGCTCAGATTTCGGGCACCGACCTCGCGGGTTACGAAGCGCAGCTTGCCACCACCTTCATGTACTACACGCCCCAGGATGCCCTGGCGGCGATGATGGGCACCGACATTGTCACAGCCAATGACAAGGTCCGGCAGTTCAGCTTCCAGGCCGGTCTGTTTGGCCAGGGTGCCCGGTCGGTGGATGACATCGGCATCAGCTTCCCCGGCGACAAGATCCTGGGGAATCCTGAGAATGTGATGCTGCGCTTTGATCCGACCTATACCCAGATGGCGGCGGACGGTGCCCTGTAAGCCACCTCGCCTTCTACCACCTGCGTAAACGCGTACCCCTGACCGAGGTGACCGCCCCATGCGCCGACTGCTGAACGCCAGGCCGCGTGGCGGCGGTCGCCTCCTTCTGGGCCTGCTGCCCATCGCCATCCTGGTCCTGCTCTATCTGGTGGCCTCCCAGGCCCGGCACGCTGAAAATCCCCGCGACAAGATCCTGCCGACGCCCGCCGCCATGGCCCAGTCCATGGAGATCATGGCCCTGCAGGAAGACCCCCGGACTGGGGAAATCCCCCTGGTGGCCGACACACAGGCGAGCCTCACCCGACTGGGGATCGCCATGGGCGCAGCCGCCCTCACCACCCTGGTGCTGGGCCTGTCCATCGGGCTCCTGCCCTATGCCCGGGCAGGCCTCGGCCCCCTTGTGGCCACCATTTCGGTGATCCCCCCCATCGCCATCCTGCCGATCCTGTTCATCGTGTTTGGCCTGGGGGAGACCTCCAAGATCGTGCTGATCTTCATCGGCATCACCCCCTTCATGGTCCGTGACCTCGCCTCACATGTGGGGGCCATTCCTGAGGAACAGATCGTCAAGGCCCAGACCCTGGGGGCCTCCACCTGGCTGGTGGCCTTGAAGGTCGCCCTGCCTCAGGCCATGCCACGGCTGATCGACAGCGTGCGATTCTCCCTGGGGCCGGCCTGGGTGTTCCTGATTTCCGCCGAGGCCATCGCCTCCGATGTGGGCCTCGGCTACCGCATCTTCCTCGTTCGCCGTTACCTGGCCATGGACATCATCCTGCCCTACGTCGTCTGGATCTCCCTGCTGGCGGTCGTCATCGACCTGCTGTTGCTCGCCTGGAGCCGAACCGCCTTCCGCTGGGCCCACACCCCCGGAGGCCGTCGATGACCCCGGTCCTGTCCTTCCGCGATGTCTGGGTCGAGTACGGCGATCACGTGGTGCTGGAGAAGGTCAATCTGGAGGTAGCTAAGGGTGCCTTCGTCTCCATCGTCGGTCCCTCAGGGGCCGGAAAGAGCACCTTTCTGCGCCTGGCGCTTGGCCAGGAGGCACCGAGCCGCGGGTCCATCCTGCTGGACGGGGCAACGCTGCCCCCTGAGCCTGGCCCCGATCGCGGGGTGGTCTTCCAGCGCTATTCCGTGTTTCCCCATATGAGCGTGCTGGAGAACGTCATGTTCGGCGCCCGCTGCGAGCAGGCGCCGCTTACGGGCCTCCTGGTCGGGGCGACGCGACGACAGGCGCGAGCTGATGCCGTGGCCATCCTGCAGCAAGTCGGCCTCGGCGCGGCATTGAAAGCCTTTCCCCGGGCCCTGTCAGGCGGCATGCAGCAGCGTCTGGCCATTGCTCAGGCCCTGATCACCCGGCCACGCATCCTCCTGCTGGACGAGCCCTTTGGCGCCCTCGATCCTGGCGTCCGCCTCGATATGCACGAGCTGATCACCGGCCTTTGGCGCGAGCATGGGCTGACCATTCTGATGGTCACCCACGACATCAAGGAAGCCTTCAAACTGGGCACCCGGGTGATCGCCGTGGACAAGCGCCGCCATGACCCCCATGCGCCGCATCGCTATGGCTCTACCGCCGTCTATGACTTCCCCTTGGACGACAAGCGCAAGACCGCGATCCCCAAGGAGATCGCGGCCATGACCAGCGGTGCCTAGGGACCTGTCTAGGCGAGGCTGGCGATGTAGGCGCGCCAGCCCCCCAGGTGCGTGATGTCCTTGGCCCCGGTGAGCGCCCGGGGCTCAGCGACAAACCCCTTCACAGCGGTTCCGTCCTCCAGGCTCACCGTCCCGATGGCCAGGGGTGCCGGCACCTCGGCGGTGAAGCTACCAAACCCTGCCAGGTCCAGTTCATAGACCTCAACCTCGATGGCTGCACCGTCCTCCTCGCCCACATGGATCAAGGCCGGCTTTGGCGGCGTCGTGTCAGCCATGGCGAAGAGCTTGTACGCCGCCGCTGTGCGGGTGCGGGCCACTAGACGGGCATTGCGGGAGGTCAGCTGCCAGTGCAGCGGCATGCCCGCCAGATGCGCGCCCACCACGCTCAGGCGCACAGTCTGGGCAATGCCGGTGGTGTCGAGGTCAGGGGCTGCGGGCATGGGACGGATCTCCTCATAACGGCGGGCAAGGTCGAGCAGGGCGGGGTCGGCGAAGGCTGGACCAATCAAGGTGACCCCAAAGCCCGTGCCATTGTCCCGGTAGCCGGCCGGCACGGCGATGGCGCTCATGTCGAGCAGGTTCACGAAATTGGTGTAGAGGCCGAGATTGGCGTTCAGGGCGAAAGGCTCGACCAGCACCTCGGCGATCCGGTAGATGGTCGGCGCCGTGGGCAGCAGCAGAACGTCAATCTGCGCCCAGAGCGCCTGGGCCGCCCGGGCATGGTCCTGAAGGGCATAGAGGCCCTTGAAGGCCTCCAGGCCCGTAACCCCAAATCCGGTCTGAACAATGGCTCGCACCACGGGGTGAACCGCCGCTGGCCGGGTCCGCAGCAGGTCTTCGATGGCGGCTGTGCGCTCGGCGACCCAGGGGCCGGCATAGAGCAGCTGGGCGGCGGCCAGAAGGGGGGCGATGTCCACCTCCACCAGGGTCGCCCCTGTCGCCGCCAGCCGGGCGATCGCCTCATCGTAGAGCCGCTCGGAGGCCCCATCACCCAGATAGTTGAGCTGATCGCGGCGCGGCACGCCCATCCGGTAGGCGGCACCCAGGGCCGGCGTCTCCGAGGTCAGCTGACGGGAATAGGGGTCTGTTGGATCAAAGCCCGCGGCGACCGAGTCCACCAGGGCCGCATCAGCGGCGGTGGCGGTGAAGACGGTGATGCAGTCCAGGGAACGGCAAGCTGGGACCAGGCCCGTCGTGCTCCAGCTCCCCTTGGTGGGCTTGAAGCCCACAAGTCCATTGAAGGCGGCCGGCACCCGCCCGGACCCTGCGGTATCGGTGCCGAGCGCGAAGGCCACCAGCCCCGCCCCCACGGCGACGGCGCTGCCCGAGCTGGAGCCCCCGCTCACATAGTCACGGTTGAAGACGCATCCCGGGATGCCATAGGGCGTGCGGCTGCCCACCAGCCCGGTAGCGAACTGGTCCAGATTGGTCTTGCCCATCATCACCGCGCCGGCGGCCAGGAGGCGGGCCACCACCGTCGCCGTCGCCTCAGGGACATAGGCAAAGGCTGGACAGGCTGCTGTGGTCGGCAGCCCCGCCACATCGATATTGTCCTTTACCGCGAACGGGACCCCGGCCAGCGGCAGGTCCTCGCCGGCGGCGACCCGGGCGTCCACCGCACGGGCAGCGGCCAGAACGGCCTCAGCCCTGGGACGTTCGATCCAGGTCTGAGGCTGAACCCCATCATAGGCGGCGATCCGCACAAGACTGTCCTGGGCGACAGCTTCAGCGGTGGTGCGACCCGACCGGACCTCGGCGGCGATGGCGGCGGCGGACAGGCGTGACATGAAAACCTCAGCGCAGGAGCGTTCGGATCAGGCGGGTTCGAGGGCGATCATCGGCGCGCCTGGGGCGATGGCCTGGCGCTCCTGGGCATAGACTTCACGGACCACCCCGGTGCTGGGGCTCGTCACATCACACTCGGTCTTCATGGCCTCGATGATGGCAATGACCGCGCCCTTCTCGACCCGGTCGCCGGGCTGGACCAGCATCTTCCAGACGCTGCCCCCCAGGGGCGCTTCGACCAGTTCGGCACCGTCAGGTGCCACAATCGCCTCGGCTTCAGCCACATCATCTGCGGCGCTGGCCAGGGCCTCAACACGGGCGAACTCGCCGCGACGCTCCCAGTCCGCTCGCTCGGCCTTGAAGGCGGCCTCGCGGGTGCTCTGAAAGGCCTCAATGCTGGGGGCGTTGTCGGACAGGAAGCGGCGATAGTCCGACAGGCGAAACGTCTCATGGTCGATGCGGATCTCACGCCGTCCCAGGGGGAAGTCGCGCCGCCACGCGGTCAGCTCCTCATGGCTGACGGGAAAGAACCGGATCTGGTCAAAGAACCGCAGCAGCCAGGGTTTGCCTTCAGTGAATGCCGCAGTCTGGCGATAGGTGTTCCAGATCTGGATCGTGCGGCCAAACAGCTGATAGCCGCCCGGTCCCTCCATCCCATAGACGCACATATAGGCCCCGCCGATACCCACCACATTGGGCGGCGTCCAGGTGCGGGCGGGATTGTACTTGGTGGTCACCAGCCGGTGACGGGGGTCGATGGGGGTGGCCACCGGCGCGCCGAGATAGACATCCCCCAGGCCCATGACCAGGTAGCGGGCATCGAACACGATGCGATGGACGTCGTCCTCGCTGGCCAGCCCATTGATCCGCCGGATGAACTCGATGTTGTCGGGACACCAGGGAGCGTCATCCCGGACAGAGGCCATGTACTTGTCGATGGTCTCGTAGATCGAAGGGTCCTTCCAGGAGAGCGGCAGATGGACCACCCGGGAGGGGATCTCGAAGTCGTCCAGCCCCCCAAGCCGGTCTTCGGCGTCGGTCAGCGCCCGCAGCAGCTCGGTCTGCGAGAGCACCCGGCTGTCATAGTGAACCTGCAGCGAGCGGATCCCCGGGGTGATGTCGATGACCCCCGGCAGCGTCATGGTTTTCAGCTCAAGCATCAGAGCGTGGATGCGTAGGCGCAGTTCCAGGTCGAGCACAATGGGCCCGTACTCCACCAGCAGGTGGCGGTCCCCCTGACGGCGATAGACGGCCCGGGGCCGATGGCCGACGGCTTCGATGACCCCGAGGATCGGGCTGTCGCTGGAGAGCACTGCCGGCGCAGGCATCGGCGTCACGGCCGGCGGCGCAGCACCGGCGACGAAGGCGTCCTGGGCCTTCTCGGCGGCCACCGCCTCGTTGTCACTGACGACATGGAAGGTCACCGTATCGCCCGGTGCCAGCTGACCGGCCTTCCACAGATCGGCCTGGATGATCACGAAGGGGCAGACAAATCCCCCCAGGGACGGGCCGTCCGGCCCCAGGATGATCGGCATGTCACCGGTGAAGTCCACCGCGCCGATGGCGTAAGCGTTGTCGTGGATATTGGAGGGATGCAGCCCCGCTTCGCCGCCGTCGCGTCTGGCCCATTCCGGCTTTGGACCGATCAGCCGCACGCCGGTGCGGTTGGAGTTGTAGTGGACCTTCCACGGGGCGCTGGCGATCATCGCCACGTCGTCCTCGGTGAAGAAGTCCGGAGCCCCGTGCGGACCGGCCAGCACTCGGACCATCCAGGCCTTGGTAAGGGATGGCTGCTGGTCCTGGGGCAGCGCCGCCCGCGGCGGCCCCACCAGGCCGTCGCCGACCCGCAGGACGTCACCGGCAGCCAGGGTTCTGCCAGCATGGCCCCCGAAGCCGCCCAGGGTGAAGCTTGCCCGGCTGCCCAGATAGGCCGGCACGTCGATCCCGCCGCGGACCAGGAGATAGGCCCGAAGCCCTGGCCCCTTCACCCGTCCGAGTTTCAGAGTCTGGCCGGCAGCGATCTGGAATGGGACGTAAGGGGAGACCGGCGCGCCATCCAGGTTCGCCTCCAGCGCCGCGCCGGCTAGGCAGACCGAGGCTGTGCGATTGAACAAAAGGGTCGGACCAAGCGCGGTGATTTCCAGCCCCGCGGCGGTCTCCATATTGCCCAGCAGCCGGTTGCCTAAGCGAAAGGCCACCGCGTCCATCGGCCCCGACGGCGGGACGCCCACATCCCAAAAGCCCTGCCGGCCGGGATAGTCCTGGACGGTGGTGGCGGGACCGCCGCTCAGCACCCGGATGGTCTGGGGCTGGAAGGCGATGTCGGCCAGGGCGCGCGTCGAAACCTGGCCCGACACGAAGGCGTCGCTGCGGGCGACCTGGCGCAGCCACTCCAGATTGGTTTCCAGCCCGGCCAGCCGCGTCTCGTCCAACGCCGTCTGCAGCGCCGCCACAGCGTGCTCCCGATCAGGCGCGGTGACGATCAGCTTGGCCAGGAGTGGATCATAGAAGGCGCTGACCTCGGTCCCGTCCACCACCCAGGAGTCGGCGCGAATCCCGTCGGGGAAGCGGACCTCCGTCAGCACGCCGGAACTGGGCCGATAGTCCTGGCCCGGGTCCTCGGCATAAAGCCTAGCCTGGATCGAGGCCCCCTTCGGTTTGGCCTCAAAGCCCTGCAGGAAACTGTAATCGCCAGCCGCAGCCCGGATCATCCAGGCCACCAGGTCGACCCCGGTGACCTGCTCGGTCACCCCATGCTCCACCTGCAGGCGGGTGTTCACCTCCAGGAAGAAGAAGTCGTCGCGCTCGGCGTCATAGAGGAACTCCACCGTGCCGGCCGATCGGTACCGGGCCGCAGACGTCAGGCGAACGGCCGCAGCGATCAGGGCGTCTCGGGTGGCCGACGGCAGGTATGGGGCCGGGGTCTCCTCGATGACCTTCTGATTGCGTCGCTGCAGGGAGCAGTCCCGTTCCCCAAGGGCGACGACGTGGCCCTTCCCGTCCCCGAAGACCTGCACCTCAATATGCCGGGCCTGTCGCACGTACCGTTCGAGAAAGACCCCGCCATCGGCAAAGTTGCTGCCGGCCAGGCGCGTCACGGCGGCGAAGGCCTCGGTGACCCCCGCCTCATCCTCGCAGACCCGCATGCCGATGCCGCCCCCACCGGCGGTGGCCTTCAGGATCACCGGGAAACCAATCTCACAGGCCGATGACAGGGCCGCCGAGGCGTCCGTCAGCAGGTCGGTGCCCGGCGCCAGGGGCACGCCCTGGGACTGGGCCAGATCCCGGGCCGTATGCTTGAGACCGAAGGCGCGAATATTATCTGGCGTCGGACCAATGAAGGCGATCCCAGCCGCCTCACAGGCCTCGGCGAAGGCCACATTCTCGCTCAGGAAGCCGTAACCTGGGTGGATGGCCTGGGCACCTGTGGCGCGGACCGCCGCCAGAATGGCGTCGACGTCCAGATAGGACTGGGCGGCGGGCGCAGGCCCGATGCGCACGGCTTCGTCAGCCTGGCTGACATGCAGGGAGCCCGCGTCGGCATCGGAGAATACCGCCACGGACGCCACCCCCATTTTCCGGAGCGTACGCAGGATGCGACAGGCGATGGCGCCCCGATTGGCGACGAGGACCTTGGTGAACACAGAAGGAACCCCGCTCAGGCGGCAATGATCATACGCACCGGCGTCGGATTGAAGCCGTTGCAGGGATTGTTGATCTGCGGGCAGTTGGACACCACGGCCACCAGATCCATCTCGGCGCGGATGTCCACATAGAGGCCCGGCGCCGAAATGCCGTCCACAATGCCTAGGGCACCGTCGGCCTCGACGGGGACGTTCATGAACCAGTTGATGTTGGAGACCATGTCGCGCTTGCCCCGCCCGTGACGGGCATTGGCCTGCAGGAAATTCTCCACACAGGCGTGCTGGCCCTTGGTGTGATGGCCATAGCGCAGGGTGTTGCTCTCGCAGGAACAGGCCCCGCCGATGGTGTCGTGATAGGCCACCGAGGTCCCAAGCACCGTGGCCATGGGGGTGCCTTCATTGGACAACAGCACAGATCCTGTACGCAGAAAGATATTGCCCTGAGCGGCGATGGTGTCCTGGGCGCTGTAGCGTTCAGCGTCGTCGGCGAGGGCGTACATCAGGAAGTCGACAGCCTGATTGCCCTCCAGGTCGACGATCCGCAGAACCTGGCCCTGGCGTACCACATGATCCCAGGGGGCGAGGGCCGGCACGATCTCGTCATGCAGGACAGGGCCAGGCAATCCGGCTAGGGCGGCATCGGTCATGTCAGGCCCCTTTCAGCGTCGGAAATAGTCTTCGACGTTCAGGAAGGCCCGCAGCCCCTCCGGCGTCGCATTGCGAATGGGATCGTCTTCGGGCGTCACGGCCCCGCGCCAGGCGCTGACCTGCAGGGGCGTGACGCTATAGGTCTCCCTGGGGTCGCGGACATGGGGGCAGTTGGCCAGCACCACGATCAGGTCCATCTCCGCCCGCAGGGTGAGGCTGCGACCGGGATGGAAAGGTCCAACCTCTGCCTCCACCTCACCCTCTGCGCCGATCTTCACCCCCTTGAACCAGTTGATGCAGGGGTGGATGTCCTTCCGGCCAAGACCAGACTTGGCCACCGCCAGGGAAAAGCGGTCGCGGGCGTTCGGATGTGGGCCCCAGTTATCACCTGTCCCATAGTGGCGGGCGTTGGAGGCCGCATTGGAGGCCCCGCAGAAGGCGTCATGGGTCCCGGCCCCGTCCTCCAGCAGGCTCATCATCACCCGCCCCATATCCGACAGCAGCAGACGGCCTTGGCCCAGATAGGCGTTCCACTGCACCTTGACAGTGTCGGCCACATTCAGCCGCTCCACCGGGCTCTCGGCATTGAACACCAGCATCGAGGCGCAGGCGTCCCCGTCCAGATCGATCAGGCGCAGGCGGGCGCCGCGGTTCAGACGCTTGGTGCCATATCCGCCAGGGCCGATGGTTTCTTCCCACAGCATGTCCTGCGCCAGAACGCCTTCGGGAAGGCTTACGGCCTGGCTGGGCGGCAGGGTCGGCATGGCCGCGATGCGCGTGGCACCCTGGGCCCGGGCATGGGCCTGGGCGCTCCTGGGATCGGCGGTGGAGGTGGCGCTCATGCCGCGCCCCCCGCCAGGGCGGCCTTGCCCCCCCGGCCATGGGCATGCAGGGGCGGCAGCAGGGCGCGGGTGGTTACCAGCCGGATCTGATGCACGCCGCGGATCCGGCGTAGTTCATCGCACAGACTGTGCAATCGCTCCGAAGGGCCTTGGACCAGAAGAACCTCCAGGGACTGATCATCCTCAAGGAAGACGTGCTGGGAGGAAATCACCTCCTTCAGATACGCCCCCTGGGCCTGGGCCAGGGCCTGGCGGACCCGACCGCTTTCGGCGCGATAGATCAGGGTAATCGTCCCGGCGAGAATAGCCCCGTCCCGGCCTTCGCTGTGTTCGGCCAGTTCGTGCCGGATGAGCTCTGCGATCATCTGCGAGCGGCTGGGTAGATCACGCTCGGCCACCATGGCGTCAAGCTGAGCCAGGAGCTCAGCCGGCAGGCTGACACTGAGGCGGGCAAGCTGGGATATCGGTTCCACGGTCATGGGGCGATCCTGGCCTCGTTATTACGTTCGTCAATTTTCGTAATACCGAAAGCCCCGCTGGTCCAGGCCCAGCCTGCGACTTGGGCACCTCTGGCCTTGCTGTGCCTAACCGACGGGCACCGGTCCCTGGACACGGACCGCGCCAAGTGATCTGCATGGGCTATTCCTTGCTAAGGACCAATGCGGGGATCAGTCGGGCAAGGTGATTTGGCGTGAGCCGATAACCCCCCTAACCTTGCACCCTAACGCCGCTCTGGGCGGCGCCTTCACCAAGAGAGTCGCATGACCGATTCGCCGCCGAGCCCCGCCGTTGAGGCCCCCGCCAAGCGCAGCCTGATTCAGCGCTGGTGGTTCGATGTCGTCCTCTGGAAGCGCATCCTGCTGGCCCTGGTCCTGGGTGTGATCGCCGGCCTGCTGCTGGGGGAACAGGTCACCGCCATCAAATGGGTCGGCGACCTGTTCGTGCGGCTGATCCGGATGATCGTTGTGCCTCTGGTGTTCGTCTCCATTGTCGCGGGCGTTGCCGGTATGGGCGATCCAAGGCGTCTGGGCTCCATCGGCTCCAAGACCATCTTCCTCTACCTGCTGACCACCGCCATCGCTGTGGCGGTCGGGATGGGCATGGGTCAACTGTTTGCTCCGGGCCAGGGGGTCACCTTCTCGGGTGTCACGCCTGAGGCGGTCGGGACGGCCCCGCCGGTCCGTGACCAGCTGCTCGGCATCGTGCCGCTGAACCCCATCCAGGCCCTGGCCAGCGGCGACATCCTGGCGGTGATCTTCTTCTCATTCCTGGTGGGCGCTGCGATCCTCGCCCTCGGGGAAAAAGCCGACCCGATCCGCAAGCTGTTCGATGCCGGCGTTGAGGTGGTTCTCTACATCACCCGTCTGGTGATGGAGGTCGCGCCCTTTGGGGTCTTCGCCCTGATGGCCTGGGTCATGGGGACGGCGGGCCTGAGCATCTTCTACAATATCTTCCTACTGGCCGCGGCGCTCTTGCTGGGCTGCCTGCTGCATATCTTTGTGGTCCACGGGGGCCTGATTCGGTTCATGGCCGGCCTGCCCGTTTGGCCGTTCTTCCGTGACATCCCCGACTCCGTGATGGTGGCCTTCTCCACCTCCTCCAGCGCTGCGACCCTGCCGGTCTCCATGCGGGTGGCCGAGAAGAACCTGGGGGTCAGCCACACCGTGGCCTCTACCGCCCTGCCCCTGGGCACGACCGTCTCCATGGATGGTACGGCGCTTTATATTGGTCTCCTGGCCATGTTCACCGCCCAGGCCTTCGGGATTGAGCTGACGCTGACCCAGTACCTGCTGGCAGGTCTGACCACGATCCTGGTCTCGGTAGGCACAGCCCCCATTCCCTCGGCCTCCCTCTTTATGCTGGCCGCCGTTTTGACCACCCTAGGCGTTTCCCCAGAGCAGACGGCCCTGGTGGTAGGCTTTGTCCTGCCCTTTGACCGACTGCTGGACATGACCCGCACCGTGGCCAACGTCACGTCCGACCTGGCCGTCGCCGTCACAGTCGCCAAGTGGGAAGACGAGCTGGACGAAGCCGCTTATCTGGCCAAACCCGTCGAATGAGCCGACGGGGCACCTAAGGCCTTGCAGCGGGACGGCGCATGAACGACCTAGGTGTTCATGCTCTCGCTCTCGCCTGAACTCTTTCTGCTGGTCACAGGCGTCCTGCTTCTGACGACGGTGCTGGCTGGCACACTGTCCAGCCGGTTCGGCGTGCCCGCGCTGATCGGCTTTCTGGCCCTGGGCATGTTGGCCGGATCCGACGGCCCAGGCGGAATCGGCTTTGCCGACTATCAGGTGGCCCAGACCATCGGGGTCGCCTGCCTGATCTTCATCCTGTTCTCCGGGGGACTCGACACCCCCTGGAAGGCGGTCCGGCGGGTCCTGACGCCGGCCCTCGCCCTGGCGACAGTGGGTGTGCTGATCAGCGCGGGCATTGTCAGTCTGTCAGCCGTTCTCCTGCTCGATTTCACACCCCTGCAGGGTTTCCTGCTGGGCAGTGTCATCGCCTCCACCGACGCCGCAGCTGTCTTCGCCGTCCTACGCAATCAGGAGACCAGGATCCGCGAGGACGTCCTGGCCCTCATCGAGCTCGAAAGCGGCTCCAATGACCCGATGGCGATCTTCCTGGTGGGGGTCGCCCTGGCCTTGATCGCAGCGCCAACCACACCCCTGGTGAGCTTTGTGCCCGACTTTATCCTGCAGATGGTGCTGGGTGCCGGCATTGGTCTCTTGGTCGGCTACGCCTTCACCGTGATCCTGGCCAGGGCCAAGCTGCGCCAGGGCGGGTTGTTCCTGGTGATCTCGGTGGCCGCCGCCTTGCTGGCCTTTGGTCTGGCCGGGGTGCTCGCGGGCAGCGGCTTCCTGGCTGCCTATGTGGCCGGCGTCCTGGCTGGCAACCGGGACTATCCGGGCCGCCGGGCGGTCTCTCAGTTCCAGGATGGCCTGGCCTGGCTGGCCCAGGTGGTGATGTTCCTGACGCTCGGCCTGCTGGTTTTCCCCCATCAGTTGCCCGCCGTGGCCCTTGACGGCCTGGCGATCACCGCGGTGCTGATGCTTGTGGCGCGACCGATCAGTGTCTTCGTCAGCCTTGCCCCGTTCGGCCGGTTCGACTGGCGGGCCAAACTGTTTGTGTCCTGGGCCGGCCTTCGGGGCGCAGTGCCCATCGTCCTGGCGACCTTCGGCATCGTGGCCGGGGTGAAGGACGCCCAGGCGATGTTCAATATCGTTTTCTTCGTCGTCCTGGCCTCAAGCATAATCCAGGGGCCAACCATCGGCCTGCTGGCCAAGCAGCTGGGCCTCGTCCAACGCCCCGCCGCCAAGTCATCGCCGCCTGACGACATCGACTCTGCCTTAACCTCGCCCAGCAACGAGGAGTCCCGGCCATGAGCCCCCGCCTTGAGTTGGCCCGCCTGATCGAGGCCGCAAGCAACATCGTTGTGTTCACCGGGGCTGGCATCTCAACGGAATCGGGCATTCCTGATTTCCGGAGTCCTGGTGGCGTCTGGAGCCAGATGAAGCCCATCTACTTCCAGGACTTCATCTCCCGCGAGGATCTGCGCCGGGAGTCCTGTATCTGCGCCTTCTCAGGCCGCGCAGGCTGGACTGGGCGAGAACCTAATGCTGGCCATCACGCCGTCGCCCGCTTGGTTGAGCAAGGCCGGGTCAACGCGGTCATCACCCAGAATGTCGACAATCTGCATCAGGCCTCCGGGGTGCCCCGGGAGAAGATCATCGAACTGCATGGCAATGCGACCTACGCCACCTGTCTGGCCTGTGGACTGCGCCACGAGTTGCCGCAGCTGAAACACGAGTTCGAAGCCACCGGTGACATCCCCACCTGCTACGAATGCGGCGAGCTGGTGAAGACCGCCACGATTTCCTTTGGTCAGCCCATGCCCGAGCATGAGATGCGCCGGGCCACCGCCGCCACCCTCACCTGCGATCTCTTCCTGGTGCTGGGTTCGTCCCTGGTAGTCTATCCGGCTGCAGAGTTTCCCCTGCTGGCCAAGCGACGGGGCGCGCCCCTGGCCATCGTCAACCGGGAGCCCACAGAGAAGGACGAGGCAGCCGATCTGGTCGTCCATGACGAGATCGGCCCCACGCTTAGCGAGATCGTTCTGGGTCGAGGTTAAGGCACATCAGGCCGCGGCGCTGGGCCTGGCCTTCACCCGCTCAAGCCAGGCCGGCAAATGCTTGGCCTCAGGGGGCATGGGCTGACCGACCCGGGCCCCAAAGATCAGGAAGCAGAACAACAGAATATCGGCGAGGGTGAAGCGATCACCACACACGAATTCCTGCCCCTCCATCAGCCCGTCGAGCCACAAAATCTTGTCCCGGGCGATTGCCTTGAGGTCATCAGCCGCCTCGGCCCGGATCAGGCGAAAACGCGATTCAAATATGGCGCGGCCCTCCGCTGCGCGAAAACCGCCCCCTAGGGGTTCAACGATATTGAGGTCGATCCGACGGGTCCACATGCGGGTCTGGGCACGTTCCTCGGCGGTGGTCCCGATCAAGGACGGCTCAGGCGCGATCTCCTCAAGATATTCGCAGATGGCGATGATCTCGCAGATCACCGACCCATCATCCAGTTCCAGGGCAGGCAACTGACCGGAGACGTTGACCTTCTGGTTGAAGGGCGGCTGACGGTTCTCCCCCTTCATCAGGTCCACCTGCTGCATGGGAATTTCCAGGCCCTTCTCGGCCATGAACATTCTCACCACATGAGGATTAGGTCCGGTGGAGTTGTAAAATTTCATGGTGTCGCTTCCCGGCTGATTTTTCTGCTTCAGCCTGAGTTGACGCGCTTCCCCAAGGTTAAGGTCAAGGTGATAGCCGAAAGAGCGCCGATCTCTTTCCACAGGCTATAGGGCGTGGGACGGCGACGAGGCCTACCGGCGCCGTCCCACCGCGCAGATCAACCGCCCAACTGATCCATCAGATATTCTGCCGAAGAGACACGGAATTCGCCGGCTTCCTCGACATTCAGCGACTTCACGACCCCGTCTTCGACAATCATGGAATAGCGCTGCGAACGCTCACCCATGCCGAACTTCGTGGCGTCCATGGTCAGGCCCACCGCACGGGTGAAGTCGCCGCTGCCGTCGGCCAGCATCATGATGTCTTCGCCCACGGCCTGCGACTCGCCCCAGGCCTTCATCACAAAGGCATCGTTTACCGACAGACAGGCGATGAGCTCGACCCCTTGGGCCTTCATCGCCTCAGCCTTATCCACATAGCCGGGCAAATGGCGGGCCGAACAGGTCGGGGTAAAGGCCCCGGGAACGGCGAACAGGGCAACTTTCTTGCCGTTGAACAGATCGTCCGTGGTGACGGGCTTGGGGCCGTCGAGAGTCGCTTGGGTCAGGGTGACAGTGGGCAGCTTATCGCCGATTTTGATGGTCATGGCCGTGCTCCTTATGGGGTCGCCGAGATGGGCGTAAGGCCAGCAGATAGCCTATTGCGCCCCCTCATCAACCTTCCTCAGGCGACTGTGTCTTGAAAGCGCCGCGCTGGACCTCAAACTAAGGCTATGGCCTCCACCCACATGACCCTCAAGCCCTCCGGTGCCTATCTGGCGGGTAAGCTGCTGATCGCCATGCCGGGCATTGGCGACCCCCGGTTCGAGCGGGCGGTCATTCTCATCTGCGCCCATGACGACGCCCACGCTATGGGGTTGACGGTGAACCGCCCGGTCGACGGCCTGATACTGTCTGACCTGTTGGAACGCTTGGAGATCGCTACCGGCCCCGTCGCGGCCGGGGGCCTGGATGACGCGGTGCTGATCGGCGGGCCAGTAGAGCGCGAACGCGGCTTTGTGCTGCACACCGGCGACTATCACACCGAGCACAGTCTGCCCGTCGCCGAGGACATAGCCCTGACCTCCACCCGCGACGTTCTAGAGACCCTGGCGCATGGACAGGGGCCCCGCCGCAGCGTCATGGCGCTCGGCTATGCCGGCTGGGGTGCGGGACAGCTCGAGCAGGAAATCCGTGACAATGTCTGGCTGACCTGTCCGGCTGACGAGGCGCTGTTGTTTGACGACGATCATGACCACAAGTGGTCGCAGGCCCTGGCCAAGCTCGGCATCAATCCGGGCCTGCTCTCAGCTGTGGCCGGCAGGGCCTAGCCGCGGGCCTTCACCGGGGCGGCACCGTCCACATAGCTCTCGTTGAGATAGACCTCAGCCTCCTGGGCGGAGAGGGCCGGGGCATAGCCGAACCCCTGTCCGTAGTCGCAGCCCAGGGCCAGGAGCTGACGGGCCATGGTGGCGTTCTCCACACCTTCTGCGACCACTTCCAGATCGAGGTCCTGACCGAGCTTCACCACCGAGGAAACGATCTTTGTGGAGCCTGGATTGGTGGCCATGGTCCGGACGAAGTAGCGATCAATCTTCAAGGTGTCGAACGGCAGGCGCGTCAGATAGGACAGCGACGAGAATCCAGTCCCGAAGTCGTCAAGGGCGAGCGCTGCACCTGCCTGACGCAGGCCGCGCAGAATCACGGCCGCCCGCTCAGGGTCACGCATGACATCCCCCTCCGTGACCTCGAGCTTCAAGGACCTTGGGGGCAGTCCTGTTTCGCTGAGGATGCGCACCACAGTGGCGATGAGGTCCGGATGATCGATCTCGCCGGTGGACAGGTTGACCGCCACAGTCAGATCACCGGCCGCCCGGTGATTGCGTCGCCATTCGGTCAACTGGCTGGCGGCTTCGCGCATCATGGCCGCGCCCAGGGTGCTCATCAGCCCCATTTCCTCGCACAGTGGCAGGAACTGGTCGGGCATCAGCAGGCCGCGGCGCGGATGGCGCCAGCGCACCAGGGCTTCAAAGCCTGACAGGGCTCCGGTGGAGAGCCGCACGATCGGTTGATAGTAGGCCGTCAGCTCGCCGCGCCCGATCGCCCCGCGAAGATCGCTCTCAAGGGCTAATCGCGACAGGCCATCACTCTCAAGCGCCCGGCCATAGGCTGCAGCGCCCCCCCGACCACCGGTCTTGGCCGACTCGACCGCAAGTTCGGCACGGCGAAGCAGTTCCGCCGCCTCCGGGGCTTCGCCACCGCCCGCGGCGCGGACAGCGCCCACCGACAGGGTAGGATGAATGTCGAACCCGGCGACCCGCAGCGGCCGCTCCAGGGCATTGCGTAGGACCTCGCCGGCGGGAACCTCCCCCACCCGGGCCAGAACCCCGAACTCGTCCTCGCCAACCCGCGCCAGCAAGGCACCCGGCGGAAAGCCAGCCGCCAGCCTGGAGCCCAGGGCCGCCAGAACAAGGTCGGCCCGCTCATGGCCCAGGGCTTCGTTCAGCCGGCGAAGCCGATCCAGATCGGCCACCACAAGTTCATAGTCGCCGGGGACCTGCAGATGTTCCCGGGCCCGCTGAATGAAGCTCTTGCGATCCAGCAGCCCGGTCAGATTGTCGAGGTCAGACGCCGCGAACTTGGTTTCAGCAGCCACAACCCCGGCCGCACGCACCCCATCCTCAAGCCAGACACCGCGCCAGATGCAGACCCCGCCGCCGCGCATTCGCAGGCGCACGGCGATCTCCGAGCCCGGCTCCTGAACCCGCAGCACCTCCTCGGCCCGCGCCCGGTCCTGGGGCAAGGCCAAGGCCCGAATCGCCGCAGAGGAGCACTCAGGGGCCAGCGGGCCCAGACCTAGGGCCCTGGAAGCCCCGGTCAGGCGTAGTCGGTCGCGCTCGGGCTCCCAGTGCCACAGCACCACGTCGGCCGCGCCTAGCGCTTCCAGCGTGCTCGTGGCATCCCATGTCCAACGGTCGCTCGCCATGGCCTCTCGGGGCCGGCGCCAGCCGGCGGCTAAACAGATACAGTCACTTCCGGCCCCTCGTCCCGCGAACGGGGCGTGGTCATGCCGAACAGCACATGATCTCGCCAAACGCCGTTAATTTTCAGATAAGCCTTAGCAAACCCCTCCTCCTCAAAGCCCGCTTTCGCCAGCAAACTGCGGGAAGGCGCATTGGTCGGCAGGCAGGAAGCTTCCAGGCGGTGAAGCCCCAGGGTGTTGAAAGCAAAGCTGTTGAGGGCCCGCGCTGCGGCCAGTGTCAGCCCCCTGCGCGCATAGGCCTGGCTGCACCAGTACCCCACCGTCCCCATCTGGGCCACGCCCCGGCGAATATTGGACAGGGTGATCCCGCCGGTCATGGCCCCATCGGCCTCCTGAAACACCAGGAAGCTGAAAGCGACACCGGCCTCGCGGTCGCGGGCATAGGCGGCAAGGCGGCGGCGGAAGGCCGCACGGGTCAGATCATCAGACGGCCAGGTCGGCTCCCAGGGCTGCAGGAAGGCGCGGGAAGCTGCACGCAGGTCATGCCACTCCGCAAAGTCGGTCGCCCGGGGGGGGCGCAGCACGACCCCCTCCCCGTTTACACGCAGCCCTCCCTCCAGGGCGATCCAGTCCAGCAAAGCCATGGGAGATTGCCGCTCCGAATGATCTGTCCGTCAAGTCGTTGAGAGCGTGAACGGCCTCAAAGCTGCGGGGATTCAGCCAAACAGGGTCTCAGAAAAGGCCTTAGCGGCACTGGCGGCCTGCCGGGGTCCAAGGACCGACACCGCCGCCCGGCGGCTGGCGCAAAGATCGGCACCCAGACGGGCCAGATCGGCCAGGGTCACCGCCTCGATCCCCGCGGCGATTTCAGCGGGCGGCAGGGGACGGTCAAACAGAAGCAGTTGCGCAGCGGTCTGTTCGGCCCGGGCGAGCGGCGACTCCCGCATCATGAACATGGCCCCCTTGATCTGCGCCTTGGCGCGAGCCAGCTCCGCAGCGGTCACAGATTCCCCCAGACCCGCAATCTGGGCAGCGGCGACCTTGGCCAGCTCTGCGGCATCCTTGGCCGCGCAGCCGGCAAACACCCCCAGCACCCCCTGGTCAGCATAGGTTTCGCTATAGGCGTCCACCGCATAGGCCAGGCCCCGCTTCTCCCGGGCTTCCTGGAAAAGCCGCGAGGCCATGCCGCCACCGAGAATTTCGGCAAACAGCCGCAGGGCGAAATAGTCTGGAGAACTGACCCCCACGGTGGGCAGCAGGAAGACCAGATTGGCCTGCTCCAGGGGCTTGGTCTCCACGGCAGCGCCGCCCACAAACACGGCGTCGGCTGCGGTTACGGGCCCGTCTGGCCCCGTCGCCTTTGCGAAGTGCCGGTCGGCGAGATCAAGCAGTTGCGCCTCATCCACGGCTCCAGCAGCGCTGATGACCAGGGCGGCAGGGTCATAAAGGCTGGCCCGCCAGTGGGCGAGGCTGGTCGGGTCGGCGGACTCGATAGACTGCACCGTCCCCAGGATCGAGCGACCCAGGGGTTGGTCGCCATAGGCCGCTGTCTGGGCCATTTCGAACACCAGATCGTCAGGGGTGTCGGCAGCCTCAGCGATTTCCTGGCCGACCACCTGCTTTTCCCGGGCCAGGTCCTGGCCATCCAGCTTGGGCGAAAGGACCAGGTCGGCCAGAACAGCAGCCCCCAGGGCCAGGCCATCGGCCAGACAACGCACCTGGAAGCTGGTGCGTTCGTAGCCCGTGGCCGCGTTGATCTGGCCCCCTTGAGCCTCGATCGCCTCCACGATCGCCATGGCCGAGCGATCACCGGCCCCCTTGAAGACCATATGCTCTAGGAGGTGCGACCAGCCGTTCCGCGCCGGGTCCTCGAACCGCGCCCCCCGGCCCGCCACAACGCAAAGCGCAGACGTCTCAAGGCCAGGAATAGGGTCACAGACGACCCGCACGCCATTGGGCAGATGGTGGACCGACGCCAAGCCCTAGGTCTCGGCGAACGCGCGGACGCAGGCCTTGATGGCCTCGGAATCGGCGGGCAGACGCTCGAAACGTTCGGGGCGGTCAGCCAGGCTCTGGGTCCAGCGCGGCAGATCCGGCGTCACCGCCGTCGCCGCCGTCACGGCCTCCGGGAACTTGGCCGCATGGGCGGTCGACAGCACGATGACCGGTCCTGCGAGATCACCTGCCTTCCGCAGCGCAGCCACGCCCACCGCCGTATGGGGATCAATCAGCTCGCCGGTCTCATTGAGGGTGACCAGCATGGTGCGCCGGGTCTCATCCTCGCTCACCGCCACCCCGATGAACAGCTCGGCCATATAGGCGTGGGCCTGGGGGGGAATGTCGATATGGCCAGCTTCATTGAAGGCGGCGAACGCCCGTGCGGTCTCTACCGACTCCCGACGCACCGCCTCGAAATAAAGCCGTTCGAAGTTCGAGGCCGACTGAATGTCCATGGCCGGGCTGAGGGTCGCGGCGACCTCGCCCCGGGCATAGCGCCCGTCTTGGAAAGCCCGGGCCAGGATGTCGTTTGAATTGGTCGCCACCACGATCTTGGCAATGGGCAGGCCCATCCGGTGGGCCACATAGCCGGCGAAAGCGTCCCCGAAATTGCCCGATGGCACGCAATAGGAGACCGACCGCTCCGGCGCGCCCACCGCCACGGCGGTGGTGAAGTAATAGACGCTCTGGGCGACAATCCGGGCGAAATTGATCGAATTGACCCCCGTCAGGTCCACCGCCTGGCGCAGGCTCTGATCCTGGAACGCCGCCTTCACGATGGCCTGGCAGTCGTCAAAGGTGCCCTGAACGGCCACGCAGCGGACGTTGGATTCCACGGCCGTGGTCATGAACCGCCGCTGCACTTCAGAAATGCGGCCCTCCGGAAACAGGGCACAGACCCGCACATGGGCCCGGCCGCGGAAGGCTTCTACCGCCGCCCCGCCGGTATCGCCCGACGTGGCGCAGAGGATCGTCTGGGTGCGATTCTGGGCCGACAGCACGTGCTCATAGAGCCGCGCCAGCAGCTGCATGGCCACGTCCTTGAACGCCAGGCTGGGACCATGGAACAGCTCGGCCACAAAGGCGTCCGGGCTGATCTGAACCAGCGGGACCACGGCCGCATGGGCGAAGGTGGCATAGGCCTCTTCGCACATGGTGTTCACCGCCTCGCGGGGGATTTCATCGCCGGCAAAACGGGCCAGGACCTCGGCGGCCACATGGGCGTAGGGCTTGCCGCGAAAAGCCGCAATCTCAGCCGTCGTGAAGCTGGGCCAGGTTTCGGGGACATAAAGCCCGCCATCGGGAGCGAGCCCCGCCAGAACCGCGTCGACGAAACCGACCGCCGGGGCCTGACCCCGGGTGGAGACATACCGCATCACGTTTTCCATCTGCGCCAGAGCACGGCGGCATAGACGGCGAGCAAGGCGCCGGCAAGGCCGAACCAGGTCAGGGCATATTCCAGATGGCGGTTGGCGATCTCCCCGGGCAGCGGCGTCGGCTCCAGGGCCGGGAACTCCGGATTGGTCGGTGTTTCCGCCAGGAGGAACACCGGGGCCGGGGCCTGGACGCCCAGGGTGCTCGCCATCAGCGCCACGTCACGGGAGTACCAGACATTGGCGTCGGGGCGATTCTCAGGGGTGACGAAATTGGCGGGATCAGGATTCCGCAGAAGACCCGTTACCGCCACTTGGCGCTCTCCCCCTGGGGAAACCACCGGACGCTCGGTGACCGTGTCAGGGACGAAGCCGCGATCCACCAGCAGGGTCTCATAGCCGCCGCCGGCCACAGGACATGCGGAGATCAGCCGCTGGCCTGCCTGACCATCCTTGATGGCGTAGAGCTGGATGAAGGGTGCGGTATCCAGGCCCGGGCAGGTCAGACTGACCCGATAGAAGCCGAGATCTTCCCCGGAGGCGGCAAGGTCCAGGATTTCACCGGCCGGACGGGGTGGGGCCTCGGCCCGGCTCGCGATCTGGGCCAGCAGTTCGGATTTCCAGGCCAGGCGCTCCAGTTGCCACATCCCCAGGGCGATCAGGATGGCGAGCGAGACAAGCGTCGCCAGGGTTAGGCCAATGGGGACGTTTCGCAGACGCCGGGTATCAGTCATCAGATCGGGCCTCCGCTGCGCGGTTGGCGAACTGTGCGGCCAGCATGAGGCCCTTGAGGGGACGCAGCAGCCCCAAGGAGACGACCACGGTGAGGGGCATCCACAGGGCGAGGTGGAGCCAGATGGGTGGCCTGAAGGCCAGTTCCACATAGAGGGCGGCAAAGGCCACCAGAAATCCGGCGATCAGGATCACGAAGACCGCGGGGCCATCACCGGAATCAGCCCTGGCAAGGTCCTGGCCGCAGGCAGAACAGGCGGGGGCCACCTTCAGGAAGCCCACGAACAGCGGCCCCTGGCCGCAGTTTGGGCATCGCCCCATCACGCCATGGGCCAAGTGGCGCTGGATTGACATGGTCAGAACCTGCGCGGGTCTGGGGATGGACCCTCACCCGCGCAGGAAGATGACAGGGTGAGCCAGCAGAAGCCCTGGCTCGTCATCGACCTAGTGCCCCGCCCCGCCAAACACCACGTAGATGAAGGCGAAGAGGAACAGCCAGACCACGTCGACGAAGTGCCAGTACCAAGCGGCCGCTTCGAAGCCGAAGTGCTTCTGCGGCGTAAAGGCCCCACGCATCAGGCGCATGAGACAGACCGCGAGGAAGATCGTCCCCACCAGAACGTGGAAGCCGTGGAAACCCGTGGCCATGAAGAACGAGGACCCATACAGACCCGAGTTCATCGCCGCATCGTTGTAGAAATAGTCGTGCGACAGGATGTGGTAGTACTCGTAGGCCTGGATGGCGCTGAAGAAGACGCCGAGGATGATCGTCAGGATGAGGGCGAACTGAGCGCCCTTGCGATCGCCCTGCTGCAGGGCATGGTGGGCCCAGGTCACCGTGGTGCCCGACAGCAGCAGGGTCAGGGTGTTCACCAGGGGCAGGTTCCAGGCGGGAATGGTCTCGATGCCCTGGGGCGGCCAGGTCGCCCACGCCAGGCGGACCTCTTCGATATTCGAAAGGGTGCGGGCCTCATGGAAGAGGGCCATTTCGAAGAAGATCCAGAACCAGGCGACGAAGAACATCACTTCCGAAGCGATGAACAGGATCATGCCGTAGCGCAGGCCGAGATTGACCACGGGGGTGTGGTCGCCGGCATGGGCTTCCTTGGTCACGTCGATCCACCAGGCGGCCATGGTGATCAGCACCAGGGTGAGGCCGACGGCGAACAGCCACCAGGTGCCTTCCGGCAGCCCGAAAAGGCCCTTCATCCACATCACAAGGCCGACGGCCATGACGGTAGCGCCCACCGAGGCCACCAGGGGCCACGGGCTCGGATTGACTAGGTGATAGTCGTGCTTGACGCCTGATTGGGCCATATCGGTCCTAACCCCTCAAAATATCGTCCCGCCGACGGGTCGGATCGCGTCCGTCAGCGGTGGTCGTGTTGGTGCTATAGCCCCGGCCCTTACGATCCGCCAAGGGGGGAAGACGCAGTCTTGCCCGATGCGTCAGCCAGCGGGCCTACAGCGCCATCCTCATTGGATGGGAAGTAGGTGTAGGACAGGGTGATCTCGGCCTTGTTTTTCGTCTCAAAGTCCTCCGCGTATTCCGGATCGACGAAGTAGACCATGGGGAACTTGATCGTCTCCCCGGGGCCAATCGTCTGATCGTTGAAGCAGAAGCACTCGAGCTTGCGGAAGTAGGCCCCCGCAGCGGCCGGGACCACATTGTAGACGGCGCGGCCCGTCATCGGGACCGAACTGTTGTTGGTCACTTCGAAGAAGGCGAGACCGGTCTCGCCGATCTTCAGGGTCTGAGCCACATCCTGCGACTCAAAGGACCAGGGCAGGTTCCGGACATTGGTGTCGAAACGGATGTTCAGGGTCTGATTCAGGATGGTGGTCGGGGCGGACTCAGCCTGGCTTACTGTGCCGCCGAACCCTGTTACCTGGCAGAAGGCCCGGTACAGGGGCACCGAGGCGTAGGCCAGGCCGATCATCCCAACAAAGACACCCGTACAGATCAGCCCCAGGCGCAGGTTACGCCGAGCGGCTTCAGGGGTCGGGCGCTGCGGGTCAGAGAGGTCTATCGAGGACATTGGCTCCCAATCTAACAACGGTCACGAGGAAGACGAGAATAGCGAAGGTGATCAGGCCCAGGGCGATGGCGATGTTGCGCCCCCGGCGGGCCTTGAAGATGGGGTCTTGCTGCGGCGGGTTCGAGGGGGGCTTGGCCGGCACATCTTGCGGTGCGTCAGGTTCGCTCATCAGGCCGCTCCAGGCATAAGGTTGAGGAAGGCCGGCAGCCCCATCACCGCTTCCACCAGCAGGGTGGCGAAGATCAGGGTGAGGTAGAGGATCGAGAAGGCAAACAGGTTCCGCGCATCCTTGGCCCCGGCCCGGACATCGTAGAGCCGCCCGTCCAGCCGGGGGTCGGCACTGTCTCCGGCCCGGCTGCGCATGACCCGCCAGGCCAAGACCAGGAAGATCAGGCCGCCCGAAGCGGCCACGGAAAGGTATCCGACCCCGCCGAGACCCGTGAAAGCTGGCATCAGGCAGATCGGGACAAACAGCAGGCTGTAGATGAAGATTTGCCGCCGTGTGGAGGCGGCACCCGCCACCACCGGCATCATCGGAACCCCGGCCTTTTCGTAATCTTCGCTGCTGTAGAGCGCCAAGGCCCAGAAATGCGCCGGGGTCCACATGAAGATAATGGCGCAGAGCAGCCAGGCATTGAGGGGAACCTCGCCGGCGGCCGCGGCCCAGCCGATCACGGGCGGCAGGGCACCCGCCAGTCCGCCGATGACGATGTTCTGCGCCGTCCAGCGCTTCAGCCACATGGTATAGACGACGGCGTAGAAGAAGATGGTGAAAGCCAGCAGGCCGGCGGCCAACCAGCTGACCGCTACCCCCATGAACATCACAGACAGAAGCGAAAGGATAAGCCCCATCGACAGGGCCTCGGCCCCCTTGATGCGACCGGCAGGCACGGGTCGCCCCCGGGTCCGGCGCATCTGGGCGTCAATGTCGGCGTCATACCACATGTTCAGCGCGCCGGACGCGCCGGCGCCCACCGCAATACACAGGATTGCCACCGCGCCCAGCAGGGGATGGATCGGTGCCTGGGCACAGACCAGCCCTGTTGCTCCGGTAAACACCACCAGGGACATAACCCGGGGCTTGAGCAGCTGCAGGTAGTCCTGCCAGCGGGCCGGGGTGTCTGATGTAGCGGTGATGGCGCTCGTCATGGTCGCCAAAGACTTACTCCAAAAGGGACCCGCCAGATTTGCGAAGGGGCGCGGTTCGGTGTGACCGAGCCGCGCCCCCCAGCCGTCGAGCTGGCCGTTTAGTGGTGGCCGTCAGCCTTGATGACCGGCGGTTCGTTGAACTGATGGAACGGCGGCGGCGAAGGCAGGGTCCATTCCAAGGTGGTGGCGCCTTCGCCCCAAGGATTGGCCTCAGCCTTACGGCGCACGATGGCGGCTTCCAGCAGGATCAGCAGGAACCAGACCGTACCCACGGCGGTGATCGCGTAGCCCAGGGTCGAGATCTGGTTCCAGTAGGTGTAGGCGTCCGGATAATCGACGTACCGGCGCGGCATGCCCTGGAGACCCAGGAAGTGCTGCGGGAAGAAGATCAGGTTCACGCCGACGAAGGTGACCCAGAAATGGACCGCGCCGGCCCACTCACGGTACTTCACGCCGAAGATCTTCTCGAACCAGTAGTAGAAGCCCGCGAAGATCGCGAACACCGCGCCAAGGCTCAGGACGTAGTGGAAGTGGGCGACCACATAGTAGGTGTCGTGCAGGCTGTAATCGATGCCGGCATTGGCCAGGACCACCCCGGTGACGCCGCCGACGGTGAACAGGAAGATGAAGCCAATCGCCCACAGCATGGGCGTCTTGAAGCTGATCGACCCGCCCCACATGGTGGCGATCCAGGAGAAGATCTTCACCCCCGTGGGCACCGCAATGACCATGGTGGCGGCCACGAAATAGGCCCGCAGATTGATGTTCATGCCGACGGTGTACATGTGGTGGGCCCACACGATGAAGCCGACGAAGCCGATGGCCACCATGGCGTAGGCCATGGCGAGATAGCCGAACACGGGCTTGCGCGAGAAGGTCGCCACGATGTGGCTGATGATCCCAAAGCCCGGCAGGATCAGGATGTACACTTCGGGGTGACCGAAGAACCAGAACAGGTGCTGGAACATCACCGGGTCGCCGCCGCCGGCGGCATCGAAGAAGGCGGTGCCGAAGTTACGGTCGGTCAGCAGCATGGTGATGGCACCCGCCAGAACCGGCAGGGACAGCAGCAGCAGGAAGGCGGTGATCAGCACCGACCAGGCAAACAGCGGCATCCGGTGCAGGGTCATGCCCGGGGCGCGCATGTTGAAGATGGTGGTGATGAAGTTGATCGCACCCAGGATCGAGCTGGCACCGGCCACGTGCAGCGACAGGATGGCCAGGTCCATGGACGGACCGGTGTGGCCCAGGGTCGACAGCGGTGGGTAAATGGTCCAGCCACCGCCGAAACCACGGCCCGGGCCGCCATCGACGAACATCGACATCAGCAGCAGGACCCAGGCGGCCACCAGCAGCCAGAACGAAATGTTGTTCAGGCGGGGGAAGGCCATGTCCGGGGCGCCGATCATGATCGGCACAAACCAGTTGCCGAACCCGCCGATCATGGCGGGCATGACCATGAAGAAGATCATGACCAGGGCGTGGGCGGTCACAACGACGTTGTAGCCATGCTTGGAAGCATCGATCCAGCCGAGCTGGTCGAGCAGGGAGCCTTCAACGAAGACCTGCAGGCCCGGCTCAGCCAGTTCCCAGCGGATCAGGCCAGACAGCGCGCCGCCCACGATGCCCGCCATGATGGCGAACAGCAGGTACAGCGTGCCGATGTCCTTGTGATTGGTCGACAGGAACCAGCGGGTAAAGAACCCGGGCTTGTGATCGTGGTCGTCGTGAGCGTGTACGGCGGCTTCAGCCATCTTACTCTACCCCTGGTCAGTTCGCGGCCGCTGCGGCCACAGGCGCAGCGGACTCAGGCGGCGTAGCAGCCGCGTCTTGGGTTTCACCTTCGGTGGTCGCGGCATCGGCGGCAGCCGCCTCCACGGCCGGGGCCGCAGCGTCAGCGGCGGCAGCGGCCGCGAGGCCGGCGGGATTGCCGCCCTTGCTGGCGATCCAGGCGTCGAATTCGGCCTGGCTCACCACCCGGATCTCGATGGGCATATAGGCGTGATCAGCGCCGCACAGTTCGGAGCACTGACCGTAATAGATGCCTTCCTTCTCGGCGGTGAACCAGGTCTCGTTCACACGGCCGGGAATGGCGTCGGTCTTCAGGCCGAAGGCCGGCATGGCGAAGGAGTGGATGACGTCGGCGGCAGTGACCAGCACGCGGACTGTCTTGCCGACCGGAACCACCATGGGCTCGTTGGCCGCCAGGAGATAGGGCACGCCAGCGGCACGGGCGTCTTCCTCGGGCAGCATATTGGAGATGAATTCGCCAACCTCGTGGTCGGGGTACTCGTACCCCCAGTACCACTGATAGCCCACGGCCTTCACCGTCAGGTCCGGGCGCGGCATGTCGTGATAGGCAAACAGAAGCCGGAACGAGAAGATGGAGATGAACACCAGGATCAGCACCGGGACCAGGGTCCAGATGACCTCAATGGTGGTGTTGTGGCTGAATTTCGCCGGCACGGGGTTGGCGCGGGCGTTGTAGCGCACGATGACCCAGATCAGCAGCGCGGCCACGAACAAGGTAATGATCGTGATGATCGGCATCAGGATCACATCGTGGAACCAGATCGCATCATGCTTCAGCGGCGCAGCTGCCGGCTGAAGCCCGATCCCCTTAGGCGTGGGCTGGCCCATCAGGTCCTGGGCGAGGGCCTGAACACCCCAGAACGCCGTCATTGCGCCCGCCGCGGTCCCAGCCGCCAACGTCCGCATCCCCTGCAAACTCGACTTCATATCCCCTCGGTCTCTTTGGCGGTTTCGGCGTCCGGGACATCACCCTTGGCCGATCCGCGACTGAAACGAGGCTTACGCAGCGAAAAAGGCGTCCGCCGCCAGGCCCTCAAGGCGCGTGCATACGCGCTCTCCCCCAAATTGCCAAGGCGATAGCCAGCTTCAAGGGGTGGGACACAAAACTGACGATGACGGACCAAGTGACGCACTCCAAAACCTCATCAAAACCCCGTGAAAAGGTCGCCCCCGTGACGGCGGCCCTGGAAGTCCCTATGTCTTGTGAAACTGGCCCGTCGCCCGCCGAAGGATCACCGATGAACGCCCATATTTCCGCGCCCTCCATCCTCGACTCCTGCGGCGTCGCCCCTGAGCGGGCCCGCGAGATTCTTGGGGAGGCCCTGGCCGGTGCCGACGATGGGGAAATCTTCGCCGAACGCTCAGAGAGCGAATCCTTTCTGTTCGACGACGGTCGCCTGAAATCGGCGGCCTATGATTCGACCGAAGGCTTTGGTCTGCGGGTCGTGGCCGGCGAGACCGCCGGCTATGCGCACTCCAGCGAAATCTCCGAGGCCGCCCTGAAACGGGCCGCCGCCTCCGCCGCCCTGGCCAAGCGCGGCTATGAAGGGGTCGCCGCCGAAGGGCCGCGGGCCACCAATGTCCGCCATTATGGGGATGATGACCCCCTTGCCTCGCCGGACTTCGCTGACAAGGTCGCCCTGCTGCAGGAGATCGACGCCTGGGCGCGGGCGCGGGACCCTCGGGTGGTGCAGGTGATGGCCAGCCTCACCGGCGAACGGCGTATCGTCGAGATCCTGCGGGCCGATGGCCGGCTGATCCGCGATGTCCGCCCCCTGTCACGCATCAACATCCAGGTGACTGTGGAGAAAGATGGTCGCCGGGAGGCCGGGTTCTCCGGGGCCGGAGGCCGGGCTGGCTACGAGGCTTGGATCAATCCGCAATCCTGGCGCGATCAGGGCGAGGAAGCCCTGCGTCAGGCCCTGGTCAATCTTGAGGCCGTGGCCTGCCCTGCCGGCGAGATGGATGTGGTCCTGGGCCCGGGCTGGAACGGCGTGCTGCTGCACGAAGCCGTCGGCCATGGGCTGGAGGGCGATTTCAACCGGAAGGGCACCTCAGCCTTCTCCGGAAAGATCGGCCAGCGGGTCGCGGCCCCCGGGGTGACAGTCTTTGACGACGGTGCCCTGCCCGGCCGCCGGGGTTCGCTGACCGTCGATGACGAGGGCACCCCCACCGAGCGCACGGTGCTGATCGAAGACGGCATCCTGGTAGGTTACATGCATGACCGGATGAGCGCCCGACTGATGGGACTGGCCGCCACGGGCAATGGTCGCCGCCAGTCCTATGCCCACATGCCCATGCCGCGCATGACCAATACCGCCATGGAAGGGGGAAATACCCCCCCGGCCGAGATGATCGCTGCCACCAAGCGCGGTCTCTATTGCGCCAATTTCGGTGGCGGCCAGGTGGACATCACCAACGGCAAGTTCGTGTTCCAGTGCACCGAGGCCTATCTGATCGAGGACGGCAAGGTGACGCGGCCGGTGAAGGGCGCAACCCTGATCGGCGACGGTCCCTCGGCCCTGACCCGGGTGACCATGGTCGGCGACGATTTCGACTTTGACCCCGGGGTCGGTGTCTGTGGCAAGTCAGGCCAGAGCGTTCCTGTGGGTGTCGGCCAGCCGTCCCTGAAAATCACCGGCCTCACCGTCGGCGGCACGAGCCTCTAGAGCGTTCTCGCAGCAGCAAGCCCGCATCGCTCGTCGGGTAGAGTTTGTATAATATTCTGATTTAGAAAGATTTTCGCCCGATCTGATTAAGCCATTCAGATCGGACAGGGCTCAAGGGCCCAGCATTTCAAAACTGACGGCGGCACCGCCATATTTCAAGCCGCCATCCAAGATTTAACTGGAGCACAGGGACAACCTGGCTCATCTCCCGCGCAGGAGACGGTCCTATGAAACAGAAACGCCGCTTGGCTGCGCTCATCGCGGCAGGGCCCCTCATGTTCCCGGTTGTGGTCCAGGCCCAGGTGCCGGGGCCTGCTGCGCCCGCAGGCCAAGGGGTTATCAGCTATGGGCCGGAGTTCTTTGCCGACGCCCACCCGACGACGGCCCTGGATATGGTTCAGCGTTTGCCCGGCTTCGTGGTCGAGGGCGGCGACAACGTCCGCGGTTTCGAAGGCGCGGCGGGCAATGTCCTGATTGATGGCCGGCGCCCCGCCTCCAAGGCCGACAATCTGGAGGAAATCCTTAGGCGGCTTCCGGCCTCACAGGTCGAACGGATCGATCTCATTCGCGGCGGCGCCCCTGGCGTCGACATGCAGGGCCGCTCGATGATGGCCAATGTGATCCGCAGTCAGGCCAGCACCATGCAGGGCCTTGTCGCCCTGGCCAATCGCCAGATCTATGACGGTCGCAATGTAACGGGGTTCCGGATCGACGGATCGGGCCGCAGCGGGGACCTGTCGTGGGAAACCAGCCTGGTGGGGGGACAGGGGCCCGACGACGAGGCCGGCGAGGGTCTCCGAACCCGAGTGGATCGCAATGGCGCGCCGCTGATCATCAGTGACGTGGACAGCGAAGGACTCGGAACCAACGCCGCCTGGACCGGGGCACTGGAGCGACCGCTTTGGTCTGGCCTGCTGCGAATCAATGGCCGCCTGTCCACCAATGGTGATGAATATGACGAACTGAACCTTGCCCGAGGGGCCGGTCCCAGGGAAGTTTCCCAAGATGTTTTCGACCGGCTGGGCTCTGAAATCGGCGCCAGCTATTCGCGCCCCTTGAGCCCCCGCACGAGCCTCGAGCTGATCGGCCTTCGGCAGACCTCCAACCAGACGATCGAGTCCAATTTCAGCACCCTGGTCGACCGCGCCCGCTTCGGCCTTGAGAGTGACAGGGTTGAGACGATTGGCCGAGGCGTCGTGCGCTGGCGTCAGACCGACGCCCTCTCCTGGGAGGTGGGCGGCGAGAGCGCGATAAACACCCTGGAGAGCAACACCCGCTTTGCCCGCAATGGCGCAAACGTGGTGCTGCCTGCCGCTAATGTAGAGGTGGAGGAGCGTCGCAGCGAGGCCTTCCTCAAGGTCGCCTGGCGGGTCACCCCGCGCCTGAACCTGGACGGTGCCCTGCGCTATGAGGCCTCTGACATCACCGCCGAGGGCGATGTGCAGTTAGAGAAGTCCCTGGCCTACGCCAAACCCCGGCTTAGCCTCAGCTGGGCGCAGGACCCTCAAACCCAGCTGCGCTTCAGTGTCGAGCGCAACGTAGGCCAGCTGAATTTCGATGACTTCGTCGCCTCATCCTCCCTGAACACGGGCGTGCTGACCGCGGGCAATCCGGACCTCAACCCCGCGCAGGAGTGGCTGTTTGAGGCGGCGTTCGAGCGCCGGTTCTGGACCAATGGCGCGGCCGTGATCAGCCTGCGCCACGCCGAGATCAACGATGTGGTCGACCGGGCACCGGTCCGGCTGGCGTCAGGCAGTGTCTTCGATGCCCCGGCCAACATTGGCGCTGGCACGCGCTCCGAACTGGCGCTCAACCTGACTGTGCCCTTTGATCGGTTCGGCCTGAAGGGCGCCCAGCTGCGCACCGAGGTGCAATGGCGGCGCTCGGAGGTGGCAGATCCCACCACCGGGGAAACGCGAGAAATCTCCGGCCTCAGCCCCGTGGTTTGGGAGACCTTCTTCACCCAGGATCTTCCCAATCTGAAGGCCAGCTGGGGCATCGACGCGATCGGCGGATGGCGTGAAACCGCCTATCGGTTCGATGAAATCTCCACGGTGAAGATGGGGACCTACGTCACGCCCTTTTTGGAGTGGCGACCCAGGGCGGCCTGGGTGCTGCGGTTCGAGGCCCCCAACATCACCGATCGCGGGGTTCGCCGGACCCGCACAGTCTATGCCGGGCCCCGTGACACCGCCCCTGTGGCCTTCATCGAGGACCGTGACCTGAGCTTTGGTCGCATGATCCGCATGCGGGTCAGTCGAACCTTCGGGGGCTGAGCCGGAGCGCTTTCAGGATCTGACGGCGTCCACCCCAACCCCCAAGGTTTCAGCCCGAGCGGCTGTCGCTCAATGTCTGCGGGTTCACCGCCTGGCGCTCACCATCAACGGTCGGGGCGAAGGGTTCAGGGGCTGCGCCCTGGCCCGGACCTGCCCCATGGGCCCAGCCCTTGATGAAGAAGCTGAGCACGATGAACACCGCCCCGGCCGCCAGGCCCCAGTAGCCGAGCATCTGGAAGACCTCGAGGGAACTGCGCAGGGCTGCGGCAGGGTCTAGCACCTGGCCGCCCACGGTCTCCGTGCCGGCCAGGGCGGCGATCCAGCCGCCCACATATTGGGCGATGGCGCTGGAGAGGAACCAGACGGCCATCATGAACGACACCACCGAGGCCAGGGAGAGCTTGGTAATCTCCGAAAGCCCCACCGGCGACAGGAACAGCTCGCCTGTGGTGTGCAGCAGATAGAGCAGGCCGAGCACCATGAGGGGCAGACGGAAGCTAGGGTCGGCCAGGCCCGCGCTCCACACCACCACCATGAAACCGAGACCCGCCTGGGCCAGGGCCAGGCCGAACTTCATGGTCGGATCGGGGTCCAGCCCCCGACGACCGAGGAAGGCCCAGAGGGCGGCGAAGATCGGGGCGAAGATCAGGATGAAGCCCGCATTGAAGGACTGCACCTGGGCGGCACCGAAGCGGGTGTCGATCCAGCTCCACCAGCCGCCTTGCGCCATACCGGCCGCCGCGAGCTGATCCGGAGTCCCCACCGGAATGCCGAAGAAGGTGCTCGCCTGGCTGGTGATGGACAGATCCACATTTCGCGCAGCAAACAGGTTCAGAGAAGTGCCGGCCTGTTCGAACAGGGTCCAGAACACCACCGATCCGAAGATCAGCACCATGGCCAGCATCATCCGCTGGCGCTCGACCTTGGTCTGACAGACCCGCACGATCACATAGGCCACGATCCCCAGGGAAATGACGATGGCGGCAGAGAGCACGGCACCGACCACGGCCTTATGCTGCACCAGCCACCACACCCCCGCGATGGCAGGGATGGTCGCCAGATAGATCAGCCATTCCCGATTCACCGGGCCCACCACGGGCTTGGCCAGCAGTTCGGGATTGGGCGGCTCGCCCTTGCCCTGCAACAGCGGTTTGCCGAGGACGAAGACAATCCAGCCGAGCGCCATGCCGATCCCGGCCAGGCCAAAGCCATAGGACCAGCCGTACTGCTGGCCGAGCAGCCCACAGAGCACCGAGGCCCAGAACGCGCCGAGATTGATCCCGTAATAGTAGAGGGTGAAGCCCGAATCCCGCCGGGGATCGCCCTGCGGATAGAGCTGGCCGACGATGGCGGAGATGTTCGGCTTGAGGAAGCCGACCCCCAGGATGATCAGCGACAGGGCGAGGTAGAAGACATTGATCCCCACGGGATCAGCAGTCTTGATCAGCTCATAGCTGCCCTCGGGCAGGACTGCCGGAAGCGGGGCCGATGCTGGCAGGTCGATGATCTGCAGACCGCCGCCTTCAGCGCGACCGAAGGCGTAAGCCTCGCCGTCCACCATCAGCCGGACCTCACGGTCATCCATGCGGCCCTCCAGCGAGACCTCATAGGCCTGGCCGGCATAGGTCAGGGTCTCACGGGTGGGCTCGCCCTCCACGGCCATCGCCAGATGGCCGGCCACAAGCAGCAGGGCGCCAAACGCCACGGCCTTGCGGGTGCCCAGGTAGCGGTCCGCCAGGATCCCCCCGATCAGGGGCAGCAAATAGACCAGCGAGGTGTAGGAGCCGTACTGGCTGTTAGCGATGTCGTCATCAAACAGCAGGTGCTGGGTCAGATAGAAGATCAGGATGGTCCGCATGCCGTAGTAGGAGAACCGCTCCCACATTTCGGCAAAGAACAGGACGATCAGGCCCCGGGGATGGTTGCGCATCAGCTGCAGCAACACAGGAAGCCCGGTGAGCAGCGTGATGATCACGCCGAGCACAATGACGATGTTCATGGATCGACTTCCGCTTGATCTGCATAGAGCCAGCCACGCAGGCCGACATCCGGGTTCATTCAACCCGGGCGGACCGGGAAAGTGGGGAGAAGATCACGCGACTGCGCGGGAGACAAGCAAGGCTTGCCCAAGGCACCGCAGGCGCAGGGGGATCAGGGAGCCCCAGGACGGGCTGAGGCGTTAAGCCGGGGAGACAGGAGAATCCCCCATGAGCCCTAGAGACTCCGACCAGGTCCTGGAAATCTACCCGGCCCCAACGCGCCTGCGGGCGGCCTATCGGGGACACGTGCTCGCCGACAGCAACGACGTGCTGATCCTCAGTCAGGGGACGCGGACGCCGGTCGCCTATTTTCCCAAAAGTGATGTCGAGCTGGGCTATTTCGCCAGGAGCGACCAGGCAAGGCACTGCCCGACCACGGGCGACGCCGCCTGCTTCACCTTGACCCTGGACGGCGAGGTTCTGGAGCACGTGGCCTGGGTCCATGAGGAGCCACTACCGGCGGCTGTTCAGCTCTCCGACCGGATGGCCTTTCAGGCAGGCCGCATCGAGGTCTATGGCGTCAGCCCAGAGACCGCCCCTGGCGATCGCTTCACCGACGTGGACGCCGTGGTTCAGCACACCGATTCCGGCGGCGGCCAGAGCCAGCAGCCCCATTGGCCGTCCAACGTTACGCCCCGCACCGACAGGGAGTCCTGACGCGCGTTGGCACGCCAGTCCTAGAACGCCATGGTCTTGTAGACCTTGGACAGGTCGCCGCCCCACGGGCCATGGAACTGTTCCAGCAGCCGTTCGGCCGGGGTCACACCGCTGTCGGCGATAGCCTCAAGCTCCGCCAGATAGCCGGTTTCATCGATCATCCCGCCGCTGAGACGATTGCGCGCCTTCAATCCCTGACGGGCGATCGCCACGACATCTTTGGAGACATCCTGCAGGCTGCGACCGGCGATCTGCGCCTTCAGACCCACCCGGGCAGCCTGGCCGCGCAGGACCTCATGGTCCTCCACCGACCAGTCCTTGCAGAGGTCCCAGGCGGCATCGAGGGCAGCCTGGTCGTAGAGCAGTCCGGTCCAGAGGGCCGGCAGGGCGCAGAGGCGGCTCCAGGGACCGGCGTCCGCGCCGCGCATCTCAAGGTAATATTTGAGGCGGACCTCGGGGAACATGGTGGTGACGTGATCGGCCCAGTCCTTGATGGTCGGGCGCTCACCGGGCAGCTCAGGCAGCTGACCCGCCATGAAATCCCGGAAGGACCGGCCGGCCACGTCGATGTAACGGCCCTCGCGCTTGACGAAGTACATCGGCACGTCGAGGGCGTAGTTGGCGTAGGTCTCGAAGCAGAATCCGTCCTTGAAGACAAAGTCCAGCATGCCGGTCCGGTCGGGGTCCACGTCGGTCCAGACATTGGCCCGGGCCGACAGGAAGCCGTTGGGCTTGCCCTCGGTGAACGGCGAGTTGGCGAACAAGGCCGTGGCCACCGGCTGCAGGGCCAGGCTGGTCCGGAACTTTTTGATCATGTCGGCTTCGGACCCGAAGTCGAGGTTCACCTGCACCGTGCAGGTGCGGAACATCATATCCAGGCCCATGCCGCCGACCTTGGGCATATAGGCGCGCATGATCTTGTAGCGCCCCTTGGGCATCACAGGGATCTGATCCCGGGTCCAGGTGGGGGTGAAGCCAAGGCCCAGGAAGCCCAGACCCAGCTCGTCGGCCACGGCCTTGACCTCGGTGAGGTGACCGCCAGTTTCGGCGCAGATCTCGTGCAGGTCGCCGAGCGGCGCCCCTGAAAGCTCGAACTGACCACCGGGCTCGAGGCTGACATTGGCGCCGTTGCGCTCCAGCCCGATGAGGGTCTCGCCCTCATAAACACCAGACCAGCCAAAGCGCATAAGGCCCGTGAGCAGGGCGTGGATGCCTGCGGGACCCTCATAGGGGACCGGGGAATGATCGGTCAGATAGAAGGGAAACTTCTCGTGCTCGGCACCGATGCGCCAGTCCGCCTTGGCTTTGGAGCCGTCGGCGAACCAGGCCACCAGGTCTTCGAACACCAAGGGGCGCTCGTCGCAAATGACGTCGGCCATGACTCTCTCCCCAGCCCGCCAGTGTTTTCGCCATGGCCGAGGCCCTCAGCGGCGGCGATCTTTACGCCGTTCGATGACGTGGGTGCAACGATGAGAAAGTGCAATGGCGCCTCAACACATCAGGTTGCGGTCGTCCCAGTCCCCACAGACGCTTTGCCAGAGGGTGAGGGCGCTGATCGCCGCGGTGTCGGCCCGCAGGATCCTCGGCCCCAGAGTCCCAGGCACGGCCTGATCTAAGCTGCGCAATCTGGCCCGCTCGGCCGGGGAAAAACCGCCCTCCGGACCAATCAGGACTGCCCACGCTCCCTTGGGCTGACCGGCGAGTGCGTCCATCACCGGCGGGGCATCGCCCGCCTCGTCACAGAACAGCAGGCGTCGTTCCGGCGCCCAGGACTCCAGCAGGACAGCCAGGCGAACAGGCTCAAAAATCTCCGGAAGGTCGATCCGCCCGGTTTGTTCTGCGGCTTCGGTGGCAATGGTGTTGAGCCGCGGCAACCGCACATGATCGGGATTGGTGCGCTCGGTCAGCACCAGCCGAATCCGGCGCACACCAAGCTCGCAGGCCTTTTCGACAATGGTCTCCAGCCGCGCGCGTTTGACCACGGCTACGATCAGATCAAGATCTGATCCTTGGGTCTGGGGCCTGGCCTGGGCCTCGACCTGCAGCACCGCCCCGCGCTTGCCACTCTCGGCGACGACGGCACGCCATTCCCCGTCACGGCCATTGAACACCAGCAGGGCATCGCCGGGTGCCCGGCGCATGACGGCGATCACATAGCGGCTCTGGTCGGGGTTCAGGCCAAGCCTCGCCCCGGGGGCCAGATCATGGGTGACAAACAGTCTGATCATGCGCCGCTTTCTAATGGGAGACGGTGGTTCGCGCATAGACCATGGCGCCAAGGCGTGCTCCCGGCGTAGGGTTTGGTCATGAGCAAGTCCGATAAGTCCGACAAGTCCGACGAATCCTATGACGAAGCCCTGCCCCGACTGCAGCTGGCCCTGGTGAAGACCCAGCAGCAGATCCTGGCGAAGGGCGAAAAGGTGCTGGTGATCTTCGAGGGGCGCGATGCCGCCGGCAAGGACGGCACGATCCAGCGGATCACCGAACATCTTTCCGTACGCGGCACCCGGGTGGTGGCCCTGTCCAAGCCTTCGGATGTGGAGCGGACCCAGTGGTACTTCCAGCGCTATGTCAGCCACCTGCCGGCCGGCGGGCAGTTCGTGATCTTCAACCGCTCCTGGTACAACCGTGCCGGGGTCGAGCGGGTGATGGGGTTCTCCACCCCGGCTGAGCAGGAGGACTTCCTGCGGGAGGTTCCGCTCTTCGAGCAGATGCTGGTGGCGAGCGGCATCCGGCTGGTGAAGATCTGGCTGGATGTCAGCAAGGATGAGCAGGCTGCGCGCCTGGCTGAGCGCAAGAATGACCCCCTTAAGGTGCTGAAATCGAGCCCATTGGATGAGTTCGCTCAGCCCCGGTGGACCGACTATTCGGCGGCCCGCGATGAGATGCTCCGCCGCACCGACACGGCCTTTGCGCCATGGGTCTGTGTGCGGGCCGACCAGAAGAAGGCCGCCCGGCTGAATGTCATGCGGCACCTGATTCAGACCCTCGCCGATCGGGGTGTGGCACGCACGGTTGAAGCCCCTGAACCAGAGGTCCTTTATCCCTTCGAGATCTCGGCCCTGACGGATGGACGGCTATGTCCTTGATGGGATCAGGACGTCGGGGAAAGGCTGGTCCTCTTGTCACGCCCTAGGGGCCCCGGAGACGCCCCCCTGGCCTCCCGCCTCGCCCTGCTTCGCGCAGGGGGGGAAACCGGTGCCTTGATCGCTCAGAAGGACTGGTCCGGCAGCCCGATTGGTCCGATCGATCGCTGGCCCCAGAGCCTGCTGACCGCCCTCAGCATTCTGCTCCACTCCCCTACCCCCATCGTCATGCTTTGGGGCCCTCAGGGGATCATGCTGTACAACGACGCCTATTCCATCTTCGCCGGGGCGCGCCATCCGACCCTGCTGGGCAGCCAGGTCCTTGAGGGCTGGCCCGAGGTCGCGGACTTCAACGCCCATGTTATGAGCGTAGGACTGGCGGGCGGGTCCCTGTCCTACAAAAACCAGGAGCTGGTGCTCTATCGCCATGGCGTCGCTGAGACTGTGGTGATGAACCTGGATTACTCGCCGGTGTTCGATGAGGCCGGCGCTCCGGCTGGGGTGATCGCGTTTGTGGTGGAGACCACAGAGCAGGTCCGGGCAGAAGCCGACCTAAAGGCCGAGCGCGACCGAGCCCGCGATGTGCTCGAGGGCATGACAGACGGCTTCCTTCTGCTGGCCCATGATTTCACGATCCTGGAGATTAATGCGGAGGGCGTACGGGTCGATGGTCGCCCGCGGGAGGCCTTCATTGGCCAGGACCATTGGGCGCTCTGGCCCGCAACCGTCAACGCACCCCTGGGACGCCTATACCGAGAGTCGATGCGCGATCGGACCGCCTTTGCCGCTGAGACCCAATTCGTCTCTGCCGCCGGCAAGACCACCTGGCTCGATGTGCGGGGCAATCCGGTGGAGGAAGGACTCGCTGTTTTCTTCCGTGACATCACCGAGCGGAAGCGCGCCGAGGAGCACCTTCGCCTGATGGTGCATGAGCTGAATCACCGGGTGAAGAACTCCCTGGCCACCGTACAGGCCATTGCCGCCCAGACCTTGAGGGGCGGCGGGGCGTCGCTGGAGGTGCGCGAAGCCCTGACCTCACGCCTACTCGCCCTGGCTAAGGCCCATGATGTGCTGACGGACGCCAAATGGTCGGGTGCCCGTCTTGAGGAAATCGCCAGCCAGGCCGCCGCCCCCTATGGCCCCGAGCGGTTCCGGGTGGAAGGTCCAGGGGTGATCCTGCCCCCGCGAACTGCCATCGCCCTGGCCCTTGCCTTTCATGAACTGGCCACCAACGCCGCCAAGTATGGCGCCCTGAGTAATGCCGCTGGCCAGGTCAGACTGGTCTGGCGGCTATCGGAGGATGTCGATCCCCCTCGGCTGCACCTCACCTGGTGCGAGGCAGGGGGTCCCCCGGTCAACCCGCCCGCACGCAAGGGCTTCGGGTCTCGTCTGATCCAGCATGGCCTGGCCGCTGAGTTCGTCGGCGAGGTGCGCATGGACTTTGCGCCCTCCGGTCTTGTTTGCCAGGTGGATGTGGCCCTGCCGCTGGCGGATGCGGGCCAATGGGCCGCCTGGCCGCCCAAGTGATGCTCCGGCCTCAGGCCGTCCCCTCCGTGACGGCATGCAGCCGAGCATAGGCACCGCCCTTGGCCACCAGCTCAGCATGCCGGCCCTCCTCCACCACCCGACCGCCTTCAAAGACCAGGATCCGGTCGGCCCCGCGAATGGTGGACAGCCGGTGGGCGATGACGATGGTCGTGCGGCCCGCCATGAGCTCCTCCATGGCCGACTGGACATCGCGCTCGGTCTCCACGTCCAGGGAGGAGGTGGCCTCGTCCAGGACCAGGATCGGGGCATCCGCCAGGAAGGCCCGCGCCAGGGCCACCCGCTGGCGCTCGCCGCCCGACAGCTTGACCCCGCGCTCACCCACCAGGGTCTCGTAGCCCTTGGGCAGACGCATGATGAAATCATGCGCCCGAGCCCGACGGGCGGCCAGGGCCACCTCCTCGGGGCGCGCATCGGGCCGCGCATAGGCGATGTTCTCGGCGATGGTGCGGTGGAACAGGGCCGGGTCCTGCGGCACCAGGGCGATGGACCGCCGCAGGGAGCCCTGGCTGACCCTGGATATATCCTGGCCATCGATGAGGATGCGGCCAGACTGCACATCATAGAGCCGTTGCAGCAGCTTGACGAAGGTCGACTTCCCCGCCCCGGTCGCGCCCACCAGGGCGACCTTCTCCCCGGGGGCGACAATGAGCGTGAAATTCTCATAGAGCGGACCTGCGGCCGCCTTGTAGCCGAAGGTGACGCGATCAAAGGCGATCTCGCCCCGTTCACCGCGGAACGGAACCGCGTCGGCCAAATCAGCGACCTCCGGCCCTGTGACCGCGTAGCGGGCTACATCCTCCACATCGTCGAGGCCCTTCTGCATCATCCGGATGTTCTCGCCGATATTGCGCAGATAGCCGCTCATCAGCATGAAGGCGGTGATGGCGAACACCACGTCGCCCGCCGTGGCCTCACCCCGCGCCCATAGCCGCAGCAGGAGCCCGGTCAACCCGGCCTGCAGCACCACCAGCATCAGATTGTGCCACAGCCAGACATTGATGAACCGGGTCCAGGTGATCAGGGTCAGGCGCCGCCACAGGGCGGTAATGCCACCGATGCGCGCCTCCTCACGCGCCTCCGCGCCGAAGGCCTTCACCGTCGGATTTGAGCCGATGGAGTCTGAGAGGGCGCCGCCAATCCGCGAGTCGAGTGCCACTGACTTCAGGTTCGCCGGTCGCACATAGATCGTGGTCAGCCAGAGGTTGGAGATCAGATAGGCGATCACCACCGTCAGGGAGAAGATCCCTACCAGGGGCCAGCGGGCGATCATCATCACCGACAGGCCGATCAGCACGATCAGCGCCGGACCCAGCCAAAGGATCACCGCATCGGAGACCATGTCATAGCCCCACATGCCCCGGCTGAGCCGCCGCACGGTGGAGCCCGCGAAGGTGTTGGCGTGCCAGTCGGAGGAATAGGACTGGACCCGCTGAAAGCCCTCGTCGGTCATGTCCTTCATATTGGCCGCCGCCATGGGGTTCCAGAACCGGAAGGCGATGTTGCGCACCACGGTGAAGGCCAGGAACACGCCGATGAACACCGCCCAGGCGCGCCAGGCGAGATCCGCCTGGTCGGGACCTGCGGCCACGATGTCCACCAGACGCCCCGCTGCCCAGGGCAGGGCCAGGTCGAAGCCGATCGCCACCAGGGTCAGGGCGACAGAGGTCCAGAACAGGAATGGCCGCCGGAGCCAGAAGGCACCGATGAAGCCCAGGACCTGGCGGTTGGAGAGGGTCCGCTCTGCCAGGTCGTCGGTATCGTCATAGTGGTCAGTCATGATGGTCTCGATCTGGCGGTCATTCGGCGGCTTCGGAGACGGCGTGCAGGCGGGCATAGGCGCCCCCCCGGGCCAGCAGCTCCCCGTGCCGGCCCTCCTCGATGATGGCACCGCGCTCAAACACCAGGATGCGGTCGGCGCTGCGGATGGTCGACAGCCGGTGGGCGATGACGATGGTGGTGCGGCCGGACATCAGCTCCTCGGTGGCCGCCTGGACTTGACGCTCGGTCTCCACGTCAAGGGATGAGGTGGCCTCGTCCAGAACCAGGATCGGCGCGTCGGCCAGGAAGGCGCGGGCGATGGCCACCCGCTGCCGCTCGCCGCCCGACAGCTTGACGCCCCGCTCGCCCACCAGGGTCTCGTACCCCTGGGGCAGGCGGGCGATGAAGTCATGATCCCTCGCCCGGCGGGCGGCCAGCACCACCTCATCGGGGCTGGCGTCCGGCCGCGCATAGGCGATGTTCTCGCCGATGCTGCGGTGGAACAGCGACGGATCCTGCGGCACCACGGCGATGGCCCGGCGCAGCGAGCCCTGCGTCACATGGGCGATGTCCTGCCCATCGATCAGGATGCGGCCGCCGTCCAGGTCGTGCAGCCGCTGGAGCAGCTTGACGAAGGTGGACTTGCCCGAGCCCGTGGGCCCGACCAGGGCGATCCGTTCGCCCGGCGCCACAGCCAGGCTGAAGTCCTGATAGAGCCGCTCCCCCTGGCCGGCATAGCCGAAGCTCACCCGGTCGAAGGTGATCGCCCCTTCCACGCCCTGGAACGGCCTGGCCGTGGGCTGGTCGGCCAGTTGCGGATCGGTGCGCATGTAGACGGCCACGTCCAGCATGTCGTCCAGACCCTTCTGCAGCATGCGGGTGATCTCGCTGAAGTTCCGCATATAGCCGGCCATCAGCATGAAGGAGGTGATGGCGAAGGCCACATCGCCGGCGGTGGCCTCCCCTTGCGTCCAGGCCCACAGGATCAGCCCGGTCAGCCCCCCCTGCAGGATAACCAGCAGCACGTTCTGCCCCAGCCCCACCAGGTTGAACCGGTTCCAGGTGCGGATCACCGCCACCCGCCAGTCGGCCACGGTATCGGCGAACCGCTGGCCCTCCCGGGCCTCGGCACCGAAGGCCTTGACCGTCGGGTTGGCGCCGATGGCGTCGGCCAGCGAGGCGCCGATCTTGGCATCCAGGCCGTTGGAGACCAGGTTGACCGGCCGGACGTAATAGGTGGCGGTCAGGACGTTGTAGAGCGCGAAGACAATGACCACCGTGGCCGTGAACAGGCCCGCCAGGGGCCAGCGCACGGTCATGGAGACCGCAAGCCCTGCCAGCACGATCAGGGTCGGCATCAGCATCAGCAACAGGGCATCTGAGGCGCTGTCATAGCCCCACATGGCCCGTGACACCTTGCGCACTGTGGCTCCGGCATAGTTGGAACCGTGCCAGTCGGCCGAGAAAGACTGCACCCGCTCAAAGCCCTGGGTCACGATCCGCTCCATGATCCGGGCATAAAAGCCATTCAGGATGCGAAAGCCGACCGTTCGGACACCGTAATAGATGACGTAGAGACCGGTCAGGAACGCCCAGGCGGTCCATGCCGCCTGCGTCAGCCGCTCCGGCGAGGACACCGCGTCCACCAGGGCGCCCGCCGCCCAGGGGATGGACAGGTCGCAGGCCGTGCCCACCAGGAACAGGGACGCGGCGGTGAAGAACCGCGGCTTGTCCACCATCCAGTGGCGCCACATGAAGCCAATCACGGCCATGTTGCCCAAGGGACGGGGCCGGGTGACACCTTCGTCTTCGTCGTAGAATTCGCTGGTCATGGGATAGGCCAAAAATCCGGGCCGCAGGCCCGTGGGCCGGCGGACGAGCCGCAGCGCCGGTTGCGCACAAAGGGCGCGCAGTCAGGGGCGGCGTAATGAGAGAGCCGGAAACACAGGTTCCAGCGGGTGCGGGCGAACACGGGGACATTCCTGAAGAGCGGGAGCCAAGAAAGGCGCCGGCCCGGGAAAATCCGCTCGAGACGAGCTCTGAGCTAGGTTCGGGACGCGGCGACGCAGCGATGGAGGTTCGGTGCAAACAGCAATTTCATGCGAACCCTCCTATCTGGTCGCGGGGTTGTGAGTGGCGGGAAGCTAGGCGGGGCGGGAATCCTCGTCAACCGCCCGTTGAACATCGATCCGCCAACCGCTTTCACTGAGGCGCCGAAGACACGATCTGGTAGGAGGAGGGGCATGATCGCCCCCCTGCCCGACGCCGCGCCGACCAATTGGGTCGACCGCCATGCACCGCCCGCCCTTGCGCCTTGGCTGAAACTCGGCCGCTTCGACCGGCCTACGGGAATCTGGCTGCTGATGCTGCCCGGGTGGCAGGGCATCGCCCTGGCCGGGGCCATGGCGGGAGAGCTGCCTGACTGGCGCTGGCTGATCGCGTTCTTCGTCGGCGCGGCCCTCATGCGCGCGGCCGGCTGCGCCTATAACGACATCATTGACCGGGACATTGACGCCAAGGTCTTCCGCACCGCTGGCCGACCTATCGCGTCGGGCCAGATCACCGTGCGCCAGGCCTGGGCCTTCGTCATCGCCTGTTGCCTGATCTCCCTGGCCATCCTGCTCACCATGCCCCCCATCGCCATCGCCCTGGGCGTCGGGTCGCTAGCTCTGGTGGCGGCCTATCCGTTCATGAAGCGGATCACCTGGTGGCCGCAGGCCTGGCTGGGCCTGACCTTCAACTGGGGCGCGCTTCTGGGCTTCGCCGCCGTGACGGGCGACCTGCAGGCCCCGGCCCTGCTGCTCTATGCCGCCGGGGTTTTCTGGACCCTGGGCTATGACACCATCTACGCCATCCAGGACCTGGAGGACGACGCCCTGGCCGGGGTGAAATCCTCGGCGCGGCGCCTGGGCGCGGCCACGCCCAAAGCGGTGCTGGCCTTTTATGTGGTGGCGTTCGCTTTGGCCCTGACGGCGGCGTGGGTCGGCGGCCTTGGCCCGCTCTTCCTGCCCCCGGCCGCGCTGTTTGGTCTGCATCTGTCGCGGCAGGCCGCCCAGGTGCGCGTGGAAGACCCCGCCGGTGCCCTGGCCCTGTTCAAGTCCAACAGCCTCGCGGGGGTGGCGCTGTTTCTGGCCCTGGCCGCTGGCGCCTGGGGGGGTCCCCAGGGCTTGTTCTGAAGCTGTGATGACCTGCTAGGTCATTGAGGGGTGCCGTCGCCTCGGCCACGGTGAGCCCTCGGTTCCAGCGACCCGTCAGGGCCGCCCCTGCCCGGAGACCCCATGGCCCTCCTCGCCGCCAAGCCCGTGGCCGACTTTCCCGCCATGCTGGCCCGCCTGCGCCGTCAGCGGGGCCTATCTCAACTGGGCCTCGCCCTGGCCGCCCAGGTCTCGCAGCGCCACGTCTCCTTTCTGGAGACCGGCCGCACCCGCCCCTCCCGGGACATGGTCGGCCGGCTCGCCCTGGCCCTGGAACTGGCCCTGCAGGACGCCAACGCCCTGTTGCTGGCCGCAGGCTTTGCCCCGGCCCATCGAGAAAGCGTCTATACCGACGAGGCCGCCGCCATGATCCGGCGGGTGACGCAGCTGGCCCTGGCGGCCCATGAGCCCTTTCCGGCCTTTGCCGTCGACCGAGCCTGGCGGCCCCTGGACGCCAATGGCCCCGCCGCCCTGCTGTTTGGTGCCCTGATCGGCGAAAGCGCCCTCGATCCCAAGGTCAGCCTGCTGCGGGCGGCCTGCGAAAGTGCGGCCTTTCGCGGTGCCGTGGCCAACTGGAGCCAGTTGGTCGCCCATTTCCAGGCCCTGGCTGAGGCCGAGGCCTGGCGGGCACCGCCGGGGCCCATGCGCGCCGAGCTCGACGCCACCATAACAGCCCTGAAGGCCCAGGCGCCCGACGGCGCGTCGGTCCATGCGGCGCCGGGTGCCGCCCTGATCCTGCAGGTTCGCACCCCAGACCTCCGCCTTGACCTGGTGTCCACCGTGGCCCGGTTCGGCGCCCCGTCTGACACCGCTGCCGATGATCTGAGGATCGAGTTCTTCTACCCCGCCGACGCCGCCAGCGAGCAGGTGCTGCGGGGACTGGCCGCTGGTGCCAACAGCCCCTGACCCTGGGTCATTCTACCCGACCGTCAAAAACCGTGGCACAGTGAGGTCATGGCCGTCGCACCTCGAATTGATCCCAAGGACCTGTTCACGCCACAGGAATGGGCCAGCATCTCCAACCGCTCCAGCTGGCGGGGTCTTGCCCTCATCGCCCATGCCTGGATGGTGATCCTGGCGGCGGGCACCATGGCCGTGATCTGGCCGCTAACCCTGCCCCTGGCCATCATGATCATCGGCGGGCGGCAACTGGGACTGGCGGTCCTGATGCATGACGCCACCCATGGGGCACTGCACAGCCACCAGGGCTTCAATGACTGGGCCGGCGAGTGGCTGACCACCGGCGGTCTCGACCGCTATCGCCCCTATCACCTGACCCACCATAAATATGTCCAGCAGGCCGAGGACCCTGACCTGGTCCTTTCGGCCCCTTTCCCGATCACGGCCACCTCCCTGCGGCGCAAGCTCGTCCGCGATCTCACGGGCCAGACCTGGTTCAAGCAGCGCTTTGGCCACCTGCGCAGCCAACTGGCCGCCCGCAAGGCCGGCGAGCCCCTGGCACCGATCCTCAAGGCGGAGCTCTATCGCAAACGCCGCATGCTGATCGGGGCCGCTGTGACTATCGCTGTGACCGCGCCGTTCGGGCTCTGGTGGGTGTGGTTCGTCCTGTGGCTTTTGCCCCAGGCCACCTGGACGCAGATGATCACCCGCCTGCGCAATATCGCCGAGCATGCAGGGGTAGCCAAGGACGAGCGTGACCCCTTCCGCTGCGCCCGCACCACCTATGCCGGACCCCTGGAGCGGGCCATGGTCGCCCCCTACTGGGTCAATTATCACTGCGAGCATCACATCTTCATGCACCTGCCCTGCTACAACCTGCCCCGGGCGCACAAGCTCCTGCTGGCCAAGGGACTGGGCCCACAGATGGAAATTCGGGGCAGCTATCTGGAGGTGCTGCGCATGGCCGCCTCCAAGGGTGCGCCCTCAGGCCTGGCACCCGCCTGATCATTCCCCTTGCGTACGGCGATGATCTTCGTCACTCGCCGGGGATGCAAGGTGGCAGGAGCGCGGCGTGATCGAGCAGACCCCCGAGGGCCGCCGTGCCTTCATCCTGGCCAATACCCGCCAGCAGGTGCCTCCGCACACCCCAGAACTGATCCTGTATCTGGCCGATGAGATCACCCCGATCTGGAAGATGACCGAGGAAGCCCTGGAGGAGATCGGTCTGCCGCCGCCCTTCTGGGCGTTTGCCTGGGCCGGCGGCCAGGCGCTCGCCCGTTACATCCTCGACCATCCCGACATCGTCGCCGGCCAGCGGGTGATCGACTTCGCCTCAGGCTCCGGCATCGTCGCCATCGCCGCGGCCAGGGCCGGGGCAACCCATGTCCTGGCCGCCGACATCGACGCCTATTGCGGAGCGGCCCTGGCCTTGAACACAGAGGCCAATGGGGTGGTCTGCGACTTTACCAGCGCCAACCTGCTGGACGCCGCCCCGCCGTCCGTCGATGTGATCCTGGCCGGGGACATCTGCTACGAAAAGCCCCTGGCCGCCCAGGTCATGGCTTGGCTGGGACTGGCCAAGGCCGCCGGTGCCACCGTCCTGATCGGCGACCCCGGTCGCAGCTACTTCCCCCGCGAGGGCCTCGTGAAGCTCGCCGAGTACCAGGTCGCCACCACCCGCGAACTGGAAGACATGGAAGTCAAGAAGACGGCGGTATGGGCCTTGCCGGGTTAGCGCCTCGGACATCCAGCAGATACGCCTCCAGCATACGGTGCAGCTCTGCGGCCATCACCGCCTCCGAGGCGGGCAGGCCGGCCTCATCCACCAGCCAGCGGTGAGACAAGGCCTCAGCAGTATCCACAACCAACGTCGCCCTGATGTGCGGCGCTTCGACATGGGGCGCCAGGGCCGCCGCGACGATCTGGATGATCGAAGCCCGCAGACCCTCCACACGGGCCCGCTGATCAGGGCTGAGGGGGGCCTCACTGGACAGGACGCGGTGAAGCCTCGGATCGTCTTGGTGCAGGCTGACAAATCCGCCCACCAAAAGTCCGACAATGGCGGGAAGGTCCGGTCGCTCCTGCAGTCTCAAGGCGCCCTGGGCCAACAGCGCCTCGCCCCGGCTCAGATGCGCATCGAGAATGGCGTCGACAATGGCACCCTTGTTGGGGAAGTACTCATAGACTGAGCCGATCGAGACCCCAGCTCGCCTGGCAATCAGATTGGTGTTCAGCGCGCCCCAGCCCCCTTCGGCCAGAATCTGAGCAGCCGCCTCGACGATGGCGTCAACCGTCGCCTGGGCGCGGGCCTGACGTGCCCGCCGGACGGGCCTTCTCGGGGCTTTCGAAGCGGTGCTGGCCGGCATCCTAAAACCCGAATTCAGTTATGTGAGCAATTGCTCGATAATCAGCGCCATGAGACGCTTTGACAATCACCCCTCCTGGACCCGCTACCGGGACATCCTTGCCCAAGCCTTTGGCATCACGTTCCACACAGAGCCCACGGAGCGCCAACGGCAAGTCCGCGGGCATTTGATCCGATACGATGACTGGCGCCCCGCCGGACCGCCGGTCGGCGTTCTGATCCTGGTTCACGGTGGCGGCGGCCACGGGCGCATACTCGCCCCTTGCGCACTCCCGGCCCTTGCCGCCGGGTGGCGGGTCCTGGCCCCCGACCTCCCCGGCTATGGATTGACGACCCCGGCTCCGGGTTTCGATGGAGACTATGCCGAGTGGCCCGCGGTGATCGCAGAATTGGCCGATCAGGTTGAGGCCGGACCGGTCGTGCTCATGGGACTTTCCCTGGGCGGGATGACGGCGGTGAGCGCTGCTCAAAAAAGCACTCGCGTTCGCGGTGTCATCGTCACGACCCTTCTGGACACGTCAGATCCGGAGACCTTTGTCGGGGCCGCTCGGTGGCGCTGGTTGGGGCGACTCAGTCTTGGGTTCATGCAAAGGGTGCCGGCGCTTTTCGACCGGCTGATCATGCCCCTAGGCTTGGTGACGCCCCTCAGGGCCATGAGCAGCCACCGGGCCATGCAACGTTACTTCGAACGTGACCGATTGCTCGGCGGCAGATGGGTGCGGGCGAAATTCTTCCGAACCCTGCAACAGCATCGTCTCTCCGACCCACGGCTGGATTGCCCGCTTCTGCTCGTTCACCCGGGTGCTGATGACTGGACGCCCGTCTCAATGAGCCTGCCAACCTACGCGCAGATTACTGGGGCCAAGTCATTCCAGCTCCTGAGCAACGGCGCACACCTGCCCGCTGAGAGCCCCGCCTTTGCGGAGTTGGGCCAGGCAATGCAGGCGTTCTTAGGCTCGCTCACCGCCCCATCGGCTTCGGATTGAGGCCGCCGCAGGTGGAGACCTGAGTCTGCGGGATTTTCTGTGTCTGGGACTAGCCTTGGCAGCAGCTCACGCGCCTATAGTGACGCCCCAGTGACATTGCCCCTCCGGAGTCTGCCCATGCGTCGCCGCACCTTCCTGGCCGCCCTGCCCGCCGCCCTGCCCGCCTCCATGGCAGGGGCGCTGCTGGCCAGCGGTGCCGCAGCCCAGAGCCGGCTGGCGACCCCCAACCGTGATCGCCCTGATGTGGGTCCAGGTGACCGGATCGACGGGGCGCGGTTCGCCAGCCGCAGTGCGGCCTGGGGAACCCACGGGGCCGCGGCCACAGCCCATCCCCTGGCCACTCTGGCAGCCATCGACATCCTGCGGGCCGGTGGCTCGGCGGTGGACGCCGCCATCGCAGCCAATGCGGTGCTGGGCTATGCCGAGCCCATCGCCTGCGGAATCGGCGGCGACTGCTTCGTCATGCTCTGGGACCCCAAGACCAAGCAGGTCGTGGGCCTGAACGGCTCCGGCCGCAGCCCCCGGGGCCTGTCGCTTGAGACCGTGCGCAGCCGCGCCAAGGACGGCCTCATTCCTTCCCACGGGGCGATATCGGTCAGCGTACCTGGCACCGTGGACGCCTGGTGGGCGCTGCATGAGCGCTATGGCAAGCTGCCCTGGAAGGACCTGTTCGCCCCGGCCATCGCCCACGCTCAGGACGGCGCGCCGATCAGCCAGAACGTGGCCTTCTATCTGCAGCGCAGCTACAACAACTTCACCCGCGGCACCCTGGGGATCGAAGAGGTCGACAACTTCAAAGCGGTCTGGGCACCTGGCGGAGCCACGCCGAAGGAAGGCGAGGTGTTCCGTAATCCCGGCCTCGCCCGGACCTATAGCCTGATCGCAGAAGGGGGCCGCGACGCCTTCTACGAAGGTGAGATCGCTGAGACCATCGAACGCTATTTTGAGCGGATCGGCGGCTGGATGACCAAGGCCGACCTTGCCGCCCATCGGGCAGAGTGGACCAAACCCTTTGCGAGCCCCTATCGCGGGGTGGACGTCTACAGCCTCGGCCCCAACAGCCAGGGTCTGGCGACCCTGCAGCAGCTCAACATCATGGAGCAGTTCGACATCCGGGGCATGGGCTTCCAGTCGGCCGCCGCCATCCATCATGGGGTGGAGGCCAAGCGGCTCGCCTTCGAGGATCGCGCCCGCTACTACGCCGATCCGGCCTTCTATGACGTGCCGGCCGAGTGGCTGATCTCCAAGGCCTATGCCGCCGAGCGGGCCAGGCTGATCCGCCCGAACGCCATCCTGCAGACCGTCTATGCCGGCCAGGCGCCAAGCCAGGGCGATACCACCTATTTCACCACCGCCGACAAGGACGGGATGATGGTTTCGATCATCCAGTCCAACTATCGCGGCATGGGATCAGGCCTCGCCCCGGACGGCCTGGGCTTCATGTTGCAGAATCGGGGCGAGATGTTCGCCCTCGCCGACGGCCATCCCAATGTCTATGCCCCTGCCAAACGGCCCTTCCAGACCATCATCCCGGGCTTTGCGGTGAAGGACGGGGCACCGTGGCTCTCGTTCGGCGTCATGGGCGGCGACATGCAGCCGCAAGGCCAGGCCCAGATCATCTCCAACATGGTCGATTTTGACCTGGGGATTCAGGAAGCCGGCGACAGCCCGCGCTGGCGCCATGGGGGCGGGTCGGAGCCCACCGGCGAAGTCACCCCAGGGACAGGCCTGCTACATCTGGAAGGCGGCGTTCCCGCCGCCACCCGCAAGGCCCTGGCCGATCTGGGCTGGACGCTGGGCCCCAGCGACGGCAGCTTTGGCGGCTATCAGGCCATCGAGCGCTGGCCCGGCCGCTACGCCTCGGCCACCGAAATGCGCAAGGACGGGGTGGCGCTCGCCTACTGACCTCGGAGGGAGCCATGACCGAAACCGAGATGCGCGCCATCATCCTGGCCTTTCCCGGTGCCGAGGAGGGCACGTCCTATGGCTACCCATCGTTCAAGGTGCGGGGAAAGTTCTTCACCCGCCTGAGAGCGGAGGACGCCAGCCTGGTGCTGGGTGAGGTGGGCTTCGATGAGCGCGAGATGCTGATGGCCGCCGAGCCGGCCACCTTCCATCTCACGCCGCATTATCAGTCCTCAGCCATGGTGCTCGCCCGGATCGAGAGCCTCGATCCGGGGTCACTGCACAGCTTCCTGGAACGCCGCTGGCGCAGGCTCGCCACCAAGACGATGGCGAGGGCCTTTGATGCGGCGAAGAGCCCCGACTAGCGGGCGGCGTACTGCAGCCCCACGCCGACGGCGCTGCGGGCCTCAGCCAGGGTCTCCTGATAACACTCGGACGTTCTCACCGTTTGCTTGAGCATCCGAACGCTGCCCTCGTGCCCGCCACAGGCGGTGAAGGCGGCGCGCTCAACCCGGCGCTCCAGGCGCTTGGCGTCCTGGGCGTTGGCGGGATCAAGATTGCTGACGATGACGGTGGCGGTGCCTACGCGCGCGGGTTCGGCCAGGGCCGGCGCAGCAACAAGGGCCGCGACGAACGCGGCTGACAAAAGCTTGAACATGGTCGTCTCCCTAATGACAGACCCTGCGGGGGCAGCTCTGACGGCCGCTCGTATTCCGCAAGGTCACCTGACGAACATGGGGCGCAATTGGGGCCAGGGGAAGGCATTGGCTCTGCGACCATAAGGCGCGCAGGTCGCCCGTCGCCTAGAACTCGTCTTCCACCACCGAGCGGAACTGCTCGAAAATCTCGGCGGCCCGCTGGTTGTTGTAGGGCTCGGGCTCTTCCTCAACGGCGGCCTCGGCCGGGGCGCCGCCGTGCAGGCGCCCGGCCACTGCGCCGTCTTGCACGAGGATCAAGACTTCGCCCTCGGCGAGGCCGGTGAGCAGCTGGGCGACCCTAGGCGGCAGGTCGTCGAGGTCGAGGCGCTTCATGAGGGCGAAATCTAGCGGCAAGCGCGTCCGGCGCAAAGGGTGACAGCAGGCCAGCGCCACCCTAAGTCCTGGGATCAGATCACCCTGGGAGGGCTCATGGCCTATCGGTCGCTGCGGGAATTCATCACCAAGCTGGAAGCCGCCGGGGAACTGGTGCGGGTGTCTGAGCCGGTCTCCACCGTCCTGGAGATGACCGAGATCCATCGCAGACTGCTGCGGCAGGGTGGCCCGGCGGTGCTGTTCGAAAACGTCATCCGCGCCGATGGCGAGCGCTCGCCCATGCCCTGCCTTGTCAACCTGTTCGGCACGGTCAAGCGGGTGGCCATGGGCGTCACCCTGGAGGGCCGGGAGCGAACCACAGCGGCTGACCTGCGCGAGGTCGGCGAACTTCTGGCTTTCCTGCGCGCCCCTGAGCCCCCCCGGGGGCTGAAGGACGCGCTCGACATGCTGCCGCTCGCCAAGACGGTGATGGCCATGCGCCCGGCGACGGTGAAGAAGGCACCGGTGCAGGAGATCGTCTGGACGGGCGACCAGATCGACCTGACCAAGCTGCCCATCCAGACCTGTTGGCCTGGCGAGCCCGCGCCCCTGATCACCTGGCCGCTGGTGGTCACCAAGGGCCCGTCCACGGAGCGGGAGGACGACTATAATCTCGGCATCTACCGCATGCAGGTGCTGGGCAAAGATCGCACCATCATGCGCTGGCTGGCCCACCGGGGCGGCGCCCAGCACCACCGGCGCTGGAAGGCGGCGGGCAAGCCTGACGCCCTGCCCGCCTGCGCTGTCTTAGGCGCTGATCCCGGCACCATCCTGGCGGCGGTGACCCCGGTGCCCGAGACCCTGTCAGAGTACCAGTTCGCCGGACTTATGCGCGGGGCCAAGGCCGAGCTGGTGGCGGCCAAGACTGTGCCCTTGATGGTCCCTGCCGAGGCCGAGATCGTGATTGAGGGCCATGTTCTGCTGGATGAGTACGCCGACGAGGGCCCCTACGGCGACCACACCGGCTATTACAATTCCGTCGAGAAGTTCCCGGTCTTTCAGGTCAGCGCCATCACCATGCGCCGCGACCCGATCTATCTGACCACCTTCACCGGCCGGCCGCCCGATGAGCCCAGCGTGCTCGGCGAGGCCCTGAACGAGGTGTTCATCCCCCTGCTGCGCCAGCAGTTCCCGGAGATCATCGACTTCTGGCTGCCGCCGGAGGGCTGCTCCTACCGGATCGCTGTGGTGTCCATGAAGAAGGCCTATCCCGGCCACGCCAAGCGGGTGATGATGGGGGTCTGGAGCTACCTTCGACAGTTCATGTACACCAAGTGGGTGATCGTCGTGGACGACGACATCAACGCCCGGGACTGGAAGGATGTGATGTGGGCGCTGTCCACCCGGATGGACCCGGCCCGGGACATCACCGTGATTGAGGGCACCCCCATCGACTATCTGGACTTCGCCTCGCCTGAGAGCGGGCTGGGGTCCAAGATCGGCCTCGACGCCACCAACAAGTGGCCCCCGGAGACCCACCGCGAATGGGGCGAGAAGCTCGACATGGACGAGGCCACCATCGCCCGGGTCACCGATCGGTGGGCGAGCCTTGGCCTGCCGGCCTTGAAGGGCTGACGGGCGCGCCGAAGGCGGTGGAGAGATCAACCAAGAAGAGCACAAAGGTCGGTACCGATCCTAGGTGTGCTTCGTGCTCTTGGTGGTGAACGATCTCTGCGCTGCGCGTAGGGGTCAGGTGCCGGCTGGGGCGGCGGTGCCCCGCAGCGAGGGTCGGAGGGTGCTGAGGACGAGGTGAGGCCTTAGCCCTTGCCCTGGCGCCCATTTCGCAGTCCAACTGCGGCCCTTGCGCGGGGGCGCGGGCGTCCGGGAAGGTCTTTCATGAATCTGGTGACATCGGGACATGCGGCGGCGCTCTGGACGGGCCTGCATATCTTTCTGCTGCTGACGCTCTCCCTGCTGGTGGTCCGCCAGCGGCAGCGCCACAAGGTGGCGTTTGGCGATGACGGCATTCCCGAGCTGGCCCAGGCCATCCGCGCCTTTGGCAACGCCACCGAGTACATTCCCGCCGGCCTGATCGCCATTGGCGTTCTGGCCCTGGTGGAAGCCCCCCCCCTGGCGGTGCACCTGGCGGGCCTGGTGCTGTTTGCTGGCCGGGTGATGCATGCCGTCGGCCTGTCGCAGAGCGGCGGGGCCTCCTTCCCCCGGGCGATTGGCGTGACCCTGACCTGGATTTCCTATGTCTTCGCCGGGGTCGCCCTGCTGTTCTACGCCATCGCCTGACCGCCCTGCGCTTGCTCGACGAGACGAGGTTCGCCATATGGCTGGCATGGATCAAAACCTGCTCGCTGACCTGATCGCCACAGCCCTCAAGGCCGGCGCCGATGCGGCTGAGGCCGTCACCGCCGAACGCCAGTCCCTCTCCATCTCCGTCCGCGCCGGCGCCCTGGAGGAGGTCGAACGCGAGGAAAGCCGGGACCTCGGCCTGCGGGTCTTTGTCGGCCAGCGGCAGGCTACGGTTTCAGGCTCCGACCTGTCGCCAGAGGCGCGGGCCAAACTGGTGGACCGCGCCGTGGCCATGGCGAAGCTGGCACCGGAAGACCCCTATGCAGGCTTCGCGCCCGCCGACCGACTGGCCAAGGGTCCGCATCGCAATCTCGACCTCTATGATCCCACCGAGCTGTCGCCCGAGACCCTGGAAGACCGGGCCCGCGCCGCCGAGGCCGCTGCCCGGGCTGTGGAGGGCGTGGTCAATTCCGACGGCGCCACCGCCGGCTGGTCCACGGCCAAGTGGCTGATTGCCACCAGCCATGGCTTTGTCGGCGCTCACCAGGCCTCGGGCTTTTCCCTCGGTGCCTCGGCCATCGCTGGGGATGGTCAGACCATGGAGACCGGTTATGAGGGCCGTTCCGTGCGCTGGCACGGGGACCTTCCCGGCCCTGAAGGCATCGGCACCGAGGCCGGGCGTCGGGCGGCAGCAAGGCTCGGGTCGCGCAAGATCGCCTCGACCACCGCGCCGGTGATCTTCGAGAACCGCCTGGCCATGTCGATCATCAGCCCGATGATCGGCGCCATAGCCGGCCCCGCGATCGCCCGGGGCTCATCTTTCCTGAAGGACAAGCTCGGCCAGCCGGTTTTTGCCCCCAGCGTCACCATCACCGATGATCCCCACCGCCCAAGGGGCCTCGGCTCCAGCCCCTTCGACGATGAGGGGGTCGAGACCCACGCCATGGACCTGATCGACAAGGGCGTGCTGACCACCTGGCTGCTGAATTCCAGTTCGGCGCGGCAGCTGGGCCTGGAGACGACGGGACATGCCTCCCGGGGTCTGGCCGGTCCCCCTGGCGTTGGGGTTTCAAACCTGACCCTGCAGCCCGGCACCGAGGATCAGGCCAGCCTGATGCGCAGCGCCGGAACGGGGCTGCTGGTGACCTCCATGTTCGGCCCATCCCTGAACGGCAATACCGGCGACTGGTCGGTGGGCTGCTCAGGCTTCTGGTTCGAAAACGGGGAACTGGCCTATCCGGTCAGCGAGATCACCGTGGCGGGCAATCTGATTGAGATGTACGCCCGCCTGGTGCCTGGATCGGATCTGGAGATCCGCGGTGCATCCAACGCCCCATCTATCCTGATCGACGCCCTGGCGATCGCCGGTAAGTGAGCCCGAGCCCCGCCCAGGACCTGGAGCTTCTGGTCGCCGCAGCGGTGGAGGCCGGGACCCTGGCCCTGGACCTTCGGGCCCGGGGACTGAAGATCGCTTGGAAAGAAGGCGACTCGCCGGTCACCAATGCCGACTTCGCCACCGACACCCTGCTGAAGACCAAGCTCGGTCAGGCCCGTCCCGACTATGGCTGGCTGTCGGAGGAGACGGCTGACGACCTTGTGCGCCTGCAACGACGCCGGGTCTTCGTGGTCGACCCCATCGACGGCACAAGGGCCTATATGAAGGACAAGCCCTGGTGGGTGATCTCGGTGGCCGTGGTGGAGGATGGTCAGCCCATCGCTGGCGTCGTCTATGCCCCCCAGGTGGGTGAGGTCTATACCGCGCTGGCCGGCGGGGGGGCCAAACTCAACGGCTCTCTGATCGTGCCGGCCCAGACCCTGCGCCTGGACGGCTGCGGCATGGTCGGCGATCAGCGAATGTTCGACCATCCCTCCTGGCCCCAGCCCTGGCCCAGGATGCGGGTGGAGTCGCGCAACTCCACCGCCTACCGCATGTGCCTGGTGGCTTCAGGCCAGTTTGATGCAGCCCTCGCCCTGGTGGCCAAGGCCGACTGGGACCTGGCCGCAGCCGATCTGGTGGCCCGTGAGGCCGGTGCCTATTGCGGCGACCATCTCGGGCGCGGGTTCGCCTATAATGGACAGAATCCGGCCCAGCTGAGTCTGCTTTGCGCGGCGCCGCGATTGGCCCCATTGATCCTGGAGCGCGTCTCGCATATCGCCCTTCCAAACTAAGCCCTCATCTGAGGATTCCATGCCCGATAAACAGCTGTTGCACATCGTCATTGGCGGAGAACTGGAGGAAGTGGAGCATGTTCGTTTCCGCGACCCCTCCAAGATCGATCTGGTCGGTGCCTATCCCACCTATGAAGAGGCCTTGACCGTTTGGCGGTCCAAGGCCCTCGCCACGGTGGACAACGCCCTGATGCGCTACTTCATCATTCACGCCCACAAGCTGCTTGATCCGCACCTGGACGGCGAAAAGCCCGGCGGCTGATCGTCACAGCCCGACAGCTGAGGCGGTTGTCTGAAAACTGTCATCCGCCGACGGCACAATATGGATCTTGAAGGCTTGGCTGCAAGGGCAAGGCGATCTCGCGGGCGCAAGCCGGTGTAGCTTGATCCGGCTCGCCGACGATGAGACTGGCGGCTAGTATCGGCCACCAGGACCGCCTGGCCCGCCTTTCCCTGATGATTCGAGGAGATTGACGATGAAGAAGCTTCTGGGCGTTTGCGCGGCTCTGGCCCTGCTGGGCGGCGCGGGTCAGGCGCAGGCCGCACGGGACTACGTCTGGGCGGCCGGCTCCTCCACCGTCTTCCCGTTCACCACCCGGGTGGCGGAAAACTACAGCCGCAAGTCCGGGATGAAGGCGCCGAAGGTCGAGGCCCTGGGCACCGGCGGCGGCATCAAGCTGTTCTGCAGCGGCGTCGGCGACAACTATCCCGACATCGCCAATGCCTCGCGGCCCATGACCCGCACGGAGTTTGACACCTGCGCGGCCAATGGCGTCGACGACATCGTCGAGCTCAAGGTCGGTTTCGATGGCATTGTCATCGCCGCAGACCGGAACGCCCCCGACTATGATTTCAAGCTGCCGCAGCTCTATCTGGCCCTGGGGGCCAATGTTCTGCGGGGCGGCAAGTTCGTCCCCAACCCCTACACCAACTGGAACGAGATCGGCCCGGGTCTGCCCGACAACCGGATCCTGGTCTATGGCCCGCCGCCGACCTCCGGCACCCGCGACGCCTTTGTGGAACTTGGCATTGAAGCCTCGGCGCTGGCCTACCCGACGGCCCGCGCCCTGAACGAGCGCGACTCCGACGAGTTCAAGCAGATGGTCCATCCCCTGCGCCGGGAAGGCTGGGTCGATTCCGGTGAGAACGACAACGCCATCGTCCAGACCCTGACCAAGACCCCCGGGGCGCTGGGGGTGTTTGGCTATTCCTTCCTTGAGGAAAATGGCGACAAGGTGAAGGCCATGTCGATCGATGGCGTCGCCCCGTCTGTGTCCACCATCGCCCAGGGCAGCTACCCCCTGTCCCGCTCGATCTTCATCTATGTGAAGAAGGCCCATGTGGGCGTTACGCTTGGTCTGCAGGAGTTCGTCAATGAGTTCGTCTCCGACGCCGCCACGGGCCGGGGCGGGTATCTGCAGAGCCGCGGTCTGATTCCGCTGCTGCCCCCCGAGCATGAAGCGATCAAGGCCACCGCCAGCAAAATGACCGTCATGGGTCGGCCCGACTAAGCTGGGTTTCGGCGGGGGTCAGACCCCGCCGACCCCGTGCCCATGGCCCCCCAAGCCGATCTCATCTGGCTGATCGCCGCGATCCTCCTCGGCCCCTTTGTGGGCAGTTTCCTTGGCCTGCTGAGCCTGCGTCTGCCGCAGGACCTGCCAGTGGTCTGGTCCCGCTCAGCCTGCCCGGCCTGCGGGCGGACGCTAGCCCCCCTGGACCTGGTTCCCATCCTGTCCCACCTCTGGCTGCGCGGTCAGTGCAGATCCTGCGGCGCGACAATCCCCCGCCGCTATCTGGCCCTGGAGCTCGCCTGTCCGGCCCTCGCCCTTTGGGCCGGGCTGGTCCACCCGTCCGCCGCAGGCTTTCTCGGTGCCGTGCTTGCCTGGCAACTCCTGCTGCTGGCCCTCCTGGATGCTGAGCACTTCTGGCTGCCCCGACTGCTGACAGTTCCCCTGATCGTCTCAGGCCTGGCGGTCGCCGCAGCCCAAGGGCTTCTGGTGGAGCACGCCCTGGGCGCAGCCCTGGGCTTTGCAGGGTTTTCTCTGCTGGCCCTGGCCTATCGCCGGCTGCGGGGCCACGAGGGTCTGGGGGGCGGCGACGCCTATCTGGTGGCCGGCGGGGGAGCTTGGTGCGGGGCCTTGGCCCTGCCCAGCATTCTTCTGATCGCGGCCGTGTCAGGTCTGACTTTCGTGCTCATCCAGCGGTGGCGTGGAAAGCCCGTCGGCGGCGCACTGCCCCTGCCCTTCGGAGTCTTTCTTGCCGCCGGCATCTGGGTGACCTGGCTCTATGGCCCCCTGGGGCTCAGCTAGATGTTGATGCTCAACAGATGGTCCGCTGTGGGGTGAAGGGCGAGCTCACCGCCCTGGGCCAACGAAAGTGGCGTCCACATCCAGCTGCCCCACATCGCCCTTTAGGAGCGTCAGATGACGGGCGGCGATGGCATGCTCGCTCTGCAGCTTGGCGATCCAGGGCAGGACCTGAGTGCTGGGACCGCTGACCACCGCCTGGACGGCGCCATCCGCCGTAGCCTCGATGCGGATGATCTTCAGCCCGGCCTCTGCGGCCGTATCAGTCACCAGTTGGTCCAAGGGTCCGGCCGAGGGCGGCGAGGGCGCGGCCTCGCCCAAACGGGCAATCTCCGCAACGGCAGCGTCCACCACCGCCTCGTCCCCCAGGGCCCGGGTCAGGTGCGCCGAGGCGTCCTTGGCGGCGGTTCGCAAAGGTGCTGCCACCCCGAACCACAGCAGGAAGCCCAGCAACAGGGCGGCCATGACCCCGAGCATGATCTGCTCGCGGCGGCTGCGTGTCGTCCACCAGTCGACCATTACCGAACTCCCAGAATGATATCGCTGATCACCCGTCCGCCCTCGTCCCGGGAGCCCTCGACCTGAACGCGCAGTCCCTGGGCCTGCAGCGTCTGAACCAAACTCTCCCCGTCGGAATGGGTGGCATGGCTGAGGGCGGCGCGGGCCGTACCGTCGGGCATGACGATCAGGCTTTCGACCTGGACCTGGTCCATCGGTTCCACGGCGGCGAACAGCCGAGCCGCCAGGCCGCTGGCACCGCCCCCAGACGCCAGGCTCAGGGCGTCCAGTCTTGCCTGGGCTTGGGCGGCGGGATCGGTCACCGCTTCGCCCGGCGACAGCAAGGCGGCAACCTTGGCCTCCGCCCTGGCCTCGGCCTGACGGGCCCGGATGTGGTCGGCGGCGCCCGCGGCGGCCCAAAGCGCCAGGGGGCTGAGCATCAGAACTGCGGCCAGCACGGCGGCCCGGCGAAGATCCCGGAGACCCACGGGCACGCGGCGGTGCGGATCAAAGGCCCCCTGCAAGAGGTTCACCGCCGGACGGCTGGCCGTGTCGGCCAAGGCGCGCTCAAGGGCTGGACCGGCTAGGGCCTGGGCCGCCGCCTGGTTGACGATCGTGTCCACAAGATCCGGCTCGCCGGTAAAGGCCAATCGCGCACCTCGCACGGCGGTGAAGGGCCCGAATGCCGCAGTGAAGACCTGTTGCAGACCTTCCTGATCCTCACCCGGTGTCGGTAAGGCCAGACAGTCGGGGATGACCAGATCTGGGGTCACTCCGTGCAGGCTCGCACTGTCGAGCCAGGCCTGCATCCGCGCGGCGCTGAGGACGGCGATCAGGCGCTGGCCATCGGCCTCGACCGGGCCCAGGGCCACATGGGCACCTTCGACACTGGTCAGCTGGTCCTCCAGCAGGGCCAGCGCCGCCCCCCGGGCCTGAGGCTCGGACCCCGCCTTGACCATGGCCCAGCGCACCAGAACCTCAGCGCCCGGGATCACCAGCACATTGTGCATGGGGGTCAGGGCCTCGGCGTTCTGAATGGGCAGAATGCCACGCCCGACCACGGACCCCAGTTCATCCAGGATCAGATAGGTAGGCTCAGCCTCCGGGGCGGGGCCGGCGATGACGATGCGGATTCGGTTCATTCGTCGTAGGTCCATCGGCGGGCGGCCAGGCGGACCTGACCGGAGGGGTCGACCTCGAACAGGCTGCTGGCGACCACCTCAGCGTCGAGATAGGTCACTTCAGTCTGCAGGGTAAAATAGCGGCTTGTGGCCTTGATCTGGCCGGGATCGGCGGGGATGTGCTCCACAAGCTGAGGCAGCGCCCAGAATTCCTCGACGCTCCAGCCCCCGGCGGGCCTCGCCTCGATCACCCGGCGGGCCACGGGCGGGGCGACAGCGCCCTCGGTGAGCATGGTGATCAGCACGCCCTGGTCCGGAGTCAGAGTGTTCACGTTGATCGGTGACAGATCGCTGATCGGCAGGGCGCAGACATGCGGCCGCAGTCGCTCATAGACCGCCGGGGTGAAGCCACGGATGGCGCGGATCTCGCTGACCTCGGCCAGCAGAGTCCCACCGGTGCGATAGGCCGGGGTCCCGGCCAGATAGGCTTCATCCTCGGCCCCGCCGCTTTCCCGCACCCCATCGCTGTCGATCCAGTCGACCAAGGCCGCAGCGAGCATTTCGGTCTCCCGCGGTGCCTGACCCAAGGCCGCCAGGAGGGCGCGGAACTGGGCCACGCCAACCTCCCGCCGGGTCAGCACCTCCCCGGTACCCTGGACCACACTATTGAGATTGAAGCAGGCGGCACCATCGGCGAGCTGGCCCTGGATCAGGCCGTTCTCCACCGGAAAGCTGAATGGACGGTCCGCCCAGCCGCCGTCCCGGGTCAGCCGCTGGCTGGCCTGCGACAGGCGACCGATCTGGCTGGCCGCCAGGGACTCGGCGCCCAGGGCGTACCACCGGGCCTGACCGACAGCCTCGGCATTGGCCGTGCGACGCAGGCCAAAGCGGATGTCATCCAGCACCACAGCCGCCAGGGTCGCCAGCACCGCCACCAGCAACAGCACGGTCAGGAGCGCGACGCCGCGCTCAGACGATCGGGAGAAACGCCGGCTCATGTGCCGCCATCCGGCAGCAGCACCAGTTGGGTAACCTCCCCAAAGGCCTCCAGGTCCATCTCCAGGCGAACAGCCTGCGGCAGGGGACGGTCTGGCGAAGGCGCCCAGGCTGGCGTCCAGGCCCCCCTCGCATAAAAGGCCACGCCCAGGCGGCGTACCCCGCGCAGCATCACCTGCGGCTCGCCCAGCGCCGCCCCGTCCAGGGCCAGGCGCGCCTGTCGCTCCAGGCGATCCTCTACCAGGCGATACTCCACATATTGCAGAGCGGCCCGCGGCGCGGCGTCGGGATTGTCCCAGCCCCTGCGGGTGAAGGCCAGCACTGGACCTGCCGGGCTCTCGCCGCCCATGAGGCTTCGGGTCGGACCGCCGCCGTCGGCGCGGGTCCGCCGATCGGCCACCTGTTCCAGGTCGGTCTTGATCAGGGCCCGGGCGCTTTGCAGGGCAGCGATCTCGTCCATGCGTTCGCGCACCACGGCCCGGTTGTCCGCCGCAAATCCCAGCACCGCGACGCCGGCGGCCGAGAGCAGGCTGAAGACCAGCAGGGCCACCAGCATCTCCACCAGGGTGAAGCCCCTCATGCGCCCCCCCGGAACACGGTGACCTCAGCCAGGGTTTGCGGCCCATCCCACCCCTGCACGCGGATCTCGATGCGCAACAGCCCCTGATCGGCCGGCGAGGTGGTGCGCCGCCAGATCCAGGCCTGGTCGCCAAGCTGTACCTGGCCCTCCGTCTCCCCGAGGGCGGGGGGCTCGGGGGCAATCAGGGCGTCGATGGCCGCGTTCTCCGCCACCATGGCCGCCAAGGTGCGAGCCTCCAGCAGCTGAGCTGTCCGGGTGTTCTCGCCGGCCAAATTCAGCAGGGCCAGCACCACCAGGCTGAACACGGCCAGGGCGACCAGAAGCTCGATGAGGGTGAAACCCTGCTCAATTGGCCGGCGCATCGAGCCGCACCTCGCCGGTGACATCGACGGACACCGTCATCTTCTGAGTCGCCTGCGCCAGGGTCACCCGGGCCGGGTCCGCCGATCCGGTGGGATCAAACCGTACTGCGTCCCGCCCCGGCGAAGCCTCAAGCTCTGCCCGCAGGCCCTCGGGCCAGGCATGGGCCTCAAAGGGGCTCTCCTCCAGCGGGGTCCAGGCCCCCCGCCGCAGAACGCGGAAGTCATAGCCTTCCGCCCCTACGCGCACCTCCACGGCACGGTTGGTCAGCAGGGCTTCCTCCCGCGCCCGGACGAAGCGACCGGCCAGGTTCTCAGCCTCCCGCCGGACCTCGCCGCGGCCATCGGGCACGGTCATCACCACGGCGGTCCCCATCAGGCCCAGGATGACAAGCACCACCATCAGCTCCACCAGGGTGAAGCCGGCCTCAACCCGGTAGGACGCCCTGGGGACGGCCTCAGTTCCAGTTGCCGATATCCGCATCCTCGCCTTCGCCGCCCTGGGCCCCATCTGCGCCGAAGGAATAGACATCGAACCGCCCCCGCTCGCCGGGATAGGCGTACTGATAGGGATTGCCCCACGGGTCCTCGGGCAGGCGTCGGATATAGCCCCCGTCCCGATAGCGGTCGGCCCTGGGGACGCCGGCGGGGACCTGGGTCAAGGCCGCCAGACCCTGGCTGGTGGTAGGATAGGCCAGCATCTCCAGGCGATAGGTGTCCAGGGCCTGTTCCAGGGTGGAAATGTCGGCCTTAGCCTTTTCACGCATGGCGCGGTCCTGGCTCGGCAACACATTGATCATCACCACGGTGGCCAGGAGGCCGAGGATCACCACCACCACCATCAGCTCCACCAGGGTGAAGCCGGCTTCCGAGGCCGGGCGGGCGCGCAGCTTGCGTCGGGTCATGACGGCTCCTTTGAACGCGAGTAACCCTAGCCCAGGGCCAGGGTGTTGATCTGAAGGATGGGCAGCAGGATCGAGAGCACGATCACCGCCACCAGCCCCCCCATGAGAATGATGATGGCCGGCTCCAGCAGGCTCAGCGCCACGGCGGTGAAGGTGGCGAACTCCCGCTCCATGTACTCCGCCGCCCGGCCCAGCATCAGCTCGACCCGGCCGCTGTTTTCCCCGCTGGCGGTCATGTAGACGAGCAAGGGGGGGAAGACCGCCACCTTGCGCATGGCCGAGGACAGGGCACCCCCCTCGCGGATCATCTCGGCCATGTCCAGGGTCGCCTGGCGCAGGACGTGGTTGTGGATGGTGGGGGCGGTGATCTGCAGGCCCTCCAGGATCGGCAGGCCGCTGGCGATCATGGTCGAGAGTGTCCGGGCCAGCCGCGCGGCATGGAGGTCGCGGGTCAGGCGGCCCAGGATCGGCAAGCGCAGCAGCAAGGCGTCGGCCTGCATCCGGATTTGGGGCCGGCGCAAGGCCCGGGCCGCTGCAAACCCCGCCAACAGCAGAACGAGCAGCATGATCAGGCCATGGCTGCGGAGGGCCTCGGAGGTCCCGATCACCAGCCGGGTGAGCAGGGGTAGGGTCTGCCCCATGGACTCGAACTGATCGACCACCTTGGGGACCACAAAGGTCATCAGCGCCAGCACCACCAACAGGGCGGTGACCGCCAGCACGGCGGGATAGACCAGGGCGGCGGTCACCTTGCTCTGGGCCTGTTGGTCCCGCTCAAGGAGGTCTGCCAGACGCTCCAGAATCGAGGGCAAGGCGCCGGACCCCTCGCCGGCGGCGACCATGGCCCGGTACAGGAGCGGAAACGCCCGGCCCTGTCGCGCCATGGCCTCGGACAGGCGATAGCCCTCCAGAACGCCTGCATGCACGCCCATCAGGGCATGGCGTACCGCAGGCTTCTCCGCCTGAACGGCGATGGTGCGCAGAGCCTCTTCCAGGGGGGCGACAGCGACCAGGGTGGCGAGCTGGCGGGTCACCAGGGCCAGGGACCGGGCGTCCAGGCGCCCGCCAAACAGGCCCATGGCCGGGGCCTTGGACTTCGCGATCGACAGGCGCAGAGGCGCCAGATTGCGGCCTTCCAGGGTCTGGCGGGCGGCGGCTTCGTCCGGTGCCGTCACTTGGCCAGAACGGCTCCGGCCGGCCAGGTCGAGGGCGACATAGTCAAAGCTGGCCATGACCGCCACCTTCCTGTCGAGTGACCCGCAGCGCCTCCTCCACGGTGGTCAGGCCCTCCAGAACACAGGTACGGGCTTCCGCCGACAGACTGCCGCCGCCAGTCGCGCGGCCCGCCTCGGCAATGGTCGCCTCATCGGCGTTCTCGCCGATCAGCCGGCGCACATGATCGTCGATCCAAAGGGCCTCATAGATGCCCACCCGCCCCGCATAGCCGGTCTGGCCGCAGGCGGCACAGCCCTGGGCGCGGTAGAGGACCTGACCCTCGTCCACACCGGCCTGCCGGGCGGTGACCGCGTCGGCAGCCTCCGGCCGTCGGCACGACGGGCAGAGCCGGCGCAGCAGCCGCTGGGCCAGGATCAGCCGGACGGTGGACGCCAGCAGGAAGGGTTCTACCCCCATGTCGCGCAACCGTGTCACGGCCCCGGCAGCGTCATTGGTATGCACGGTGGACAGCACCAGATGCCCGGTCAGGCTGGCCTGGACCGCGATCTGGGCGGTCTCCACATCGCGGATCTCGCCGACCATGACCACGTCGGGATCCTGGCGCAGCACCGCCCGCAGACCGGCGGCGAAGGTCATGCCCACCTTGGCATTGACCTGGGTCTGGCCAACGCCGGGCACGGCATACTCTACCGGGTCCTCGATGGTCAGGATGTTGCGGCTGGCGTCGTTGAGCAGGCTGAGGCCGGCATAGAGCGTGGTGGTCTTGCCCGATCCCGTGGGCCCGGTGACCAGGACCACCCCATTGGGCTCGGCCAGGGCCCGCTGAAACGCCGCCAGCACCGCCGGGCGCATGCCCAGCTCCGGCAGGGGAATGCCGGCCTGCTCCTGGTCCAGGATCCGCATCACCACCCGCTCGCCGGCCCGGGACGGCAGGGTAGAGACCCGGACATCCAAGGTCCGACCGCCCAGGGCCAGGGAGATGCGACCGTCCTGGGGCACCCGCCGCTCGGCGATATCCAGCCGACCCATGACCTTGATGCGGCTGACGATCAGGGGGCTCAAACGCGGCGACAGGCTGAGCACCTCCCGCAGGACGCCATCGATCCGCAGGCGAATGATCAGGGCGGTCTCGTAGGATTCGATATGCACGTCCGAGGCACCCCGGCGGATGGCCTCGGCGATAACCCCATTGATCAGACGGATGATCGGCGCGTCGTCCTGGCTGTCCAGCAGGTCAGCCGCAGCCGGGATGTCCTCGGCCAGGCTGTCCAGTCCGCCGGGCATGTCCAGGTCATCGGCCCCGCCCGCCGATAGGCCATCGTCCGCATAGGCCTCCGACAGGCGGCGCTCGAACTCTGCCCGGGGCAGGGTCTTGACGCTCAGGGCTCGGCCCAGGGCCCGACGGGCCTCCACCAGGGCCAGGGGATCGGCCCCGTCCCGCAGGCCCACATGGGCGACCTCATCAAGGCCCAGGAGCACCACGCCATGACGCTTGGCGAAACCATAGGGCAACAGGGGCGGACCGGCGCGCTCCACCTTTAGAGCCCCGGCGCTGGCGCAGTGATCGGGGCGGCCTGCATATAGTCGCGGACCAGGGCGTCGAGGTTGCTGAACCCATCAGCGCTGCGCGCGGCCTCCAGATCGCGGATATAGCCATATCGCGGCGCCGTCAGGGCCTGGGCGTCAGCGGCGCTGTTGATGATGGTCGGCCGGATGAAGACCATCAGATTACGCTGGACGTTCTGGCGGGAGGTGGCCTTGAACAGGTTGCCCAGCCCCGGGATGTCCCCCAGAAAAGGCGTGCGCTCCACCGTGCTGCGCTCATTACGGTCCAGCAGGCCGCCGAGGACGACAATGGCACCGTCGTCCACGGCGACGGTGGTCTCGATCGCCCGCTTGTCCAGGATCAACTCGCCGGACGCCTCGCTCACTGGCCCGGAGATCGAGGAAACCTCCTGGCGCAGATAGAGGGTGATGGCCCCGCCGGCGTTGATCTGCGGCTTCACGTCCAGCTGGATACCCACATTCTGGCGCTGGATGGTGCGGAACGGATTGTTGTTGGAATCTCCCAGCACCTCGCCGGTGGTGATGGGGATTTCCTGGCCCACCAGGATGCTCGCCTCCTGGTTATCCAGGGTCATCACCGAAGGCGTCGAAAGCAGGTTCGACGCGGTGTCGTTTTTCACCGCATTGATGATGAAACCAAACAGGGCGTCACCGCTCTGGCCATAGCCGCCGGTGATCACGCCCCGGGCGCCCAGGACAGACTCAAGGGCGGCCTGACGCAGGGCGGCCAGGGCCGAAGAGTCCTCGGGCAGGTTACGCTCGCCGGCCGCTGCAGCGGCCAGGCCGAGGATGTTGGGGGCGGCGTTGGAATAGTTGGTGGCCGAGAAGGGAATGCTGGAGCCGTTGATCCCGGCCAGGGCGAACTGGACCCCCAGTTGCTGGGCGGCATTATCGGAGAGCTCCACCACCACCGCCTCCACCAGCACCTGCCTGCGGCGGGTGTCCAGCTGCCGGATCACCTCTCCCAGTACCCGCTGGGTGTCAGGGTCGGCGGCGATGACAATGGCATTCGCGCCTGGATAGCGGGCGATATTGGCCCGTCGGCCCATGCCCCCCGCCGTCGCGGTCTGGCCAGGTTGTGCGGCAGCGGCGGCGGCGGCGGTCTCGCCCTCCGGCGCATTGGGGGTCTGACCCACCAGCTGTTGCAGGACAGGTAGAAGTTGTTCGGCGCTGGCGTGTTGCAGGTTGATCACCCGCACATCGCCACTGGCTTCGGCCCGGCCATCCAGGTCGGCGATCAGGTCGAGCATAGGCCGCACAGCCTCGGGCTCGCCACGCAGGATCAGGGAATTGCTGCTTTCAACCACCACCAGGGAGACAATGGCGTTGCGGGCGGCCGGCTCGGCACCGGGGGGATTGAGCACCTGATTGACCACCCCGGCGATCTCCCGGGCGGAGCTTGATTTGAGCGTGATGGTCTCGGTGAGGGTGCGATCCTGGTCCACCTGGGCCAACAGGTTGCGGATCCGGGCCAGGTTATCGGCATAGTCAGCCACCACGAGCAGATTGCCCCGGGGACTGGGCATCACCACGCCCTGTCGCCCGATCAGGGGCTTCAGGGTTTCGGCCGCCGAGACTGCATCGATATTCCGCAACCGGAAGACCTGGGTCGAAAACCCGTAACCCCCGGCGCCGCTGAGGCTGGAGGGCTGAGCCGCCGCCCCGTCCTCAGGGGTGATCCGGTAAACCCCAGAGCCGGCGGGCACCGCCACTAGGCCATTAGCCCGCAGGGTCGACAGCATCACCTCGAACAGCTCGTTGCGCGACAGGGGCTCGCGGCTGCTGATGCTGACCTTACCCTGCACCCGGGGGTCGATGATGAAGGTCTGGCCGGTGGCCTGGGCCACGTCCTGGATGAACACCCGGATATCAGCGTCCTGCAGGTTGAGCACCTGGGACTGGGCGAGGGCCATCGGCGCCGGGACAAGGCCCACGCCCAGACTGAGCACGAGGAACAGAGCGATCAGCTTCTTCACGGGGCAGACATCCGCAGTCGGGTGGTCAGGGTCTGGCCGCCGCGCTCATAGCTGAGGTCGACATGGGTGGCGGCGGCGAGGATCTGGGGCAGTTCGCTGAGGCGCTCGCGGTTAAGCTCGGATCCGTCCAGGGTCAGCAGCACATCGCCGGGCTGTAGCCCCGCCTGGGCGAGCACAGCGGCGCCGGCAGCGCCCCGGGGCGAAACAGTAAAGCCCACAGGCCGTCCCAGCCGCAGGCGAGGGGTCAAGGCCAGGGCGGCCATCAGCTGAGCGCCGGTGAAGGTCGGGGGGGCCTCAGTCGGGGTTTGCGGGGCCGCGGCTTGGGCGGTAGGCGGTGTGACGGCCCCTTGGCCTGCCGGACCAGGGAACCCGATCCGGCGGCGGGCCGCGCCCTGGGCGATCACCACATGGTCCAGGGACACCTCGATCAAGGTGATCCCGTCAGGCCCCTGCTCGCCGATCCGGTAAAGGGTTTGAACGCCACCAGGGGGGCCAAGAATGGCCGTGGCTGCAGCGCCGCCGCTGCGAACACCATAGAGGTGGAGGTCGCCAGCTGGACCCGCGCTAAGGGCGGGGTCGGACTGGGCAAGGCGAAAGAACGGGTCGAAGCGCGTGAGGACTTCGGTTTGAGCCGCAGGCACCGTCGCGGGTGGACCAGGCTGGCTGGCTGGCCCAGTCGCCGGCGCTGCGACAAGCCAGAGCAGCCGCCCCGCCTGCAAGGCGAGCAGCGCCACAAGGGCCATCTCCGCCAGCCCCACCAGGGTGCGAGGGCTTAAGGGGACGCCGCGACGAACGGCGGCTAGATTCACGAGGAAGTCTCCGAAGTCCCAGGGCTCTGCGGGAAAAGCCTCTCAAGGCCAGACCCGCCGGGGTCTTCATGTAAACTTTCCATGACAGATGCATGACAGCGTCGGGATTTGATGACGCTTTCAAGCACCGCCTGAAAGTTCAGGCGGGAGCGACCGTTGGGTCACTCCCGCCTGTGGTTCAGAAGCTGGCCGAAAGGCTGACCGAATAGCTACGGCCCAGCTCGTACTGGTTCAGGATGATCTTATCGCCGCCCTGGGCCTGGAATTCATCGAACTCCTCACCCAACAGATTGCGGGCTTCGAAGCCGAAGGTGAACTCGGGGCCCCAGAGCTCGAACTTCTGCCGGAAGGTGAAATCCAGCTGGACACCGGGCTCCTGCAGGAAGTCCGCAGCGCCAGACCCGCCCCGAGCCGTGGTCCGCTCGCTGGCATAGTTGGCCAGGATCGTGGCCTGGGTGTCGCCGGTCAGGCTCTCAAAGCCGAACTGCAGGTTAGCAATGTGCTCGGATGTGCCCTGCAGGCGGCTGCCGTCGATCACGAAGTTGGCGGCGGGCGCAGGCTGGCCAAGACCGGTCAGCGGGAACACCCGATCCCCAGCGCTCGCCTGCACCTCAGCCTTGGTCCAGGTGTAGTTGGCACCGATCAGCCAGCGCTGATTGTCGACGAAGGCCACCCCCAGCTGCGGCTCGAAGGTCTTCTTGAACTCGGCTTCGAGGCCGTAGAGGATCGCCCGCGGGGCGTTCAGGAAGGTCTGCTGCAGACCGCCGCCCGTCTCGTTGACCACCGACTCGATGGGCTTGTCGATGTCCTTGTAGAAGGCCCCGACAGTGGCGAACTGGCCACGGTCGAAGTAGCGCTCATAGCGCAGGTCGATGTTCAGCAGCTCGCTATCCACCAGATAGGGGTTGCCGATGAAGGTCCGGTCGGATTCCGGATCGAGGTAGAGCTGCGGCGCCTGTTCGCGGAACTGCGGCCGGGCGATCGTTTTGGAGACGCCGAACCGCAGCTGCTGATCGTCAGCAAAATTCCAGGTGACGGTGCCGGCGGGCAGCACATACTCGTTCACCAGCCGCACGGGTGCCGGATCGTTGGCCGAGAACAGGTCCAGAGCCTGGACCGACTGCTCACCATCCTCGTAACGCAGGCCGAGGCTGGCGCGGACCGCGGGCAGGATCTCGCCTTCGCCTTGGATGTAGAAGGCGTTGGTGGTCAGACCAGCCACATAGGCCGCAGCGCCTTCCGAACCGGTCACTTCCCGCAGGAAGAGGCCATCGGTGCGGATGTTGAAATTCGAATAGAGGTAATCAACCCGCTGCAGCTGGAAGGCCAGCGACGGGGTCTGGTCCATGGTGAAGCGGAACACCCGGTTGTCGGAGGTGCGCTCGTTCTCATAGAACGCGTAGCCGGCCGAGACCGTCAGATCGACGATGAGCGGATTATCCCAGCGATAGCGAACATCGACACCGGCCCCGTAGGTGGTGTCTTCCAGGTTGCTGAACCGCAGGAAATTCGCGTCAGACTGGGGGTTATGATAAAAGCGGTTGTCGGGCAGACGCCGGTAGCGGATCTGAGTCTCGTAGGGCGCATCCCGGGTGGTGTTGGCGTAGGAGCCGCGCCAGTCGATTTCCAGATCCCCAAACTCATGGGCCCCAGTCAGCTGGGTGTTGAACAGCTCGCGCTCATACCAGGCGGTATAGTCGTCCCGGATGAAGTTGCTCGACAGGGTGCTCTCACCCTCCACCGAGCGGGCTTCCTTGGTGACGTTGCGGACATAGAAGTTCGTCCACTGGAACTTGTGGGCGTCCAGGTCGAGGGCGACGCTGGCCAGGCCGTGCCATTCCACATCCATCTCAGTGGTGTTGGAGACCAGGTTCTCGGTCAGGGCCAGGCCCCCGAGGCTGACCACGCCAGCCTGCTGGATCGCACGCTTGGTGTCCCAGCCGCGGTCATATCCGCCGACCACCACGACGCCCAGCGAGCCCCAGTCCTGATTCCAGCGGGTTCCCGCCGACAGGCCGCCGCTGCCATTGATCGGAATGTCGTCTGTAGACTGCAGCAGCCTGATGTTGGCGTTCTGGAAGCTGCGGCCCATTTGAACGAGCGTGTTGGCGTCAAAGTTCGCCTGATCGATCCGCTTGCCGGTGGCGATGGCCTGGCTGATCAACCCGGGCAGTTCACGGGTGTTGTCATCAAAACCGGTCAGGTCGTAGTCGCCGCCGTAATAGGTCAGGCCCTGCTTCAGCGAAGTCTCGTCATTGACCCCAAGGCCAAAGCTCATGGAGACGAAGGGCGCATCCGGCACGCCGATGGTGCGCAGATCGATGACGCCGCCGCCGAACTCGCCAGGATAGTTCACCGAGTAGGACTTCTGAACGTTGACGCTCGACAGGATGCCGCTCGGGAACAGATCCAGAGGCACAACCCGCTGCAGGGGCTCAGGGCTCGGCAGGGGCGATCCGTTGAGCAGGGCCGAGGAGTAACGCTCACCCAGGCCGCGCACATAGACAAAACGACCGCTGACGACACTGAGGCCGGTCAGGCGCGTGAGCGCCTCGGCAGCCGTTCCGTCGCCCTGGCGCACCAGGTCCTCGGCCGTGACGATGGAGGCCACCTCGGCGGTCTCGCGCATCACCTCGGGGATGTAGCGACCGCGGACGACCAGTTCCTGAACTTCCGGCCCGTCAGCGGCCTGGGCGAAAACCACCGCCGGCGCCATCAGCGCGGTGGTGCAGAGAAGAAGGCCCGAAAGCGGGCGGAGCAGGGTGTTCATTGAGGTTCGCCTCGGATTGTCGACGGACGCGGAGAAATCGGGGCGGCCCTGTTCAGGACCGCCCCGCCTTGGCTCAGATCAGCAGCTGCTGCCGCTGGCCAGACCGCAGGTCCAGCCCTGCCACCAGGTGTCGTTCGCATCGCGGACGGCACCGATATAGTTGGTGGTGTCGAAGAAGGCGTAGACCGCCTTCGGGTCGGCCGCCGCGCGAGCGGCTTCGTTCGGACCATTGATGAACCGGCTCACCAGGCTCGAGGTGAAGGCCGAGTTGTTGTTGGTACCGGCGTTGAACAGGGTGGCGGTGGCCGCCCCATCCACGTCGCTGTCGTTGCGGAAGGCGGTGGCGCAGGAGAAGACCACCGAGTCCCAACGGGGGGCCGCAGCCACGGTGGAAGCGGTGTCAATGTCGAGACAGGCGACGGAGGGGTTGGTCGAAACGTGGATGCCGTTGATGAAGCGGCCGCCGGTGCCGGTGTTCAGGATCTGCACATCCCCCGCGCCGGTCCGGGTGGAGCCGATGACAGTGTAGTTGGCGATCTTCGGCTGGGAGTTCAGCGAAGCCTGCACGCCGACCGAGCTCATTTCAAAGACGCGGTCGCCGCCATTGGGACGCTGGATGACGATCAGGTACTGGATACCGCCGCGATAGCCTTCATCGGTGTCGACGCTGTCGTCGTCGGCCCCGGTGACAACCACGCGCTTCATGTTGGCGGTGCCGCCGAAGAACTCGATGCCGTCGTCGGAACCGTTGTGAACCTGGATGAACTCCAGGGTGGTGCCTGCGCCAACGCCGTTGAAGGTGATACCGTTCAGCTCACGGTTCGGCTGCAGCTCAAAGCCGGCGTAGCGGACCTGGACGTACCGCAAACGGCCGGAATTGTCGTTCGGGCTGTTGCCACCATAGAGGGCCACGCCGCCTTCAAAGGTGGCCACGCAGTTGACGTTCGGCGGGGTGGTGCCGGCCGGGCAGGATGCGATGGGCGCGCGGCCGGAGATCACGAGACCGCCCCACTGACCGATGGAGTCAGCACCGGTGGTGCCTTCGATGTTCTGGCGGCTGGTGAAGATGATCGGCTGGGTCGAAGTGCCCTCAGCGAAGATCTGCGAGCCGCGCTGCACGTTGATGTAGTCCAGGCCGGCCGAACCGAAGATCCGGACGCCGGGCTCGATGGTCAGGACGCCCGCCTGGGCACCGGCAATGGGCGCGTTCGGGTCAGCGCCGCGGTCGTCGCCCACATCGGTGCGGCCGCTGATGGAATAGATGGTTCCGGCGCGGGCCGGAACGACCACATTGCCGACGATCTTGGAGGGCAGCTGGCAGTTACGCAGGGTGCCGTTCAGGATGATGCCCACATTGGTGAAGCCTGCGGGGCAATCCGCCGCGGCCGTGCCCGTGGTGGGGGTGGTCGGCGTGGTCGGGGCCGTCGGCGCGGTCGGGGCGGTCGGCGGGAACGCGCCGACGCCCGGCGAGGCCACATTGTCAGCGCCGCCGCCGCAGGCGGCCAGGGCCATGGCGCTGATCGAGGTGATCAGCAGGTTTCTGAGGGTGGTGGTGCCGGTCATCATGCTCTCCGCCGTCGCGTTGAATTGCGCAGCCGCCGGCTATCCTCAGAACTCACCGTGAGGTCTGAACGCCCGCTTGCCCGACCGTCCTTCTAGGTAGGCTAAGTGACAGGTCGGGAACGCATTCATGACACTTTCATGTAAGTGAGGCGGCGCGACCTTTGGGTCACGCTGAGGGTCAAAATTATGTAATCGTTGGAATAATGTCTGAAATCGAGCGGTGTTCGCTGAGCCGTCAGGCCTGCCCCCAGGGTGAAATTTTGTGGGGGAGTCGCAGATTCATATAGCCCCCCCTACGGCGACTTCGGGGCGCTTAGGCTTCAATCCTCGTTGGGAATGTTCAGCAGGACGCCGCAGGCCTTGCAGTGGACGGCGTCAGGCTCATGCCGGATCAGACCGCACACATGGCAGGCGAAACGGACCTTGTAGGGTCGAAAGAGCGCCTGCGCGAACCGAACGAACAGGGTGATACCGGCGATCATGATCACGATGGACACCAGCCGTCCGGTGATCCCCGGCAGGATGATGTCGCCATAGCCGGTCGTGGTCAGGGACGTCACAGTGAAATAGAGGGCATCGACATAGCCGCTGACACCGCCCTCCTCGCCCACGAACAGGGTGTAGACAAAGCCGGTGGCCACAAACAGGAAGGTCACCAGGGTGGCCGCCGCCCGGGTCACATCCTCCCAGCGGGTGTCGTCGAAGCGATGTCCCACCGTCTCCCAGAAGAAGTCGCTGTGGAACAGGGTCCAGATGCGCAGCACGCGCAGGAAGGCCAGGTTGATCAGGATGTGGGGGAATAGCAGGGTCAGAAGAACGAACAGATCGACCATCACGATCGGTCGGGTGATCCAGGACTTCAGACTGCGCCACGCAAGGGCCCTGGCCGTCATATCCGCAGCAAGAATAGCCGCCACCGCCAGATCCAGAGGCAGAAACGCCGAGGTGTCTCTGAGAAACGGGGCGGCGATGAAAAACCCGATCAGCACCAGATCGACGCCGATCACGCCCAGCCGGAAACGCACCGCCCCGGGACTGTCCCCATGATAGAGCGCGCGCAACTGCGCACGCAGGCGCCAGAAGGCTCTCTGGCGAGGCGAGGGCTTATGGGGCTCAGAGGTCAAGACGCCGTCGCGCCCAGGTCGTGGATGGTCATTATCCCCGCTCCGCCCCAGTCGTCATCGCGCAGGCACCCCAGGCAAAGGCCGCGATCGCTCACCTTTCATCCTTAGCCGACCTGGCAGGGCGAGGTGAACCCAAAACCTGGTGACGCCCATCTGAGATGTGTCTTTGGAGTGCCTAGACGCGAGTGGCCCTGGCCCCGGCGCAGGGTTCTAGAACGGGAAGAATTTCGGGATGACCCAGACAGCCACGAGCGCCGAAAGGACGTTGAGCGGCAAGCCCACCCGTATGAAGTCCATATAGGCGTAGCCCCCCACCTGATGGACGATGGCGTTGGTCTGATATCCCACGGGCGTGGCGAAGGAGGCGCTGGCGGCCATCATCACGGCGACCACGAAGGGGCGGGAATCGATCCCCAGATTTTCCGCCAGCCCGATGGCCAGTGGTGTGATCAGCACCGCCACAGCGGCGTTGGACATGATCTCGGTAAGGATCGAGGTCGCCACATAGATGATCGCCAGGGCGGCGATTGGCCCCAGTGGCTGGGTCCAGGCCGCCACCGCATTGGTGGCCTGGAATGCGAGACCGGTCTTCCCGAGGGCCTCCCCCACCACCAGCATGCCGCCGATCATCAACAGAACCTGCGGCCGCAGACCCGAATAGGCCTCCTCCGGCTTCATCACCTGGAACGCCAGCAGCGCCACCGCCCCAACAAAGGCCACCACCGCGATGGGCAACCCCCCTGCCGCCGCGCCCAGGACGAAGGCGAACACCGTCACGCTGACCAGCGCCGGGACGAGCCGCAGGGGCGGCGGGGCTTCAGGCAGGGTCCCGGTGCCCCCCGTATCTGGTCCCTCATCGGTCGGCAGCAGGCGCGGGGCGACCAGGGCGAGATAGACCGCACCAACCGCAGCGATCGACAGCCCCACCCCGCTGATCTCGAACAGGGTGAACGGCGCCAGATGCTGACGCTGAGCCATGTCGTCCACCAGCAGATTGGTGGAGGTGCCGATCAGGGTGCACGCGCCCCCCATGATCGAGGCATAGGACAGGGGGATCAGCAGGCGTTTGGGTGAGATACCCAGGCGGCGGGCAGAATCCTGCATGATTGGCGCGGCCAGGATCACAAGGGGCGTGTTGTTGAGGAAGGCCGAGAGGCCGCCGCACAGGGCGATGATCACAGGTGCCGACGCCGCCCCGATCCTGTCGGTCATGCGGGCCGCAGCACGGATGATCACCCCCATGCCGCCCGTCACAGCCAAGGCCTGGGCGATTATGAACAGGGAGGCCAGCGCCACCAGGGCTGGGCTGGCCAACCCGCGCCCCAGGTCCTGGAGCGACACCACCCCAAGGCCGAGCAGGGTCGCCGCGGCCACCATGGCGGCGACATCGGCCCTCACCTTGTCGCTCAAAAGGGCGAGAACGACCGCGGCCAGGACGGCCAAGGTGGCAAGTTGCTCAAAACTCAAGATGGACCTTTCCCGGACGGGCGGGGCCGTCGCAGCACCAACCGACGGCACCGCTGACGAAGGGCAAGCCTAGAGGTGCCCCGCCCTCGGGGGAAGTCCGACTTACTTCGGTTTTACCGCCGCCTGGACCTCAATCTCCACCATCATGCCTGGGGCCACCAAGCCGGTGATCTGCGAGGTGATGCGGGCTGGGCGGTTGGGCTGTTCGGCGTTGGCAAAGAACTGGCGATAGCCTTCCATCATGCCGGCAAAGTCCATCTGGCCCCCAAGAGCCGGGTCGCCCACCAGCAGGACCCGCATCATCACCACGTCCCCCAGGCTGGCACCTTGTGATTCCAGGATCGCCTTGATGCGTTCGATGACGCCGATGGTCTGGGTCTTGGTGTCGCCGAACTCACGCGGGGTCCCGGCTGGCGCATCGGGATTGATCACCGGGGGGACGATGCCGCTGACATAGATCATGTCATAGCCGGCAGGCACCACCACGGCGCTGGAAATGGGCGAGGTTTCGGGGCCTACGCGCTTGATCTCCGCAGCGGCGGGGGTGGCGGCAAGCGCCGCCAAAAGGGTGGCCAGGGCAAGACGGCGCATGGGCGTTTCCTTAGTCTTGTGAAGGTTTTCAGAGGTAGGTGTGGCGAAGACAAAAGCGCGATCCAAACCTAGATGCATGATCTAGGACGCTGCGGCGCGGGTCGATGCAAGGGCGGCGGCCTGGACCTGGGCGGCGAGGGTCTTGATCGTCCGGTGCGCCGACAGAACGGCCCCTTCCTGCCAGCCAGGCATCTGGCTGAGATGACCGCCGGTGAAATGGAAGGGCCCGTCGGGCTGGTTGAGCAGGCGATAGGCGGGCATATCCATGTGCCCCTCCTGGCCCGCCTGTCCCCCCCAGTTGGGCCAGGGCCCAAGACTGAACGGGATCTTGCTCCAGTTGACCACCACCGGCTTGGTCAGGTCGGCCTCATGACCAGGGTGAACCCGGCCCACCGCAGCCCGGGCTTCGGCGATCTGAGCCTCCAGCGGTAAGGCCGCAAAGCCCTCGGCCCTCGGCCCGGCCCCGTAGCAGGCCAACAGCATACCCCGCTCGGTATGGAGCCCATTGCTCGGATACCAGATCAGCGAGGTGTCGCCACCGACCCAGGAAATCCCCCCGTAGATCTGTGACTTTTCCCAGAAACGCGGGGATTCGAAGCCAATCTTGTTGGAAAACGCATTGGGAACGCTGGCCACGGCGGTTTTCACCGCCGGCGAGAAGTCGTTCTCGATCCCCGCCAAAATGGCCAGGGGAATGGTGATGATCGCGTAGTCGGCGCTCACCGTGCGGCGGACACCCCCCTGTTCAAAGGCCACCTGTACCCCAGCCCCGGATCGGGCGATGGCGCTGACTCGGGCGTTGCGGATCACCGGGCTGGTGATGGCCCGTTCAAAGCCCGCCACGATCTGATCCATGCCCCCCGCAGGCTGGAACATGGTCGCCTGCATATTGATGTTGTCTTCAAACACCGTGGCGCGGATCTGCGGATTGGCCAGCAGATCGCGCAAGGGCACAGGCGGGCGGCGCTGGCTGAACTGGTCGGCGGCACCAGGTGCCTGAAGGAAGCCCGAGCGCTCGGTGCCCTGGAAACTCATGTCCTCTGACAGGTCGCCGTAGGCCCGTAGAAAGGGCAGCAGCTTTTCCTTGTCCTCCAGGGTCAGCTCCCCATCCAGGGCCCCCTTGTTGATGGCCTTGGCCAGCAGCTCCGAGACATGGCCCCGGGTGTCGTTGATCCCCTGGCGCATCTGGATCGGCTTACCCCCGTGCGCGCCCTCCCCCCAGATCAGCGCGCTGCGGCTGACATTGATCTCCACTTCGAGGGGTACGCCGAGCCGGCGGCAATAGCCGAGCAGGCCCTCGTGATGGCTGGGAATACGGGCGGGACCGGCATTGAGATAGACGTCCTTCTCAAAGGCCACCGTCTGGTCAGCCTCGCCCACCATCTCCACCTTGTCGCCGCCACGCAGGGTCCAGTTGCGGCCGCCCAGGCGACTGCGCCCCTCCAGAACCGTGACCTCAAAGCCGGCCCGCTCCAGTTCGTAGGCCGACACCAGGCCTGCGATCCCGGCGCCTAGGATCACCACCTTGCGACCCTGGCCCAGTTGCGGGGACAGGGTCGGCGGAGTGGCGGCGGCCGCCGCGTTCAAGCCAAGGGCCGTCATGGCACCATAGGCCGCACCCAACCCGCCAACCGCCCCCAGGTGATGCAGAAAGAGCCTGCGACTGACACCCATGGTCATGCCCCCCAAGACACCGTACCTGTCTTAGAGCGACCGGGTTTGCGGACCTGGCAAGGTAAGGAGCCTTGTGTGGCCACAGTCCACCCCAAGCGCGCGGATTGCAGGCGTCCTGCCTCAACCCCCGCCCGGATTTTCCGCAGCTTGCCCTAGGGTGCTGCACCCTCTGGTCGGTGCCCTTTGGCAGCGACCGTGATGCCTATGGCCCGCCCGGCAGGGGCGGCCTGGTGCGACTGCCGCTCTGAGACGCTAGCGCCTCAGTTTGAGGACTGGATCGCGTGGCGTTCCCGGACCTTGCGCAGGCCATCCAGGACAGGCTCAGCCACGGCGTCTGTCCCTGGCGGCAGGTTCCGCAAAAGGCGAAGGGCCTGGATATGCACCCGAACGCCATCCCGGTCCCAACGCCCGGTGGTTCCGAGCCGATCCAGCAGGTCACAAAGGCTGTGCGCCGCATTTTCCAGGGCGTCCAGACCACACAGGCTGGGCAGACCGATCAGGTTCACAGCCACCCCGTAATGCTCTGCGACGAGGTCACGATCGAAGGTGTCACCATAACGTGCGAACAGGGCATCCATTTGCGCCAGACCGGCATCAAGCTGTGCGCTACCGGCTTCCTGCAACCCCTCAAGATTGGCGGTGGCCTGCTCGACAGCCTGGGCGACGGTGGTTCCCCCAGGTTTTCGCAACATGGTGGCCAGGGCGTACTTCGGACGATGGATGCGTACCGCGCTCACAGGGTCACCTTTCGGGAGGAGAACAGATTGTCGACCTGATCCTGGCTCAGGTTCGGTTCTTGGGCATCGCCAACTTCCGGAGGAAGGTCGTCACGCCGACGGGGCACCCCATTGGGCGGGCCTTCGTTCTTGTGGCGCCGCTCTGGGCCGACATAGACATCACACTCGATGAAGGGCCGACTTTCCCGGGCAATCCAGAGAATGCGTTCCAGCATGACCACCGGGGTCAGGGGCTTCTTGACAATGTAATGGGCACCGCAGTCGCGGGCATTCTGCACCATCGTCACAGGGGTATGAGCGGCGGTGACCACCACCGGCGCAAAGCAGTTGGGCTCTCCGCCCTCCCGACGCAGCCAGGATACAAACTCATAGCCTTCGCCAGATGGTGTGAGCGCGTCGGCGATCACCAGGTCGATGGTATTGCGCTTAACCGTGTCGCGCGCTTCGTCCACCGTCTGGCAACGGTGAAGCGCCTTTGCGCCCAGTCCGGTGACAATCTGAACAAGAATGTCCATGCCCATGCCGTTGGTCTCCAGCATGAGAATGGAGGCCTTCTCCAGATTGAAGCGGCCCTTGGATGTGGGTTCGAGGGCCATACGGCGCTCCAGTGGGAAACCCGTCGGCAACGAACGTGGCCGCAAGGCAGGGCCAACACTGCCCTGGCCTTAGACAAACACATCTAGCCCTTAAAAAAGACTTTCGCCGCGCTCCAACGCCATCGCCGGGCGATCCCTCGCATGCCGCATGTCTAGGCGCGATAGAATGTCGCACTTGGATAATTTCCCTGAATTACAAGCCTTTGTCGTCGTCGAACAGACACTCGGGCCGCAGGGAGTAACTCTTTCTTCAACGCTAAACCCTGATGTCGAAGCAGAGTTAATGGGACGGGCTCAAGGTTAACACCCTGAGCGCATCTCTCTGAAGCCAACGCATTGGGCGGCGACCGCTTGCGGCGCAAATGAAGACTGGGATGGCTGACGTGTCGTTGAACGACTGGAAAATTTCTCGAAAGCTGGCGGCGGGCTTCACCTTGATGGTGCTGGTGATCGTCGCCACGGGTGGGATCACGTTTTACAACATGGGCCAGCTGACGAAGGCGCGGAGTGATTACTCCGAAGCCCAGGACGCCTTGGCGTCGATTGCCCAGGCCAACTTTCTCTTGTCGCGCCAGGAGAACAGCTTCCGCGGCTACCTGATCACCCTTGATCCCTATTATCTTGAGCGGGCGGCCGCTCATCGGGCGAACTTTGGCAAGGCGATCGGTACGCTTCGTACCCAGCTGGGCGACAACACCGAGCAGGTGGCGCTGGTCGATGCCGCCGAGGCCGCGGCCAATGACTGGTTCGTACAGATTGTCGACGGCGGCGCCGCCCTGGCCAGCAACCCCATGACCTATCAGGACGCCACCGACCTCATCGGGTCGGGCGGCATAGCTGACGGCCTGATGGCCAAGGTTGAAGAGCCCCTGGAAGGCGTCTTCACCTATGAAACCAAAGAGACCGAGGACCTGAAGGCGCGGCTGGCCGCGATCAACCAGCAGACCACCCTGCTGATTGCCGGCGCCCTGCTGCTGGCCACCCTCGCCGCCATCGCCATCGGCTGGCTGCTGGCCCGGATGATCGGTGCGCCGATCAGCGCCATGACCACCGCCATGCGCCGCCTGGCGGAGGGCGACGCCTCCGTCGAGGTGCCCGCCCGCGGCCGCAAGGATGAAGTCGGCGAGATGGCCGATGCCGTTCAGGTGTTCAAAGAAGCCGCCATTGAGAAGACCCGGCTGGAAAGCCAGACCGACGAGCAGCGCCGCGTGACCGAAGCCGAGCGCGCCCGTAACGAGGCCGAGCGCGCCGCCATCGCCCAGGAGCAGGCCAAGGTTGTCGCCGGCCTCGCGTCTGGCCTCGATCACCTGGCCCGCGGCGACCTGACCTTCCGCATCACCGAGCCCTTCCCGGGCGACTACGTAAAGCTGCGCGACGACTTCAATGCGGCGATCAACCAGCTGCAGGAGGCCATGACGGTGGTGGCCACCAACGTTCGGGCCATGCGCTCAGGTGCCGGTGAGATCAGCCAGGCCGCCGATGATCTGTCGCGGCGCACCGAACAGCAGGCCGCCAGCCTGGAAGAAACCGCTGCGGCCCTGGACGAAATCACCGCCACGGTCCGCAAGTCCGCCGAGGGTGCCAAGCAGGCCTCTGCTGTGGTCGCCACCTCCCGTGGGGACGCCGAGAAGACCGGCCATGTGGTGGGCGACGCGGTCCAGGCCATGAGCCAGATCGAGAAGTCTTCAGAGCAGATCACCCAGATCATCGGCGTGATCGACGAGATCGCCTTCCAGACCAA
>NZ_JAKRSA010000027.1 GCF_022402485.1 Phenylobacterium sp. | reverse complement strand
CCCAGGGTCTGGCCGCTCAGCTTCTCGACGATGCGCCCCTGGAGGTCGACGGCGACGGAATAGCTCCAGTCAGTGCCAGGCTGGAATTTCAATGGGATGGCGGCAGTTTTCTCCACCACCTCCTGAAGCGAGCCCGAGCCCAGCACCCGCGCCTGTTGGAACATCCGGTCCACCGGGTGCTGGTCAGACAGGCCATAACCATAGCCCGCCGTATGGCTCATCAGCTCCCGCATGGTCGGCTCCCGGGCGACAGGGACCAGGATCGGCGCGCCTTGGGCGTCGACGCCGGTCATGACCTTCAGGTCCTTGAGCTCGGGAAGATAGCGACTGACCGGGTCGTCCAGTCGCCAGCGGCCTTCTTCGAACAGGATCATCATGGCCACGCCGGTCACCGGCTTGGTCATGGAATAGATGCGGAAGATGGCGTCCTTCTCCAGCGGTCGCCCTTCGGCCAGGTCGGCCTGACCATAGGTATTGAAGGCCACCACCTTGCCATGCCGGGCCAGCAGCGTCGTCACGCCGGCCACCCGGCCGTCAGCGACGGCCTTGGCCATGGCGGCGTCCAGACGTTCCAGGCGGGGGGACGAAAAGCCCACGGCTTCGGGGCTAGTGGCCATGGGCAAGGGTGCCGGCGCACGCTGCGCCAGAACCGTTGCAGGCAAAAGCGCAAGCACCACGGCGGCGGCGGCCGTGGCCAGATGATGACGTCCCAGCATAACTCGAATCCCCCAAAATATAGGGGCGAACCTAAAGCGCGTTCCACAAAGCCAAGAACGGATTTTGCGACCGTATTGCCTTTTGCGCCGCGCCAGCCAAGCGGCGCGGAAGGCGCTACTTCGGCCTGAACCGCTTGCTGGTGGGGAAGCCCTTGGGCGCCAGCTTGCCAGCCCCAGCCCGACGTCCCAGCCAGTCCCGCCACTCGCCCCAGACCCGGGTCCGGCCCGCCGAGTCCACCCAGGTGGCCCCGACCTCGGCAGAGAACACCGTGGCGTCCCGCAGGCCACCCTCGCGGTAGGCCTGCAACTTGACCCCCTTGCCCCGGGGCATTTCTGGCAGTTCGTCTACAGGGAAGATCAGGATTTTGCCGTTGTCGCCGACGACGCCCATATGGTCGCCGATCACCGGCAGAGTGGGCACCGCGCCGCGCTTATCCACGGTCAGCACCTGCTTGCCAGCCCGACGGGCCGAAACCGCCTCGTCCTCGTTGAGGATAAAGCCATAGCCCGCCTTGGAGGCCAGAACCCGCTTGGTACCCGGCCGGTGGGGGAAGACATCGATGATCTCCACCTGGTCCTCCAGATCAATCATCAGGCGCAGGGGCTCCCCATGCCCGCGGGCCGAAGGCAGCTTGTCACAGCCGATGGTGAAGAACCGCCCGTCTGAGGCTAGGATCAGCAGCTTATCGGTGGTCTCAGCCGGCACAATGAAGCCCAGCTTGTCACCCTCCTTGAACTTCAGTTCGGAGGGGTCTTCCACCCGGCCCTTGGCCGCCCGGATCCAGCCCCGTTCCGACAGGATGACGGTGATGGGTTCCCGGGGGATCATGGCTTCCATGGCCGCCTCGGCGTCCACCTCGGGCGCATCGGCGAAGATCGAGCGGCGCGCCCCTAGAACGGTGTCCTGCCCCAGGATCTTGCGAACCTCCTTGAGGCCTACACCCACCAGCTTCCATTGGCGGGCCTCGGACTCCAGCAGCTTCAACAGGCCATCGCGTTCCTCCGACAGCTCCCCATGCTCACGACGGATTTCCATTTCCTCAAGCCGGGCCAACTGACGCAGCCGCGTATTGAGGATGGCGTCGGCCTGCAGCTCCGACAGGCTGAAGGTCTCGATCAGTTTGGCCTTGGGCTCAGGCTCATGACGAACAATGCGGATCACCTCGTCGAGGTTGAGATAGGCGATCAGCAGGCCATCAAGGATATGCAGCCGGGCCTCGATCTTGCCCAGCCGGTGCCGGGCCCGACGCACCAGCACCTCGCGGCGGTGATCGAGGAAGGCGCGCAGGGCTTCCTTCAGGCTCATCACCCGTGGCGTGCCCCGGGCATCCAGCACATTGAGATTCACCGGGAAGCGGGTCTCAAGATCGGAGAGCTTGAACAGGCTCTCCATGAGCACCTCGGGCTCGATATTGCGGCTCTTGGGCTCAAGGATCAGCCGCACGTCCTCGGCCGACTCATCCCGCACATCGCCCAGCAGGGGCGCGCGCTTGTTCTCGATGAGATTGGCCAGCTGCTCCACCAGATCGGCCTTCTTCACCTGGTAGGGGATCTCGGTGATGACGATCTGATAGGTCCCCCGGCCCGTGTCCTCCCTCACCCAGGTCGCCCGGGTACGGATGCCCCCACGACCGGTCTCATAGGTCTCAACCATAGAGGCGTGGGGCTCGACGATGACGCCGCCAGTGGGGAAGTCCGGTCCCTTTACATGCACCATCAGGTCGGCGGTGCTGACGTCCGGCGCGTCCAGCAGCAGCAGGCAGGCGTCGATCAGTTCCCCGGCATTGTGCGGCGGGATTGAGGTGGCCATGCCCACGGCGATGCCGCTGGAGCCATTGGCCAGAAGGTTGGGAAAGCCCGCCGGCAGGACCACCGGCTCTTCATCCTCGCCGTCATAGGTCGAGCGGAAATCGACGGCGTCTTCATCAATGCCATCCAGCAACAGCTGGGCGGCCTCGGTGAGCTTGCACTCGGTGTAGCGCATGGCCGCGGCGTTATCGCCGTCGATATTGCCGAAATTGCCCTGGCCATTGATCAGCGGATAACGCTGCGAAAAGTCCTGAGCCAGCCGCACCAGGGCCTCATAGACCGCCGAGTCCCCGTGGGGATGGTACTTACCGATGACATCGCCAACCACCCGGGCCGATTTCTTGGCTGAGGAATTGGGGTCCAGGCGCAGCTGGCGCATGGCAAACAGCAGCCGTCGGTGCACCGGCTTCAAACCATCGCGCACATCGGGCAGGGCCCGGCCCGTGATGGTCGAGAGCGCATAGGCAAGGTAGCGCCGCGACAGGGCCTCGGTCAGCGGCTCATTGATGATGCGGTCGCCGTCGTCATCGGACGGCGGGGAAACGTGCTTGCTCATTGATTCTCCGTGGCGGCGATTCTAGCGCGCCCCGCCCCTGCCGTCACAGCCGGTTCGCATCCGACAACCGGTCGATCATCCAGACCCGAGCCGGCGGCAAGGGGCGGTTCAGGGGGTTGAAGACAAAGGCCTCCAGAAAGTGACCCGTCAGGGATAGGCCTGCACCGATTTCGCCGGCCTCCAGCCCCCACTGGGCCGAAAGCATAAACGGCGGCAGGCGCAGGAGCTTGTCCTTGTACGGCTCCCCCGCTTGGGCGCTGACCGCACGACCGGTGCGCGGGCTCACATAGATCAAGTCATCCATCGACCCCGTCGCCGCACACTTGGACAGGTCCAGACCAAATCCCAGATCCTGCAGAAGGCCCGCTTCAAACCGGACGAACACAGCGGGCCAGATGTCGGGAACCGCCAGGGCGGTGATCAGGGACTCCAGAGCCAGATAGGCACCGTGGTGCGGCTCGCGCTCAGGCAGGGCACCCGCAGCCACGGCGGCGGCCGCAGACAGGCCGTGCAGGGCAAGGGGATCATCGAACAAAGCCCCCGGCCCCTCCCCTATGGGCTCAAGGGTGGCGGCGCCCAGTTGCTCGGCCACCCGGGCCCGGAATCGAACCCGCACCTGGGCCCCAGGTTGAAGAAACGGCTTCAAGCGCCGGGACGCCCCGCCCGCCACATGGGCGGCATAGCGACCACGCTCTGAGGTCAGCAGATCGACAATGGCGCCGGTCTCCCCGTGGGCGCGGGCCGAGAGCACGAAGGCGTCGTCTTCGAATTCCATCAGACGTCGAAATCAAGCCCGATATTGCCGTAAAACTCCCGCTTATCGGCCCAGGTTTCATCGACCTTCACGTGCAGAAATAGGTGCACCGGACGATCGAACAGTTCGGTCAGCTCCTCCCGGGACTTTTGTCCAATCCACTTCAGGGTCTGGCCGTTCTTGCCCAGGATGATAGGCCGCTGGCTCTCGCGCTCCACATAGATGGTCTGCTCAATCCGTACCGAGCCGTCCCGACGCTCCTCGAAGGCCGTTGTGTCTACCGCCGCCGCATAGGGCAGCTCTTCATGAACCCGGAGATAGAGCTTCTCGCGGGTGATCTCGGCCGCCAGCAGGCGGGCGGGCAGATCAGCGGTCTGTTCGGCGGGATAGAGCCAAGGGCCCTCGGGCACGAGCTCGGCCATCCGACGCTTGAGATCATCAACCCCGGAGCCGTCGGCGGCGGAGATCATGAACACCTCGGAATAGACCCCAGTTTCATAAAGCCGCTGCGAGAGCGCCAGCAAGCGCTCGCGCTTGACGCCGTCGATCTTGTTCAAGGCCAGTATCGCCTTGCGGCCTGAAATCTTCAGACCCTCGATAATGGTCTGGACATCAATCACCGCCCGCTTGTCCGCCGGGCTGCCTGAACTCTCGCCCACAGCCAGTTCAGCCTGCACATCGATCAGGTGGACGACGCCATCGGCCTCCTCCGCGCCCCCCCAGGCCGACCGGACCATGGCCCGGTCCAGCCGTCGACGCGGGGCAAAGATGCCCGGCGTGTCCACCAGCACGATCTGGCTCTCGCCCTCGATGGCCACGCCACGCACCGGAAAGCGGGTGGTCTGAACCTTCTGAGTGACGATGGAGACCTTGGCCCCCACCAGACGGTTGGTGAGGGTGGACTTGCCCGCATTGGGCGCTCCGATGATGGCGACGAAGCCGGCGCGGGTCATTGTGGTCCTTCGTGTTTCAACAGCATGGCCAGGGCGGCGGCCTTCTCGGCCTCCTGTTTGGAACGCCCCTGGGCGGCCTCGGGATCAAAGCCTTGGACCCGCACCTCGACAGTGAAGGCAGGCGCGTGGTCTGGGCCCTCTCGGGCGACCACGCCATAGGTCGGAAGCGGCAGACCCTGGCCCTGGGCCCATTCCTGGAGCTGGGTTTTCGGATCTTTGCTCTTGGGCGCGCCGAGACCGGCAAAGGCCTTTGCCCAGAACTGCAGAAAGAACGCTCGGGCGGCCTCGAAGCCGCCGTCAATATAGAGCGCGCCGATCAACGCCTCGCAGGCGTCCCCCAGGACGGCGTCAGACTCCCGAGCGCCGATCTTGGTGGCGCTGGCCGACAGTCGCAAGGCCTCCCCAAGCCCGATCTCTCGAGCCACGGCGGCACAGGCCTGGTAGTTCACAAGGTTGGCCAGCCGCCGGCTGAGCTCTCCCTCTCGCGCCTCAAGGTCCAGAGCCATCAGCCGTTCGGCGGCCAGCAGGTTCAGCACCCGGTCCCCTAGAAATTCCAGGCGCTCATAGTGACGCACCTTGGTGGCACCTTCGCCCACGCTGGCATGGGTCAGGGCGCGTTCCAGCAGATCCCGATCCGCAAACTGTCGCCCGATCCTGGCCTCGAGCTGGGCGACCGCCGCCGCGCGCCGGTTCATGGGCGGAAGGTCACTGAAGGATGTTGAAGAACCGGCCCGGCCGGGCTTCGGTCACCCAGGTCCAGGGCTTGAACAGGGACGCCCCACGCTCCCACGACAAGAGAATGATCTGGGCCTTGCCCACCAGATGATCGGCCGGCACGTAGCCGACCCCGAGTTCCTCGGGCGCCCGGCTGTCGAGGGAGTTGTCCCGATGGTCGCCCATGAAGAAGTAATGGCCCTCAGGCACCAGGAACGGCCCCCTGTTGTCCATTTCCCCGTCCGGACCCAGGTCATAGGTCATATAGGTGCGTCCATCGGGCAAGGTCTCCCGATAGCGCATGACCTCACGGGTAAAGCCGTAGCCCGTGTCGATAATCCCCGGAGACATGGCCTCCCGGGGGATCGGCTGGTCATTGAGGATGATCTGACCGCCGCGAATTTCGATCCGATCGCCGGGCATGCCGATCAGACGCTTGATGTAATCGGTCCGCCCATCCCGTGGCAGCTTGAACACCACAATATCCCCCCGCGAAGGATCATTCGACATGATCCGCCCCTCGAACAGGGGCGGGCTGAAGGGGATCGAGTGGCGGGAATAGCCATAGGAGTACTTGGAGACGATGATGTAATCGCCCTCCAGCAGGTTTGGCTCCATCGAGGCCGACGGGATCGTGAAGGGCTGGAAGAACAGCACCCTGAGGACCAGGGCGATCATCAGGGCGTAGACGACCGTTTTCACGATCTCGATGATTTCCTGGATCGCGTCCGGCTTCTCTGAAGCTGGCGCGCTCTGCACGTTCTCGCTCATGCTTTGTCCTTGAGGCGCGGGCGACACGGGGCGCGCGGTTTCGGATTAGCTATCGCCTGGGGCAACGGGTAGCAAGCCAAGGCCCCATTTCGCGCAGCATATCGACCATTCTACGGCCTCCTGCGGCTATTCGGGCACGGCCTCGATGATCACGAAGGCCTGGGCATAGGGATGATCGTCGGTCAGGGTCACATGCACCACCGCCCGGTGGCCCGCCGGCGTGATGGCCTGCAGTCGCTTCAACGCCCCATTGGTCAGGACCATGGTGGGGGCACCGGACGGCAGGTTGGCCACCCCCATGTCTCGCCAGAAGACGCCCCGTCGAAAGCCGGTACCCAGGGCCTTGGAGCAGGCCTCCTTGGCGGCGAATCGCTTCGCGTAGCTGGCGGCCCGATCAGGCTTGCGCTCGGAGCGCTTACGCTCGAGCTCGGTGAAAATCCGCTGGGTGAAGCGCTCGCCAAACCGCTCCAGGGTGTTTTCGATCCTGCGAATGTCGGAAAGGTCCGAGCCGAGCCCGAGGATCACGACCCGCTCCCCCCGCGCACCTGGTTCATCAGTGTCCGCATCTGGGTGATCGCCGCTGGCAGCCCCAGAAAGACGGACTCTCCGATCAGGAAGTGACCGATATTCAGCTCCACCACCTGAGGGATGGCCGAGATCGCAGTTACAGTGGCGAAGTCGATCCCGTGGCCGGCATGGACCTCCAGCCCCAGGCGCTCGGCTTCGGCGGCCGCCGTCTGCAGACGCCCTAGATGACCTGCGGCGCTGGGGTCACCCTCCCGAACCGCGTCGCAATAGGCCCCGGTGTGCAACTCCACCACCTGGGCACCCATGGCCTTGGCGGCAGCGGCCTGGTCAAGATCTGCGTCGATGAAGCACGAGACGCGGATACCCGCCGCTGCCAGCCGGGTGACCACTGGCGCGATGTGGGCGCGCCCCTTGATAAGATCGAGGCCGCCCTCGGTGGTGACCTCCTCCCGCCGCTCGGGCACCAGGCAGGCGGCATGGGGCTGGTGCGCCAGGGCGATGGCCTCCATCTCCGCCGTCACGGCCATCTCAAAGTTCAGGGGCCGGCCCAAACGGCGCAGCAGCAGGGCCAAGGCGTCGATATCCCCGTCGCGGATATGTCGGCGGTCTTCCCGCAGATGGGCTGTGATCCCGTCAGCCCCCGCTGCAATGGCCATTTCGGCAGCGCGCACGGGGCTAGGATAGTCGGACCCACGGGCGTTCCGCAGGGTGGCCACATGGTCGATGTTGACGCCGAGCCGCAGGGGGGCGTTCATCGGTTCAACCTGCGGCTGCCGGGATCCTCAATGGGGATAGCCGCCAGCTCAGGTGGGAGCTGATCTGCGGGATAGGCTGGCACATCCAGGCGCGCCAGGGCCAGGAACGGTGCCCCGGGATCGGCCTTGCCCCCCGAACGGTCCACAAGGGCGGCGGCGCAGACCACTTCACCCCCGGCCTCGCGAATGGCCTCGACACACTCTCGGGAGGACAGACCGGTGGAGACAATGTCCTCGACCATGGCCACCCTTGCGCCAGGCTTCAGGGCAAAGGCGCGGCGAAACTGCAGCTTTCCGTCCACCCGCTCCACATACATCGACGGCACGCCCAGCTGGCGGGCGGTCTCATAGCCGGGGATGATCCCGCCCACGGCGGGGGAGACGCAAACATCCACCTCACCCACTTCGCGCCGGATCAGGTCGGCGAGGGCTTTGCAGAGTCGCTCAGTCCGGTCAGGATACTGGAAGACGAGGTTTTTCTGCAGGAAGACCGCCGAATGAAGGCCCGAAGAAAGCACAAAGTGGCCCTCTCGCAGGGCACCGGCGCCGCGGAATTCCTCAAGCACGTCTTCAGTGGTCATATGGCCGCCTCCTAGGGGGCGAATTATCCGAGGCTAACCTGGATGTCACCTCCGCCCGCCAATATGTAGGCGGAGATTCGTTGGAGCCTGTTTCGTCGATGCCCGGGATTATCACGACCGAGCGCCTGACGCTGCGCCCTGCCCAGGCCAGCGACCTGGATCCCATGCATCAGATCCTGTCCTCGGCCCACGCCATGGCCTTCTGGTCCACCCTGCCCCACGAAAAGCTGGACGAGACGCGGTTGTGGCTGGAGGGGATGATGGCCACCCGCAATGACGACTTCATCGTCGAGACCAAGGCCGGTGAGGTGGTCGGCAAGGTGGGCTTCTGGGCCGACCCGGAGATCGGCTACATCCTCCATCCCACGGCCCAGGGCCAGGGTTTTGCTCAGGAAGCGGTTTCGGCGGTCATTGACCGTGCGTTCAAGGACCGGGGTCTGAGCGAAGCCACCGCCGATGTGGACCCCAACAACACCAGTTCCCGGCGCCTGCTGGAGCGCCTGGGCTTCGTCGTGGTGGGCAGCGCCAAGAAGACCTATCTGCTGGGCCATACCTGGGCCGACAGTCTCTATCTGCGCTGCACGCCCGCGACGTTCCCCGGGGCCAAAACGCCATGGACCTGGGTGCCTCCGACAGTTTAGGCGCCAGACCATCCTCCCGATTTGCCTGGGCGGCGAATTGGGGTCTAGTCCCCGCCAAAGCCAGTGCGCTCAGCGCCCGGCAAACAAGGCGCGACAGACGCCATATCGAGGAACCGCCCGATGAGCCCCACCGCCAGCCAGACTGGACCTAACGTACCCCTGCGCCATAACCTTGGCCGTTATCTGGTGGGCATGGCCGGTATGGCCCTGCTGGCCCTGGCACCTGGCATCAGCGGGGCCCAGGCGACCCTGGCGGCAGGCGAGGTTGAGATCCGCCGGACGGCCCATGGGGTGCCACACATCCGCGCCATGGACCGGGAAAGCCTCGGCTTTGGCGCCGGCTACGCCTACGCCCAGGACAACATCTGCCTGATGGCCGACCAGATCGTCACGCTCAGCGGCGAGCGGGCCAAGCATTTCGGCGCAGAGGGGCAGACCACGGTCGCCTTCCGCCCCATCCCCAATGTCGAGGCGGACCTTTTCTTCCGCACCATTTTCGACATGGACGCCCTGCGCACGGCCATCGCAGGGGCTGATCAGCGCTATGCCGCCATGCTCACGGGCTATGCGGCCGGCTATAACCGCTATCTGTCTGACACAGGGCTCGCCGCCCTGCCGGCCCCTTGCAGAGACGCAGCCTGGGTCCGCCCCATCACCGTGGATGACCTTCTCCGACTCAATGAGGAGAAGATGATCCAGGCCAGCGCCGGGGCCTGGCTATCGGCTGTGACCGCGGCCGCTCCCCCGGGCCAACCTCCCGGTCCTGCCGCAGCCCTCGCTGCGCCGACGGCGGCCCAGTACGCAGGTCTCGGGAGCAATGGCTGGGCCTTTGGCAAGGCGGTTACCGACAATGGGCGGGGCCTGGTTCTGGCCAATCCGCACTTCCCTTGGGCGACCACGAACCGGTTCTATCAGGTCCACCTCACCCTGCCCGGCGAACTGGACGTCATGGGCGTGACCATGGCCGGGCTGCCCGGGGTGTCCATTGGCTTCAACAAGGATGTGGCCTGGACCCACACCGTCTCCACCGACCGACACTTTTCCCTTTTTCAGCTCGACCTGAAACCCGGCGACCCGATGACCTATCTGGTGGACGGCCAAGCCCACCCCATTGAGGCGGTTGAGGTCGAGGTCCCGGTCAAGGGCGAAACCGAGCCCCGCCGCCGCACACTCTACCGCACCGCCTTTGGCCCTGTGGTTGTCGCTCCGGCGACTGGACTGGTCTGGGACGCCCAGCACGCCTATGCCCTGCGCGACGCCAACCGGGGCAATCTGCGCGCCTCTGAGGCCTGGCTCAGGTTCAGCACAGCCGGCTCGGTAAGCGAGCTCCAGACGATCCTGACCGAAACCCTGGGCATTCCCTGGGTCAACACCATCGCAGCCGATGCTGAAGGTCAGGCGCTCTATGCCGACATCACCGCCGTCCCCAACCTGAGCGACGCCCATATGCAGACCTGCGCCGCCGTAGCACCCGGGGCGGCCCGCTGGACGCGAGATCGCCTTTTTGTTCTCGATGGTAGCCGTTCAGCCTGTGACTGGGCCAAGGACCCGGCCAGCCCGGCCAAGGGCCTGATGCCCGGTAGCGCCATGCCCGCCCTGATCCGGGAAGACTATGTGGCCAACAGCAATGACAGCTACTGGCTCACGCACCCGCAACAGCCCCTGGTGGGCTTTGCCCGCATCATCGGTGAGGAGAACACCGCCCAGAACCTGCGAACCCGATCGGGCCTCATGGAAATCTCCGCCCGCCTCGAGGGGACCGACGGCCTGCCAGGACGGGGCTTTGACATGGCTTCGGTGGAGGCCATGCTCTATCGCAACAAGGTGCTGGCGGCTGATCTGGTCCTCGATGACCTGTTGAACGCCTGTGCTGAAACTCCCCAGCAGGTCGTGGAGGGGGCCGAGGTCAACCTCGCCGCCGCCTGCGCTGTCCTGGCCAGGTGGGACCGCAGGTCAGATGCGGAAAGCGTAGGCGTCCACATCTTCCTCGAATTCTGGGGCAAGGCGGCGAGACTCCCGGACCTCTACCGGACCCCCTTCGATCCCAAGGCGCCGGTGACCACCCCCACAGGGCTCAACCCAGACCCGGAGGTCCGCGCCAAGGCCCTGGCCGCCCTGGCGGCGGCCGTGCGGTTGATCGAGACCCGCAGCGTGCCCCTCGACCAGCCCTGGGGCCAGCTTCACGTGCGGGTGGTCGGGGATGAACGTCTGCCGGTGCATGGCGCAGACGGGGACATCGGCGTGCTGAACGCCCAGCGCTCGGTGTGGAGTGATGAGGCTAAGGCCTATCTCCCCGTCCACGGCACCAGTTACGTCCAGGTGGTGGCTTTCACCGATGAGGGGCCCAAGGCCCGGGCGGTGCTGACCTATGGCCAGAGCGCCCATCCGGATTCTCCGCACTACGGGGACCAGACCAGGCTCTATGCCGCCAAGACCTGGTGGCCTCTGCCGTTCACCGAGGCTGAGATTGCGGCCGATCCCGCCTTAACCGTGCTCCGACTGACCCGCTGAAGGTGACGATCGGGCGCAGGCTCAGCCCTTCGCCCGGTCCACCGTCTCGACACTCGGGTTGGCCCGCAGGGCCGCGGCGATGTGGGTCAGGTGCTTGGCGTCCTTGACCTCGAGGTCAAAGTCCACGTCGAAGAAGTCGCGCTGGCGGTGATGCATGCGCAGGTTGACGATGTTGCCGCCGGCCTCGCCGATCACCGTGCAGACCTGACCCAGCATACCGGGCGCATTCTTGATGGTCGCCACCAGGCTGGACCTCGAAATGGTGTTGCGCTCGGCCTCTGGCGTCCATTGCAGGTCCCGCCAGACCTCCTCGCGGTCTTCGAACTCCACGAGGGTCGCGCAGTCGATGGTGTGCACCGACAGCCCGCCGCCTTCGGCATCCAGGATGCCGACGATGCGGTCGCCGGGCACCGGGCTGCAGCAGGGGGCAAAATGCAGGGTCATCCCCTGAGCCAGGCCGCTGCCGCGCACAAATAGCCTGGCCCCGGCCCCGCCCTCGATCCGCCGCTGGGCGGTGGCGGCCTCCCGGTCAGACGCATTGAGGCCAGGAAAGACCACGTCCAGAACCTGGGTCGGGGTGACCCGGCCCCGGCCCACGGCCTCATAGAGATCATCCTCGACCGCTGTGGCGAACCGGTCCAGCGCCGGACGCAGGGACACTTCGGACAGCCGCTTGCCGGCCCGCTCGAAGGTCTGGTCCACGGTCACCTTGCCGAGGCGGATGAACTCGTCCTTCTCGCTCTGGCGGATGTGCCGGCGGATGGCTGAGCGGGCGCGGCCGGTGACGGTGAGCGAGCGCCAGTCCGGCGGCACCACGGGCTTGGCCCCGCGAATGACCTCCACCACATCGCCGTTCTGCAGGAGGGTGCGAAGGGGGCGCAGCTCGCCATTGACCTTCACCCCGATGCAGGTGTCGCCCACATCGGTGTGGACCGCATAGGCGAAGTCCAGCGGCATAGCGCCCCTCGGCAGGCTAACCAGCCGGCCCTTGGGGGTGAAGACGAACACCTGGTCGAGGAACATCTCGAGCTTGGCATGCTCCACCAGCTCGTCCACGTCGCCGCCATGTTCCAGCAGCTGGACCAGGTGGCGCAGATTGACCAGGGGATCACGCCCGCCGGCCTCGGCCTGGGCCTCGGCGTCGAAGCCATAGCTCTCGTTCTTGTAGCGCCAGTGGGCGGCGACCCCGTCCTCGGCCACCCGGTCCATGGCCTCGGTGCGGATCTGCATCTCGATGCGCATACCGCGCGGCCCCACCACCGTGGTGTGGATTGAGCGGTAATTGTTCCGCTTGGGTGTCGAGATGTAGTCTTTGAACCGCTCAGGCACGCTGGACCAGGCCCGGTGGATCGCCCCCAGGGCCCGGTAGCAGTCCTCTTCGGTGTCAACGATCACCCGGAAGGCGTAGATGTCTGAGAGCTGCGAAAAGCCGATCGATTTGCGCTGCAGCTTCCGCCAGATGGAAAAGGGGTGCTTCTCGCGGCCGAACACCTTGGCCGGCACCCCGCCCTCGGCCAGCTTGCCCAACACTTCGTTGGAGACCACCGAGACCGCCCCGCCCTGCTCCTGGCGCAGGGCCGACAGCCGACGGCCGATGGCATCCCGGGCCACCGGGTTCAGGTGGATGAAGGCCAGTTCCTCCAGCTCGGTGCAGATCCGGTGACAGCCGATGGAGCGTGCCAGCGGCGCATAGATGTCCAGGGTCTCCCGGGCGATCCGCTCGCGTTTGGCCGGGTTCTTGATGAACTCCAGCGTGCGCATGTTGTGCAGCCGGTCAGCCAGCTTGACCATCAGGACGCGCACGTCCTTGGAAATCGCCAGGATGAACTTGCGCAGGTTCTCGGCCTGGCGGGTGTGTTCGGAATTGCCCTCCAGCTGCGAGAGCTTGGTGACGCCCTCCACCAGCTCGCCAATCTCGGCACCAAACAGCTGATCAATGTCGGCCCGGCTCACCGGACAGTCCTCGATCACATCATGCAGCAGGGCCGTGACGATGGTCGCGGTGTCCAGGCGGTATTCGGTGAGGATGCCCGCCACCTCGATGGGGTGGGCGAAATAGGGATCGCCGGACGCGCGCTTCTGCGAGCCATGCATGCGCATGGCATAGACATAGGCGCGGTTGAGCAGCGCCTCGTCGGCGGTGGGGTCGTAAGAGCGGACCTTCTCGATCAGCTCATACTGGCGAAGCAGCTTGGGCGGACGGGCCGCAACGGGCGCGTCCTTAGGCTCGGCGACGGGTTGGGCCGCCTGGACAGTTAGAGGGTCTGCGCCTTCGGGGCTCAGTACCGCTCCTCCTGACCGCCATCCCGGTCGCTCTGCAGGGCCCGGATCAGTTCCAGCTCGCTCATCTGGGCGTGGGTCGGGTCGGCCAGCAGGGCCAGGGTTTCGGCCTCTTCCTCAGCTTCCGTGTGCTCATCCACACGCTGCAGGCTGGAGATCAGGTTCTCGCGCAGCTCCTCGGCGTCGACCACGTCATCGGCGATCTCGCGCAGGGCGACCACGGGGTTCTTGTCGTTATCCCGGTCCACCAGCAGTTGGGCACCGGCCGAGATACCCCGCGCACGATGGGCCGCCAGGAGAACCAGGTTGAAGCGGTTCGGAACTCTCTGGATGCAATCTTCGACGGTGACGCGGGCCATGAAATCCTCAGATCTGATCTAGAACCCGCCAAAATAGGCGGTTCGCACCGATTGTGCAACGCCGCAGAATGCCAGCGACGGGAGCATTCCACGATTACGTGAGCCCAAGCCCGCCCATCATGCTTGGTGGCCACGACACTGATGCGATAGGTTTAGGGAAGACCTGCTATCGCCGTACGCTTTCCGAACTGGGGTCCACGGAATGATGGTGTTCATAATCGCTGTGCTTTTCGCGGCTGAAAGCTCAACAACTTGCACAACTGAATCTTTGGGCCGGGTCAATTGCACCACAGTCAGCAACTCGTCAGGGCCCGACATGGCCTGCGCAGGCAACGATTGGCTGCTTGCCGGTTGCACTTTCGGCTCGCATAGGGAGGCACGTGAGGCGAGAGCAGCTCAGCAACGAGCCAACGCAGCCCGAGAAAGCGCCATGAACTTGCTGCGCGAAGGCGATTGCGAAGCAGCAGTAGGAGCGGCGCTCGACACAGGCGATCTCAGATTTGCCACCGATGTTCGGGCATTCTGCGCGGCCGGGTCGCCTAAGGACTAGTCAATAGGGCAAGCCCCCCAACAAGACAGGTCCGTGCGCATAACACCTAACCCGCTCGCGCGTCGCACCCCACGCTCGCCCCCTCCGCCAATTCCCGCGCCGTCTCCCCCGACACCGGATGGCGCCAGTCGGGCGCGATTTCGGCCAGCGGGCCCATGACGAACAGGCGGGTGTGGGCGCGGGGATGGGGCAGGATCAGGTCTTCGGCACAGGTCACCAGGCGCCCGTGAGCCACCAGATCCAGGTCCAGGGTGCGGGGCGCATTTCGACCCCGCCTTTGCCGATTGAATTCCGCCTCGATTGAAAACAGGGTACGCAGAACCGAACTCGGTTCACTGGGCGCCTCGACAATGGCGACGCCGTTGCGATACTCCGGGGCGGAGGGGTCTGGCCATGCGGCCGAACGCCACCAGCGGGACCGATGAAGAACAGGCAATCCCGCCTGATCCAAATGCGCCAGGGCGGCGTCCAGAAGGGCTTCCGAGGACGAGAAATCTCCGGCGAGATTACTGCCCAGGGCGATCACCACCGCCCCGTCCCAGCCTGACCCCGCGCCGCTTTCAAGGAATTCCACGCTTATGACTTTCTACCCCACCGATCGGCTCGCCCTCTTTATCGACGGCGCGAACCTGTACTCGGCGGCCAAGGGGCTCGGCTTCGACATCGACTACCGCAAGCTGCTGGACGAGTTCCGCAAGCGCGGCGTGCTGGTGCGGGCCTACTACTACACCGCCCTGGTGGAGGACCAGGAGTACTCCCCCATCCGACCCCTGGTGGACTGGCTGGACTACAATGGCTTCCGCCTGGTGACCAAGCCTGCCCGGGAATACACCGACGCCCAAGGGCGCAAGCGCTGGCGCGGCGACATGGATGTGGAGATCGCCGTCGACATGATGGAGATGGCCCAGCACGCCGACCACCTGCTGCTGTTCTCCGGCGACGGGGACTTCCGCTGCCTGGTGGAAGCTGTTCAGCGCCGGGGTGCCCGGGTGACCGTGGTCTCCACCGTCAAGTCACAGCCGCCCATGGCGTCCGATGATCTGCGCCGTCAGGCCGACGCCTTCATCGATCTGGCCGACCTTTCGGACATCATTGGCCGCCCCTCCCGCCTGCCCCGCTTCCTGCAGGAAAGCCGCCTCAGCAGCGAGAGCCCGGCGGATGCCGAGGACTGATCTGGCCGGCCTGGAACGCCGAGCCATGGCCGCCGAGCCCCCCCGGGACTGTCCGCTCTGCCCGAGGCTCGTGGCCTATCGGCAGATCAACCGGGCGGCTAACCCTGACTGGTGGAACGGGCCAGCGCCGTCCTTTGGCGATCCCGACGCGCGGCTGGCGGTGGTCGGTCTGGCGCCGGGACGCACTGGTGCCAATCGCACGGGTCGTCCGTTCACCGGCGACTTTGCCGGGGTGCTGCTGTTTGAGACCCTGATCAAGCAAGGGTTCGCCCGTGGCACCTACGACGCCCGCCCCGAGGATGGCTTGCAGCTGGTCGACTGCCTGATCACCAACGCCGTGCGCTGCGCGCCCCCGGGCAACAAGCCCGAGACGCTTGAGGAAGCGACCTGCCGGCCGTTTCTCGCCGCCCGGCTGGATGAGCTGCCGAACCTGAAGGTGATCGTCACCCTGGGGGATGTGTCCCGGCGCAATGTCCTGCGCGCGTTAGGCCTCAAGGCCTCGGCCGGGGTCGGAGGCCATGGATCAGAGTTCCAGGCCGGCCCCTATACGGTGATCAATTCCTACCACTGCTCGCGGCTGAACACGAACACCGGCCGCCTGACGCCGCAGATGTTCGAAGACATCTTCATCCGGGCCAGGGCGCTGCTGGCGCGCTAGGACCGCCAGTACTGGTAGCGCCAGAGCGACGAAAAACCCGCGCGGCGATAGAGGGCAAGCGCTGGCCCATTGCCCGCCTCCACCTGCAAAAAGACCTGGGTCGCCCCGCGAGCCATGGCGGCCTGAGCGAGGCGTGCCGCCACCTGCCCGGCCAGACCCTGCCCCCGACGCCCCTGGACGGTGCGCATGCCGTGCAGGCTGGCCCAGCCGTCAGTCAGGCTCAAGACGCCGACCGCATGGGTCCCATCGACATCGCGGACGGCAGCGAAAACTGCGCCGGGTGAATTCGACAGCACCGCCACCCGCTGGGCGCCGTCCTCGGGATCAAACCCCTCCCCCAGGAACACCGAGGCCCAGGCCGCGTCCGGGCGCTCCAGCAGGATGACCGGTGACGGGTCAGCGACCTTCGTCACGTCGGAGAGATCGGCGCCCATCACCAGGGTCGGTTGGGTTGGGGTGTAGCCCCGGGCGGCCAGGGCCTCGGCGACCCCCGCCAGACCCTCGACCTCAGGCAGGCGAAAAACTGACCTCATGGACCGCGCGCGATAGGCCGCCTCGATCCGAGTGATCAACCCCTCGTCGCGTACCAGTGTGTGGGTCAGCGGCGCGGCCGAATGCGCCCGGCCGATGGAGCCAGGCCGCAGGCCGAGGATCCAGGGCCCGATCACCTCATGGGCGTCATGGGCCACAGCGGCGATCGTCGCCCGCTCAATGGCCTCGATCTCGGACGGGCTCGGCAAGGGGTCGCTCACCCCTTGTCGCGGAGCAGCCGGGCCTTGTCGCGCTGCCAGTCCCGTTCAGCGGAGGTTTCGCGCTTGTCGTGCAGCTTCTTGCCCTTGGCCAGCGCGATCTCCAGCTTGGCCAGGCCCTTGTCGTTCCAATAGAGCTTGGTGGGCACGATGGTCCGCCCTTCCCGCTGGACGGCACCGATCAGACGGTCGATCTGCTTACGGTGCAGGAGCAGCTTCCGGGGTCTGCGGGGCTCATGATTGAAGTGGCTGGCCTTGGCGTAGGGCGGAATATCGGCATTGATCAAAACGATGTCGCGGCCCTCCACCGAGGCATAGGACTCGGCGATATTGGCCTTGCCCGCCCTCAGGGACTTCACCTCGCTGCCGGTGAGCGCAAGGCCCGCCTCCATGGCGTCGTCGAGGAAATAGTCGAACCTTGCGCGCCGGTTCTCAGCGATGGGTTTACCCGCCATGGTGCCCTCAGATCAGTCCAGCGTCGCGCATGGCCGCCAGAACGTCCTGCCGCGAGGCCTCCGAGGCCGGGGTGATCGGCAGGCGGGCTTCCTCTGAACAGAGACCCAGATGCGACAGGGCGAACTTGGTCGGCCCCGGCGAAGCGTCGGTGAACAGAGCCCGGTGCAGGCGATAGAGCCGGTCCTGCCAATAGAGGGCGGTCTTCCAGTCGCCGCTAAGGGCGGCATTGTAGAAGGTGGCGCAGGCCTCGGGCGCCACATTGACGCTGACCGAGATCGAGCCGTGGCCCCCATGGGCCATGTAGCCAAGAGCTGTGGGATCGTCCCCCGACAGCATCACCCAGTCAGCTCCGCACAACAGGCGCTGCATGGTCGGCCGGGTCATGTCGCCGGTGGCGTCCTTGACCCCAACGATGTTCGGCAGCTTGGAAAGCCGGCCCAGGGTCTCGTTGGAGATGTCCACGCTGGTGCGCGAGGGGACGTTGTAGATGATCACCGGCAACTGAACCGCGTCATTGATCGCCGCATAATGGGCGTACATGCCCTCCTGGCTGGGGCGGTTGTAATAGGGCGTCACCACCATGGCAGCGTCGGCGCCGACAGCCTTGGCGTGCTTGACCAGCTCAATGGCCTCGCGGGTGGAGTTGGAGCCCGCTCCGGCGATCACCGGCACCCGGCCTGCGGTCGTCTTGACGCAGAGCTCCACCACCCGACGGTGCTCGTCGTGGGACAGGGTCGAGGTCTCGCCGGTCGTGCCCACTGGCACCAGCCCGTGGACCCCGGCTGCGATCTGACGCTCGATCAGGGCCACATAGGTGTCCTCGTCCACAACACCGTCGCGGAAGGGGGTCACCAGGGCCGGCATGACGCCCCTGAATAAAGGTTCGGACATTGTCTGCAAAAAGCCGTGAAAACGCCGCATGATGTTGCGGCCTACGATGTTGCGCGGACAATATGTCCGGTGCCGCCCTGGCCGCAACCGCCCGTATCGTCCCTGGAGGGACGAGAGCCTGGAGTTCCCGCTTGCACGTCCTTGCGCCCAAGACGCTTCTGACCGCCGCCGCCCTGTTCCTGGTGGTCGGCGTTCCCCATGCGCAGACGCCCCGGGCGACGGGAGAGGACCCGTTCCCCAGGCCCATTGAACTGCAGCCCGTGCAGCGGGCCCCCCTGGCCCCGCTCTCGGTCGGTGAGAATCAGATCCTGCGTCAGGCCCTGGCCGCGGCGCGCCGCAAGGACGTGGCCGAGGCCCGCAGCCTGATGTCGGCGATCTCTGACCCGATCGCCCGGAAGATCGTGGTCTGGGCGCTCATGGACACCGCGGGAACCTCCCTCGGCTTCTTCGAGGCGGATCAGGCCAGGCGCGATCTGGCGGGCTGGCCCAGGGGGGCTGGCCGACAGCAGACGGCCGAGGCGCTACTGGCCACGTCCGGTCTTTCGGCTGAACAGACGATCGCCTGGTTCGGCGGGGAGGCCCCGGCCACCGCCCAAGGGGCCATGGCCCTGGCCAGGGCCCTGAACGCCACGGGTCAGCAGGCCGAGGCCACCGCCCTGATCCGTCGGGTGTGGCGCGACGAGATCTTTGAGGCCAGCGTCCAGACCTCCATGCTTGCCCAGTTTGGCGGCTATCTACGCCCTGAAGACCATGTCCGGCGGGCCGATCGGCTGCTCTATGGGCAACAGGGCCCCGCCGCCCAGGCCATGCTCAGCCTGATCCCCGCAGACGAGCGCGCGATCGCCGAAACCCGCATCGCCCTGCGCAACCGATCCCCGGGGGCTGAGACGTTGCTGGCGCAACTGACCCCGGCTCAAGCTGCCCATCCGGGCATTGCCTTCGAGCGCGCGCCCTTCCACCGCGCCCGTGGTCAGGAGGGGCGGGCCTACGACCTGCTAGCCCCCCTGCCCGCCGAACATGCCCAGGTGAGCGCGGCGGCCACCCGGGTCTGGCGGGAACGCTATTCCATGACCTTGTCCGCCCTGCGGGCCAGGGATTTCAACAACGCCTATCGGGCGGCGGCCAATACCGGGCTTGCTGCTGGTGCCTCGGCCGCAGAGGCGGAGTTCTATGCCGGCTGGATCGCCCTGCGCCGGATGAACAACCCGGAGCTGGCTGACCGGCACTTCGCCGCCATTGCCGAGATCGGCACCTCGCCCATCACCCGGGGACGGGCCCTCTATTGGCGGGGCCGGGCGCACGAGGCCAAGGGCGACGCCGCCGCCGCCCAGAGCTTCTACGGCGCCGCCGCAGAGCACAATACGACCTTCTACGGCCAGCTGGCCGGGGAAAAGGTCGGTGACGGGACCATGACCCTGCCCCCGGAGCCCGAAATCACTGAGTTTGACCGGACCCGGTTTGAGGGCCGCGATGTGGTCCGCGCCGCCCGCCGGCTGAATGAAATCGGTGAAGCCAGCCTGTTCCGCACCTTTGCCCTGCACTTGAAGGACACGGTGCCTAACAGCGCCGAGCAGGCCCTGATCGTCGACATGGCCCGGGGCTATGGGGATCAGACGGGCTCCATGCTTGTGGTGCGTGGGGCGGCGACCCTCGGCCACGTCCTGCCCCTCCGCGGCTATCCGCAGCGGACACCGCCCCAGGTGCCCAATGCCCCGGAACTGGCCTTGACCCTGTCGATCACCCGGCAAGAGAGCGGCTTTGATCCGCTCATCCGGTCCCCTGTGGGCGCGCGGGGAATGATGCAGGTCATGCCCGCCACCGCCCAGATCGTCGCCCGGCAGATCGGGGTCTCCTATTCCGCCAACATGCTGGATGATCCTGACTACAATATGCGCCTGGGTCAGACCTACATCTCCCAGATGCTCAGCCAGTTCAGCGGCTCTTACCCCCTGGCGATCGCGGCCTATAACGCCGGTCCCGGACGCCCGACCCAATGGATCGGGTTCTGTGGCGATCCTCGCGGAGCCGGAACCGACCCCATTGATTTCATCGAGTGCATCCCCTTCTCCGAGACCCGCAACTACGTCATGCGCGTGATGGAGGGGACGCAGGTCTATCGGGCGCGACTGAACAACGGCACCGCGAAGATCACCCTGTCACAGGACCTGTCTCGGGGCGGCTATACCTACGCCCGCCCCACAACGGCCGACGCCGCCGCCCAGTGAGGCGTCCGGCCGTCTCTCGGCTCAGTCGACCGTCAACCCGCTGAGCAGGCCCTCGATGGTCACCTCAATCAGGGCGTCCTCGGGTTGCCACGGGAAGTTGGGGCGCGACAGCCGTAGGGCCACCACCCCATGACAGGCGGCCCACAGGGCCTGGGCGGCAGTGTCACCGTCCCCCAGGCGCAGCCGGCCCTCGGCGGCGATCTCTCGGACAACACCGCAGAACTTGTCATAGCAGGCGACGGCCAGCTCAGCGGTGGCGTCAGAGCTCTGTGGCAGGGGCCGAGTGCCTGAAAACACCAGCTGGTAGGCGTTGGGATGCTCAAACCCCCAGCGCATGTAGGCGTCCAGCATCATGCGGGTGCGATTGACGGGGTCCAGTGGGCGCAGGGCGATCTGGCTGTTGCGATCCAGCAGCTCCTGCATCACCCCCTGGCAGATCTCCAGCAGGATGCAGGCCTTGTCGGGAAAGTGCATGTAAAGCGCGGTGGACGAGACGCCGACCTCATCGGCGATCCGGCGAATGGTCGCAGCTTCATAGCCATCGGCCACAAAGATCCGCTCAGCCGCCTGCAGGATCTCAGCCCGGCGCATATGGCCGTCACCCTTGGCCTTGCGGGCCGACCGGCGACGTGTGGTGCTGACGCTGATCAACTGCGCTCCCCCTCCCATAGAGCCGGACAACGGAGCCCAATTTCACTGCGGTGACAAGCCCGCCGCCGAATGGCGAGGCTTTTCAGCCCAGATCGCCATACCGCGCCGTTGAGGCTTTCATCCCTGGCGCGCGGGGCGGGTTTTTCGTAAGCGAAGCCTCATGAGCTCCAGACGCCCCATCGTCGCCCCTTCCCCAGGCGTCATGCGCACCACCGGTTGGGCTGACTACGCCCTGCTGGATTCCGGCGATGGCCGGAAGCTGGAGCGCTATGGCCCCTACACCGTTGTGCGGCCCGAGCCCCAGTGCCTTTGGACGCCACGGCTGGAGGCCTCTGCCTGGGAACAGGCCGACGCCATCTTTGATCCTAGCGACGAGGAGGACGCCGGCCGCTGGCGCTTTCAGGGGTCGCCCTTGGAGGCCTGGCCCATGTCCTGGGGCGCGGCCCGGTTCAATGCCCGCTTCACAGCCTTCCGGCATCTGGCCTTTTTTCCCGAGCAGGCGGCCAATTGGGAGTGGCTGGATGCCCGCCTCCGTAGCGCTGCCGCCAGGTCTGCCGAGCCGCCCCGAGTGCTGAACCTGTTTGGTTATACCGGCGTCGCCAGTCTGGTCTGCGCCGCCGCGGGTGCCGCCGTGACCCATGTGGACGCCTCCAAGAAGGCCATCGCCATGGCGCGGGAGAACGCCGAGTTGTCCCATCTCGCCGACCGGCCAATCCGGTGGATCTGCGAAGACGCCCGCCGATACGTCCAGCGGGAGGTCCGGCGCGGATCGCGTTATGACGGGATTATCCTTGATCCGCCGAAATACGGCCGTGGCCCCACCGGTGAGGTGTGGCGCCTCTTTGAGGATTTGCCTGAGCTTTCTGATTTATGTGCAGAACTTCTATCAGAAAATGCGTCTTTCTTGATCCTAAATGCCTATGCCGCCCGCATCTCCGGTGCCGCCCTGGCGGGGCTGCTGGCTGACCGGCTAGCCGACCGGGGCGGGAGCATCGAATGGGGCGAGCTGGCCCTGTCCGAACAATCGGGGGACCGGGAGATCGGCCTGTCCTTCTATGCCAGGTGGGCGGCGTGAGCGGTCGCACCGTCACCTCCTTGACCAATCCCACGGTGAAGGCTGTGCGCGCCCTGCACCAGCGCAAGTCGCGAGACGAGACCGGCCTGTTTGTGGCCGAAGGCCTCAAGAACGTCACAGAAGGGGTCGAGACCGGCCACGCGCCGGAGATCCTGCTCTATGGGCGAGAGGCCGCCGATCATCCCCTGCTTCGCGCCGCCGCCGAGGCGACAGAGGACGCTGGCGGCGAGGTGATCGAGGTCACCGCAGACATCCTCGCCAAGGTCTCGCGGCGGGACAACCCTCAGGCGGTCGTCGGCGTCTTCCCCCAGGTCTTCACGCCGCTCCAAGCCCTGCAGCCCCGCACCGCAAAGGCTTGGGTGGCCCTGCACCGGGTCCGCGATCCCGGTAATCTTGGCACCATCATTCGCACGGCCGATGCGGCGGGCTGTGGCGGGGTGGTTCTGGTAGGCGAATGTTGTGATCCCTACTCGGTAGAGGCGGTGCGGGCGACCATGGGGTCCATCTTCGCCGTCCCCATCGCCCGGGCCAGCGAGGCGGAGTTCGCCGCCTGGCGTGGCAGCTGGCCTGGATCGGTGGTGGGCACCCTCTTGAGCGCTGAGGTCGATCATCGCCAGGCCGACTATGTCCATCCGGCCCTGATCCTGATGGGCAATGAACAGCAGGGCCTGCCGCCGGAGATGGCCGCCCTCTGCGACGTGAACGTCAAGATCCCCATGCGCGGCCGGGCCGACAGCCTGAACCTGTCGGTCGCCACCGGGGTGATGATCTACGCCGCCAGCTAGCTGCGCGGCTTGGCCCGCGTCGTCGGATCGGCAATGGACGGGTCTTCGGGCCAGGGATGGCGGGGATAGCGGCCGCGCATATCCGCGCGCACATCCCGCCAGGAGCCGCGCCAGAACCCCGGCAGATCCTGGGTCAGCTGGAGGGGCCGACGGGCTGGCGAGAGCAGAGCCAGCGTCAGGGGCCGACCGGCCACCATCGGGTGCGCATTGAGTCCAAACACCTCCTGGACCCGGATTTCCACCCGCGGACCGCCCTCAGCCTCATAGTCGATCTGCGCCCGGTTGCCGGTCGGGGCAGTCCAGTGGGTGGGCAGCTCCGCCTCCACGCGACGCTGAAGATCCCAGGGCACAAGACTGCGCAGAGCGCCGTCCAGAAGGTCAGGGGTAAGGTCTGACAACCCGCGAAGCCCATGCAGAACCGGCGTCAGCCAGTCATCCAGCCGCCCCGCGAGGGCCTCATCAGATAGGTCGGGCCAGGTCTCAGAGTCCTGCTGGCGCAGGAAGGCCACCCGCTGGCGAAGGCCTGCTGCGGCGCCCCCCCACCTCAGCCCCCCCAGGCCCTCCTTTCGCAGCCGAGCGGCCAGGGCTTGAGCCACCAGCTCTGCCGGAGGAGACTCATCAAGATTTTCGTTCAGGACCAGGCGGCCCAAGCGCGTCAGCCTTCGGGCGCGGATGCGCCCCCCGGGGCTTTCCTCAAGACGATCCTCAGTCTCCAGGATGGGGGCAAAGGCCGCCAGAATCTCTCCCTCCGTCAGAGGAGCCGCCAGCAGGATGCGGTCGCGGCGATCCCCACCCCCCAGCTCAGCCACCGCCAGCCAGGGCTCCCGCGCCAGGACATCACCGGCTTCGATGAAGGCGCCTCGCCCAGTCGCCAACTGGAACTCCCCTTGCGGGCCCCGGGCCTTGGCCACCCGCTCGGGATAGGCCAGGGCCAGCATCTGACCGTCACTGAGCGCAGGCTTCTTCCCGCCTCGCACCCCGCCAGCCCAACGCTCAGCCAGGGCGCGGGCGTCCCTGGCCCGGGGGGAACGGTCCCGCTCAAAGGCCTCGAGACGGTGGGAGAGGTGCGCTTCCCGCCCACCGATTCCTCGCTCAGAGATCAGGGCAGCGATCCTGGCAGCGCGGGCAGCCTGGCCATGCTCGCCGGCCCGAAGCACCATGTGCGCCAGTCGGGGGGGCAGAGGCATGTCAGCCAAGGCCTCACCATGCCCGGTGAGCACCCCGGCGGAGTCCACCGCCTCCAGGCGCTGCAACAGGCCCTGAGCCTCGCTGAGGGCTGCCCTGGGCGGCGGATCAAGGAAAGCCAGGTCATCAGTGGATTTCGCGCCCCATCGGGCCAGATCCAGCGCCAGACCAGAGAGATCGGCGTCCAGAATCTCAGGGTCCGCAAAGGCTGGCAGGGCGCGGGTCTCAGCCTCGTCCCACAGTCGGTAACAGACCCCTGGCGCGGTGCGGCCAGCCCGCCCGCGACGCTGGTCGGCCGCGGCTCGGCTGACCCGTACCGTCGCCAGCCGCGTCAGGCCACTGGCAGGATCAAAGCGCGGCACACGGGCCTGACCGCAGTCCACCACCACCCGGACGTCCTCCAGGGTCAAACTGGTCTCCGCGATGGAGGTGGCCAGGACCACCTTGCAGACGCCCGCTGGCGGCGGTGCCACCGCCCGGTCCTGAGCCTTCGGGTCAAGAGCTCCGTAAAGCGGGGCGATCAGGACATCGTCCCGGCGCAGGCGTTCGTTCAGCCGCTCAGCCACCCGCAGGATCTCGCCCTGTCCCGGCAGGAACACCAGGACCCCGCCTGTTTCTTCCGCCAGGGCTCGCTCGATGGCGCGCACCACATCATCTTCCAGGCGCAGGGTTTCCCGGCGTCCGAGATAGCGGGTCTCCACCGGAAAGGCCCGGCCAAGGCTCTCGATCACCGGGGCATCGTCCATCAGCCGAGCCACAGCCGCCCCGTCCAGGGTCGCCGACATCACCAGCAGGCGCAGGTCCTCGCGCAGCAGGGCCTGAGCATTCAAGGCCAGGGCCAAGCCGAGGTCGGCGTCCAGGCTGCGCTCGTGGAACTCATCAAAGATCACGCACCCGATCCCGGAAAGGCCAGGATCACTTAGGATCATCCGGGTGAACACACCTTCGGTCACCACCTCGATCCGGGTCCTGGCCGAGACCTTGGCCTGCATCCGCACCCGGAAGCCGACGGTCTCTCCCACAGGCTCATTCAGCGTCGCCGCCATCCGCTCGGCAGCCGCTCGTGCAGCCAGGCGGCGGGGCTCGAGCATGATGATCCGCTGCCCCTGCAGCCACGGCGCCGACAGCAGGGACAAGGGCGTGACCGTGGTCTTGCCTGCCCCCGGCGGGGCCACGAGGATGGCGCGGGTTCCCGTCGCCAGGGCGTCGTCTAGGGCACCCAGGACATCGTGGATCGGCAGCAGGCTGGAGCCCTCAGGTTGGACGGTACCCGCTCCCCTAGCTGATCAGCTGCGGGAACAGCCCAAACAGCAGGATCAGGAACACCGCAATCGGGCACAGCCACGCCACCAGGAACCGCCAAATCGGCAGAAGGGGGCCAGACTGCAGCCCGGTTTCCTCGTTCACCAGTTTGCGATCGGCGACCCAACCGATGAAGATCGCTGTGATGAGACCCGAGAGCGGCAACAGAATTCGCCCTGTAACGCCGTCGAACACGTCAAACCAGTTGGCGTTGGTGAAGCCCGGGACCATGGCCAGGGGGCGATGGTCGGCCCAGATGTTGAATGACAGCACCGAGACCATGCCGATCAGGAAGAAGCTGGTCCCCAACAGCCCTGCCGCCATCACCCGGGCCATCTTGAACCGCTCCACAAGATAGGCGGTCGAAATCTCCAACAGGGAGACCGAGGAGGTCAGGGCGGCAAACAGGGCCAGGACGAAGAAAGCCAGCCCCACCAACGCCCCGGCCGGCATGCTGTGGAAGGCGGCCGGAAGGGTTTGGAACATCAGGGTCGGACCGGCGTCCGGGGCGAGGCCAACGCTGAACACGATGGGAAAGATGGCCAGGCCCGCGATGATCGCCACTGAGGTGTCTGCAGCAGAGATAATGCCCGAGGTCTGGCCCAGATTGGTCTCCCGGGAGGCATAGGCCCCATAGGCGACCATGGCCCCGCCCCCGAGACTCAGGGAGAAGAACGCCTGTCCCAGGGCGGAATTGAGCACCTCGGGCTGCACGGCGCGGGCAAAGTCCGGGGTGAACAGGAATGCCGCGCCTGCGGCAAAGTCCCCCGTTACGCCGGCATAGACCGTAATGCCCAGCAGCAGGATGAAGAAAGCCGGCATCATCCAGACGGCGGCCACCTCAATCCCCCCCTTGACCCCCCGGGCGACCACATAGGTCGTGGCCGCAGCAAAGATGAAGTGGGCAATGCTCATCTTCACCGGATCAGCGAACAGGTCGGGCATCTGCTGACGGACCTGCTCCACGGTGAGGTTCGAATAGGCGCCTGCAAAGGGCTGGCCCGCCGCGATCGTGCGCAGCACATCTCCGCCCGAGGTCCAGATGAAGTAGAGCACCCAGCCCGCGACAACGCTGTAGAAGGTCAGGATCAGATAATTGGCGATCATGCCGATCACCGCCAACGAGGCCCAGCCACTGCTGGCCTTGGACTGCCGCGCCAGCAGGGCGGCGCTGGTGATGGTGGAGCGCTGGCCGTGCCGGCCGATCAGGGTCTCAGCCAGCAACAGCGGCGCGCCGATCAGGGCGACACAGAGGATATAGACCAGCACAAAGGCAGCGCCGCCGTTGGCCCCGGCCTCGGCCGGGAACCTCCAGAGGTTGCCCAGGCCGACGGCCGATCCGACGGCAGCCAGAATGAAGGCGGGCTTGGACGACCAGTTGGGCTGTCCAGACGACGGAAGGTTCGCGGCCATGAGGGTTCTGCCCTGGGGAAAGGCGTCACCCCGACGCCGAAACCCTATCCTTGGCCAGCGTTGCTGGAACAATCAAGCGCTCCAGGTGCCAGGCACCTCCCCTTGCGGGAAACCCCTGCGCCGATAATGTCGCCCCATGTCGCAAGCCCAAGAGCCTCCGATCCGCGCCCTGATCGCGCCCGTCACCCCCCTGGCGCAGAACTGCACCATTGTCTGGTGCGCCAAGACCAGGAAGGCGGCGATTATCGACCCGGGCGGGGAAGTGCCGCGCCTGCTCCAGGCGCTGAAAGACAATGACCTGACCCTGGAGAAGATCTGGATCACCCACGGTCATCTCGACCATGCCGGCGGAACCGCCGCCCTGAAGGCCGCCACCGGCGCACCGATTGAGGGTCCGCACCGGGACGATGCGTTCTGGATCGACCAGATGGATGGGGATGGGGCCCGGTGGGGCATGCCGGAGGCCCGGTCTTTTACCCCTGACCGGTGGCTCGAAAACGGTGATGTGGTCACCCTCGGCGAGACGGAATTCGAGGTCTATCACTGCCCCGGTCATACGCCGGGTCATGTGGTCTTTTTCCATCGGCAGGCCCGCTTCGCCCAGGTGGGAGACGTGCTGTTCCAGGGCTCCATCGGACGCACCGATTTTCCCAGGGGCAATCATCAGGATCTGATCGACGCCATCACCGGTAAGCTCTGGCCCTTGGGCGATGATGTGCGTTTCGTTTGTGGCCATGGACCCATGTCCAGCTTTGGGGCCGAGCGGCGCAGCAATCCCTTTGTCGCCGATCAGGTGCTGGCCCGCTAAGGCCACAGCTGCGGCTTTACAGCCGTGAAATCTGACGGTTACGCGGGAAGCCGACAATGTCGCCCATGCAGACGCCCCACACCGAAGCCCCTGGCCCCACGGCACGGATCCTGATGGTCGATGACGATCCAGGCATTCGTGATGTGGTCTCCGATTTTCTGGGCCGCCACGGCTATGCCGTAACCACAGCCGGCGACGCCCGGGAGATGGAGCAGGCCCTGGAGCGGGACCCCGTCGACCTGATCGTGCTGGACGTGATGCTGCCGGGCGAAGACGGCCTGGCCATCTGCCGCAGACTGGCCGTGGGCGAGGCCCCGCCGATCATCATGCTGTCGGCCATGGGCGAGGACACCGACCGGATCGTCGGCCTGGAGCTTGGCGCTGACGACTACCTGTCAAAGCCCTGCAATCCCCGGGAGCTGCTGGCCCGTATCCGCGCCGTACTCCGCCGGGCCGAACAGACCCGGCAGGGCGGCGGCGAAGATCTGGGCGCCGCCTGCGAGTTCGCCGGCTGGCGGCTGGACCTGGTGCGCCGAGAGCTACGGTCCCCGCAGGGGGTGGTGGTCAACCTCTCCAGCGGGGAGTTCTCCCTGCTGCGGGCCTTTGTCGAGCGGCCCCAGCGGGTCCTGACCCGCGACCAGTTGCTGGACTTCGCCCGGGGCCCGGACTCCGACGCCTTTGACCGGGCAATCGACGTTCAGATCAGCAGGCTGCGGCGCAAGCTGGACGACGGTGGCGGTCATGACCTGATCCGCACGATCCGCAACGAGGGCTACATGTTCACCCCCAAAGTGAAACGCCCGTGAGCCGGGTTCGGGATCGGCGGGGCACCGCCTCGCTGTTTGTCCAGGTTCTGATGCTCATCGGGGTCAGCCTGATTACCGCCCAGGCGATCAGCATCTTCCTGTTGTTCAATCTTCCGCCCCCTGTGCCGGATTTCTACCGGTTTTCGGAGATCGCCGAGGCCCTCAAGGGCCGCCCCGGCGACCTGATTGAACGCCGCGATCTCCAGTATGAACTCCGGGACTCGCCTCCAGAGGGCCAATCCACCGCCGACAGCATGTTGTGGGCCCGGGACCAGTTGGCCGAGGACCTGGGGGTCGCCCAAAGCGAGCTGGTGATCGCCAAGACCTACCGCCTGCCGATTTCCGATCGGCGGGTATTCCGCATCGTTCGAGACCGCCTGGAACGGGCCGGCGGCGAAGGTCAGGAAGACCGCTTCCTGGTGGCCCCCTTTGAGATCGCCATGAAACGTCCCGATGGCCAATGGGCTGTGGTGCGACCAGAAAAGGGGCTTGGCCTGAACGTCTGGCAGCAGCGGGTGCTGCTCTGGTTTCTGCTCTCGGCCCTGGTGATGGCGCCCATCGCCTGGATGTTCGCCAGACGGCTTTCCAAGCCATTCCGCCTGTTTGCTGAGGCCGCCGAACGTCTGGGCCGTGATCCCGAAGCCCCGCAGCTGGCCATTCGCGGGTCGGCCGAAATCTCCGTGGCGGTAAGGGCTTTCAACCAGATGCAGGAGAGGCTGCGGCGCTACGTCCAGGACCGCACCGCCATGGTCGGCGCCATCGCCCACGACCTGCGCACGCCCCTCACCCGCTTGCGCTTCCGGATCGAGAATGCGCCAGAGGATCAAAGGGCCAAGATGGCCGCCGACATCGACCAGATGGAGGCCATGGTCGCCGCCACCCTTGGGTTTGTCCGCGACGCCACCAAGCCCGGCCAGCGGACCCGCCTGGAGCTCGCCTCCCTGGTGGAGAGCGTCTGCGACGAGATGGCCGAGACCGGTGCCGCCATCGAGGTCGAGCGGGCTGAAAAGCTGGTCATCGAAGGCGATCCTGTGGCCCTTCGCCGTCTGGTCACCAACTTGCTGGAAAACGCCGTCAAGTTCGGCGACCGCGCCACCGCCCGGGTGATCCTCGAAGACCGCACAGTGGTCATCGAGATCGAGGACGAGGGCCCCGGCATCCCCGAGGAGGAGATGGAGCGGATCTTCGAACCGTTCTACAGGCGCGAGCCGTCCCGCAGCCGTGGCACTGGGGGCATAGGTCTCGGACTGGCTGTTGTGCGCTCCATAGCCAGAAGCCACGGGGGTGACGTAACCATGACCAATCGCCCCGGCGGCGGGCTGACCGCACGGGTGCTCCTACCAGCCTGAAGCGCGTTTCATCCAAGGCGCACCCGCCTCCCCGCAGCGACGGGCGGTGCCTTGCCCTAAGGGCCTGCGAAGATTCAGGGATTTGCGCACGCAACCCATAGTCAGGCTGGCGGGTTGCTAGAGCGGTGCCTTGTGTCTCCTCCGGTTCCGGAGGGGTGCGGAGCACCATCGCCGCCGACCAGGGTGACTTCTGCGCCGTCTCAATTGATCATTGAACAGCAGAAGTTGGCCTCAAATCTCTGTTTTATATGCCTTTCCCGTCTTTCCACCCGAGCAAGACAGACGCGAGAGGGTTCCAGGAGTGACCCATGAGTAGCCCCGAGCAAGATCCCCCGCGCGCCCGCCGAGGCTTTGCTGCCATGAACCCGGAGCGTCGCCGCGAAATCGCCCGCAAGGGCGGCGCAAGTGTCCCCAGTGAAAAGCGCAGCTTCGCCAAGGACCGCGATCTGGCCGCCTCGGCGGGTCGGAAGGGGGGCGAGGCCTCAAAGGGAAGCGGGCGCAAGCCAGACGCCGATACGACCGAATCCTGAAACCTGAACAATTCTCAGGTTGGACCGGGACTCGGCACAGGCTCGTCAGACGCCAGATCAGCGGCGCGGCGGCGACGGATTTCGGTGCTGATCTCCTGCTGGCGCAGCCGTCCGACCGCGTACGGCGCAAACAGCACCATGGCCACCAGAGCGACCAGGGCTGAACCTGGCCCCCAGGCCAGGAGCAGTCGGGTCAGCACATCTGCCGGCAGTTCAACCCCGACGGCCCGGCCGGCTTCCCGGGGAAAACGCAGGGCGTCGAGCGCCAGGCCTGCCACCAGCACCCCCACTCCGGAGGCCGCCTTGGCGGCAAAGCCGAGGCCGGCGAAATAGAGCCCTTCCCGGCGCCTTCGGAACAGGAATTCATGCTCGTCGGCGGCATCGGCCATCATTGAGGGATAGGCGATCATGGCGAAGCCCACCCCGATCCCAGCCATGGCGCTGTTGGCCGCCAGGAGCACAGCAGAGGCCGCGCCCTCAGGCCGATAAAGCCCGCTGACCCAGACGAGCGGGAGGATGACCCACGACACCAGCACAAGACCAAGCCCGACCAACACCACCGTGCGCTTTTCGAGGCGTTGGGTCAGTCTCGGGGTGACCGGAATGCCGACCAGAATCCCGGCGAGATAGGCATAGCCGACGAACTGCATCATCTCTGGACGCAGCTTCCAGACGAACAACTGGCTGTGGGTGTTCAGCGTGCCGTTGGCACCCACGGCGGCGTAAAAAATCACCGCGGAAAAGAACAGAATGCGGAACGAGCGGTTGCGAAGGATCTCGCTCACCTCCCCCGGAAGCCGACTGATCATGGAGGCGTCTACCGATGGCACCCGAGGCAGGGTCGCGGCGAACTTGTAGATCCCCAGACAGCAGAGGGTCATGGCGGTCAGCACCAGGGCTGCTACCGACCAGCCAAAGGCCGGATAGCGCTCAGGACTCTGCAGGCCGCCCTCACCGGCGAAGAACACAGAATAGGCCAGGGCCGTGATCAGAACGCTGGTGAGAATGCCCACCACCACCCGCCAAGCGACGATGCGAGAGCGCTCCACATAGTCGTCGGCCATCTCCGCCCCGAGGGCGAGATAGGGCACCCAGAACAGCGAAATGAAGGCCCTCACCGCCACCGAGGTCACCGCAAGCCAGATGAACAACATCGTCGGCGGGAGGCCTTCGGGCGGGGAGAACAGCAGCCCCAAACCCAGGGCGGTCAGGGGCGCCCCAGCGAACATCAACGGCGCGCGACGGCCAAACCGCGACTGAAGATTATCTGACCAGGAGCCGATGAACGGATCGACGGCGGCATCAGCGCAGAGGCCTATGAACAGGGCCGCCCCCACCATGGTCCCGGAAAGCCCCAGAACCGCCGTGTAGTAGAAGAAGATGAAACCAACGGCGGTGGAGAACAGGGCGTCCCCAGCCCCCCCCAGGCTGTAGGCGAACTTGACCCGGCGGGGCGGCCCAAGCGGTGCAACCTGACTTGCGGCTGCATCAGAGACTGCGCTCATGCGTCAGGGGTCCTGAAATGACCGATCGCCTGGCGAAGGGCGGCAGCCGGATCGTCGCGGGGGATGAACTCGTGACCGACCCACGCGTCGTACTCGAGGTGTCGCAGCAGTCCGGCCACGGCGGGCCAGTTGATTTCCTGCCGATCGTCCAGGTCCCGGCGTCCAGGGGCGCCGCCCGTATGCACATGGCCGATCAGGGGCAGGTTCGCGCGGATTGTCCGCAGGAGGTCTCCCTCCATAAGCTGCATGTGATAGGCGTCATAGAGCAGCCGCAGGGCGGGCGAATTGACCGCCGAGACCACCTGGGCGCCCCAGGCTGTATGGTCGCATTGCTGGTCGGGATGATCGACCTTGGAGTTCAGCAGCTCCAGCAGCAGCATGACGCCCGCGTCCTCAGCTACCTTTGTCAGGGGCGTGAGCCCCTCAATGGTGGCCGCCAGGCCCGCCTCATCGGAACGGCCTTCGCGGTTGCCGGAAAACACGATGACCTTTTCGACACCGCCGGCCGCAGCCTTGGCGATGGACTCCCTTACCGTCGCCTGCAGGGCCAGATGATGGGCGCGGTCATTGAAGCCGATCTCCAGGGGCTGATGTCCGGTCAGGGTCACCAGGCTCAAGCCCAGATCCCGGGCCACCGGCCAGAGGACCTCAGGCAGCATCTCCACCCCTTGAGCCCCGGCCTCGACCATCTGGCCTAGAAACTGCGGGCCGTCCACCTCGCGGCCTGCGGTGAAGGACCACCAGGCGAAGGACTGTCGAAAGCCGCTCATGGGGAAATCCTTGTCCACGCACCGTCCGCCCCGTGGCTTTCCACCACGGCGGAAATGAAAGCCACGCCCTCGATCCCATCAGCGATCCCGGGTGCCAACTGGGCCAGGGGGTTGGGCGCACGCCCTTGCTGATGGGCGCCGATTAACTCGGCGGCGTCGGCATAGATCTGGGCGAAACCCTCCAGATACCCCTCTGGGTGGCCCGCCGGCAGTCGGGTGGCCGCCGTGGCGTCCGACGACAGGCCAGGCCCACCCCGGCGCAGGATCCTGGGCGGCTCCCCGAGGGGGGTAAAGCGCAGCAGGTCGGGTTCCTCCTGCGACCATTCCAGACTGGCGTCCTCGCCATAGATCCGCAGTCGCAGACCATTGGCCGCGCCAACCGCCACCTGACTGGCCCAGAGCTGACCCCGGGCACCGCCCTCAAACCGCATCTGGACGTGGACATTGTCGTCGACCCGCCGCCCGGCGACCAGGGTTGCAAGATCGGCGCTGAGGCTGGCGACTCGCGCACCGGTCACAAATCGAACCAGGTGGAAGGCATGGGTGGCGATGTCCCCCAGGGCGCCGCCGGGGCCGGCCCGATCAGGGTCGCCCCGCCACTCAGCCTGCCGGTTGCCGGGCAATTCCCGGGCCAGCCAGTCCTGGGCATATTCCACCTGCACCACCCGCAAGGCGCCCAGCCGACCTGCTGCCATCAGGGCGCGGGCTTCCCGGACCATGGGATAGCCGGAATAGTTGTGGGTCAGGATGAAGGGCAGCCGGCTTTGCGCCACCTGGTCCCCCAAGGCCCTGGCGGAGGTCAGATCTGTCGTCAGGGGCTTGTCGCAGATCACCGGGATGCCAGCCGCCAGAAAGGCGAGGCTAATGGGTGCGTGCAGGTGGTTTGGAGTTACCACGGCGACTGCATCAATCCCGTCCGCCCGCGCCGCCTCGGCCCGGGCCATCCCCGTCCAGTCCCCGTAGGCCCGCTCAGGGGCGAGACCAAGGGAAGTGCCGAACGCCTTTGAGGTGTCAGGGTCCGAGGAAAAGGCGCCTGCCGTCAGGGTCCAGCGACCATCCAGTCGGGCGGCCATGCGATGGACCCCGCCGATGAAGGCCCCCGGCCCGCCGCCGACCATGCCCAGCCGCAACATCTTCGGATTGCTCAACGGTCGAGGCCAAGGAGCTTGCGATTGGCCGCCTGATCCACATCGGTGGCGACAAAGTCGTCAAAGGCCCGATCGGTCACCCGGATGATGTGGTCGGCGATGAAGGCGGCGCCTTCCCGGGCGCCGTCCTCCCAATGCTTGAGGCAGCACTCCCACTCCAGCACCGCCCAGCCTGCGAAGTCATAGGCGGCGAGTTTGGAGAAGATGGCCCCGAAATCCACCTGCCCATCGCCCACCGAGCGGAAGCGCCCGGCCCGGTTGATCCAGGGCTGATAGCCGCTGTAGACCCCCTGTCGTCCGGTCGGATTGAACTCCGCATCCTTGACGTGGAACATCTTGATACGCTCGTGATAGATGTCGATATATTCCAGATAATCAAGCTGTTGCAGCAAGAAGTGGCTAGGATCGTAGAGGATGTTGCACCGGGGGTGATGGCCCACACGTTCCAGGAACATCTCGAAGGTCGCCCCATCGAACAGATCCTCGCCGGGATGGATCTCGTAGCAGAGGTCGACGCCCGCCTCATCAAAGGCATCGAGGATCGGCCGCCAGCGCCTGGCCAGCTCATCAAAGGCCGTCTCGATCAAGCCGGCGGGCCGTTGCGGATAGGGATAGATGTAGGGCCAAGCCAGAGACCCTGAGAACGTCACATGGGCGTCGAGGCCCAGCCGGCGGGACGCCTTGGCCGCCAGCAGCAGCTGGTTCTCCGCCCAGGCCTGCCGAGCGGCGGGATTTCCCCGCACCTCCCGCGGCACACCGCCGTCATAGAGGGCGTCATAGGCCGGATGAACGGCCACCAGTTGGCCCTGGCTGTGGGTGGAAAGCTCGCTGATCTCTAGGCCGGCGTCGGCCAGCATCCCCTTTACGTCATCGCAATAGGTCTGGCTCTCGGCGGCCTTGGCCAAGTCGAACAGGCGCCGGTCCCAGGTGGGGATCTGCACGGCGACAAAGCCCATCTCCGCCGCCCAGCGGGCGATCCCCGGCAAGGTGTTAAACGGCGCCTCATCGGTGGCGAACTGCGCCAGGAAAAGTCCGGGGCCCTTGATGGTCTTCATCTTGTTTCGCCTCTTGCTTCGCGCCCAGCCCCCTCAGGCCGGCAGGGTCAGTCCACGCAGATGGTTCAGGCTGGCGGCCACGCTCTCCCAGGGTTCAGCTGGCCGGTCATGCTCGACAATGAAGTGCTCAGCCCCCGCCGCACGGGCCGCCGCGATCAGGGACGCGAAATCCATGACGCCGGCCCCCACATCGGCCATGTCACCATCAGCCGCCATGTCCTTCAGGTGCACCAGCTTCACCCGGCCCGACAGTCGCGACAGCATCGCTTCGGGGTCCTGGCCCGCCTTCCGCGTCCAGTAGAGATCCAGCTCCATCTTCACCAGATCAGGGTCAGCGCCGGCCAGGATGCGGTCATAGGGCCGATCCCCTTCCCCGCCTTCGAACTCAAAGTCATGGTTATGATAGGCAAAGCCGAAGCCCCCAGCCCGCACCGTCCGGGCGAGCCCGTCCAGGGCGGGGATGACCTCGTCCCACTGGCGCTGTTCGGGGGTCAGATAGGGCAGGACCAGATAGTCGCAGCCCAGTTGCTCGCCCATCTTCAGCACCTCGGCAGGCCGCTGGCGAAGATCGTCCAGCCCCACATGGGCAGCGGGACAGACCAGGCCAATCTCGTCCATCGTCCGCCTCAGGGCGGCGAAATCCGTGCCCAGGGGGGCGGCGAACTCCACTGCGTCATAGCCGATGGCCCGCACCCGCTTGAGGGTGGCGACCGGATCGGTCTGGAAGGCCCGGCGCAGGGTGTAAAGCTGAAGACCGATCTGCATGGGTCAGAGCACTCCGTCGCGCAACAGGTCGGCGGCGTGATTGGCCGCCCGGGCGCTGAGCGCCATATAGGTCAGGGACGGGTTCATTGAGGCCGACGAAGTCATGGCCGCCCCGTCGGTGATGAACAGGTTCGGAACTTCGTGAGCCTGGCTCCAGCCGTTCAGAACCGAGGTGGACGGATCCCGGCCCATCCGCGCGGTGCCCATCTCGTGGATACGGTCGCCTGGCGGCGTGATCTTCTCCCCGGCCGCTTCCCACGGCGTGATGTCCACACAGCCGGCGGCCTGGAGCATTTCATAGGCGTCCCGTGCGGCCTCCCGCATCATGATCTGCTCATTGGCCCCATGAGCGGCGTCGATCACCGGCACAGGAACGCCCCACTGATCGGTACGGCTGGCCGACAGGGTCACCCGGTTGTGGGCATAGGGCAGCACTTCCCCAAAGGGGGTCAGCACCATGGACCAGGGCTTGCCGCCGCTGACCTCTTCCCGCTCCGCGCCGCCCATGGCGCGAGCCTCAATGCGCCGAGTGCGCCCGGCCCCGCCCTGCATCCCAAAGCCCCGCAGGTAAGGCTTCTCCCGCTCTGTAACCTGGGCATAGCGGGGAATATAAATGCCCGTCGGCCGGTCGGCGGCGTCATGGACGTCATCAAAGCCCGGATAGCGCCCCGTAATGCTCTCGCAGCTCACATGGTCCATCAGGTTGCGGCCCACCTGATCGCTGCCATTGGCCAAGCCCCGGGGATGGGCCTCAGAGCGCGAATTGAGCAGGATCGAAGCCGTCGCAATGGTCGAGGCGTTGAGGAAGATGATCTTGGCCTCAAAGACCTGACCGGCCTTGGTTACCCGATCCACCGTCCTCACGCCGGTCGCCCGCCCTGTGGCCGGGTCGTACTCTACCGCCGCCACGATGGTGTCGGTCATCACCGTCAGGTTGCCGGTCTTGCGCGCCGCCGGCAGGGTCGCCGCCAGGGTGGAGAAGTAGCCGCCGAGGGGACAGCCGTGGACGCAACGCATCCGCTGCTCACACCGGCCACGGCCCAGATCCTGATGAATCTTGGTCACCCGTGACAGCTGGGCGGCCCGGCCAATGATCATGCGCCGGCCTGGAAAGGCCTGTTCGATGGCCCCCTTGGCGGCCTCCTCTACGCAATTCAGGGCGTAGGGCGGCAGGAAGTCCCCGTCGGGCAGATGGGGGATTTCGTCATAGTCTCCGGAGATGCCGGCAAAGGCCTCCACATGGTCGTACCAGGGGGCGAGGTCCTCATAGCGGATGGGCCAGTCGACCCCGTGCCCGTCGGCCAGATTGGCCTCGAAATCCTGCGGCGCCCAGCGGTAGGACTGCCGCCACCAGGTGATCGAGCGCCCGCCCAGGTGATAGCCGCGGATCCATCGATAGGGCTTGCCGGGCACCGTCTCATAGGGATGGTCGTGGTCGCTGGCCCAGAACTTCCGGTTGGAGTTGAACAGGGCGTAGCTGACGCCTGGATAATAGGGGTGATGCAGGTCCCGCTCCTCGACCGGCACCTGATCTTCCCGCCGACTGAGCTTGGCCGCCAGATCGTGGCTGTAGTCGGCCCCGTGCTCGATATGCGGCCCACGCTCCAGCATCAGGACCTTCAGGCCCCGCTCGCACAGTTCCTTGGCCGCCCACCCGCCGCTGATGCCAGAGCCCACGACGATCGCGTCGAACGCCATACTGATTTCCCCCGTCTTTTTCGAGAGCATGTCAGCGGGTCCGAGCCGGTGCAAACCCAACTTGCCGGCACCTCCTGGGGTCGCCCAAAGGTGACGCAGGGGCGCAAAGGCCCCGCGCGCCAAAGCGCGGCTTTTATGGCCTAGAAATCCACATTGAAGCCGATGAACGGCGCGTGTCCGATCCGGTCTGGCCGGCCCTCACGGATGTCCTGCTGGCGCAGATAGCCAAGGCTGAGATCATAGGGACCAAACCCCCGCTCGAACCCGACAAAGGTTCGCACCCCAGTCAGGCCTGTCTGACCATTCTCCGACGTGCTCGCCAGGGTCATGATCAGCTCGGCGTCGGCTGCAAGGCTCCAGCCGTCTTCGGTCTGGCCCAGGGGTATGGTGGTTCCCAGTCTTTGGCGCAGGCGCCAGCCCGTATTCGGATCAGTGGACACAAACCGCTGCTCCAGCCGGGTTCGGAATTCCAGGGCCCGCCAGCCGTATCCGACCTGCTGCAGAAACCGGACTTCCTCCTGATCAGGTCCATTCCAGCGCTGCTCGGCACCCAGGCTCCACTTCGTCCCGTTCTCGGCCTTTCGATTCAGCCAGAGCCGGACATAGTAGGTGTCGTCCCGGGGCGCTTCGCGCAGCCGCTGGGCAGTTTCGATCTCCACCTCGGTTTGCTCGTCCAGGCTATGGGTGACCGACGGATTGAACCAAAGCTCCGCCGCCTCATCCGTGGCCATGGCCGCCCCGGGAAGCCCCATTACCGCAAAGGCAAAAAGGGCAAGACCAAGGGCAACGCGCATGAGGCTCTCCAGACCAGGGGCGCGGGCGACCAGAAGGCAGTATCCTGGCTGGGCCGCGAGGGAGAACAGGATACCTGTTCGGACACCTGCAGGTATAAGCCGTTTAGCTGCCTACAAAGCCCCCGCCGAATGGCCTAGGCCGTCGGAGTTTCTTCAGGCCTGCACGCCGCTGATACCAAACTGCGTCCGAAAGGCCGCCGGCGGGATGCCAACGGAGCGGCTGAAGGCGCGGGTAAAGTGCGCCTGGTCGGCATAGCCCGACAGAAAACCGACTTCAGCCAGGCTCGGCCCTCCACGCAAGCATACCTGTTCGGCGGCAACCTGCAGCCGACACTCCGCCAACAGTCGCGCAAAGGGTCGCTCGGCCCCAGCGAGCCGCCGCTGCAGGGTCCGCGACGAGGTACCAACCCGCAGCGCCATGTCATCGACGGTCCAACGGCGAACAGGATCGCTGAGCAGATGACCCCGGACAGCCTCAACCAGCCCCCTGCCGGGCTCCTCGTCATGGGCGGCCAGGGCCCTTGCAGGTGTCACACCAAGAGGCGTCAACGCGGGCTTGAGTTGGAATTGCCTGGATAATTTGCGCGGCGCCAGCCAGACGGCATTGCTCCGGACCACCTCTCCCGTGTCCAGGGTCAGGCGCGCGGCACCTCCTGTGACTTGCTCGACCATGACCGTGACGACCGCCACCACCAGCAGGGTCTCTGCCCCCGTGGGCTCCGGTCCCTGGTCGATCGCGTGGTGAGTCAGATGGAAGGCGCCGCCTGGTTCGGGAGTCCACGTCAAGCGGTGACGCGCATGACTGAAGCGCTCAAGCCGGCTCCACCGATCCAGCAGATCAGCGCCATCGCGAGCCTGGATCAGGGCCTGCATCACAGGCTCTGGCGGAAGCTCTGGTATGACATCTGCGATCTGCAGGATTGCCAGCGCTCCATGGGCGGCCTCGATCGCGGCCAACACCTCGCGCTTCTGCGCCTGCTGGACATGTGCGCCAATCGGCGCGGTCGATCGCACAAGGCCTTGCCGTTCGAGCCCCGCGGCCACCAAACGCATCATGGCCGCCGAGGCAAAATCCGTCGTCCTGTCCCTCATGGTGCCAGAGCGAACCCGGCGGGGTCGATAGGGAACCTCACCGGTCGTTGGCCGGTGGCCGCCCGGATCGCATTGGCGATGGCGCCTGGCCCCGCCACGATCGCGGTCTCACCCGCCCCTGACAGCGTGGTCTTCCCCACCACCAGATCGACCACAATGGGCGGGGTATCGCTCATGCGCGGGATCGGCGCATCTGCGAAGGTTTCCGCCACAACCCGGCCCGCCTCGACGGGCAAGTTATCAGAGAGCACCATCCCAATGGACCAGACCAGATTGCCCTCGCATTGCGCCCGGACCTGGTCGGGATTGATCACCAGCCCGCAGTCATGGGCGCACCAAAGCTTGGTCACCTTCACCTGACCCTCCGGCGTCACGGCCACGTCAGCCACCACGGCAGCGTAGCTGGTCTCCTTGTAAACGCCACAGGCCAGCCCCCTGCCCGTCCGGTTCCGCAGGGGAAGGCCGGCCGACGGGGCGGGAGGTCGCCCCCACTCCGCGATCTCAGCGACCCGGCGAAGGACCCCGGCAAGCCGCACATCGCTCACATGGGCCAGTCGGAACGCCAGGGGATCAATCCCGGCCGCCAGGGCCGCTTCATCTATGGCGCTCTCAATGGCCAGGCCGTTGGGGCCAGCCCCAAGACCCCGCCATGGGCCGGTGTGAACTGACAGGCGCTCGGCGTCGTAGCGCGCTTGAGCGCGGCCAAGCTCGTAGGGTGCCTTCATCCCCCGGGCAACTCCGCCGTCCCCCAACAGCAGATCTGTGCCCCTCTGCATCCATGCCGGGGCGACGGCGGCTGTGAAAAGGATGTGCGATGAGACCTGCCCGTGCCCCCAGTCAGTGACTTTCCCGTCCACCACCCTGGCCTGCACCCGATGTGACGAAGGCGGGCGATGGAACCCGAGGGCAAACTCCTGGGCCCGCGTCCACTGAACCTTGACCGGCACCGCCCCGGCCTTGGACAGCGCCGCAGCCTCGGCCTCCACCGTGCAGATTGTCTTGCCGCCAAAGGCACCGCCGATGCGGCAGGACTGGACCGTGACCTGTTCGGTAGAAAGCTTGAAGGCGTCCGCGAGCACGTCCCGAACATAGAAGGCGTCTTGCGTTCCGGCCCAGACCTTCAAGGCCCCCGCATCCCAGGAAGCCACAGCGGCCCGGGGCTCGATCGGCGCATGCGCGGCGAGCGGTATGTCCAGGCGGATATCCACATCCCAAGCGCCGGGCTCCGGGGTCCCGTCCAGCACGGTATGCGGCAGCGCCCCCTTCGCCAGCCGGGCGTCGATGTCGATGACCTGTGAGATGTCACGGACCCTCGACGTCTTATCGATGTCCCATTCCACCGCCAGAGCTTCGGCGATGGCGGCCAGAACGCCGGGACGCTCCGCCAGGATGCCCAGACCCCGTGCGCGGCCAATGGCCGGACCGCAGGCCTCTACCACAGCCACGAAACCTGGTATCCGCAAGGCCGCGTCAATGTCCCACCGACGTGGACGGGAGGCTGTCTCCACCGGAGCCGGCGCGCGCAGCACTCGCCCAAATAGCATCCCTGGCAGGCGCACATCGGCGCTATAGAGCGGCTCTCCCGTGACGATCTCACGACCGTGGACGATCTCAGGCGAGGTGCCTGAGGCACCGCCGGGCTGGAACGCCCGAAGCTCTCGAAAGGGTCGCGGGTTGACCTCGACCAGCCCCTGCTGGCGACCTGCGGCCAGGGCGTCACGAAGGGCCGCACAGGCTTGGGCCAAAGGCTCAGCAAACTGCATCACGGACTCGCTGCCCACCGTCGCCCGGACTCGCGGCAGGGCCGTGTCGTGCAGCTCGACCTCGACAGCTTCCCAGGGGACGCCCAGTTCCGCCACGGCCACCTGCTTCAGCGCGGTGGCGATGTTCTGGCCCATTTCTGCCCGGGGAAGGGTCAGGGTGAAGCGGCCATCGCGGTGGGCGATCCAGCCCACGGCGTCAGCCAGGTCCGGGAGCGGCCGCCTAGGGATCACCGGAACCAGCGCGCCGACCGCAGCGCCTGCGCCGACCAGGGCCACCAGTCCGCCCCCCGCCAGGGCCAGTATGTCCCGACGCCGCATCAGCTTAGCTCCACAGCCTGCTGAATAGCCGCCCGAATTCGCTCATAGGTGCCACAGCGGCAGAGGTTGCCATCCAGCGCCGTCTCCACGTCAGTCGCGCTCGGTCGTGGGGTCTGCTCCAGGAGCGCCACTGCCAACATGATTTGGCCGGCTTGGCAGTAGCCACACTGCGGGACTGCAGCGGCGAGCCAAGCCTGCTGCACGGGATGGAGCGCTTCGGCCGAGCCCAGACCTTCGATGGTGCGTACGGTAAGCCCCTGCGCGTCCCCCGCCCTTACGACGCAAGACCGCGTCGCTACGCCATCCACGATCACAGTACAGGCGCCGCAAATCCCCACGCCACAGCCGAACTTCGCCCCACTCAGACCATAGGCCTCCCGCAGGAGGCTCAGCAGGGTCTCGTCCGCCCAATCCTCGGGGATGGATTGGGGCGCGCCATTAAGAATGAGGAACACAGTCGGCCTCCAGACTGGATGGATCTGGCCGAATGATGCTCGGTCACGACCGGCAGGTCTTGAACGATCGCGCCACATCAGTGGGCGGCTCTGCCAGACCTATGACCTGGGTCCGCATGATCATGCTCCAATGGCTGCCAGCAATACGACGCGCGGCGTGTCCAGAACTGACGAGAATGAAGGAATGCGCCATGCGCTTTGCGCATCAGCTGCTCATCCCATAGGCCAGCTGCCTCGAGATTGAGGCGTTTAGCGCCCGGTGTCGGTGCCGATATCGGCGGCCTCTGTATGGGCCACGGAGATAATCGTCCCGGGGTGGGCTTCAGCGACACTGACCCGGGCATCCAGCTGGTTGGCGAGGGCTTCGACGATGCTGGTGCCCAGTCCGGGGGTCGCGCTGGCCGCGTCCTTGGGCATGCCCACACCATTGTCGGCCACCGAGAGGGTCCAGTTTGGTCCCTCGGATTCATAGCCAACCTCGATCTTGCCCTGTCGCCCACCCGGAAAGGCATGTTTGAGGCAGTTGATCACCAGCTCGGTGACGATCAGCCCCAGGCTCACGGACACATCGGCTTCGCTGGTGCTGTCATCAGCCTTTACCTCCAGGACCAGCTGTTCGTGATCGCGGATCATCGAGGCACCGATGCTGTCACAGAGCTTGCTGAAATAGGCGCGCAGCTCCACCTCGCCGAGGCGCGACGCCGACAATTGTTGCTGCAAGGCGGCTACCGACATCACCCGGTTGTGGGCGTCGGTCAGGTGATGGCGAGACTCATCTGAGTTCACCCGTCTGGCGCTTTGTAAGATCACACTGGCGATGATTTGCAGGCTGTTGGCCACCCGATGCTGCAGCTCCTGCAACAGGATCGCCTTCTCCCGCACAAGATCGTCCTTCAGCTTGGCGGCCAGCCGCGCATCGGTCACATCGACCACCGACAACAGGATGTAGCTGTGGGTGGCGTCGCCGAAGTCCAGCTTCTGGGCGTTGACCACCAGACGACGGGCGTCCCCCTTGGTCAGGGCGAGATCCATTTCATAGGCGTCGATTTCGGCATCGCCCGCGGCGGTGGCCTGCAACAGCGAGCGCAGCTGACGTATGTCCCATTCCCCCGCGCCCAGCTGGAACAGCAGCCGGCCCGGCGCACCGACCGGATCAATCTGGAACGCCCGGTAAAAGGTCTTGCTGGCACCCATGACCCTCAGGTCACCGTTCAGCAGCACCATGGGGGAATTTGAGGATGCGACAATCGCCAGCCCAAGGCTCTGTAGGGCATCGGGATGGACAGGCATGGCTAGCCTTTCAAAACGCCGGAGGCCTGCGGAGCGCAATCCATAGCCGGTGGCCTGTTCGCAAAGGTAGAACCCGTCGCCCGGCAAACCCGACCATATTCCAAACATTTAACACACTCTACCTGACGGCGTGAGTATATCTGCACTTGAGGCGGACAACCCTGTGGCGAGCGCCCCAAGATCGCCCCGGTTGAAGGCCGAGCGCGTCCGTCATCTGGCCACGGAACTCTCTTTCCATCGCAACAAAGTGGTCGAGCACGCGTTCCTGACCTTGCAGGACGAAGCTTGGGCGTCCTGCCGAACATTGGGTCGCGTCGTCCGATGACCCTGTCCAACCCGCCCCGGCGCAAGAGACCGCCATGACCCGATTTCTGACCCTCGCCGCCCTGACGGCGGGCCTACTTGCCGCGTCCGCGCCTGGAGCTCAGGCGCAGTACCGCTCGCCTGCCGCCAGCCTGGGGGGGTCCTGTCAGACTATCCAGACCCTGCAGACCGGCTATGTCACCGCTGAGTGCCGCGATGATCAGGGCCGCTACCGCTGGAGCAGCATCTATGCGCCCCAATGCCGCAGCGAGCTCATAAACCGCAACGGTGTCCTCGCCTGCCAGGGGGCCACCGGCAATGCCGGGGGATATGTCAGTCAGCCGACGTCCCAAGGCTCAACCGCCGCCAATGTGATCGGCGCGATTGCCCAGGCCCTGCTCGGCGTAGACAATGATCCCGTCTGGGGCCAGCCCGGCGATCAGGATCCTAACCAGTCCTACGGCCGCCCGGGCTGGGACTATGGGACCACAGGCCAATGGGTCCCGATCGCCAGTCGGAAAGCCTGGCTGGAGGATCGCCTTGCGACAGGTCAGTGGGATCGCAGCCTGTCGCGCCAGGACGCCACGCGCCTCCGCTCAGAGTTTCAGGCCATCGCCCGGCTTGAGGTCCAGTACCGCCGGGGCGGACTGAGCAATACCGAACAGGCCGATCTTGACCGTCGCTTCGATGCCCTGAGCGCCCGCCTGCCCGGCGTTCGTCAGAATGGCCCATACGGCTGGCAAGGTCTCACCGAGCGCCAGGCCGAGGTCGACGCCCGGATCGACGCCGCCCTGCGCGATCGCGCCCTGAGCGTCCGGGACGCCGCCCAGCTTCGCGCCGACTTCCAGGCGATCGTCCGGCTCGAAAGCCAGTATCAGCAACGCGGAATGACCAACGCGCAGCAAACCGACCTGAACCGCCGGTTCGAGGCCCTCACGGCCCGCATTCCGAACCAGGGCCAGTACGGTCAGTCCAATCCGTATGGCCAGTACGGCTGGGAAAGCATTAGCCAGCGGCAGGCCCAGATCGAGGCGCGCCTCAACACCGCCCTGCGCAACCGCGCCCTCAGCAACTGGCAGGCCGCGCGCCTGCGGGCTGACCTCAGCGCCCTCGTGCGCCTGGAAACTCAGTACAGCCAGGGGGGCATAACCCGCGCCGAACAGGCCGACCTGGACCGCCGCTTCAACGCCCTCAGCGCCCAGATCCCCGGCGCAAACGCCTACTAAGCAAAGAGGCTGCACGCCACGCACACCGCAGCGCCCATCAACGGCGCTGCGGTGAAGCGACATCATGTGCGGAAATGATGAGGAAAGGTGGCGGTGACGAAGCGGCGATCTAGTCTATTGGCAGTTGGATCTCGCATCAGCGCCTGGGTAAGCGCTCCTGATCAATATTACGCTCTTGCCGCCCCAGACTGTAAGCGCATGGCGAACTAACATTGAGCCAAACATCGTAGGCCACGTGGCAGTGACAAAGCTCTAATCGCCCTGAGAGCTGCGAGCTGCGAGCTGCGAGCTGCGAGATCTGTAAATTGAAAACTTAGGGTTACCCAGCGTACGGTCTCGCTCTTTCACTTAATACATGAAGTCGGACAAATTCTTCCCGAGGTCATATTTGATCCAGACAACCCGGTTAGGCATAGACCGAATGTTTGCCCGCGCCGCTCAGATTAAAACAATCGGTAGATAGTCAATCTATCAAAGATGGGCAGTTCCTTGGCGTCCTCTAGGCTGGCCATCAACTGGTCAATGGTCGTCCCCAGTTCTACCGACTTTGAATGTTCAGCCTCCGCCGAGCCGGTGGCTGCAGCAAGCAGAACCAGCGAGGCCAAGCCTGTCACCCAGAACATTACGTCCCCCTCCAGCGAGAGGCTCACAATAGCCGAGGCAAGGGCGGGCGCCTGCCTCTATTTCTGGCCCACTAAAAAGCTGGTAAAATCGGCGGCAAAATCGCTCGCGTAGACCGAGAGTTTTTCTCAATAAAATCAATGGGAAATAGCGGCAGTGGAGGGATCAAACCTAGCCACATCAAGGACTTCCCGGGAGTGGAAGGTGGGGGCCAGTTGGCAGCTTCCAGACAGACTGCCTTCTGCCCCCCCGGCACCCACTCGAAACGCCCACGGGATAGGCTTTCAGGCCTGCATAGGCGGTGCCATGATGGCAGGGCGAATTACTGCTCACCCTTGGCACAGGAGACTCTAACTAAAGGCTACCCCAAGGACACTTAAAGGAACCTTCATGACAGACAAACCCGTCCCCCTCCTCGACCGGCTGGGCGACCTTCGAGACTTCCTGAAGGCTGCCAGGGAACACGAGGAGGCCCAGCCCATGGTGACTGCCGACGACCTGGAGACATTCGATGAGCACATCGCCACCGTCGATGACGCCTGTGAGGCGCTGAGTCCTTAAGGGACCGCCTGTCAATTTCAGGCCCACCCACAACCCTCAGCCTCACCGCTGGGGGTTTTCATTTGGAGAGAGCCTTGAGCCTGAAAGTTGACCATCATCCAGGTTTAACGCAGATACTGGATAATCTGCGCCTAGCCCGAGACCTGGAGCGAACTGACCATGACCCGTAAGAACCTCACCATGGCTACCACGCCCGATCTTCTGCCCGGTTCCGCGCACGCCTTCGAGCGTTTGGCTGCGGCCATCCAGATACTCTCGGAGATGGTGCCGCCTAGACTCAGTGCCCGCCAACTCCTGGCCTTCTCAATCATCGCCTATGCCAACGCGATGGGCCGGCGCATCACCCTGGCTGAGGTCCGGGAGATCGCCGGGGACGGCCTGGGGGTGTCCATAGAGCGGACCATCAATAGCTTCTTCGAGCCCACCCGGCGCGAGCCTGACGGCCTGGGCTGGCTGGAGCAGGTCCCCGACGAAGACGACCGACGCCGCAAGTTCCTGGTCCTCACTGCTGAGGGCCGGCGTGCGGTCAACGAGATCACCGCCGCCTTCACGGCGACTGAGAGGGAGCTCCCGGCATGAACTTGAGACAGAAGCCCAGCGGCATCTGGGTGGTGGACTTCGAGGGGCCAGACGGCAATCGCCGCCGCGTCTCGACGGGCCTCCGTGACAAGCGGGAGGCCGCCAAGAGGGCGCGAGAGATCGTCCTGGGTATCGACACCCCACCGCCACCCTCAACGGCCCCTAGGCCCGGCTCTGAGGCCGCTCAGGGGCTCACCATGGCCAGCCTGTTCGACCTCTGCTGCAAAGGGGATGGCCCCTGGAGCGTCCGCGCCGCCAAGTCGCAGCGCACCGTGAAGTCGAACGTGAAGATACTGACGGAGATGCTGGGGTCAGAGCCGGTGTCATCCATCGGGGTCCTGCGGCTGAACCAGCTGCGGGATGGCCTGTTCGCCCGGGGCTATGCCCCCGCCACCGTGAAGCGGAAGCTGGACGCGGTCAGCCGCGCCCTCACCTATGCGGTCAGCCTCGCCCTGATCCCCTCCCGACCGGCCATGCCCTCGGTGAAGATCGACAACCTGCAGGACCGGGTCCTAGAGGACGACGAGGAGGCTGCCATCTGGGCTGCCATCGACCGGCGCATAGCGGCCGAACCGCAGCGGCAGTGGACCCGGTTCCGACACCTGATCCGGTGGCTTCTGGACACCGCCTGCCGCCTGGGTGAGCCCCTGCAGGCCAGCCCCAGCTGGGTCGCCACGCACCGGCAGCGCGCCGTCCTGGAGATACCAGCCTGGGCCACGAAGACGGGGAAGCCTCGCGCCATCCCCCTGTCTGAGGCTGTGGTCGAGACCCTCACCTACCTGCGGGTGACCGCGACCAACGACAAGCTGTTCGACATGCTCCCCGCCACCGTCTGGTATATGTGGGACACGATCCGCGCCGACGTTCGGGAGCAGACGAAGCTCAACATCGACGACGTGAAGCTCCACACCCTGCGCCACACGTGCCTGACGCGCCTGCTTCGGGGCGGTCTGCCCCTCCACAAGGTCAGCATCTGGGCTGGCCACGCCAACGTGAAGATCACCCTGGAGCGATACGCCAAGGTGAACGTGTCCGATCTGATGGACGGCCTGGACATTCTGGACGCGCCCCCGACACCGCACCTCAAAGCGGTATCTGCATGATCGCAGAAACCCCGCCGTCAAGGGTGCCAGTAAAAGGCCCGCCATCTGTGCCATATGCGGCACCCCTGGGGCGGCCTAGCTGTTGATTTCAGTGAGAAAAAGTGGCGGTGACGGAGGGATTCGAACCCTCGATACCCTTTCAGGTATGACGATTTAGCAAACCGTTGCCTTCAGCCACTCGGCCACGTCACCATATGATTTCAGCCGGGTTGTCTCCCGTGCCCTCAGCGCCGATCGGGAAGGTGAATCCCCAAGGCGGCGGCGAAGGAGGGTCTCCATAGCCGAAACCCTGGCCTGGGGGCAACGGCTCAAAATCGTCCCCATGGCAAACAGCAAGACCCCGCCGGTTAACCTGTCGATCAGAGGCCTCGTTCATAATGAGCGTCACACAGGGTCTCTCGAGCAGAATGTCCAACCTCGTTCACCTTCCCCGCCGCGAGGACCGCCTCCGCCCAGCGCGCCGGCCGGAGGCGTGGACGGGCGAAGCCCTCCCTGACGAAGCCCTGCCTGACGAAGCTCCGGGCGATGAGGCGTCGGCCTTTTCGCCGGCCCCCGATGATCGCCTGCCGCCGCCCGAGGTGGCGGGAAGCCAGGATCGCCGTGGCCCGATGCGCCCGGGCCAACTCAGCCCCAGCCGTCGCAGGCTCCACGGTCAGGCCTTTGCCTGGACCTTTCAGGGGGTGGATGGCCTTTGGCTGAGCCTCGTCGCCCTGGCGGCCTTTGTGACCGGCGGTAGCGATCAGGCGGGCGTCTACGCCACGCCGGTGCTGTCGGTGATGGTGATGCTCAGCCTTTTCGATCTCTATGCCTTCCGCGCCCGACAGGGCCTGGCCTACCACCTGGCCATGACCTCGATGGCCATCGCCCTCGGGATCGTCCTGGGGGTGCTGCTGCTCGACGCCTTCCTGCCGCTGGGTGAGGTGCTCTCGCGTTTGTCGGCCTGGATCGTCGGGGTGTTTGTGGGGCTCTACGTCCTTCACGCCCTATGGTGGCTGCAGGTGCGCCGTTGGCGCGCCGAAGGGCGCATGACCCCCAATGTGGTTGTGGTCGGTGCCACCAAGGCTGCGGAGCGGCTGATCAGCCGGGCGCTGAAGACGGGTGAGGTCAATGTCCTGGGGGTCTTTGACGATCGTCTGGCCCGCAATCCCGAAGCCCTGCGCGGGGTGCCCCTGCTCGGCGACACCCAGGCGCTCCTGAGCCATCGGATCATGCCGTTTGTCGACCGCGTGATCGTGGCGGTGCCCACGGGTGCCCAGGAGCGGGTCCGCCAGGTGATTGCGGCCCTGCGTCCCCTGCCCAATGAGGTCAGCCTGCTGCTGGAAGACGATTTCCTGACGGCTGCCGGATTGTCCTCCGCACACTCTAACCTGATCAGCGATCTGCCCCTGGCGCGGGTCGCGGGCATTCCGCACCATCTCGGCAGTGCCACCGTCAAGCGTGCGGTCGATCTGTTGGTTGGCAGTCTGGCCCTGGTCTGCGCCCTGCCCGTCATGGCCCTGGTGGCCCTGGCCATTCGCCTCGACAGCCCAGGCCCCATCCTGTTCACCCAGCGCCGCCAGGGCTTCAACAACGAAGAGATCATCGTCTGGAAGTTCAGGTCCATGCGCCACGACGTGGCCGACGCCAATGCGCGCCGCCAGGTTCAGGCCGGCGACGACCGCGTGACCCGGGTCGGCCGCCTGATCCGCAGCACCAGCCTTGATGAGCTGCCGCAGATCTTCAACGTCCTGAGCGGCGAGATGTCCCTGGTGGGGCCCCGCCCCCACGCCATCGGCATGATGACCGGCGATGTGGAGTCCGCGCGGCTGGTGGCCGAGTACGCCCACCGCCATCGGATGAAGCCTGGCATGACCGGTTGGGCGGCCATCAATGGCTCCCGCGGGCCGGTGGATACCCCTGAAGATGTCCGCCGCCGGGTGGAGCTGGATGTCGAGTACATCGAGCGTCAGTCCCTCTGGCTGGACCTGTACATTATCGCCATGACCATCCCCTGCCTGCTCGGGGATCGGCAGGCTTTGCGCTAGGCGGACCCTCATGTTCTGGCGCGGCGTGGTCGGCTACCTGCCGGTGAACATCATCCAGGGTCTGGTGGGTCTGGCGACCATCGTCACCTTCACCCGGCTGCTGGAGCCCTCGCAGTTCGGCGACTATGCCCTGGGCTTTGCCGCCATGAGCCTGCTGCATACGGCTGTTTTCACCTGGAACGAGGCGGCGATGGCCCGTTACTGGGTCGGTGAGTCCGACCGGGGTCATGGCCGCCAGCATGCCGCCACGGTCTACCGGACCTGGCTGGCCCTGCTGACGGTGCTGCCTGTGGCTCTGGCCGCCGCCCTGCTGATCCCTATGTCGCCGGGCCTGAAACTGGCTGTGATCGCCGGGGTCCTGTCCGTCCTGCCCCGGACGTTTGCCAAACTGGCCCAGGAGCGCCGCCGGGCGCAGGGCGATGTGGCCGGCGCAGCGACCATCGAAATCATTCAGACCCTGGGGGCCTTTGGCCTGGGTGCCATCCTGGCCTGGCAGGGGTTTGGCGGCGCAGCGCCCCTGATCGGTTTTGGCCTGGCCGCGGTCGTCTGCATGATCTGGGCCCTGCCCCAGGAGGTGGTCGAGAGCCGCCAGGGGACGTTTGAAGCCCCCCGGGCCCAACGCCATCTGAGCTATGGCCTGCCGGTCGCCCTGTCTCTGATCCTGGCCCTGGCGCTTTCGACCACTGACCGGTTCCTGCTGGCCGCCTTCCTCGATGAGGCGACGGTGGGCGTCTATCATGCGGGCTACAGCCTGGCGAACCGCACCCTCGATGTGCTGTTCATCTGGCTCGGCGCCGCGGGAGGTCCGGCCCTCATTGCCGCCCTGGAGCGTGGCGGCTCCAGCGAACTCACCCGGGCCGCCCGGGAACAGGCCAGCCTGATGCTGCTGCTCTGTGTGCCGGCCGCCGTCGGCCTGGCCCTGGTGGCCGCTCCCCTGGCGCAGCTGATGGTCGGACCCGATCTGGCCCAGGGCGCGGCCCAGGTAACTCCCTGGATCGCGGTCAGCGGCCTCCTGGCGGGTCTGACCACCTACTACTTCCATCAGGCCTTCACCCTCTCCCAGCGCACCCGGCTGCTGTTGCTGGCCATGGCTGTGCCGGCCCTGGCCAATCTGATCTTGAACCTCATCCTGATTCCGCGCTTTGGGCTCGACGGAGCCCTGTGGGCCACGGTCGCCAGCTACGGCCTGGGGCTTGCGGCCTCCATTGCGCTCGGCGGCCGCAGCCTGGCCCTGCCGATCCCCTGGCGCCCCCTGATCCAGACCCTGGGGGCGACGGCGGTCATGGCCCTGGTGGTGATTCAGATCCCGGCACTCGGGGGCTGGAGTGAGCTCATGCTCAAGGCCGGCGCCGGCGCCCTGGTATTTGGCGCCATCACCTTCACCCTGGATACCGGTGCCCTGCGCAGCCGAGGCCTGGTCCTCCTGCGGAATCTGAAGGCCAGACCCGCATGAGCCCGGCCTTGTGTGACAACGCCGCCTGGGCCGGAGCCACGCCACGCCTGTCGGTGCTGATCCCGTTCAAGGGGGACGACCCCTGCCCGCTGCTGGCGCTGCTGGCCCGGGAGACCGTGGCGGTGGAGATCATCCTGCTGGATGACGGCACCGGCCAGCCGGCCCTGAGCACAGCGGTCGAGGCCGCCATACACGCCTTGAGCTTGCCAGCCCGTCTGGTCACCCTCTCGGCCAATGAGGGCCGGTCCAAGGGCCGCAACCGCCTAGTCAGCCACGCCCGGGCCGCTCATTTCCTGTTTCTCGACAGCGATATGGCACCCGACGGTCCAGACTTCCTGGCCAACTGGCTCGCCCTGATCGACCGGGAGACCCCCGCCGTCGCCTTTGGCGGCTTTTCCTTGCAGCAGGTCTCGCCTCGGCGGGATCAGGCCCTGCACCGGGCCATGGCCGCCCACAGTGACTGCCTGCCGGCCTCTGTGCGGGCCCTCGCCCCAGAGAAGCACGTCTTCACCTCCAACCTCCTGGTCCGCCGGGACGTGTTCGAGGCCGAGGGCTTTGATGAGGGCTTCGCCGGCTGGGGCTGGGAGGATGTGGAATGGGGCATGCGGGTGGCCCGCCGGTGGCCCATCCTGCACCTGGACAACACCGCCACCCATCTGGGTCTAGATCCCGCACCCGTGATGGCGGCCAAGTATGAGCAATCGGCCGCCAACTTCGCCCGGGTGGTGGCCGCCCATCCGGCCGTGGTCGCCACCTATCCCAGTTACAAGGTCGCCAGGATCCTGCGCCGGCTGCCCTACCGCAGGCTGTGGCGTCCGTGGCTCAAGGCCTACGCCCTGAGCGACCTGGCCCCCTTGCCCAGCCGCGCCTTCGCCATGCGTCTCTACCGCGCCGCCCTCTATGCCGAGGCTGTCTGATGTCCCCTGCCGACGCCTACCAACCCGACCGTTCCCTGAAGGGCAAGCTGCGCCGCCGTCTAGTGCGCCTGGCCCATCGTCGGCCCCTGGCAACAGGTCCGGTGACCCCTATGGTCTCCTTCACCTTCGACGATGCGCCCCTCACCGCCGTGGAAACCGGCGCGCGGCTGCTGGAAGATCAGGGGGTCCGAGGCGTGTTCTATGTGTCGGCAGGCCTGGCCGGGGCCGAGGGGCCCATGGGCCGCTTCGCCACCGCCAGCGACTATGCCCGGCTGGCGAAGGCTGGCCACGAGATCGCCTGCCACACCTATTCCCACCTGGACTGCGGCCAGGCACCAGGCCAGGACGCCGATCAGGACGCCGCCCGCAATCGGGAGGCCCTGGCGGACTGGAGCGCCGGTCCGGTGAGCAACTTCGCCTATCCCTATGGGGATGTCGCTGCCGGTCCCAAGTCCGCGCTGGCACCGCGCTACGACGTGCTGCGCGCCCTGCATCACGGGGTGATCGAGACCGGGACCGATCTCAACCAGGCCCCCGCTGTGGGGATTGAAGGGGAAGACGGTGAGGCCATCGCGCAACACTGGATGGCGCGGGCCAAGGCCAGGTCGGCCTGGCTGATCCTTTACACTCACGATGTCCGGCCCGATCCGTCCCCCTGGGGCTGCACCCCAGAGGCCCTCGCGCGGCTGATCGCCTCGGCGCAAGCCCAGGGGCTGGAGATCGTCACCGTGGCGCAGGCCGCCCAGCGGCTCGGGATCAGGGCGGCGGCCTGAGGGCGCTCAGCCTTCTTCTTCGGCGCGGCGGCGGCGGCGCTCGGTCTTGGCCTTGCTGGCCCATAGCTTGCGGTGCGCCACCGAAGCTGCGGGGTCTTCCTTGCGGCTGATAAACGCCCCTTCCCGGTCGAGCTTGCGATAGCTCTCCAGGCGCTCAGGTGCCAAGGCCCCCGACCTTAAGGCCGCCTGCACCGCGCAGCCGGGCTCGGCCACATGGCTGCAGTCGCGGAAACGGCATTCACGGGCCAAGGCCTCAACGTCCTCAAAGGTCTGGGCGTTGGCCTCACCAGGATCCCAGAGCCCCAGCTCCCGCATCCCTGGCGTATCCAGCAACAACGCGCCGCCGGGCAGAAGGACCAGTTCCCTGTGGGTGGTGGTGTGGCGACCGCGACCGTCTGTGGCCCGCACCTCCCCCACCGCCTGACGGGCCTCTCCCGCAAGTGCATTGACCAGGGTCGACTTGCCCACACCGGACATGCCCAGCATCACCGCCGTCGTGCCCGGGGTCAGGAAGGTGCGGAGCCGTTCAAGTCCCAGGCCCGTAGGCGCCGACACCGCCAGCACCGGGGCCCCCAGGGCCACGGCCTCCACCTGGGCGACCATCTCCGCGACATTCTCAACGAGGTCGGCCTTGGTCAGCACCACCACCGGCTGGGCACCCGTTCCCCAGGCCGCCGTGAGATACCGCTCAATCCGGCGCAGGTTGAAGTCGGTATCCAACCCGGTGGTCAGCAGCACCACATCGAAATTGGCCGCCACCACCTGCGGCTTATCCACCACCCCGGCCGCCTTGCGGACAAACTGGCTTCGCCGGGGCAGGACCGCATGGATCGTCGAGACACTGTCGCTGGACTTATAGGCCACCGCCACCCAGTCCCCCACCACCGGCAGGCCCGTGGTCGAGGTGTTGTGCAGGAACCGCCCAGCGGTCTCGGCGGAGAATTCTCCCTCAGCCCCCATCAGCACGAACCGCGCCCGGTGCTGGATCACCACCCGCGCCGGGACAAGCCCCTCGGCCGCGAAAGGGACGAAGGCCTCGGCCAGGGCCTTTGTCCAGCCATAGGGGATCAGCACGGCGAAACGTCTTTGCCCAAAACCAGGACTGGCAAGGCGAGGGTCAAATTCGCCGGGCCTCGACCTCATGGTCGGGCCAGACCAGCTTCACCGCGATGGCGACAAAGAGCACCCACCGGAATTCATTATAGGTCATGGCGATACTCTCGGTGATCGTCATCAGACTGTAGACGATCAGGAAGGGTGCCGCGAGATAGGCCCCGGAATCACGGAACAGGGAGACGACCGTCAAGATGGCGGTCTGGGCATAGAGCAGTGCAAAGGCCGCCAGCCCGAGAATCCCCATCCCCAGCCACTGCTCGATCCAGGAATTGTGCGCATGCTGCGGCGTGAACCCGGCATCACGGACCATGGCGGCGAGCGGGGCCCAGGGCCCGAGGTCATCCCAGACCACCCCATAGCCATAGCCCGTCCAGGGCTGGGCCTCGATCTGGATCATCGCCGCCGCCCAGATCTTGGTTCGCCCTGTCAGGGTGGCGTCCTTGCCCAGCAGGTCAAAGACCGCATCGGCGGCAAACAGCGCCACCCCCAGTCCCAGACCAGCGGCCACAATGGCCAGCCAGACCATGACCACCCGCGTGACAGGTCCCCGACGAAGGATGGCCACGAAAATCAGGGTGCCTAACCCGAGAACCAGCGCCACCAGCGAGGTTTTGGAGGTCGACATCAGGGTCAGGAGCAGGGCGATGGCGGCAAACCCCCACCACAGCAAGGCCCGCCGTGGGTTGAGCATGGCGGCGGCCCCGAAGATGGCGAAGGCCAAGGCCATGTTGCCGCCCAGGGCGTTTTTCTCCGACCAAACTCCCCGCCAGGCGCCCGGGAAAATCGACTGCATGATCCCGACGGAGGGCAAAAGGAGCGCGGTCAGCAGGGCAATCACCGCCAGGATGGCCATGGCGCAGGCCGCCAACTCCGCCAGCTCAGACCACTTCAGGCGAGAGGCCAACACCACGCCGCCCAGGGCTGAGCAATAGGCCGCAAACACCCGCCGGACGGTCTGGTCTGGGGCGATGGACCAGAAGTATGAGGCGGCCACCAGCAGGAGCAGGACAATTAGAAACGGCTGACGCAGGACCGCCAGGAAGGCCGCACCCGGTGCGACCGCCAGGAGCAGAAAGCCCGCCGCATAGGCCGGGAGGTAAAGCGCCCGGATCAGGCCGCTTTGACTGGTGTCAGCCTGCTCGCCCATCAAGGGGAAGACCCACGCCTGACTGTAGACCAGCAGCAGGAAAACCCCCGCGCCGGCCAGAACCAGCCGCCAGGCCGTGATCGGCGCAGCCCGGGTCGGGGCCATCGTCGTGGCGTAGGTGAGCCCGCTCACCGCAGGAACGCACGGGCGAACGGCGGCTGCTCCACCGTAACCCGGTTGAAGAACAGACCCACCACATCAGCCCCGGCCCCTACCAGAGCATCCCGCAGCAGGGCGGGGGCGCGGACATCAGCCTCGTCAGCGGCCACCACCAACAGAGTCTGGTCCATGAAGGGGGCCACCGTCATCGCCGCCTGCGACCGGTCAGCGGATGGACAATCGACGATGATCAGATCGGCATGTCGGCGCAGGGCACTCCAATAATCCCCATCGGCCAGGACATGGACCCCTTGGCGGCCCCGCAGCGCCTCGCGGCGGAACCGTGTCACCCACCACCGCGCCGCCCCCACCCGATGGGCCGACAGATAGCGGGCGTCGGGCCATGGTGCGCCGTCAGGGCCTCGGGCCGGAGGTTGGATGGAGAAGAAGATTGAGCCGTCCGGGCTGGCAGCCGCAGGCTCGCCGATCACCCCATAGCGTTCGCTCTCGGCGGTCACAGCGGCGTGCTGGGGTGAGGCCATCAGATCAAGATCCACCAGCCAGACCGAGCGTCCGGCGCGGCGGGCGGCGAAGAAGGCCAGCTCCCGCGCCACGGTGGAGGCCCCCTCCCCCCGTCTTGCCGAGACAATCTGAATGGTGCGGGCGCGACCAGCCGCAGGCGCCCCAAGGGACGCCCATAGCTCAGCCATCTCGGCGTTGAGGTTCACCATGACTCGAATCGCCGCGCGTACACCCGACTGATCCTAGCCGAAAGCGTCATGCCGCGCCGAGATCATCGCCTAGGCGGCCTTGTAAGGGGCGACACCGAGGACAGGCAGATCAAGGGTACGGGAGGCTGACGCCGGCGTAGGCAGGCCCGGCCGCAGGAACATGCGCAACAGCCCCGCGCACAGGGCGGTGAACCCGGCAAACAGGAAGGCCAGGACCAGGACGGGCTTCTTCAGGCTCGATCCCCGGGAGGGGGCGGTCGCCCGCTGGACGATGCGGATGTTGTCATTGGACGCCGAGGCGATCTCCATGGCCGCCCGGCTCTGTTCCTCACGGACGGCGAAGTCACGGACATTGGCCTGCAGCACGTCCCGGTCGAGGCTAAGCGCCTGGAACCGGGGCTCCAGCTCGGCGAGCTTCAAGCGGCGGTCAAGCAGCTGCCCCATCTGCCGGTTCAGGGCATCAAGGCTCTGGCGCAGGGCGGCGACCTCGGCCTGGAGCTGAATCCGCTCGGTCTGCAGGGTCTGATAGACCGGATTGACGCCGATCCGGCTGGCACCGTCGCCGGTGGTACGGCCTGCGGCCATGCCGTCTTCCAGACGAGCGATCTGTGCGTCCAGGTCACGAACGGGCTGGGCGTCAGGGCGATAACGGCCCAGCAGGTCCTCCCGCTGCAGCCGCAGGGCGATCAGCTTGTCAGAGGCCGCAGTGTTCACATCGCGGAACAGACCGACCTCCGGGGCGATCTGACCCATCTGCGCCTGCAGAGCACCAAGCCGGCCGCTACGATCCTGCAACTGAGTCTCGGTCAGATACTTCTGCTGTTCGATCTGCGACTGCAGCTGGGACAGGGCAGCCTTCTCAGCGACAAAGTCGGCGATCCGGTTGCTGGTCAGAAACGCTTCATAGGCCGCATCGGCCTCTTGCAGCCGACTTTCAAAGGTCTGGCGCTGGAGGGCCATGGCCGGCGTATTGGCCTCCACCAGAACCGTCCGGCGAAAGATCAGATATTCTTCCAGCAGGGTGTTCAGAACCAGGGCCGCGGTCTTGGGATCCTCATGGGAAAAAACCAGGCGGACAATCGGGGTATCAGGGGCGGTCTGGATCTTCAGCTCGGTCTCCAGGGCCCGGATGGCCTGCCCCATGACGACCCGCTTTTCCTCTGCAGATCCCTCAGCAAACTTCTGGGCCAGTTCCGGATAGATCCGCATCAGGCCCAACCGGTCGATGACCCGCTGCTTGAGCTCCACCGAGCCAATGATCTCCGTCTCCGACCCGATGACCTGATCGGGGTCTGGCACGGCCCCGCGCCCGGCATCGCCAGCACGCGGTTCATAGACATATTCCTGACCCAGCCGGATCAGGATGCTGGAGCTGGCCGGATAGGTGGTCTTGAGAGACAGGGCCACAGCCGCGCCGATGACGAACAGCACAGCGAACACCGCCAGCATGAGAAACCGCTCGCGCCATAGCAGGACCACGAAGTCCGACATCGCATAGCGCGGCCGCGCCACCCACTCCGAGCGGGGCGCGACATCATGCGTTCTGACGGTCCAGGCGCTCGAGGCGGCCATAGCGAATCCGATGATCCCAGGGGAGACTTCGCCTGACCCTCGCCGCCCGCCCTTAAGACTTCGTTACCCATTCCTGTTAACCCTGGGGGCATGCTGAACAGCCGCAGATTCCGAGCCCTGACCGCCATTGCCGCCGCCCTGGCCGTGGTCGGCTGCGCTGGCGTACGCACCATGCCTGGCGCTGACAGAATCGGCCTGGCACCGCCGGCCCATGAAGGTCAGTTCGCCAATATTCCCTATGCCCGTTGGACAGAGGACGAGCCGGCCTATCGCTTTTATCCAGGCGACGAGCTTGAGGTTGCCGTCCCGTCAGCGCCGGAGCTGACCAAGACGGTGATCGTTCAGCCCGATGGTCGGATAACCGTGCCGCTGATCCCGCCGATCATGGCTGCGGACCGAACGACGCTGCAATTGGAAGCGGCCCTCTCGCAGGCCTATGGCGCCCACCTTATCCGGCCGGACGTGTTCGTTACCGCCAAGGCCGCGCCGTTGAAGGTGTTTGTCGGGGGGGAAGTGGGCGCGCCGGGGATCTACGACATGCAGGGCGATGCTGACGCCCTGCGGGCTGTAATCCAGGCTGGGGGCTTCAGCCCCACGGCCGATCGCAGCAAGGTCATTATCATTCGGCGCGGGACCGATGGTCAGGGGATGATGCGCACGGCCGACCTGCTGGCCGGACTGCGTCGCCCCTCGGCCGATCTGGTGCCGCTACGGCGATTCGACATTGTCTACGTTCCCCGTAGTGGGGTCGCCAACGCTGGGCTGTTCGTCCAGCAGTATTTCAGGGACCTGTCCCCGATCCAGTTCGGGTTCAGCTATGCGCTCAACGAGCAAGGGATCAACTAAGGCAGCGGCCAAGGCCGGCCTCGCAGATCAACCCTGAGCCAGCCATTCCCGCGCTGCGCGCTGGGCCTCGGCCACGTCCTCGGACGCCATCTCCTGTGAGAGTTCCTTGCGGTAGACCTTGGCCTCCAGGGAGCCCTTCATGGCCGCCAGGTTGAACAGCATATGCGCCGACACATAGTCCAGCGGCGCGCCGCCCTGACCGGTCGAATAGAGCATGCCCAGCCGGAATAGCTCATCCCCAGAAGCCTCTGGTCCCGGCAAGGGCAGGCCTTCGGCTTGGCCCATTTCCACGTTCGCAAACATGACTTTCACGTCCTCATCCAGCGGCGGGCGACGTTCTGACGCCCCTGCCCCGCTATCCATGGCGATAGAAAAGTCGAGATCAGCTGAACATATAGTTAAGTCGGAGAATAACTCATTTTCATGAGGGATTCAGGCAGACTTCGCATGTCTTACTACCACGAAACCTTTATCTACACGGACTTAACGCCGAGGCTTCGTCGGCCTGTGGGCTCACGGGGACTCTGGGGTTCCCTCTAACCTGACCGACCTGTTCAGATTGGGTTCAGCCCCAGGCTGGGAAGGTTAACGTCATCGGGGGATGAAGCGGCCCGCACCTTCAGGGCGCGCATGGAAAACGGAGACGTCACATGAAGCGTCTGATCTTGAGTATCGCGGCCATGGCCGCAGTTGCAGGCCCCATGCTTACAGCCGCGCCAGCCGCGCAGGCCCAGTCCTGGGACCGGCAGGAGCGTCACGCCGAGCGACGCGATGACCGATGGGACCGCCGCGAGGACCGCTGGGATCGGCGGGAGGACCGCTGGGACCGCCGGGAAGACCGCTATGATCGCCGCGATCATCGCTTCGACCACCGCTACAGCCATCCCCATCGGGGGCAGGCCTGGGATCACCGGCGCTATAACGGCTACTATTATCAGAACCGCTGGTCCTATGGTCCGCCGCCGGCTGTCTATTACAGCCATCCGCAGTATCGGCCGGGTTATGTGGCCTGGCGGCGTGGCGCTGTGCTGCCGCACCACTACCGTGGCTATGTGATCCACGACTATCACCGCTACCGCCTGCGGCATCCGCCCCGGGGCTATGCCTGGCATCAGGTGGGCAATGACTATCTGCTGGCGGCCATCGCCACGGGCGTCATTTTCGAGATCATCAGCAACCGCTGAGTTCCAGAACCAAAGAGGGCCCCGGATCATCGATCCGGGGCCCGTTCTATTTGGTGCAGTTTCCCGGAGAGTTTAGAGCCCGAGCTTGGCCTTCAGGAGCTGGTTGACGGTTCCAGGGTTGGCCTTGCCGCCGGTCGCCTTCATCACCTGGCCGACGAACCAGCCGATGGCCTGAGGCTTCTCCCGGACCGACTCGGCCTGAGCCGGGTTTGCGGCGATGAGGCCGTCAATAATCGCCTCAAGTTCTCCTGTGTCGGAGACCTGCATCAGCCCCTGGGCTTCAACGATGGCTCTCGGCGCGCCGTCGCCGGCCCACATGCGCTCAAACACGTCCTTGGCGATCTTCGAGGAAATGACCCCTTCTTCGATCAGGGCCACCAGCTCGGCGATGGCCCCGGCGCTGATCGGGCTATCTTCAATGTCCAGTCCCGCTGCTGTGAGCCGGGCGGCCAGATCATTGGTCACCCAGTTGGCCACCAGCTTGGCGTCACGGCCCTTGGCGGCCGCCTCAAAGAAATCAGCCCGGGCCTGTTCGCCCACCAGCACCCCGGCGTCATAGGCCGACAGGCCGTACTGGGCCTGAAGCCGCGCTTTTTTCGGGTCAGGCAGTTCGGGCAGGCTCTGGCGGATGGCCTCCACCCAGGCCTCATCCAACACCAGGGGCAGCAGGTCGGGGTCAGGGAAGTAGCGATAGTCGTGCGCCTCTTCCTTGGAGCGCATGGACCGGGTCTCCCCCTTGCCGGGGTCAAACAGTCGGGTCTCCTGGTCGATCTTGCCGCCGTCCTCGAGAATCTCGATCTGACGGCGGGCCTCATACTCGATGGCCTGCTGAATATAGCGGTAGGAGTTGACGTTCTTGATCTCGCAGCGCGTGCCCAGGTGGCTGAAATCCCCTGTCGCGCGGAACTTTTCATAGGCACCTGGTCGACAGACCGAGACGTTCACGTCGGCGCGCAGATTGCCCTTCTCCATGTCCCCGTCGCAGGTGCCCAGATAGACGAGGATGGTCCGCAGCTTCTTCACATAGGCCGCCGCCTGCGCGGAGGAACGCATGTCAGGGCGCGAGACGATCTCCATCAGGGCGGTGCCGGCGCGGTTCAGGTCCACATAGGTGGAGTCCGGATCCTGGTCGTGCAGGGACTTGCCGGCATCCTGCTCCAGATGCAGGCGCTCGATCCGCACGGTGATGGTCTCACCATCGTCCAGCTCCACCAGAACCTCGCCCTCCCCGACCACCGGCTCCTTGAACTGGCTGATCTGGTAGCCCTGGGGCAGGTCAGGATAGAAATAGTTCTTCCGGTCGAAGGTCGACGTCAGATTGATCTTCGCCTTCAGGCCAAGCCCAGTGCGCACGGCCTGCTCGACGCAACGACGGTTGATCACCGGCAGCATGCCCGGCATGGCGGCATCCACCAGGCTGACCTGAGCATTGGGGCCGGCCCCAAAGCCCACGGCGGCCCCGGAGAAGAGCTTGGCATTGGAGGCGACCTGGGCATGGACTTCCAGCCCCAGGACCAACTCCCAGGGACCTGTACGGCCCTGGATCAACTTGGTGTTCTCAGTCATCCGTTCTTCCTAATCCCAGCCGCCGCCCTGCGAAAGCAGCCAAGTTAAACCTCTTGCGAAACGGCTTCGTCTGCCGCTCACTCCGCCACGGCAAACACGCCGTTCCAGGGAGGAACTCCATCCATGCGTAAGGCACTTCTGACGGGCGCCCTCGCCCTATCTCTGACCTTCGCCGCCGTCACCGGCGTTGCGGCTGCAACTCTGAGCATTGAAACCAATTCCGTCGCCGAACTGGTCGCTGACGAAAAGGCCAAGGCCGTGCTCGAAAAGCACATCCCCGGCATCAGCACCCACGACGCCTACGAGATGTTCAAGGATATGACCCTTGTGCAGCTGAAGCCCCTCTCCGAAGGCCTGATCACCGATGAGACCCTGGCCGCCATCAAGAGCGAGCTGACCACCGACTAAGGTTGACACCACGCTTCCGTCCGGTGCCCTGCGGCCCGGACGGAGGCGACTACCACCAGCGTTGGGGCTTGGCGCTGAAGCCCGCCGCCTTCTCGATGACTCCGCCCAGTGAAAACAGCGAGCCCTCGTCGAGGGCGCGACCGATCAGCTGAAGGCCCAGGGGCAGGCCCTTGGCGTCCACTCCCGCGGGCACGCTCATCCCCGGCAGACCCGCCAGGTTCACCGTCACCGTGAAGATGTCGTTCAGGTACATGGCGACAGGATCATCGGCGTTTTCCCCAAGCGGGAAGGCCGCAGACGGCGCGGTCGGCGTCAGCAGGGCGTCGACCCGCTCAAAAGCCTGGTCGAAGTCATCGGCGATGCGCTGACGGACCTTCTGGGCCTTGAGATAATAGGCGTCGTAATAGCCCGCCGAGAGCACATAGGTGCCGATCAGGATGCGGCGCTTGACCTCTTCGCCAAAGCCCGCCGCTCGGGTCTTCTCGTAGGTTTCGGTCAGATTGGCACCATCGACCCGTAGTCCGAAACGCATGCCGTCATAGCGGGCCAGGTTGGACGAGGCCTCGGCGGGGGCCACGATATAGTAGGCCGGCAAGGCGTATTTGGTGTGGGGCAGCGACACCTCGACGATCTCGCAGCCGGCCTCCTTCAGCCAGGCGATCCCCTGCTCCCAGAGGGTTTCGATCTCTGCCGGCATGCCATCGGCCCTGTATTCCTTGGGAATACCGACCCGCATGCCCTTGACCGACTTGCCGACAAAGCTGGCGAAGTCCGGCACAGCCACGTCGAGACTGGTGGAATCGCGCGGGTCATGGCCAGCCATGGAGGTGAGCAGCAGGGCGGCGTCCTCCACCGTGCGGGCGATGGGGCCAGCCTGATCCAGGGACGAGGCGAAGGCGACCACTCCCCAGCGGGAGCAGCGCCCATAGGTCGGCTTGATGCCCACAGTGCCGGTCAGGGCGGCCGGCTGGCGAATCGAGCCGCCGGTGTCTGTGGCTGTCGCCCCCAGGCAAAGCTCCGCCGCCACTGCAGCCGCCGAGCCGCCGGACGAGCCGCCGGGCGTCAGGGCCGTGGTCTCGCCGGCACCGCGCCAGGGATTGATCACCGGTCCAAAGGCGCTGGTCTCATTGGACGAGCCCATGGCGAACTCATCCATATTGAGCTTGCCGAGCATCACCGCCCCGTCCCGCCACAGATTGGCCGTGACGCTGGATTCGTAGGTCGGCGTAAAATTCCCAAGGATCTTGGAGCAGGCCGTAGAGCGCACACCTTCGGTGCAGAACAGGTCCTTGATCCCCAGCGGCGCGCCGTCCAGCGCGCCGGCCTGGCCCTTCGCCCTGCGGGCGTCACTGGCCTGGGCCATCTCCAGGGCCTTTTCCGGGGTCTCCAGGACGAAGGCGTTGAGGGGTTTGGCGGCTTCGATCGCGCCTAAGTGCGCGCGGGTCAGCTCCACAGCGGAAAATGCCTTGGAATCAAGGCCTTCCAGGGCAGACTTCAGGGTGAGCTTGGTCAGGTCGCTCATCTATTCCACCACCTTGGGCACAACAAAGAAGTCCTTGGCTGCCTTGGGGGCATTGGCCAGCACCTTGGCCGGATCACCGCCTTCGGTGACCACGTCCTCGCGCATGGGCAGGCCCTGATGGACCACTGAGGTCATGGGCGCGACCCCATCGGTATCGACCTCACTCAGCATTTCGATCCAGGTAAGGATGCCATTGAGCTCGCGGGCCAGCGGCTCGATGCGGTCTTCCGGTTCGGCGATGCGCGCCAGCTTGGCGACCTTACGGACGGTCGCCGCGTCGATGGCCATGGGGGCCTCCTTGCAATCTGATCCGTGGGTTAGCCGTGGTGGTCGGCTCTTTGCAAGCCGTCGGCGCATTCTCAGCGGCTCAGAGGTCAAAAAGACCGCTTTCGCCCCCTGCTCGACGCCCTTAGGCGGATCGTATCCGGCCGGGCACCACCTGACGTCTAAGCACCCCGCCCTTCGGCCAGCCAACGGGCGCAGTCGGGACCAAGCTCGGCCAGGGCCCGGGCTTCGTAGGCGGCGATATCCTCGGCCGAGAGCACATCCTTCCAGCGCCCATTGACGCCCTTGTTGATGAAGGTCTGGGCCCCGCCCTCGAAGATCGCCCCGCCGAGGGGCGCAACGTTTTCGGCGTGAGACTTCATCCAGTCGAAGGAACAGTGCTCCAGGATCTGCGGCCAGCGGTCCTCGGGAATATCGCAGTCCAAAAAGGCCGCAATGGCCCGCATTTCCCCGGCCAAATCGCGCTTTAAGTCGCTGAAATGCACCAATTTCACATTGGGCAGGTCACGGATCGCCCACCATAAGGCGATGTTCTCCCAATAGGGCCAGAACGGCGCGCCGTCCTCTTCAAGCCAGGTCTGGAAATAGCGCCGGATGTCGGGGTCTGGCCGCCCGATCGGCGGACCGACCCGCCCCGGGGCATTGTTCAGGCTGTCGTACCAGAGCTGATTAGCCCCGGCGTGGTGGTTATAGAGGCTCCACACCACATCGCGGCCGTCGCGGCCGATATAGATGTACTTGGCCTCCGGCGAGAACCGCAGGGCATCCACCGGCAGGTGAGTCTTGAGGATCCGCCGATGGGTCTGGCCCTCCAGGATCTCGAGGAGGTTCGGGGGCATGATCCGCAGATCCACCCAAGGGGAGAGCTCAGCCACCTTCACCGTCGGATCGCCGGCAAAGATCAGCTGCCCGACGATGTGCTGGGTCCAGGTGGTGCCGGACTTGGCATAGGTGCTGACGATTACATCGTCGCTGCGAAAGGCGAACCGATCCCAGACCGTGGAGTCCATATGATGGTTGTGCAGGTCCCGCGTCTTTCGCGGCCAGGCCGTCTGCGACATCTGATCCCCCGGGACTGTCCAGGCCTTCCGTCATATCCACAGGCTTGCGTCACGCCAAGCGGCGTTCGCGGGCCTTCGCAGCCATGACATCCAGGCAGGCCGTGATATGAGCGCTACATGCCTGTGATGGACCTTACCGACCTGCCTGCCCATCTGCCCCGCCAAGGCGCTGTGGTGGGTTTGGACCTGGGGGAAAAGACCATTGGCGTGGCGGTCTCCGACACCGGACGCCTGGTGGCCTCGCCCCTGAAGCTGATCCGTAAGAGCAAGTTCACCGCCGATGCCGAGGCGCTGTTTGCCCTGATGGAGGGCCGCGAGGCCGTGGGCGTGATTATCGGCCTGCCCGTCAACATGGATGGAACCGAGGGGACCCGCTGCCAGTCCAGCCGCGCCTTCGCCCGCAACCTGCTGCGCCTGCGCGACCTGCCCATCGCCTTCTGGGACGAGCGCATGTCATCCATGGCGGTCAACCGCATGCTGGTGGACGAGGCTGACATGACGCGGGCCAGGCGCGGCGAGGTCGTGGACAAGACCGCCGCAGCCTGGATCCTCCAAGGTGCCCTGGAGCGCCTGCGCAACCTGCCCCCGGCGGAGGCCTGACCATGATCAGGCCCTTGACTGGCGCCTTGGCGAACCCCGCATGTCCCCTTAAGAGGGCCGCCCTATGAGCCCGCCCGAAACTGGCCCCACCGCGCCTGAGCCGCAGCTGGCCCCTGGCCTGATCCAGGTCCTGGGCAAGACTTTTCCATTCCCCCGTCGGCACTTTCTCTCGGTCCTGGACCTGAACCCGGTCGAGGTCGCCGACCTCCTCGACCTGGCCGACGGCTTTGTGGTCCTCAACCGCCAGACCTCCAAAAAGCTCGACCTGCTCAAGGGTCGGACGCTGATGAACCTGTTCTTCGAGAACTCCACCCGCACTCAGAGCTCCTTCGAGCTGGCCGGCAAACGCCTGGGTGCCGATGTGGTCAATATGAGCCCAAGGGCCTCGTCGATTTCCAAGGGCGAAACCCTGATCGACACCGCTGTGACCTTGAACGCCATGCAGCCGGATTTGCTGGTGGTGCGCCACGCCTCATCGGGCGCGGCCTCCCTGCTGTCGCAGAAGGTCTCCTGCTCGGTGATCAATGCCGGCGATGGCCAGCATGAACATCCCACCCAGGCCTTGCTGGACGCCCTGTCCATGCGTCGGGCCTTTGGCCGCATCGCCGGCCTTCGGGTAGCGATCTGTGGCGACGTGCTGCACAGCCGGGTGGCGAGGTCCAATGTGGGGCTGTTGCAGATGATGGGTGCCGAAGTGCGGCTGGTCGGTCCGCCGACCCTGATCCCCGCCGAGGCCGACCGTTGGGGATCAGAGGTGTTCCATGACCTGCGCAAGGGCATTGCCGGCTGCGACGTGGTGATGATGCTGCGCCTGCAGCTGGAGCGCATGGACGGGGTACTGGCCCCGTCCCAGCGGGAGTATTTCCGCTTCTTTGGCCTGGACCGGGAGAAGCTGGCCTGCGCCGCGCCCCATGTCCGGGTCATGCATCCTGGCCCGATGAACCGCGGGGTCGAGATTGATTCCGAGGTGGCCGACGACCTAGCCGTCAGCCTGATCCAGGACCAGGTGGAAATGGGCGTCGCCGCCCGCATGGCGGTGCTGGCAGCCCTGTCGGCAAGACTGGATAACGACTGATGGCGTCCCGTCCCCTGGCGATCCTCAATGCCCGGCTCGTGGACCCGGCCTCTGGTCAGGACGCCCCAGGGGCCCTGCTGGTCAAGAACGGCAAGATTGCCGATGTGGTGTTCGGCGGTCAGCTCGGCGGCCTGTCCGACGAGATCGAGACCCTCGACGCCCGAGGTGCCATGCTCGCGCCCGGTCTCATCGACCTGCGGGTCAAGACTGGTGAGCCCGGCGCTGAGCCCAAGGAAACCCTGAAGTCCGCCGCCCTGGCGGCCGCAGCGGGCGGTGTGACCTCCATCGTTGTGCAGCCCGACACCTCGCCGGCCGTGGATGATCCCTCCGTGGTGGACTTCATTCTGCGCCGAGCCAGGGATATCGAGCTGGTGCATGTCTATCCGGCCGGCGCGGCCACCAAGGGTCTGGCCGGAGAGCGGATGGCCGAGATCGGCCTGATGCGGGATGCCGGCTGCGTCTATGTCACCGATGCCGACCGGCCCATCGTGAACTCGAAGGTCTTCCGCCGGCTGCTCGCCTATGCCCGGAGCTTCGGCGTGCTGGTGGCCCATCGCCCCGCCGACCCCTGGCTGTCGGCGGGCGCAGCTGCCACGGAGGGGGAACTGGCCGGGCGCATGGGCCTGCCGTCGGTGCCGCCCATCGCCGAAAAGATCATGCTGGACCGGGATCTCGCCCTGGTGGAGCTCACCGGCGGGCGGCTGCTGGTCGACCAGATCACCACCGCCTGCGCCCTGGAAAGCCTGGAGCGCGGCAAGGCCAGGGGTCTGGACGTCACGGCCACCACCTCCATCAACCACCTCTCGTTCAATGAGGTGGACATCGGCGACTACCGCACCTTCTCCAAGGTGGACCCGCCCCTGCGCGGCGAGGACGACCGCCAGGCGGTGATCGAGGCCCTAGCCTCAGGCCTTATCGACATCGTCGTCTCGGCCCATGCCCCGGCCCCGGCCGAGGACAAGCGCCTACCCTATGACGAAGCCGCCCCCGGTGCCGTCGGCCTGCAGACCCTGCTGCCGGCCCTGCTGGCCTTCCATCATGAGGGGCGAATTCCCCTGATCGATCTGATGGCCACCGTCACCAGCCGCCCGGCGGCCCTGCTCGGCCTGCCCGCGGGACGGCTGGCCAAGGGCGCTCCGGCTGACCTGGTGCTGTGTGATCTGGCCGCGCCAATGGTGGTTGAGCTTGCAGACCTGAAGTCCAAGTCCAAGAACTCGCCCTTTGACGGTCGCCGGCTGCAAGGGGTGGTGCGGATGACCCTTGTGGACGGCCGGGTGGTCTATCGCCGGGACTGAAGCCCCTCTCGCATCTTGTCAGGGTCGGATATTTGGAACAAAACAGAAACGATAAGCGCGACCGTGACGAGGTCGCAGGGCGGGGCTAGGACTAGGTCAACAGAAAAGGCCGCTCGCTTAAGCGCCGGAGGAAACCAGATGCCGACCGAAACCCTCAGCCCCATGCTCATCGCCATCGCCGTCATCGGCGGCTATCTCCTGGGGTCGATCCCCTTTGGCGTCATCGCCACCCGCCTGGGCGGCGCCGGAGACGTCCGGTCCATCGGATCAGGGAACATCGGGGCCACCAATGTCCTGCGCACCGGCCGCAAGGACCTGGCCCTCCTGACCCTGCTCGGGGACGGGGGCAAAGGGGCCCTGGCCGTGTTCATCGCCTGGAGCCTGACCAGGGGTGCGCCGCAGGAGGTCCAGGCGGTTCTCACCAGTCTGGCGGGGGGCGCGGCCTTCTTTGGCCACATCTTCCCGGTCTGGCTCAGGTTCAAGGGGGGCAAGGGCGTTGCCACCTTCTTTGGCACGCTTCTGGCTGCGGCCTGGCCGGTGGGCGTCCTGGCCGGCGCCACCTGGATTGCGATGGCCCTGATTTTCCGGATGTCGTCCCTGGCGGCGCTGACGGCTGTCGTACTGGCGCCAATCTATGTCTTCCTCACTGACCGGCCCTATCCGGTGGCAGTACTCGCCGTGGTCATGGCTGTGCTGGTTTTCATTCGCCACAAGGACAACATCACCCGACTGATGAAGGGCGAGGAGCCCAAGATCGGCGGCAAAAAAGCCCCGCCCGCCCAGGACCCCGCATGATCCCAGCATTATCGCCCGCGGCGCGACGGGATTGGCTGAGGCTGGCCCGGACCGAGGGCGTTGGTCCTGTCACCTTTGCCCAGTTGATCACCCGCTACGCCGAACCCGGGCGGGCCCTGGAGGCCTTGCCCGAGCTCGCCCGGCGCGGGGGGCGCAGCCACCCCCTGGCCATTCCGTCCATGGCTGAGATCGAGGCCGAACTCGCCGCCGGCGCAGCCCTGGGGGCCCAGCTGCTCTGCGCCTGTGACCTGGACTATCCCACAGCCCTGGCCGCCCTCGACCCACCCCCACCCGTCCTCTGGGCCCGGGGGGATGTGAGCCTTCTCGACCGCGCGATCGTGGCCATTGTGGGCGCAAGGGTGGCCTCAGCAGCCGGCCAGCGTTTTGCCCGAGGCCTGGCCTCTGAGCTTGGTCAGACCGGCCATGTGGTAGCCTCCGGCATGGCCCGGGGGATCGACGGGGCTGCCCACGAAGGGTCCCTGGAGCATGGCTCTGTGGCCGTTCTGGGGGGTGGGGTCGACGACATCTATCCGCCCGAGCATGGGGATCTCTATCGCCGCCTGGTGGCCGAGGGCTGCGTCGTGGCCGAACACCCCCCTGGCCGGCAGGCCCAGGCCCGGGACTTTCCCCGCCGCAACCGAATCATCGCTGGCCTGTCCCGGGCCGTGGTGGTGGTGGAAGCCGAGCTCCGCTCCGGCTCCCTGATCACCGCCCGCCTGGCCGCAGAACAGGGCCGCGAGGTGCTCGCCGTGCCGGGATCGCCCCTGGACCCCCGAGCCCGGGGAACCAATGATCTGATCCGCCAGGGTGCCGCCCTGTGCGAAGGCATCAGCGACGTGCTGCGCGCCCTGGAGACCCTGGGCGACCTTCGGGAGCCGTCCGCACCCTTTGCAGGACCGCCCCTCCTGACCCAGTCCGACTCGGTTTTGACCGAAAAGGTCGCCGCCCTCCTGTCGCCCACCCCGGTTTCCAGGGACGAACTGGTCCGCGCCACAGGCCAAGATGCGGGCGCCGTCGCCGCGGCCCTGATGGAGCTGGCCCTGGCCGGCCGGGCTGAACTGCTCCCTGGCGGCCTGGCGGCCACCGCATGAATCCTCTGCTCAGGACGACGCCGACCGGCACCCGGTTGACATCGCCCTCCCCCCCGGCCCACCTTTCGCCCCTTTGTGTTCCGGGCTTTCCGTCCGCGTAACCACCAGTCAAAGCTCCATAAATGAACGTCGTCGTCGTCGAGAGCCCGGCCAAGGCCAAGACCATCAATAAGTATCTGGGTGGCGACTACATCGTCCTCGCCTCCTACGGCCATGTGCGGGATCTGCCTCCCAAGGACGGCTCGGTCCGACCTGACGACGACTTCGCCATGAGCTGGGACGTCGACGCCAAATCCGCCAAGCGCCTCAATGACATCGCCGACGCCATGAAGGGGGCCGACCGCCTGATCCTGGCCACTGACCCCGACCGGGAAGGCGAGGCCATCTCCTGGCACGTGCTGGAGGTCCTTCAGAAAAAGAAGGTCATCAAGGGTGCCCAGGTCCAGCGGGTGGTGTTCAACGCCATCACCAAGTCCGCTGTCACCGAGGCCATGAAGGCCCCCCGGGACATCGACATGGAGCTGGTGGAGGCCTATCTGGCCCGCCGCGCCCTGGACTATCTGGTAGGCTTCACCCTTTCCCCCGTCCTGTGGCGCAAGCTGCCAGGGTCCCGCTCGGCGGGCCGGGTGCAGTCTGTGGCCCTGCGGCTGATCGTTGACCGCGAGCTCGAGATCGAGCGGTTCAAGACCCAGGAGTACTGGACCGTCGACGCCGACGTTTCAGCTGGCGGCGATCCCTTTGTCGCCCGACTGGTCAAGCACCAGGCCAAGCGGCTGACCAAGTTCGACCTCGGCGATGAGACCGCCGCAGCCGCCGCCAAGGCCGCCGTCCAGGCCGCCAGCTTCACCGTCGCCTCGGTGGAAAAGAAGCCGGCCAAGCGCTCGCCTGCCCCGCCCTTCACCACCTCGACCCTGCAGCAGGAAGCCTCCCGCAAGCTCGGCTTCTCCGCCCAGCGGACCATGCAGGCCGCCCAGAAGCTCTATGAGGGCATTGATCTCGGCGGCGAGACCGTCGGCCTGATCACCTATATGCGGACCGACGGGGTGCAGGCCGCGCCAGAGGCCCTGGAGGAGGCGCGCAAGGTCATCGGCGGGGTCTATGGCAAGGACTATGTGCCTGAGCAGGCCCGCATCTATCGGACCAAGGCCAAGAACGCCCAGGAGGCCCATGAGGCCATCCGCCCGACAAGTCTGGCCCGCAACCCCGGCTCGCTGCGCCTCGAGGGCGATCTGGGCCGGCTCTATGAGCTGATCTGGAAGCGGATGATCGCCTCCCAGATGGAAAGCGCCCGGATCGAGCGCACTACCATCGAGCTGGAGAGCTCTGACGGTCAGACCGGCCTGCGGGCGACGGGCCAGGTGATCCTGTTTGACGGCTATCTGGCAGTCTACGAAGAGGGCCGCGACGACGCCGACGACGAGGAATCCGGCCGCCTGCCACAGGTGAGCCAGGGTGCGACCGCCAAGGTCGCTGCCGCTCGCGCTGCCCAGCACTTCACCGAGCCGCCGCCCCGCTATTCCGAAGCCAGCCTGGTCAAGAAGATGGAGGAGCTCGGCATCGGGCGACCGTCCACCTATGCCTCGGTGCTCACCGTGCTGCGGGACCGCGACTATGTGAAGATGGACAAGAACCGGTTTGTCCCTGAGGACAAGGGCCGGCTGGTCACCGCCTTCCTGGAGCAGTTCTTCCGGCGCTATGTGGAATACGACTTCACCGCAGCCCTGGAGGAAAAGCTCGACCTGGTTTCGGCCGGCGAGCTGAACTGGAAGGTGCTGTTGCGGGAGTTCTGGCAGGACTTCCATGCCGCCGTGGGCGAGATCTCCGAGCTCCGCGTCACCAATGTTCTCGATGCGCTGAATGACGCGCTGGGCCCTCACATCTTCCCACAGAAGGCTGACGGCTCTGATCCCCGGGCCTGCCCGACCTGCGCCACAGGTCAGCTGTCTCTGAAGACCGGCAAGTTTGGGGCCTTCATCGGTTGCTCCAACTATCCCGAGTGCCGGTTCACCCGTCCCATCGCCCAGAGCGAGGGCGATGACGCCGACGCCGCCAATGGCGACCGCGAGCTGGGAACCGACCCTGAAACCGGCCTGATCGTACACCTGAAAAACGGTCGGTTTGGCCACTACGTGCAGCTAGGCGACGGCGACAAGCCCAAGCGCTCCAGCCTGCCCAAGACCTGGTCGCCAGCGGCCATGGACCTGGAGAAAGGCCTGCGTCTGCTGCGCCTGCCCCGGGAGGTCGGGGAGCACCCGGAAGACGGCCAGATGATCCTGGCGGGCCTTGGCCGCTACGGCCCCTTCGTCCAGCACAATGGCGCCTACGCCAATCTGGAGAGCATCGACGAGGTGTTCGAGGTCGGCCTCAACCGGGCCGTGGCCCTGATCGCCGAGAAGAAGGCCGGCGGCAAGGGTCGCCGGGGCGAGGCTGCGGCTCTGAAGGACCTGGGCGCACACCCCGCCGATGGGGCCCCCGTGCGCATCCTGGCGGGCCGTTTTGGTCCCTACATCAAGCACGGTGCCACCAACGCCAACATCCCCCGGGGCGGCGATCCCCAGGAGGTGACCCTGGAACAGGCCGTGGCCCTGCTGGCCGAGCGCGAAGCCAAGGGCGGAACCAAGAAGAAGCCGGTGAAGAAGGCCGCCGCCAAGCCCAAGGCTGAGAAGACGACCAAGGCCGAAAAGGCACCAGCCAAAAAGGCGGCGACGAAAAAACCTGCTGCCAAGAAGCCCACGGCCAAGAAACCTGCCGCCAAGAAGGTGCCGGCCAAGACCACCGCGGTCAGCTGATTGCCCATGGACCTGCCCGTCCGCGAAGTCTCGGTCTCGGGCTATCGGTCGCTGAAGGCCATCACCTATCCCATGTCGCGGCTCGACGTGTTCGTGGGTGCCAATGGGGTCGGCAAGTCCAACCTCTACAGGGCGCTAGACCTGTTGCAGGCCGCCGCGCAGAACCAGTTGGGCGCGAGGTTGGCTGCTGAGGGCCTGGACCTGGCCATGTGGGCGGGATCCCGTAAGGCCCGCGACCCGGCCCGGATCGCCCTCTCGGTCACCCTGGCCGCACCCGGGGCCCGCAACAGCGCCTTCCGATATGAGGTGGAGGTCGGCTTTCCTCAGCGGGTGACCGCTGCGGCCTTCAATCTGGAGCCCCAGGTCAAGATCGAGACCCTGACCTATCTGTCGGGTCAGCGCCGCTCGCGGCTGGTGGAGCGCCGCAATACCGCGGTGATGGCCCGTGACGCGGACGGTGGACCCACCGACCTCGACATCGACCTCTTGAGCTCCGAGACCCTGTTAGGACGCCTGGAGGACCCCGCCCGCTATCCAGAGCTGGACGCGGTGCGACGCACGCTGCTGGAGTGGCGCTTCTATCACGATGTTCGCACCGACGCAGACTCGCCCCTGCGCCGCCCGTGTGTGGCTGTCGCGGCCCCGACCCTGGCCTCGGATGGGTCCAATCTGGCCGCCGTCTTCGCCACCCTGGCCCACATTCGCGGCGACCGGCGCGATCTGGACGAGGCGGTGGCCAACGCCTTCCCCGGCGCGGTGCTGGACCTGCCTGAGCCTGCGCGTCATGCCACCTTTGGCCTGCGGCTGCCGGAGTTTGCAAACCGGGTGTTTGAGCCGGCGGAGCTCTCCGATGGCACCCTGCGGTTTCTCGCCCTGGCCGGTGCCCTCCTGGCCTATCGCCTGCCTCCCTTCATCGCCCTCAATGAGCCGGAGGCCAGCCTCCATCCGGACCTGATGGAGCCCCTGGCCGCATTGATCGCCAAAGCCTCGGAGCGTTCTCAGGTCTGGCTGGTGACCCATTCAGAGCGACTGGCCCAGGCCCTGAAGGCTCACGGGGCGGTGCGCACGGTGCGAAAGGTCGACGGGGCCACCACCATCGAGGGCCTGACCCTGTTTGGCGCCTTCAAGGATGACGACGACGACTGAGACGCGCCTGAGGTGCGCACGGGGGGAAGCCGAGCCCCGATTCCCGCGTTAGAAGGGGCCATGGCTAAGCCCCGCTCCCCCCGATCTGCCTCGCGCCCCGCCTCGCGTCCGCCCCAGGGCATGCCTGACCGAGAGACCCTCCAGAAGTTCATTCGCCAGACCGGTGAGACCGACCGGGCCGAACTGGCCCGGGCCTTTGGCCTGAAGGGTGTGGATCGCCGGGCCCTGCGCGAAATGCTCAAAGAGATGCAGGCCGAGGGCCTTTTGGGTCGCCGGGGCCGCAAGGGCGTGGCCGAGGCCAGCGCCCTGCCCCCGGTAGGCGTGGTCGATGTGGTGGAGCGCGACACCGACGGCGACCTGCTGGTCCGCCTGACCAAGGGCGCAGAAGACACGCCGCTCGTTCATCTCGCCCCGGACAAGGCCGAGGTGGTGGCCGGTGCCCCTGGCCTCGGCGACCGGCTGCTGGTCCGCTTCGTCACCCTGGAGAGCGGCGAGACCGAGGCCAGACTGATCAAGCGCCTGGGCCAGAGCGCCCATCGGGTGCTCGGCGTCGTACGCAAGGTGCGCCGCGAGGTCCGCATCGAGCCCGTGGACCGCAAGTCCAAGGAAAGCCTGATCGTATTCGATGACGGCCAGCTCAAGGACGGCGATCTGGTCCTGGCCCAGGTGGGGAGCGCTGAGCGCCACCATGGCCCCAAGCGCGGCAAGGTGCTGGAGGTGGTGGGGCGCGAGGACGAACCTCGGGCCGCCAGCCTGATCGCCATCCACAGCCATGGCATCCCCACCGGCTTCTCCGACGAGGCCGTCGCCGAGGCCGAAGTCGCCCAGGCCCCGACTCTGGCTGGCCGGGAAGACCTGCGAGACCTGCCGCTGATCACCATCGACCCCGCCGACGCCCGCGACCACGATGACGCGGTGTTCGCCCAGGCCGATGAGGACCCGAGCAACGAAGGCGGCTGGATCGTCTGGGTCGCCATCGCCGATGTGGCGGCCTATGTCCGGCCAGGGGCGGCCCTGGACCGGGAGGCCCGGGACAAGGCCAACAGCGTCTATTTCCCTGACCGGGTGGAGCCCATGCTGCCCGAGCGGCTCTCCAACGGCCTCTGCTCCCTACGCGAGGGCGAGACCCGGGCCTGTATGGCCGTGCGCATGGTCTTTGACCGTAATGGTCGCAAGCGCAGCCACAAGTTCGTCCGCGGCCTGATGCGCTCAGCCGCCAAGCTCGCCTATGAACAGGCCCAGGACGCCATCGACGGGCGCCCCGACGACAAGGCCGGGCCGCTGCTGGAGCCGATCCTCAAGCCCCTGTGGGCCGCCTATCTGACCCTGAAACAGGGACGCGAGGCCCGCTCGCCCCTGGCCATCGAAAGCTCTGAGCGGCGCATCATCATCGGCGAAGATGGCAAAGTCGCCTCGATCACGCCCCGTCCTGCCCTCGAAGCCCACAAGCTGATCGAGGAGATGATGATCCAGGCCAATGTCTGTGCGGCCGAGACCCTGGAGGCCAAACGCACCCCGCTGATCTTCCGGATCCATGATGCGCCGAGCCCGGAGAAGCTGGACTCCCTGGCCGAATTCCTCGGCTCCATCTCGGTGAACTGGTCCAAGGGCGAGGCGGCGCGCACCGACCGGTTCAACCGCCTGCTGGACCTGACCCGCGAGGGGCCGCATGCCGAGATCGTCAACGAGGTCGTTCTGCGCACCCAGATGCAGGCCCATTATTCCACCGACAATATCGGCCATTTCGGCTTGAATCTGGACCGATATGCGCACTTTACGTCGCCTATTCGCCGCTATGCTGACCTCATCGTCCACCGGGGCCTGATCAGCGCGCTTAGCCTCAACCTGCCCGGCGGGCCCGATGGTTTGAGCGACTGGGACATCTCTCACATGAAGGCCACCGCCGAAGAGATCACCCATGCCGAACGCCGGGCCATGGCGGCCGAGCGCGACGCCACCGACCGCTATGTGGCGGCCTTCCTGTCCGACAAGGTGGGCGCGACCTTCCTTGGCCGCATCACCGGGGTCACCCGCTTTGGCCTGTTTATCCGCCTGGCCGAGACCGGCGCCGATGGCCTGATCCCCATCTCCAATCTGGGGGACGAGTTCTTTATCCATGATGAGAAGATGCACGCCCTGATCGGCGAGCGCTCCGGCGCCCGCTGGCCGCTCGGCATGAGCGTGGAGGTGCGATTGCGGGAGGCCACCCCGATCACCGGCGGCCTGCTGTTTGAGATGCTGAGCGATCCAGCCCAGCCCGACCCCACCGCGCCCCGGCCACGGCTGGGCATCCGCCGCAAGGCCGGTCGCCCGCCCCTGCCCCGCCAGGGCGGCAAACACCGGCGGCGGTAGGCGAGGCCTGTTGACCTAAGGTCAGGCTTCCTAGGTTCCAGGGACGGTCATACAGTTGTTTCATGACCGATCCCCAGATTCCCCAACGCTCCGAGGGCAGCCGCATGCGCCTGCCCGGTGCCCGGGCCGTGAAGCCCCGAGACGCCGCCACCATCATCCTGGTCCGCCGGGACGCCGCCAAACCGCGGGTGCTGATGGGCAAGCGCAACAGCGGCCACGATTTCATGCCCAACCTCTGGGTCTTTCCCGGCGGACGGATCGACCGGGCCGACTTCCGCGCCCCCCATGCCACCGACCTGCGCCCTGAGGTCGCCGCCAAGTTCGACCGGCACATCAAGCCCGGCCGGGGGCGCGCCCTGGCCATGGCCGCCATCCGCGAAACCTTCGAGGAGGCGGGCCTCCTGCTGGCCAAGCCGGCACCGACCAGGCCGGGCGTGGGTCCCTGGCGGGAATTCCTCGCTCAAGGCGCCTTGGCCGACCTGGAGGCCATGGAGATCATCGCCCGGGCCGTCACCCCGCCCTCCCTGGCCAAGCGCTTCGACACCTGGTTCCTGATGGCCGACGCTGAACGGCTGGTGAGCCTGGAGCGCCAGCCCGACTGTGGGGAACTGGAGGAAATCGCCTGGGTGGATTTCGATGACGCCCTGGGGCTCGAACTGCCCATGGTCACCCGGACCATGATCAAGGAGGCCGTCCAGCGCCTGGACGATCCAGAGCGCCCCTCGCCCTATATGCGGTTCGGGACGAAGGGGGCTAAACTCGGGCACCTCTAAGCCCTCCCAGGAGTTCGCATGTCCGATCGTCCCAAGGTCGCCGTCATCGTCGGCAGTCTTCGCCGGCAGTCTGTCAACCGGCGCCTTGCCGAGGCCATCGCCATGGTTGCGGCCCCCAAGCTCGACCTGAAAATCGTCGAGTATGACGAGGTCCCGCTCTACAACCAGGATCACGAGGCCGATCTCCCGGCCGCCGTCATCGCCTTCAAGGCGGCCATCAAGTCCGCAGATGCGGTGCTGATCGTCACCCCGGAATACAATCGCTCCATGCCGGGCGTGCTGAAGAACGCCATCGACTGGGCCTCGCGCCCGCCGGGCCAGGGGGTATGGTCGGGCAAGCCGGCCGCCATTGCCGGGTCCAGTCCCGGCGCGCTCGGCACCGGTGCGGCCCAGGTCGACCTGCGCAATGTGCTCACGGCGATCAACGTCGCGGTGATGGGCGCCCCACAGATCTATTTCGTCCACCGGGAAGAGAACTTCACCGAGGACGGCAGCTTTTCCGACCCCAAGTTCATAGCCTTCATCGAAGGCTGGGCCGACAAGTTCGCCGCCTGGATCGCCAAGGTCGGCAGCTGAGCGCAAAGCCCACGGCAGCTCTGGAAATGGTGGTCTCGGCCGGGCGACATCAACCTGGCCAAAGGCCCCACCGCGCATTGACTTTGGTCTGCGGATTCGTATTGTCCGCGGCTCATTCGAAAAGACTGCCTGGGTAAGCGCGCTTGCCCGGCCCCGCGAGGACCGACCATGGCGAAGCCAGCTTCCATCAAGATCCGCCTGAACTCCTCGGCGGATACCGGCTTTTTCTACGTGACCAAGAAGAACGCCCGCACCAAGACCGACAAGCTGGTCATGAAGAAGTACGACCCCGTCGTGCGCAAGCACGTGGAATTCCGCGAAGGCAAGATCAAGTAGCATCGCCTCGCGCACACGAACACGAAAACGCCCGGCTGGATCAGCCGGGCGTTTTGCGTTTCTAGCCGGGAAGAGGCACCGAGGGGCCTAAGCCGCGCGGGATATCACCTTGTTCCGACCTGAGGACTTGGCCTCATAGAGGGCCTCGTCTGACCGCTTGAGCAGGGTGTCAGGGGTGTCTTCTGGGCCGGTGGTGGCGGCCACGCCGATGGAGATGGTGGCTGTCAGGAGCTCGGTGCCGTGGGCCACCCGGAAGGGGGAACCGGCCACATGCAGGCGGATGCGCTCGGCGATGCGTTCGGCGTCCTCGATCCGCGTGGCGGGCATCACCACGACGAACTCCTCGCCGCCATAACGACAGGGCAGATCCACGGCCCGGACATTGGAGGCCAGGCGCACGGCGAATTCGCGCAGCACCTCGTCGCCCACATCGTGGCCATAGCCGTCGTTGATCTTCTTGAAGTGGTCGATGTCGATCAGCAGGGTCGCCACCGGCTCGCCCCCATGGGCGGCGCGCTTGACCAGGGCGTCCAGCTGGCCGGTCATGTAGCGCCGGTTGTGCAGGCCGGTGAGCTGGTCAGTGACCGCCAGCTCCAGGGAATGGTCAAGATTGTCCCGGAGATAGTCGGTGTAGCGCTTGCGGCGGATCTGGGTGCGGGCCCGGGCCGAGAGCTCCTGAGGGTCGATGGGCTTGGACAAGAGGTCGTTGACCCCGATGTCCAGGGCCTTCATCAGCCGCGGACGCTCGTCAAAATCGACAATGGCCAGGATCGGCAGGTGACGGGTGGCCTCGTCTGAGCGCAGCTGGGCGCAGAAACGCAGGCCATCGAAACTCCGGGCCGTGACATTGACAATCACCAGGTCCACAGGCCCCCGGGCGCTGAGCAGTGCCTTTTCCGGCTCAGACTCGATGACCGGCCGATGTTCGATCGACAGCTCGGACGCCACCCTCTGGGCCTGACGCTCGTGGTCATCGACGATCAGCACCCGGCCACCCGTACCGCCCATGCGCGAGCCGGCCCCGGCTATGACGCCAATGCGGCGGCCAGAGGCCTCGCGCACCCGCAATTCGTCGATCACGGTTTTCAGGCGGGTCAGGCTGCGCACCCGGGCAAACAGCATGACATCGTCGATGGGCTTGGTCAGGAACTCGTCGGCCCCCGCCTCAAGCCCAGCAATCCGGTCGGCGCGGCCGTCCAGGGCGGTGACCAGCACCACGGGGACGTGCCGGGTTTCGGGATCATCCTTCAACCGGCGGCAGACCTGGAAGCCGTCCATCCCAGGCATCATCACGTCGAGCAGCACGATGTCGGGCTGTTCGGCTGCGGCGATGGCCAGGGCGGTGGGCCCGTCATAGGCCACCAGAACCTCATAATATTCAGCGGTCAGACGGGCCTCGAGGAGCCGGACGTTGGCCTCGATGTCGTCTACGACCAGGATTCGAGCGGACATGGCGGCTACTCCAGGAGCCGGCGGATTGTGTCGAGGAAGTGCGACACGGAAATCGGTTTGGAGATGTAGGCCTCGCAGCCGCCTTCGCGGATGCGTTCCTCATCGCCCTTCATGGCAAAGGCCGTGACGGCGACAACGGGGATGCCCGCCAGTTCATCGTCTTCCTTCAGCCACTTGGTGACCTCCAAACCGGAAATCTCCGGCAGCTGGATATCCATCAGAATGAGGTCGGGACGGTGCTCACGGGCCAGCGACAGCGCCTGCAGTCCCTCGCGGGTCTGCAGCGTCTCGTACCCCTGTGCGTCGAGCAGATCATGAAAGAGCTTCATGTTCAGCTCGTTATCCTCGACGATGAGGACCTTCTTGGCCATGGTCATCCCGACGATGCTTGTTTCGAACGACGAATCTGCGCCGTCCCCACCTTTGGGCCCATTGATCCCACGGATATCCTTAAACTGGCGTTAGCCGCATGAGAGAGCCAGTGGTCGACACGCCGCACCCTTCCCCGCCGATCCCCGCCCCCAGCCTGCCCCGCGCCCGCGCGCCGCAGATTGAGGCCCTGGGCCTCGATCCCGCCCGGCCCTTGGTCATTGTCGATGTCGATGAGGTGCTCGGGCATTTCATGGAAGGGTTCGGCACGTTCCTGGCCACCCGGGGCCTGGAGTTCCGGGTGGAGCGGTTTGCCCTGTTCCAGAACATCTATCGTCCCGGCGAAGACGTGCACCTGGCCGTCGAGGAGGGGCGTCGGCACTTCGACGACTTTTTCCGATATGGCTCGGGGGACATGCGCGTGGCTGAGGGCTCGGCTAACGCGCTGCGGCAGCTGTCGGAAAAGGCCGGGGTGGTGATCCTGACTAATGCCCCGGGCCAGGGGCGGCTGGCCCGGGCCCGGTGGCTCGGCCGGCATGGCCTGGACTATCCCCTGCTCCTAAACACCGGGCCCAAGGGGCCGCTGGCGGCCGCCCTGGCCGATCAGGTGCGCGGACCGGCAGCCTTTATCGACGACCTGCTACCCAATCTCGACTCGGTGGCCGACACCGCCCCCAAGGTCGCCAGGTTCCAGCATGTGGCCGATCCCCGCCTGCGCCCCCTGGCCCCCGCCGCCCCGGACCGGCATACCCGAATCGATGATTGGGACGCCCTGGGCCTGGCCATCGCCGACTCCATCGCCTGAGGACGCAGGCCAAGGGTGATGATCCGCATCGGCGTCGATTTCGGCGGCACCAAAATCGAAGCCGCCGCCCTGAGCCCGGACGGTGCCGTGGTCGCCCGGCGGCGCGTTGCCAATCCCGGAGCCTATCAACCGGCTCTGTTGGCGGTGGCGCAGCTGGTGGCCGAGGTGGAGGATGCGGCCGGCACCAGGGTCGACCGGGTTGGGGTTGGCATGCCGGGCTCCATTTCTCCGCGCTCGGGCCTGATCCGCAACGCCAATTCGGTCTGGCTGAATGGCGAGCCGTTTGGGCGGGATCTGGAAACAACACTGAAGCGTCCCGTGCGTCTGGCCAATGACGCCAACTGCCTGGCCCTTTCGGAGGCTGCAGACGGAGCCGGACGGGGCCATGGGGTGGTCTTTGCCGCCATCCTTGGCACCGGCTGCGGCGGCGGCGTGGTGGTGGAGGGGCGGCTGATTGAGGGGCGCAGCGGCGTCGCCGGCGAATGGGGCCACACCCCCCTGCCCTGGCCGGGACCAGAAGAACATCCCGGGCCGGCCTGCTGGTGCGGGCGCAGGGGGTGCCTGGAGACGTGGATCTCCGGCCCGGCCTTCGCCGCCGATCATGGGGGCGGACTGGCGGCACCCGACATCATCTCCCAGGCCCGGCAAGGGGCCTCAGGGGCGCAGGCAAGCCTGGCGCGCTACATCGGCCGCCTGGGGCGCGCCCTGGCGGTGGTGGTGGATCTGATCGATCCCGACGTGATCGTGCTGGGGGGCGGCATGTCCAATGTCCCTGAGCTCTATGATCGGCTGCCCGGCGCCATCGCCCCCCATGTGTTCGCCGATGGCTTTGACACCCCGGTCAGGGCGGCGGTGCACGGCGACTCTTCGGGGGTTCGGGGCGCGGCCTGGCTCTGGCCCCTGAGTGACCGGTGACGGCGCTCTGCCGGGATTGCTTATGGACGGGTGCGTCGCCTGGCCTCCGGCGATGCCCGGCCTGCGGCTCACCGCGCATGGTCGCCCATGATGAGCTCTTCACGCTCACCATGGCGCACATGGACTGCGACGCCTTCTACGCCTCGGTGGAAAAGCGCGACCGGCCCGAACTGCGTGACCAGCCTGTGATCGTCGGCGGCGGGGTCCGCGGTGTGGTGACCACCTGCTGCTATATGGCCAGGGTCTATGGGGTGCGCTCGGCCATGCCGATGTTCAAAGCCCTGGCCGCCTGCCCTCAGGCGGTGGTGATCAAGCCGGACTTCGCCAAGTACAAGGCCGAGAGCAAGGGCATCATGGGCATGCTGGCGGAATTGACCCCGCTGGTTCAGCCCCTGTCGCTGGACGAAGCCTGGATGGACCTGACAGGCACCGAGCGCCTGCACGGTGCCCCTGCCGCCCTGACCCTGGCCAGGCTCCAGGCACGGATCGAGGCCGAGACCGGGCTGACTGTCTCCATTGGTCTGGCCCCCAACAAGTTCCTGGCCAAGATCGCCTCGGACCTGGACAAGCCCCGAGGCTTCTCTGTGATCGGACGCCAGGAGGCCCAGACCTTTCTGGCCCCCCGTCCGGTGGGCCTGCTGCCTGGGGTTGGGCCAGCCATGGTCAAGTCGCTGGAGGCCGTGGGCCTGAAGACCATCGGCGATCTGGCCCGGGAGGATCAGAAGGACCTGGCCCGCCGGTTCGGCGCCCAGGGGTTGCGGCTGCACGACCTGGCCCATGGCCGCGACACCCGGCCGGTGGATCCCGATCAGGTCCGCAAAGGGATCAGCGCCGAAACCACCTTCAACACCGATCTGGCCGACTATGGCGCCCTGGAGGATCGCCTGGCGGGTCTCTGCGAGCGGGTAGCCCGGCAGGCTCGGGCGGCAGGGGTAGCCGGCAAGGTGGCGACCTTGAAGCTGAAGACGGCCGACTTCCGGCTGCTGACCCGAAGACGCGCCCTGGCTGAACCCACCCAGACGGCCAAGTCCCTTTTGGCCGTCAGCCGAGAATTGCTGCGTCACGAGGCTGATGGTCGCAGTTTTCGACTGATCGGCGTTGGCCTGAGCGAACTGACCCCAGCGTCCCAGGCCGGCGGCGGGCTATTTTCCGGCGATGAGCAGCGCAGCCTCAATGAGGCCCAGACCGCCGACGCCATAAGGGCCCGATTTGGCCCTCAGGCCCTCACCACCGGTCGCGCCCTGCGCTCCAAAGCCGTCGATCAGGATTGAGCGGGGCTTGGAACCCAGATAACCGCAGCGATAAAAAGATGGGCGTCGGCTGCTTGGGGGCGGGCCTTATCGATTTCAACCCTTTCAAACGCGTCCCTTTTCCATATCTAATCCCCTAGCGGCGGGAACCAGACTCCCGCCAGGAGACGTTTTCGATGGCCGAGCGCAAGCAAGGTGATGTGTCGACGGGCGTCAAGTCGGCGGTCATCACTCAGACCAAGCCGAAGACGCAAAAGCCGTCTATGTATAGAGTCCTGCTGCTGAACGACGACTACACCCCAATGGAGTTCGTCGTTTATGTTCTGGAGCAGTATTTTAACAAGTCGCGTGAAGACGCGACGAGGATCATGTTGCACGTACACCAGTATGGCGTGGGCGTTTGCGGTGTGTTCACCTTTGAGGTGGCCGAAACCAAAGTCGCGCAGGTCGTAGATACCGCCAGGCGGCATCAACACCCGCTTCAATGCACCATGGAAAAGGATTGAGAGGCTCAGCTTGCCCTCGTTTTCGCGCCCCCTAGAAGAATCACTGCATCGCGCTGTGGCCTATGCCAACGAGCGAAAGCACGAATATGCGACCCTGGAGCACTTGCTCCTGGCGCTCATCGACGATGAGGAGGCCGCAGCCGTCATGCGCGCCTGTGACGTCGACCTGGGCGCCCTTCGGGCGACCCTCACCGGCTATGTGGACAATGAGCTCCGCTCCCTGGTGGTCGATGACGGGGAGGACGCCAAACCCACGGCGGGCTTCCAGCGCGTGATCCAGCGCGCAGTGATCCACGTCCAGTCCTCCGGCCGCGAAGATGTTACCGGGGCCAATGTGCTGGTAGCGATCTTCTCTGAACGGGAAAGCCACGCCGCCTATTTCCTGCAAGAGCAGGACATGACGCGGTACGACGCGGTGAACTACATCGCTCACGGCATCGCCAAGAAGGCCGGTGCCACCGTCGAGGGCAAGCCCGTGAAGGGGGCCGACGACGAGGAGAAGCCCAGCGTCAAGACCGGCGGCGAGGCGTTGGAGGCCTACTGCGTCGATCTCAACATCAAGGCCAAGGAAGGCAAGGTCGATCCCCTGATCGGCCGCGCCGCTGAGGTCGAACGCTGCATCCAGATCCTGTGCCGGCGGACCAAGAACAATCCCCTGCTGGTGGGCGATCCCGGGGTCGGCAAGACGGCCATCGCCGAAGGCCTGGCCCGCAAGATCGTCAACAAGCAGGTCCCTGAGGTCCTGGCCGGTGCGACCATCTTCTCCCTCGACATGGGGGCGCTGCTGGCCGGCACCCGCTATCGCGGGGACTTCGAGGAGCGGGTCAAGCAGGTGGTCAAGGAGCTGGAGAACCACCCCGACGCCATCCTGTTCATCGACGAGATCCACACGGTGATCGGGGCCGGTGCCACCAGCGGCGGGGCCATGGACGCTTCAAACCTGCTGAAGCCCGCCCTGGCCTCAGGGGCTCTGCGCTGTATGGGATCGACCACCTACAAGGAGTTCCGTCAGCACTTCGAGAAGGATCGGGCCCTGGTCCGTCGCTTCCAGAAGATCGATGTGAACGAGCCGACGATCGAAGACACCATCAAGATCCTCAAGGGGCTGAAGACCTATTACGAGGACTTCCACAAGCTCCGCTACACCAACGACGCCCTCAAGGCTGCGGTGGAGCTGTCGGCCAAGTACATCAATGACCGCAAGCTGCCGGACAAGGCGATCGATCTGATCGACGAGGCCGGTGCCAGCCAGATGCTGCTGCCCGAAAGCCGTCGGAAGAAGACCATCGGGGTCAAGGAGATCGAGTCCGTCGTGGCCAAGATCGCCCGCATCCCGCCCAAGTCGGTTTCCAAGTCCGACACCGAGGCGCTGAAGCAGCTGGAGACCGACCTGAAGCGGGCGGTTTACGGCCAGGACGACGCCATCGACCAGCTGTCGGCCGCCATGAAGATGGCCCGCGCTGGCCTGCGTGACCCTCACAAGCCGATCGGCTGCTACCTGTTCACTGGTCCCACCGGAACGGGCAAGACCGAAACCGCCCGGCAGCTGGCCTCGACGCTGGGGATCGAACTCCTGCGCTTCGATATGTCGGAGTACATGGAGCGGCACACGGTCAGCCGGCTGATCGGGGCGCCTCCCGGCTATGTGGGCTTCGACCAGGGGGGCCTGCTGAGCGACGCCGTCGACCAGCATCCCCACGCCGTGGTCCTGCTCGACGAGATCGAGAAGGCCCATCCGGACGTCTACAACATCCTGCTCCAGGTCATGGACAACGGGATGCTCACAGACTCCAACGGCAAGAAGATCGACTTCCGCAATGTGGTGCTCATCATGACCACCAATGCCGGGGCGGCGGATGCTCAGCGCAACACCATCGGCTTTGGCCGGGGCAAGGCTGATCACGAGGCCGAAGATGCGATCAAGCGGGTCTTCACCCCGGAATTCCGCAACCGCCTTGACGCGGTGGTGGCCTTCCGGCCGCTCAATCCGGCGATCATTCGCCAGGTGGTCCAGAAGTTCGTCATGCAGCTTGAGGCCCAGTTGGCCGACCGCCATGTGACGATCGAAACCACCGATGAGGCGGCGGGCTGGCTGGCGGACAACGGCTTCGACGAGCTCTATGGAGCGCGGCCGCTGGCCCGGGTCATCCAGGAGCACATCAAGAAGCCCCTGGCCGACGAGATCCTGTTTGGCCGGCTGGTCAAGGGCGGCCACGTCCGCGTGGTGCTCAAGGACGGCAAGCTGGACTTTGAGATCGAGGGCGACAGCCGCGAGCCGGGGGCACCGACGATCGAGAACCCGTCCAAGGATGCCGCCGCCGAACTGGCCGACTGATCGGTCTGGCTCGGCAAAACGTCAAAGCCCCGGCCGATGGCCGGGGCTTTTTCGTAAGGGCTCAGCTGATCTTGGCGGCGATCTGCTCGGCCAGGGCCTTGAGCTCGACGGGATCAGCCATGCCGCCGGAGGCGTGACGCCCCACCGCCACCCCCTCCCAGCGGGGCAGGATGTGGAAGTGCGGATGGAAGACCGTCTGGCCCGCCGCCGTCCCATTGAACTGGGTGATGACCACGCCGTCAGGCATCAGCGCCGCGCGCACGGCGCGGGCGACCCGCTGCACGCCAAGGATCAGCGGGGTGAGCACCTGAGGATCCTCCTCCAGCAGATTGCGGGCGGTGGAGGCCTTGGGAATCACCAGGGTGTGTCCCTTCACCTGGGGGAAGACGTCCATGAACGACAGAACGTGGTCGTCCTCGAACACCCTGGCGCAAGGCGCCTCGCCCCGAAGGATTTTGGCGAAGATATTATTGGGGTCGTAGGTCCCGTCCAGGCTCATGGGGCGCTCCTTGGTTATGGCCCTTACCTAACCCGTTCCCGGCCTGGAGGAAATCGTCACGCCGGGCTCGCGCCTCGGGCGATCAAAGCTGGACCCCTTACGGAACAAGGGATTTTTGCCACCTTTGACAAATTCAGCGATGTCACGGCCCCGTCGCGTATTCATCACCAGACCGTCAACGAGCACCCCTATCGCAGCGCAACTTAGCAATTGCCGCAATGCGAACGGGGATCACCACATGCATCGCAAGAACCGCCTTCTGCTGGGGGGTGCTATCGCCGCCCTGGGCCTGGCCACCCAGGCTCAGGCCCAGGTGGCCGCCACCGACACCGTGGTCGACGAGTTGATCGTCACCGCCCAGCTGCGCGAACAGAAGTCCATCGAAGTGCCTATCGCCCTGACCGCCTATGGCGCCGGGCGTCTGGAGGACCTGGGGGTGCAGGAGTTCGAGGACCTGGCGCTGTTCGTGCCCGGTTTCGAGGTTCAGAACCAGTCGCCGAACAATCCCGGCTTTGTGATGCGCGGCATTACGTCAGACTCCGGCGAGGCGACCAACGAACCTCGGGTTTCGGTGTTCCAGGACGGGGTTTCCATGTCCAAGTCGCGCGGCTCCTATGTGGAGTTGTTCGACCTGGAGCGGGCCGAGATCTCCAAGGGCCCGCAATCGACCCTTTATGGTCGCGGCGCGCTGATCGGAGCTGTGAACCTGGTCCAGGCCAAGGCCGACCCCAGTCGCCTGGCCGCCAGCTCCAAGGTCGAGGTGGGCAACTATGGCTACGCCATGATCGACGGGATGCTCAACCTGCCGGTCAGCGAGACCTTCGCCGTACGGGTCGCCGCCCGCCTGAAGGCCCGGGACGGGTTTGTGGAAAACCTTCTGGGCGGAAAGGATTTCAACTCCACCGACACCCAGGCGTTCCGCGTGGCCCTCAACTGGGCACCCAACGACCAGTTCAACGCCGACCTGATCCTCAACTATCAGCAGGATGACCCCAGCGGCACCTCGTTCAAGTCCCTGACCTATCTGCCGACCAATCCCACCACGGGCGCGGTGATCGGCGATCTGGGGCGCAACTCCGGCGCGGCGATCTCCTCGGGCCTGGGTTTCCTCGGGGGCAAGGACCTCGGTCTCGACCGTCAGGTCTGGGGGGTGACCCTGCTGGCCGACTATGCGTTCAACGACTCCCTCAGCCTGAAGTCGATCAGCGCCTACCGGGAGTTCGACAGCCTGGAAGTGTTTGATCCCGACGGCTTCTCCCTGCCGCTCTTCGTGTTCGCCGAAGACGCCGTGGGCAAGCAGACCAGTCAGGAATTCCGTCTGAGCTACGACGCCGGCGGCCGCGTCACCGCCTTTGCCGGTCTGGGCCTGTTCCACGAGGAAGGCTCCCAGACCGTCCCGCTGCAGTTCAGCGAGAAGGTCTATGCCCTCTTCGCCACAGGCGCCCTGGTCGCACCGCGGGGCCTGGCCCTGCCGGTGATCGAGGCCGTGGCCCCAGGTCCGCTGAAATCAGCGCATCGGGAAACCTTCGCCAACTTCGGCGAGACCACCGCCTATGACGTGTTCGCCGATGTGACCTACAAGCTGACCGACGCCCTCGAGGTGACCGGCGGCGTGCGCTACACCACCGAGGACAAGACCAGCGGCTATCAGGCCCAGCTGAACAATGGCGGCTCGGTCCTGGCCGGCAGCACCGCCACCCTGGCGCGGGGCCTGTTCGTGCAGCCGACAGCGGGCGGCGCAGTCATCAACCGCGATCTCACCGACGATGGCCTGACCTATCGCCTGGTGGCACGCTATGCCCCCAGCACCACCCTCAGCGCCTATGCCTCCTATGCCCGCGGTCGCCGGCCGCAGGTGCTCAATGTCGGCTCGCCGACCACCCCTGGCGGTCCGGTGCGCTTCACCGAGCTGCCGGCCGAGGAGGTCGACTCTTTCGAAGTTGGGGTGAAGAGCGAACTGTTCGACCGCGCCCTGTCCCTGGAAGGCTCGATCTATCGCTACACCTACGAGAACTTCCAGACCTCGGTGCTCAACAGCGCCGGCCAGATCGTGGCGGCCAATGCCGGGGAAGCCGACGCCACCGGCTTTGAGGGGCAGTTCACCTGGCGGCCGTCCTCACGCTTCGAGGCCTTCGGCACCTATGGCTATAGCGACGCCCGGTTCGGCAATGGCCTGTTCAAAGGCAACCAGTTCCGCCTGGCGCCCGACCATGCGGTCTCCCTCGGCTTCCGGGCGGCCATGCCCCTGGCCGGCGGCGAGCTGGCCTTCGTCCCGGCCTATACCTGGCGCTCAGAGGTGTTCTTCGACAACAACAATGACCGCTCCAGCCTGCAGGCCCAGGACCGCATCGTTGATGAGGTCCAGAAGGCCTATGGGCTCTTGAACCTGAGGGTCGTCTATCAGCGCGATGACGCCCCCTGGACCCTGGGCGCCTTTGTCACCAACGCCCTGGACCAGGACTACATCAAGGACGCCGGCAACACCGGGGACGCCTTCGGCATCCCCACCTTCATCGCCGGCGAGCCGCGCTATTACGGCGTCTCCTTCGCCATGAGCTACTAAGGTCTGCGACTGAGGTCGGGGGCGCGGTCGGTCCGAGGGGAGCGACCGCGCCCTGATCTCGTCCCACTCAGCCCTGGCGGAAGGGCGAGTACTCCTCGGCCAGCCACTCCATCTCGCCATCCACGGCAGCCTTTTCACGGGCCACGAAATCCTCAACAGGCCCGCGCAAGGCCGGATCGGCGATGTAGTGCGCCGAATAGACCGGTGTCGGCAGGTAGCCCCGGGCGATCTTGTGCTGGCCCTGGGCCCCGGCCTCGACCCGCTTAAGGCCCCGCTGAATGGCCCAGTCGATGGCCTGATAATAGCAGAGCTCGAAGTGCAGAAAGGCGACATCCTCCACGCAGCCCCAGTTGCGGCCATAGAGGGCGTCGTCACCCATCAAGTTGAGCGCGCCAGCGATCCAATGGCCGTTCCGCTTTGCCATGATCAGCAGCACCTGATCGGCCATCCGCTCCCCGAGCAGGGAGAAGAACAACCGGTTCAGATAGGGCCGTCCCCATTTGCGCGAACCGGTGTCCATGTAGAAGCCATAGAAGGCATCCCAGGCGTCGTCGGTGAGGTCTGCGCCAGTCAGGCACAGGATTTCCAGTCCCGCCTGGGCGTCACGGCGCTCCCGGCGAATGGTCTTGCGGCGGCCAGAGGAGAGGTCAGCCAGGAAGTCCTCGAAGCTGCCATAGCCCCGGTTGAACCAGTGGTATTGCTGGCCCTGGCGTTGGGCGAGCCCCTGGCCCCCTAGCCAGTCCCATTCGGCTTGGTTGGGAAAATTGATGTGCATGGAGGAGACGCCCATCTGTTCGCAGAGGGTCAGGGCCCCGCCGAGCAGCATGTCGTAGCCCGCCTCAACCGGGATATCGGGCCGCACCAGCAGCCGCGGCCCTGTGGCCGGGGTGAAGGGTGCCGCCGCCAGGAGCTTGGGGTAGTAGCGCCCCCCTGCCCGCTCATAGGCGTCCGCCCAGCTGTGGTCGAAGATGTACTCCCCCTGGCTGTGGGATTTCAGATAGAGGGGCATGACCGCCCCGACTTGACCGGCCTCGTCGTCGATGGACAGGTGCTGTGGCCCCCAGCCGGTGCGCTCTACCGCACAGCCAGACTGTTCCAGAACATCAAGAAAGTCGTAGCTGACAAACGGGTTTCCGCTGGCATGGGCGCAGGCGGTCCAGGCCGATCTGCCAATGTCAGCGATGCGGCGGTTCACCTTGACCGCCGGCCTCAGACTCACGGCGTGAAGCCCTCGAAGATCAGGTTGTCACAGTGATCCTTCACCGCCTCCCACTGCTCGGGCTTGCGGACGGTCCAGGCCACCACCGGCATGCCTTCAGCCCGGTAGGCGTCAGCCCTCTCGCTCGGCAGCATGTCGAGGCCTAGGGCCAGGAAATGGGGTCGGGCGATTTCCACCTGCTCCAGCCGGGCATAGGCCTCGCGCTGTTCCGGATTCAGGTGCTTCACGTCACGGTAGCTGAAGGAGTCCAGGCCACGCAGGACGCCCGGATAGTGCTCAGCAAACCAGGCGTGGGAATAGGGATTGAAACCGATCACACAGAGCGGACCGGCGTGATCGATAATGATCTCATGCACTCGGCGCTCCAGGGGGCCCACCTCGCCCCAGTGGGTCTTCAGCTCCACATGCACCATGGCCCGTTGGCCGATCAGGGCCAGGGTCTCGGCCAGGGTCGGGATAGTTTCATCTGTCCCCATGAGGGACATCTCGCCGAGTTCAGCAGCGGTGCGGTCGCGCAGCCGCCCCTCAATGCCGGTCATCCGCTGCAGGGTGTTGTCATGGAAGACCATGGCCTCCCCGTCCGATGACAGGTGGACATCGAGTTCGATGCCATAGCCCGCGGCACAGGCGGCCTGGAACGCGCCCAGGGAGTTTTCGGGAGCACCGTCCGGCGTCCATAGACCCCGGTGCGCCACCGGCGGGTGGAACAGAAGATCCCAGGCCTCGCCGAAACGCGCCTTCACGAGACCTCCACCACGGCGTCAACCTCAACCGCGAAGTTCATCGGCAGGCGGTAAACACCCACGGCCGAGCGGGCATGACGGCCCAGATCGCCAAAGGCCTCGACCATCAGGTCGGACGCACCGTTGACCACCTGCGGGATCTCAAAGAAATCCGGTCCAGCCTGGACGAAGCCGCCGAGCTTGACCACCCGCACGACCCGGCCGAGATCACCGTCACAGGCCGCCTTCATCTGGGCGATCAGATTGATGGCGCACAGGCGCGCGGCCCGCCTGGCCGTCTCCATGTCGACATCCTGACCGACAATGCCGGTAATGCCGCCTTGGGCGTCCCGGGACACCTGGCCGGAAATGTGAAGGAGCGCGCCAACCCGTACAAAGGGCACATAGTTGGCGACGGGGGCGGAGGGCTCGGGCAGGCGGACGCCAAGCGCGGCCAAACGATCTTCGACAGTGGACATGCGCCAATCTGTAGAGCGCGTTCGGGGAAAGTGGAACCCGGTTTTCCCGAAAGCGCCCCCTGGCGCGCCGGGGGCCAACGGCCCAAGCGCCCATGAGAAAAGCCCGGTCCGTTGCGGGACCGGGCTTCTGATCGTCCAGCCGGCGCCAAGAGGCGCCAGAGTGCCTTAGCGGGCGGCTTGCAGACGCTCGACGGTCGCGGTGACGCGCTCGTTGATCGGCTTCAAGGAGTCCTTCATCGAGGCGGTGAAGATCTCCGACATGCGGGTCATTTCCGACATGTAGGATTCCATGGCCTTCTTGGTGAAGGCGGTCTGCAGCTCAACAGCTTCCTGCAGGCTCTTGGCCGAGGCCAGGGTCTTGGCCGCAGCCATCTGCTCTTCCACCGTCTTCTTGGTGTAGGCCATGGCTTCGGCACCAACGGCTTCGGCACCCTTGGCGGCGGCCGTGGCCGAAGCCACCAGGGCCTCGAGGTTCTGCTTGGAATAGGTGTTGGTCTCAGCCAAGGCGGTCATGGACTTTTCCATGACGTCCTTGAAGGCATGGTTGCCGGCCAGGGTGAATTCTTCGGCGGCGGTCTTGGCGGTCTTGGCGGTGTCGGCGGCAGCCATGGCTGAGCTCCTTGTTAGGTCACGGGGCGCGGCGGCGGCCGCACGGGAGGGGCAGAAGGCGCGGGCAGCCGCGCGGCTCTAGACTGATCAATTACGCTCTACGCAGCCGCAACATCCCATGTTGCACCGCAGCAGTCAATCGCGTTTTTGTGCAGCGCACAATCAACCTGGGCCATCAAGGCCATGCCGCAAGTTCGCTCGTTAAGCGGGCTATGCGACGTTTTGCAATGCTCAACAGGTGTTTACCCTCGCGCAAGACCGAACATGCCATGCTAGCCTTCTGACCATGGCGGTCCGATCAGCGATCGCCAGAAACTCAAAACGTGACGGACGACGCGATGCTCAAACACGCCCGCCGCCAGATCCTCGTCGGCCTGATCGCCGTGGCGACCGCGCTCGGCCACAGCGCGCCGGTTGCGCAAGCCCAGATTCCCTATCTGCAGCTCCCGGCCCAGCAGCCGAAATATGCCTCCATCGTCGTGGATGCCCAGACGGGCGAGGTCCTCTATGGCAAGCGCGCCGACAGTGCGCGTTACCCGGCCTCCATCACCAAGGTGATGACGCTCTATCTGATGTTCGAGCAACTGGCCGCCGGGCGGATGAAGCCGGATGACCGGATCGTCTTCTCCCCGCGGGCCGCTGCGGCCCCGCCCACCAAGCTGTTCATCAAGGCCGGCGACTCCATCACCGTAGATGAGGCCATGCACGCCCTGGCCCTGCGCTCTGCCAATGATGTGGCCGTCGCCGTCGCCGAACGACTGGGCGGCAGCGAAGCGCGCTTTGCCGCCCTGATGACCCTGCGGGCCCGCGAGCTCGGCATGGACTCCACGACCTTCGTCAATGCCTCAGGCCTGCCAGACAGCCGTCAGCTGTCCACAGCCCGGGATCTGGCGGTGCTGTCGCGGGCGATCATGCGGGATTTCCCGCAGTACTACACCCTGTTCAGCACCCCACAGTATGACTTCAGGGGCACGCCGATCCGCAGCCACAACAGCCTGCTGCGCCGGGAATTGGGCGTGGATGGTTTGAAAACCGGTTTCACCAACGCCTCGGGCTACAACATCGCCATTTCGGGGGTGAAGAATGATCGCCGCCTGATCGTGGTGGTCATGGGGGGAGCCTCGACCGCAGCCCGGGATAATCATGCCCAGGACCTGCTTCTGACCGGGTTTGACGTGGCCAATCGCCGGGCCCGCGGCGAGCGGATCACGGTGGCTCAAAACCTGTTCGAGCCCGAGCCCACTGGCCCCCTCATGCGGCCATCCCGCGAGCAGGGCGACGGGGAGCAGGATGAACTGAAAATCGTCCTGGCCACAGCCCCTCCCCCGCCGACCCCCAGTCGCGCCGCAGCCCCCGCGCCGCCCGCCGGCAAGTGGCAGGTGCAGGTGGGTGCCTTCAAGTCCAAGGCCCTCGCCCAGGAACAGCTGAAGCTCAGCCGCCGGCGCTTCGCAGAGGCCTTCACCGGCGCCACGACCCTGGTTACGGACGCCAGCGCCGGCTTCTACCGGGCCAGGTTCGCCGGGCTAACCGAAGCCAAGGCCAAGGCCGCCTGTGAAACCCTGAAGGCGAAGAAACAGGCTTGTATGGTCATCAGCCCCGCCTGAACCGCGCAAGTCAGAACCGCGCAAGCCTGAGCTGCCAGATCGGGCCGCGCCTATCGCGGCAGGAGCCGATCCCGGGCGGCGTTTATCTGGGCCGCGAGGCCTGCTGAGCCCCCCGCATCGGGGTGGCTGCGGCGCATCAGGCGGGTATAGGCCGCCTGGATCTCCTCGACCCCAGCGTCAGGGCCGATGCCCAGAATCTCGCGAGCTTCGCGCTCGCTCATGGTCTCAGTCCGACCTGGCCGTCGGTGGCCGGTGTCGCCAAGTCCGGGTCCAGCGCCTGCACTCCGCGCGCTCATGGCCAGCCACAGGCCAAGAATGATCAGAGCTGGGGCAAATGCCCAGCCGCCTCGCAGAGCGAGGAAGGCAGCCGCGGCAAACGCCGCAACGCTGGCCAGACCTGAAAGGATCCGCCACTCGCGCCGCTGAAACATCGGACGGCCGCGGCGGCCCACCCAGACAAACAAGGCCAGGGCCAGACACCCCAGCGCCACATAGAGCATGGGGTTATTCGGCCGCCATAAGGGTCTGGCCAGTGATCTCACCAAGCCCCAGAGCGCCAATCAGGGCGCGAAGCTCCTGGCGCGCGGCCACATGCTGCAGGGAAATGGCCACAGGCCGGATTGCCGGCGACAGATCGGCAATGGTCAGGCCAAAGGGATAGAGCTCCCGATAGATGACCCGGTCGCGCAGGCCAGGCCCCACCTGGAAACCGACCCGACGGGACAGGGCCTTGATCCGCTCGTCCAGGCGACGGCGGTTGCGGGCTTCGGTGGGCGCCAGACGGTTGCGCAGCACCACCCAGTCGATGGAGCGGCCATCGGACACGGCCCTGGCTTTGCGGCTGTCCCAGACGGTCACGGAATAGAGGCCTGGGCGTTTCAGATCGAGGGAGACGGGATCGACGACGCCCAGCATGTCAAAGTCGACAAAGCTGTCGTTCATGGGGGTGACGATCAGGTCGGCCAGACCGTGGGCTGCCCGGGAGATCGCTGTGTCACCGCCTGGGGTGTCAATGAGCACCACGTCCGCTGCGGCCTGGGCCTGCTCGAAGGCCTGTTGGAACGCCTCCAGCGCGACGTCGTCCGAGGCCAAGGCCAGGTCGGGGCTTAAGGGAAACTCCAGGGGCATTGGCGCTTCGGCCCCATTGGCCGTCAGCCAGGCGCGCCGGCTGGCGAAGAAGTGGCCGAGGGACTGCTGACGAAGGTCCAGGTCGAGCACCGCCACCTTGGCGCCGCCATACATCAAGGCCACGGCGAGATGCAGGGCGATGGTGGATTTTCCAGCGCCGCCCTTCTCGTTGCCGACGACGATCACACGGGGTTGGGACATCAGTCCTGCTCCATCGATTCGGCCAGGCAGGCCTAGAAGTTAACGAGACGCTTATGCCGGCCGCTGCGTCAACTTTGCAGGCGGTCCGCCCTGTGGACGGATGGACGCACCCCCTGTGGATCGGTCATAAGCCTGGACCCCGTTTTCCGCCGCAGGAGACCCCATGTCCGCCGAGAGCCTGCCGATCGTCCGCAGCATTGCTGATCTTCGGGCCCAGGTCCGCGCCTGGCGCGCTGCCGGCGAGACCGTGGCCATGACCCCCACCATGGGGGCCCTGCATGAAGGGCACCTGTCCCTGGTGCGGCTGGCCAGGACCCGGGCCCAAAGGGTCGTGGCCAGCATCTTCGTCAATCCGACCCAGTTCGGCCCCAATGAAGATTTCGAGCGCTATCCCCGCAATGAGGCCGGGGACGCCGCTCTATTGGCCAGCGCCGGCTGCGACCTGCTCTACGCCCCAGATGTCAGCCAGATCTATCCACAGGGTTACGCCACCCAGGTCCGTGTCGCCGGCGTCAGCGAACCCTTGGACGGGGCCGCCCGGCCGGGCCACTTCGACGGCGTGGCCACCGTGGTGGCCAAGCTGCTGAACCAGGCCCAGCCTGATGTAGCGGTGTTTGGCGAGAAAGACTTCCAGCAGTTGCAGCTGATCCGGCGGTTGGTCTGTGATCTGGATATCCCTGTGGAGGTTCTCGGCGCTCCTATTGCCCGGGACACCGACGGCCTCGCCCTGTCCTCCCGCAACGCCTATCTCAGCGCCGAGGAACGGGCCATTGCCGGCATGATGAACAGGGTGCTGGCCGACGCCGCCGAACGACTAAGGGCTGGAGACTCTGTCGAGAAAGTCGAGGCCACCGGCCGGGCAGCCCTTGAACGTCACGGCTTCCAGCGCGTGGACTATTTCGAGGTCCGGCAGATCCATGACCTCAGTCCGGCCGGCCTGCCACCCTATGACGGCCAGGTCCGGATCTTCGCCGCCGCCCACCTGGGCAAGACACGGCTGATCGACAACATGGCCGTCTAGAGACTTACCAGAGACCAGCCTCCCGCAGCTGGCGGGCCAGTTCCGGCGGGGCGTCGAGCCCCCCCTCGCCCTCAAGGTCTGGCGGCGCATCCTTGGGCTCCAGATACCGCCAGCCCTGGAAGGGGCGCCTTGGGGTCGGCGCCACCCGGATGAGGGTCTCGTCGAGAACCATTTCACAGCGGGCATCCTGCCCTTGGCCCACCGTAGTCACATCCAAGATCAGCTGCCGCGTCAGGATCACGCCCTTATAGACCCGGTAGAGGGACCCGCCGTCCGTCAACTCGGCCGCCCGCTTTGGGGTCTGCCGGGTGTGCAGGGTCCAGGGCTGGCCGGCGCGGGCCTGGGAGGCATGCCAGTCCAGCAGGTCCTCCACGGTGTCGCAGCCGACGACGAGCTTGATCAGATGTACGGTCATGGAAGGGCTCTAGGCCGCCGGCGTCAGCCGCGCCAGCACGACGCCTTCGCTGACCTGCGCCCCGACGGCGACGGACAGGACCTCGACGACGCCGTCAAAGGCTGCCGTCAGGGCGTGTTCCATCTTCATGGCCTCCAGGGTGAGCAGGATCTGGCCGCGCACCACGGTGTCACCCTGCGCTACCGCCACGGCGACCACCTTGCCCGGCATGGGAGACATGACCACCCCATCGCCGGCAGGCCCCTCGCCCACCGCAAAGGCCGGAGCATCGCCGGAGAAGGCGAAGGCCTCGCCGGCCTCAAACACCACGATCGATCCATCGGCGGCCAACAGCACGTCTGCTGACAGAGGACCGGCCACCAAGGGCGCGGTCACCGGTCCATCGTCACGATAGAGACGAACCGAAGCCTCGGGAGGGGCATTGAGCCGAAACCCCGTCAGCGTGCGCCAGGGATTGTCCGGCTCAGACTCCGGGCCGGCCTGCTGGGACAACAGGCCCTGAGCGGCGGCCGACAGCACGGCCTGGCTCGGCGGCGGCGTTGAGGCCAGCGCCGCCTGACGCGCGGGGATGAAGCCCGTATCCACCTCCCCCCGCAGGAAATCCTCGTCGGAAAGCGTACGGGCCAGAAAGCCGGCATTGGTTCGCACCGGCCAGACCTGGACCGCGCCGCAGGCCTGGACCAGCCGTCGAGCGGCGACCTGACGGGTCGGCCCGTGGGCGATCAGCTTGGCGATCATCGGATCATAGTGCGGGCTGACGGCACCGCCGGCCTCAACACCAGTATCGACCCGGACCGTGTCGGGCAGGACGAAGTGCTCAAGCTCGCCGATGGAGGGCAGAAAGCCCGCCGACGGGTTTTCGGCATAAAGCCTGGCCTCCATGGCCCAGCCGTTCAGGGTGATCTGATCCTGGCCCAGGGGCAGAGGCTCACCTGCAGCCACCCGCAGCTGCCATTCCACCAGATCCAGGCCCGTGACGGCCTCGGTCACCGGGTGCTCGACCTGCAGTCGGGTGTTCATCTCCATGAACCAGATGCGGTCTGGCCGCAGACCCTGGCTGGCGTCGGCGATAAACTCCACCGTGCCGGCTCCCACATAGTCCACAGCCTGGGCCGCGCGGACCGCGGCGGCGCAGACAGCGGCACGCACGTCCGGGGTCATGCCGGGCGCCGGGGCCTCCTCGATCACCTTCTGATGGCGGCGCTGCAGAGAGCAGTCGCGCTCGAACAGATGGACCACCTGGCCGTGGGTGTCGCCAAACACCTGCACCTCAATGTGCCGCGGCCGGGCGACATAGGTCTCCAGCAGGACGCGGTCATCGCCGAAGGCACCGGCGGCCTCCCGCTGCGCCGCGCCCAGGGCCTGGGCAAAGTCCTCAGGCCCCTCGACCTTGCGCATGCCCTTGCCGCCACCGCCGGCCACAGCCTTGATCAAGATGGGATAGCCGATCGCCTTGGCCTGGCTGGCCAGAAAGGCGGGGTCCTGATTTACCCCGTGATAGCCCGGCGTGACCGGCACGCCCGCCTCAATCATCAGGGCCTTGGCCGCATCCTTCAGGCCCATGGCCCGGATCGCGGCCGGGGGCGGCCCCACCCAGACCAGACCCGCCCCCATCACCGCCTCGGCGAACGCCGCGTTCTCTGACAGGAAGCCGTAGCCAGGATGCACCGCATCAGCGCCGGACGCCCTGGCCGCGTCGAGCACGGCAGCGACATTGAGATAGCTCTCCCGCGCCGCCGCTGGCCCCAGCCGTACGGCCTGATCAGCCTCGCGCACATGGAGGGCCCCCGCATCGGCGTCCGAATAGACCGCCACGGTGGCGAGCCCCATCTGGCGCGCCGTTCGGAAGATCCGCCGGGCGATCTCGCCGCGATTGGCGACCAGGAGGTTGGTGATCATTCAGACCAGCTGGGCTTGCGCTTTTCGAGGAAGGCCATGACGCCCTCCTGGCCCTCTTCACTGACCCGCATCCGGGCAATGGCCCGGGCGGTGTCGTCCATGAGCCGGTGGTCGATCTCCTGATAGGCCACCAATTCGACGATCTTCTTGGACTCGATCACCGCCATGGGTCCGCAGGCCATCATCTCAGTAGAGAGCGCAGCCATGGCCGCCTCCAGCCCTGCGTCATCGGCGACCACCTGGGTCACCAGGCCAATCTTCTCGGCATGGGCGGCGTCAAAGGTGCGGCCGGTGGCAAACAGGGCGCGGGCGGTGCGGGGGCCGATCGCCTCAACCACATAGGGGCTGATGGTGGCGGCCACGAGGCCAAGCTTGACCTCGGCAAAGCTGAACTTCGCGTCCGCTGTGGCAATAGCCATGTCACAGGCCGCCGCAAGACCGGCCCCACCCCCGTAGGCGCCCCCTTGAACCATCGCAACGGTCAGGGCCGGGATGTCCCGCAACAGCTTGAACATCTTCGCCATGGCCATGGCGTCTAGACGGTTGTCATCCTCAGTATGGCCTGCCGCCGCCCGCATCCACTCCAGGTCGGCACCGGCGCAGAACATGCCGCCAGCCCCGCGGAGGAACACCAGGCGCACATGTTCGGCACCGTGCAGGGTCTCGAAGGTTTCCGACAGGGCGGCGATCAGCGCTGCATCAAAGGCGTTACGGCGGTCTGGGCGGTTGATGGTGACGATGGCCACCCCCTCAAGGGTCGCCTCCAGCCGCACCAGGGGCGAGGTGGCGTCGGTGTCGAGGCCTTCCACCAGGGGATCGGCGATGGGATGGCTCATGGGATCAAGGCTCCGTCACATGCGGAAGACGCCAAAGCGCGTCTCGGGTACTGGCGCATTGAGCGCCGCAGAAATCGACAAACCCAGCACGTCGCGGGTCTGGGCCGGATCTATCACCCCATCATCCCACAGTCGGGCAGTGGCGAAATAGGGGTCACCTTCGGTCTCATAGCGATCGCGTACCGGGGCCTTGAAGGCGGCTTCGTCCTCGTCGGACCAGGACTCGCCGCGGGCCTCCAGCCCGTCCCGACGGATGGTGGCCAGCACGCTGGCGGCCTGCTCGCCACCCATGACGCTGATGCGGCTGTTGGGCCAGCTCCAGAGGAAGCGCGGAGAATAGGCCCTGCCGCACATGCCATAGTTGCCGGCCCCAAAGGAGCCGCCGATCAGGACCGTGAACTTGGGAACCTCAGCGCAGGCCACCGCTGTGACCAGCTTGGCACCGTCCTTGGCGATGCCGCCAGCCTCATAGCGACCACCAACCATGAAGCCTGAGATGTTCTGCAGGAAAACCAGCGGAATCTTGCGCTTACAGGCCAGTTCTATGAAGTGGGCCCCCTTCAGCGCGCTTTCGGAGAACAGCACGCCATTATTGGCCAGAATGGCGACGGGATAGCCCCAGATGCGAGCAAAGCCGCAGACCAGGGTCGTTCCATAGAGCGCCTTGAACTCATCGAAGTCCGATCCGTCCACCAGCCGCGCGATGACCTCGCGCACGTCATAGGGCGCGCGCACGTCACTGGGGATGATCCCGTAGAGCTCTTCAGGGTCAAAGGCCGGCAGCCTAGGCTCAGCCAGGGTCATCTCGTGGGTCTTTGTGGTGTTCAGGTTAGCCACGATGGAGCGGACAATGGTCAGGGCGTGCTCGTCGTTCTCGGCCACATGGTCGACCACGCCGGAGCGGCGGCCATGGGTGTCGGCACCGCCTAGCTCTTCGGCGCTGATGACCTCGCCCGTGGCCGCCTTCACCAGGGGCGGCCCGCCGAGGAAGATGGTCCCCTGCCCCCGGACAATCACGGTTTCGTCGGACATGGCCGGCACATAGGCCCCGCCGGCGGTGCAGGAGCCCATGACGCAGGCGATCTGGGCGATGCCGGCGGCGCTCATCTGGGCCTGATTGAAGAAGATCCGCCCAAAGTGGTCCCGGTCGGGAAACACCTCGGCCTGATGGGGCAGATTGGCCCCGCCGGAGTCCACCAGATAGATGCAGGGTAGACGGTTCTGCAGGGCGATCTCCTGGGCCCGCAGATGCTTCTTCACGGTCATCGGGAAATAGGCACCCCCCTTCACCGTGGCGTCGTTGGCGAGGATCATCACCTCACGTCCTGAGACCCGCCCGATCCCCGCAATGACGCCAGCGCCGGGTGCCTCGTCGTCATAGAGGCCATGGGCCGCCAGGGCACCAACCTCGAGGAATGGCGCGCCAGGATCCAGCAGCCGCATCACCCGGTCACGCGGCAGGAGCTTGCCCCGCGATTCGTGCCGCTCACGGGCGGCCGCCGGCCCCCCTAGGGCAGCTTGCGCCACCTTGGCCCGAAGTTGGTCGACCAGGCCGCGATTGTGCTGCGCCTGGGTCTGAAATGCCTCGGAACTTGGGTCGATGGAGGAAGTCAGCCTCGTCATATGCATGGCATAGCCCCGCACGCTGTTGCGCGCTAGGCTCCGCGATTGTGGCCAGGCTGCCGAATCTTCCCAGTGATAGCGCCCTCGCCCAGCTGTTCTTCAATGAACAGTTGGAGGGTGACGCCACGTGGTTTTCGCTCCCCGGGGGTGGGGTTCTGTTCGAGCCCGGCGAGGCCGCTGACAATCTCTATTTTCTGCGCGCAGGACGCCTGGGTGCCTTTCGGAAAGAGGAAGGCCAGGAGGCGGAATTCCTGGGGGTGATCCGCCCCGGAGAGCCGGCCGGGGAAATGTCCCTTTTGTCGGGCACCCCCCACACGGCGCGGGTGGTTGCTCTGCGAGACTCTGAGGTCTTCGCCCTGCCCCGGGACCTGTTCCTGGAGGCGGCAGAGGAGGATCCCGCGGTCATGCTGGAGCTGGCCCAGCTGATCGTGCGCCGGGGGCGCCGCCAGACCCACCGGGCCTCCGGGACAGAGCCGTCGGTCTATGGCTTCGTGACTGTCGGCGAGCCGGTCGCCGTTCGTCCCCTGGTGGATCGCATCGCCCGACACATGATGCGCCAGGGCTACAGCGTCACGGTAGTGGGGTCTGAAGCGGCCATGGCGCCCACCGAATGGTACTCCGAGGTCGAGCGGACCCACGACTTCGTCCTCTATGCCGCCGAGGGGCAGGACCTGGGCTGGCGGGCGGTGGTGGCCCGGCAGGTCGACCGTCTGTTCCGCATCGGCAAGGCCGCCGCCCAACCGCCAGCCAACATCATTCTGCAGCCGGCCCAGCCGCTGCAGGCGCATCAGCTGGTTGACCTGATCCTGCTGCATCCCAGAGATGGTCCGGCCCCGCGCACCTCCGAGGCCTGGGTCAAGGCCGCCCAGCCCGCCCGCCTCTTTCACATGCGTCGGGACGATGAGGCCGACGCCGCACGGCTCGCCCGGGTGCTGACCGGACAATCTGTGGGACTCGTTCTGTCCGGCGGCGGTGCCCGGGCCTATGCCCACGTGGGGGCGATCCGGGTTCTGCGGGAACGGGGCGTGCCCATCGACTTCATCGGCGGTGCCTCCATGGGGGCCATTGTCGCCGCAGGCCTTGGCATGGGCTGGTCCGACGAAGAGGCTGACCGCCGGATCCGCGAGGCCTTCGTCGCCTCCAGTCCCCTGGATGACATCGCTTTCCCCCTGGTGGCCATGACCCGGGGGGAGAAGGTGCGCGCCAGGCTCTATGAGCATTTTGGGGACACAAGCATCTCCGATCTGTGGCTGCCCTTCTTTGCGGTCTCCTCCAACCTGACCACCGGTGCCTACCAGATCCACCGCAGCGGGCGGCTGGTGGACGCCTTGCGTGCGTCTATCGCCCTGCCTGGCATCATGCCGCCAGCCACCCACGGGGATGACGTCCTGGTGGACGGTGCTGTTCTGAACAACTTCCCGGCCGATGTAATGAGCGCCATGCATCTGGGACCGGTGGTGGGGGTCGATGTCACCCGGGGCCGCAGCATCACCGCCCGGGATGTGGCGCGCCCGGCCTCAGTGCTGCGCTGGATTGCCTCCGGCGCCTGGCGTCAGGGCCCGCCCATTGTCTCCCTGCTTATGCGCGCCGCCACCGTGCCCACAGGTCGAGACCTGAGGGCAGCGCGGGAGAGCGTCGACCTCTTGGTTACCCCCGATATGACCGGGGTCGAAATCCGCAACTGGCAAGCCTATGACCCCGCCGTCACGGCCGGCTATGTGGCCATGGGCCAAGCCCTGGACGGCCTGGAGACCCCCGTCACCGAGCTTCGACGGCGCAAGGCCCTAGGGGAGGCCGCCCCTCGCGGCTGGCGCTGATACGCCGCAGGCGCAATGGGTTTGCCAAGGCAGCGAACTCGTCCCATACTCGATTCAGTCTTCAACAACTGAAAGGAGGTGACCTAGTGTCTCATTGTCATTTGTCGCAGTCGGTGACCGTGGCCTGGGCCTCCCATGAGGTTCGCGCTTAAGCGCTGCTAAGGTTGCGGGCCGCCGCACTTGCGGTCCGACAATGGAAGGGCCGACCCTGACTAAGGGTCGGCCCTTTTTCGTGCTGGGTTCACTCGAAGTTCGGCTTCGTTGACTGGTCACAAGCTGGATTGGCCTGACCACAAGGCCTGGATTTGGCCGCCTTCAACGCGGGACGAACCTCAGGAGAAAATTCTCCTTCAAGCCTGCCGCTTTGACATCCTCCAAGACTCTGAAGCCATGCGCCTCGATCAGCTGGACATGACCCGCCTTGTCCAAGGCCACCACGTCCCGGTGGCCCGCATGCCCGGCGGCGAGATCAAAGTCGACGATCACCAGTTCGCCGCCTGGCTTCAGGGCGCGAAGAAAATGGCCGAGCATGGCCTCAGGCGCTTCGAAGTGATGGAAGGTATTGACCACCAGAATCGAATCCAGGGCACCCGGGGGCAGGGTCGGGCTATCCACCCGAGACAGGATCACCGAAACATTGGTCAGGCCCTCGGTCCCCACGCGGTCGCGCATGTGGGCCACAAAGGGTGCCGAGATATCAACGGCATAGACATGGCCGTCCGATCCGACCGCCTCGGCCAGGGCTTTGAGATAAGCGCCTGTGCCGGCCCCCACATCGGCCACAGCCTCCCCAGGCTTCAGGTCCATGGCCGCGACAATGGCGTCTCGGCGGGCAATGACCTCACGGTTCGGCGACTCAAACCGCGCCGCCGCGCCTGCCACAGCCGCGACCTGCTCGCTCCAGGCCTGGTTCATTTCGATAGATTTCTCAGTCGCGGCGTGGCCGTGCTGGGCCATGACGGGACTGGCGAACCCCAGAGCGCCGGCCAGGATCAGGACAGTGATGTTTCGCATGCTCGCCCCCAAAAGCGTGATAAGAGCATAAGATGGCGTTATATTATATCAATATTCAATGCACCCATCAGCCGCCGATGAGTTCACGGCCGATCAGGAAACGGCGGATCTCATTGGTGCCCGCCCCGATGTCATAGAGCTTGGCATCCCGCAGGAGCCGCTCCACGGGATAGTCCCGGGTGTAGCCCGCCCCCCCTAGGGCCTGGATCGCCTCAAGACTGCATTTGACGGCGTTTTCAGAGGCCATGAGGATGGCGCCCGCGGCATCAAACCGGGTGGTGCGCCCGGCGTCGCAGGCCCGCGCCACCGCATAGACATAGGCCCTGGCTGAGTTCAGGGCCACGTACATGTCGGCCACCTTGGCCTGCATCAGCTGGAAAGAGCCGATGGGCGCGCCGAACTGTTTGCGTTCGCGGACATAGGGCAGCACCGCGTCCAGACAGGCCTGCATGATCCCAAGGGGGCCGCCCGCCAGAACCGCCCGCTCATAGTCCAGGCCGCTCATCAGGACGCCCACACCCCCATGAAGGGGGCCCAACACATTCTCCTCGGGCACTTCACAGTCTTCAAACACCAGCTCGCCGGTGTCGGACCCGCGCATGCCGAGCTTGTCCAGCTTCTGGGCGCAACGGAACCCCTGGAAGTCCTTCTCGATGAGGAAGGCGGTGATGGACCGGCCCGCCGCCTCAGGGTCGGTTTTGGCATAGACCACAAGCACATCGGCGTGGGGGCCATTGGTGATCCAGAACTTGGTTCCGTTCAGCACATAGCGGTCGCCCTGACGCTCGGCGCGCAGGCGCATGGAGACCACATCAGAGCCGGCCCCAGCCTCGCTCATGGCCAGGGCACCCACATGTTCGCCGCTGATCAACCGGGGGAGATAGCGCTGCTTCTGCGCCTCAGAGCCCCACCGGCGGATCTGGTTCACGCAGAGATTGGAGTGCGCGCCATAGGACAGGCCCACTGAGGCAGAGGCCCGACTGACCTCTTCCATGGCCACCACATGTTCCAGATAGCCCAGGCCCAGGCCGCCATAGGCTTCCTCCACCGTGATCCCGTGCAGGCCAAGCACCCCCATCTGGGGCCAAAGATCCCGGGGAAAGGTGTTGGTGGCATCAATTTCGGCTGCCCGGGGCGCGATCTCCGCGGCGGCAAACCGTGCGGTGGTGTCTCGGATGGCATCGGCAACATCGCCGAGACCAAATTCAAGCGAAGGGCCAGAAAAGGTCGTCATACAGGAACGGCTATCACGGGTCGCCTGACCCCGCGAGGGGCCAATCGTGCCAGATCTCAAGCTAGGCTGTCTGGCCCGACCCTTGGAGGATGCGCCCTGCCATCAGTTCCGCGGGCCATCAGTTCCGCGGGTCGTCCAGGTCATCGGGATCGTCTTCGCCCCCCAGGCGCTGGAGAACCAGATAGGCGGCAACCCCGAAGAAGCCGACCCCAGCGATGCCGGCGATCCACCCGACCGTGAGAGGGCTGAGCAGGCCGCCCTCGGCGACACGGGCATTGAACGCCCAGAACAGACCGCCTGCAAACAACGCCAGACCCGCGCCGGCCAAGGTCAAAAGCGCACTCAGATCCCCCCGATTTACCCGCGGCTGGTCGGGTTCGAACGTGAAGCTGGAGGGCTCCTCCAGGGTGTCGTCGATCAGGATCCGCGGCGGGGCGTCCACAACGGGCTGAGCCTCCGGTGGGGCCACGGGGGCTTCCAGCGGATCGTTGGCCGCCTGGATCGGGGCCGAAACGGCGGGCAGCTCCAAGGTTGAGGCCACAGGCGGGATATCGAAGGCCTCATCGGGAGGCGTCAGGACAAAGGCCCGCTCGGCGCCACCGCCAATCAGCCCCACTGTGCCGCCCCAGACCGGCGACATCATGGTCCGCGGCAGCTCGGGGGCGACCACAGCCTGAGACGGAGGCGTCATCTCGGCAGACGTCGTCGACGCCGGCAGGTCATCCGAGCTTGAGATCGCCGACTCGACTGCCATCGGTGAGGCAATAGCCGTGACCGTTGTCAGGACGGCCTCATTCTCGATCTGGCCGTCGGCCTCGCTCTCCGGCTGAGCGCCGACGTCGGCGTCAGCCTCAATCGTAGCGTCAGATTCAGCTTCGATGTTGGCGGGCTCATCACGGAAGATCGAGGCTAGGCGATAGCTCACAGCCGCAGCCGCAGCCTGGGCAGGACTGGGGACCGCAGCCTCCTCTTCAGGGGGCACGGGCTTGAGCGGTGTCGCAGCCGGATCACGTTCGGCCACCGCGTCTACGCCATCCAGCGCCGCACGTAGGGCAAGCGGTGTCTCGCGGGGCACAACGCCAGCGATGTCCGCGTCGATATTGGGGCGCAGAATGGGCGATGGGGCTGGCACCCAGCCATCCATGGGGGTCAGGAACAGGGTCTTCTCAGCGGCGCGGCGACGGACCAGGGCATCGATGACGATGCGCTCGCCCTCGAAGTCAGCCTTGCGCCAAAGCTCCATGGCGCAGGCCGCCTGAAGCAGCTGGCCCTCATTGATCCGGCGCAGCACCGAGGAACGCCGGAAGTTGTCCAGGCCAATGTTGAAGGCAAAGCAGCAGAGCGCGTCGAACTGGTTCTGGGTCAGGGGGGCGTAAGTGATCTCGTTGACCAGGTATGCGACCGCGATCAGGTCGTAGAGCAGCAGCGCTTCGGCGTCCTGTTCAGAGACCTCCGCACCCTCTCGGGCTGTCTGGGTGTGGCCGTACCCGATGGTCCAGCGACCGTCCGCCAGCTTTGCGGCCTTAGCCCGGTAGCCTTCGAAGCGCTTGATCAGTTCGATCGCTGCGCGGGATATCCGGTGACGCGGTTTCATGGCCGTCCTGATCCATGTTGAGACAAGAACACGGGGTCCGAGCCTCACTCCGCAAGATAAGGGCCGCTTACAACAGGATCAGCGCGGCAATCCCCAGGAAGGCGAAAAAACCTGTGAAGTCGGTGACGAAGGTCACAAAGACAGCAGACGACACCGCCGGATCGCGGCCCATGCGCTCCAGCGCCAGGGGTACGAGCGCACCAGCCACGGCGGCGACGAACATGTTGATCACCAGGGCGGCGGCAAAGGCGATGGTGAGCCTCAGGTCCCCAAACAGCAGGTAGATGGCCAATCCCGTGACAGCGGCCAGAACCACGCCATTGACCAGGCCCACAACCATTTCACGGCTTACTGTCCGAACGGCGTTGACCGCCGAGAGTTCACGACTGGCGAGGGCGCGCACGGCCACGGTCAGACTCTGGGTCGCCCCATTCCCCCCTAAGGAGGCCACAATGGGCATCAGGACAGCCAGGGTTACCACCTGGGCGATCTGGGCCTCAAAGGCCTGAATGACGCTGACAGCCAGGGCGGCGGTCAATGTGTTGAGCAGCAACCATGGCAGGCGCGAAGCGACCATGTCCCAGATGCCCCCATGCCGACCGCTGTCGGAGACGCCAGCCAGGGCAAGAATGTCCTCGCGGCTCTCTTCATGGATGACCCCGACAATGTCATCGACGGTGATCTGACCCACCAGACGCCCCCCCGGCTCGACCACCGGGGCCGAGATCAGGTGGTACTTGTCGAAGATATAGGCCACCTCTTCCTGGTCCATATCCACGGGGATTTCAGAGAGGGGCTCCATGATCTGGGCCAGCGGCACATCGCGCTTGGCCCGCAGCAGGGTGCTGGTGGGCACCGCGCCGACAGGCCGAAAGGCGGGGTCGACCACATAGATATCGAAGAACAGCTCAGGGAGGTCATCGGCTTCCTGACGGAAGTGGTCGATAGCCTGGCCCACCGTCCAGAACTGCGGCGCGGCCACGACCTCGCGCTGCATCAGGCGACCGGCGGTCTCCTCCCCATAGGAGAGCGCGCTCTCGATGGCGGCGCGTTCGCCTTCGGGCAAAGCGGCAAGAACCTCGGCCCGCTTCTCGGGCTCAAGGTCCTCCACCACATCGGCCGCGTCATCGGAATCCAGCTCACTGAGCGCCCTGGCCAGGGTATCGGGGGCCACAGCTTCAAGAATTTCTTCCCGGATCTCGTAGTCCAGCTCCGAGAGGATTTCCGCCAGGGCCTCGGGATCCAGATGCGGAAGGATCTCCTGCCGATCCGCCGGGGCCAGAAAGCCGATCAGATCAGCGACATCGGCCGGATGCAGGGCGCTAAGCAGGTCGCGCAGGCGATCGGAGTCGCCCCGGTCAGCCGCATCCACGACCATGGAGACGAACTGCGGATTAAGCGCATAGTCCTCGCCAAGGGCGAGGTCTTCCAGGTCCTCATCGCGGTCAGGATCGATATCAGCGGCAGGGTCGGCCTGTTCACGGCTCATCGCGCCCTCCCCTGCCCTGCGTAACGAAACCTATCGCGTCTGCTGTTCCTGGTTCACTGGTGCGGTCGAGAAGACTCGAACTTCCACGGGTTGCCCCACAGCGACCTCAACGCTGCGCGTCTACCAATTCCGCCACGACCGCTCGTGGTGAGCCGCGGGGCGTAGCAAACCACCGCTGCTTTGTGAAGGAGAGTTTTGCGCGCTTAGCTTCCGCCGGCCATGTAGTCGAACACATTGGCTCCGCGGGTGACGGCGATTGCGATCTTATCGTCGCTGATCTGGATTTCCCCCCGGGCGACCGGATGATTGTTGGCCAGAATCCAGACCTCTTCGTTGACTGTGGCGTCGAGGGGAATCACCGCCCCGCGGCCCATGCGCAGCAACTGCTGCATGGGCAGGGAGGCGCGGCCGAGGACGACCGAGATCTCAACATTGACCGCCTGAACTTGACTGGACAAACCCACACCCCTGAGCGCCACCTCGTCTGCGACTTTGCAGCGATCAGCCCTAGGCCCCACTTTGACCCTGCCATGCTTGACCGCGCGTTAAACCCAGAGTCCTCCGGGACATATTTTCATCGCCCCGATGGCGCGCCCGTCGAATGGGCTGTGTCGCGGGGTCTTGTGGATTATGAGGTGGCTGTGGGGATCATGGAGGCCCGCGCGGCCGCCATCGCCGAGGGGCGGGCCAGTGAGCTGATCTGGTTGCTGGAACACCCACCCCTTTATACAGCCGGGGTTTCAGCGCGGCCCGAAGACCTCCTGCAGCCGGAACGGTTCCCCGTGTTTCAAAGCGGGCGCGGGGGTCAGTTCACCTATCACGGGCCAGGTCAGCGGGTGGCCTATGTGATGCTCGACCTTACCGCCCGACGGCGTGACGTGCGCGCCTTCGTCGCAGCGCTGGAAGGTTGGGTGATCGAGGCCCTGGCCCGGTTCAATGTGGAGGGGGCCGTTCGTCAAGGACGGGTGGGGGTCTGGGTGGAGCGACGCACCCCGGGATTTTCACCCCAGGAAGACAAGATCGCCGCCATCGGCGTCAAATTGCGACGTTGGGTGTCGTTCCACGGGATCGCCCTGAACGTCGAGCCCGATCTCAGCCACTTTGCCGGCATCGTGCCCTGCGGGGTCACCGAGCACGGGGTGACAAGCCTGGTGGATCTTGGCCTGCCCGTCACCCTGGACGAAGCCGACGCGGCCTTGCGCGCCGGCTTCGAGACCTGGTTTGGGGCCACGGTGGAGGCTGCGCCCCCGCGCCTGCCCTAGCCTGCTAGTGCGCTGCGCCGAAGTAGCCGGCAACCTCGTCACGCCAGCTGTAATCAGCTTCACTGAAGCGGGATTTGTTGAAGCCCGGCGCGCCTTCGAGGGTTTCCTTGTCCAGGGCCACGACAAATCCATCCTGGTCGGTGTCGTAGGTCAGCAGGGACCAGGGCAGAGGATAGTGGTTCTCCCCCATACCCAGCAGGCCACCAAAGGCCATGGTGGCGAACTCGGCCTGGCCCGAGCGCTTGTCGATGAAGATGTTCTCCACAGTGCCCAGCTTGTCGCCCTGGGGATTATAGACGCTGACGCCTTCCACCTTGTCGGCGGCGATCAGACGCATGTCGGTACGGTCGGCGGGATCATGGCCCATGGGAGGCTCCTGTTTGGGGTGGGTCTCTCCAGAAGAACCCACCACCCCAGCCTCTGTTCCGACGGCCAAGCTAGAGACCAGGCTCAGGCAAACTCGGCCAGCACCTCATCTGCGGCGACGGAGTCTCCGGCCTTGGGGCCAACCATCTTGACCACCCCGTCCCGCTCAGCGCGGATGATATTCTGCATCTTCATGGCCTCGATGATCGCCACCACCTCGCCGGCCTTGACCTCCTGACCCGCGACCACGTCGAGGCTGACCACAAGGCCCGGCATGGGAGACAGCACCAGCTTGGCGGTGTCGGCGGCCTTCTTGGGCGGCAGCCGCTTGTGCAACAGGGCTGAGACCGGCGTCAGGACCAGCACCCGGGCCTCTGCAGCCCGGTGCCGGATGACGAAGCCCTCCGCCGCCGGCCGGACCTGAACCGTGAACCTGACCCCATCGAGGGTGGCGGAGAACACAGGGTGGCCCGGCCGCCAGGCGATGTCGGTGAGCGCCAGGCTGCGGCCGGTCTCGGTGAGCTTTACGCGCACCGCGCCGCCGTCATGGGACAGGCGCACTGGATGATCGACGCCGCCCAGATTGACCACCCAGTCGTTCCGTCTCCGCCCCGGCCAGGCCCGCTCGCTCAGCACCTGATGCATGGCGCAGGCCGCGGCGATCTGGATGTCGGTCTGGCGCGCCGTAGGGGCGGTTCCTTGGAAGCCCTCAGGGTACTGGTCTTTGATGTAGCTGGTGGACAGTTGGCCCGACCGGAAGCGGTCCTCGTCCATCACCGCCACCAGGAAGGGGATGTTGTGCCCCAGGCCCTCGATGTGGAAGGTCTCCAGGGCCTCACCCATGGCGTCGATGGCCGCCAGCCGGGTCGGGGCCCAGGTGGAGAGCTTGGAGATCATCGGGTCGTAGAACATGGAGATCTCGTCGCCCTCGCGGACCCCGGCGTCGTTGCGCACGGTCAGGCCCTCGACCTCCCGCTCCTGCGGCGGGCGGTAGCGCACCAGCCGGCCGATGGAGGGTAGAAAACCCCGATAGGGATCCTCCGCATAGATCCGGCTCTCAATGGCCCAACCGTTGATCTTCAGATCGTCCTGAGCAAACGGCAGGGGCTCGCCGGCGGCAGAGCGGATCATCTGCTCCACCAGATCCACCCCGGTGATCAGTTCCGTGACCGGGTGTTCCACCTGCAGACGGGTGTTCATCTCCAGGAAAAAGAAGCTGCGATCCTGGCCGGCCACGAACTCGACAGTGCCGGCGCTGTCGTAGCCGACGGCCTTGGCCAGGGCGATGGCCTGATCGCCCATGGCCTTGCGGGTGGCCTCGTCCAGCAGGGGGCTCGGCGCCTCCTCGATGACTTTCTGGTTGCGCCGCTGGATCGAGCATTCCCGCTCGAACAGGTGGACCACATGGCCGTGCTTGTCGCCCAGCACCTGGATCTCGATGTGGCGGGGGCTCTCGATGAACTTCTCGATGAAGATGCGATCGTCGCCAAAGCTCGCCTTCGCCTCCGCCTGTACGGCGGGGAAGCCCTCCTCCACGTCGCGGCGGTTCCAGGCGACCCGGATGCCCTTGCCCCCGCCCCCGGCCGAGGCCTTGATCATCACCGGATAGCCGATCTCCTCGGCGATCTGGACGGCGTGGGCAGTATCGGAAATCTCACCCACATGGCCCGGCACCGTGGAGACCCCGGCGCGACCGGCGGCCTTCTTGCTCTCGATCTTATCGCCCATGGCCGCGATGGCCTCAGGATTGGGACCGATGAAGACGATACCTTCCTCGGCCAGCCGACGGGCAAAACCGGCATTCTCCGACAGGAAGCCAAAGCCCGGATGAACGGCCTGCGCGCCCGTCTCCCGGCAGGCGGCGACAATCTTGTCAGCCACCAGATAGCTTTCCGACGCCGGCGCTGGCCCGATGAACACCGCCTCATCGGCCATCTCAACGGCCATGGAATCGGCGTCGGCTTCGGAATAGACCACCACCGTGGCAATCCCCATCCGGCGGCAGGTCTTGATGATGCGGACAGCGATTTCGCCGCGGTTGGCGATCAGAATCTTGGAAAACATGCTCACCAAACTCAACGCAGCTTCACAGCCGTTCCCGAGGCGCTGACCATCAGCATCCCGTTCTCAACGCCCAGGGTCTCATAGTCGAGATCGACGCCCACCACCGCGTCAGCCCCCAGACTGCGGGCCTCCTCGCACATCTCTCGAAGGGCGATGTCCCGAGCCTCGCGCAGGGCCTTTTCATAGCCGCCAGCCCGGCCGCCGATGATGTTGGTGATCCCGGCAAAGAAGTCCCGGAAGATGTTGGCACCGATGATCGCCTCGCCGGTGACGACGCCCAGGGTCTGGGCAATGTCCCGCTCGGCGAGGGTTGGGGTGGTGGCGGTAATCATGCTTGGACTCTCCCGACTTCGCCCCCCTTGGGCAGGGGGTCCTTCCGATCCGTCGCGCGCGACCTTAGATTGGCTGCCATGAGCAAGCCAGCCGAGTCCCCCGCGACACCTTTTGATCTGACGCCCCCCGACCTTGCGGAACGCAAGACCCTGGAGGCTGACCTCACCCTGGAAGAAGCCGATGTCCTGCTGCGGCACGGCACCGAGGCCCCATTCTGCGGTGGCCTGCTCGATAACAAGGAGGACGGGGTCTATTGCTGCCGCCTCTGTGGCCTGCCCCTGTTCCGCGCCCACACCAAGTTCGAGAGCGGCACCGGCTGGCCGAGCTTCTTCGCCCCGATGAACGAGGCCCACGTCATCGGCGTGCGCGATGTGAGCTACGGCATGGTCCGGGTCGAGACCCGCTGCGCGCGGTGCGACAGCCACCAGGGTCACGTCTTCCCCGACGGCCCCCCACCCACCGGCCTTCGCTACTGCATCAATTCGGTGTCGTTGGAGTTCGTCGGCGACGGCCAGCCCCTGCGCGATCCCCTAGGCCGGGGCGACAACGCCCATCTGTGAGCGGGCTAACCGGCCTCCAGGATGGCGAGCATGGCCCTGGCCGCAGCCGGGTCAGTGCCATCCTGGGTGTGCCAAGCGGCCGATAGTCCGGCGTGGGCGTGGGCCCAGGCGCTCAGGCGCGCCGGCTCCAGATCAGCCGCCTGCGTGATCTGTGCCAGACGGTTGGCCACGCGGTCGGGGGTGATGGAGGCCAAGTCTGGATTGGGAAAGATGTTTGCGTAGTCATAGGCGCGCTCCCCCACCAGCCCCCGTGGATCGATGGCCAGCCAGCCCGCAGGGCCGAAATCCAGCACGTTGCCGTGGTGGATGTCCCCATGCAGCAGTACGAGATCGCGAGGGGTCTCCAGCAGGCCTGAGGCGACGCCACGGGCCCGGGCCAGGGTCGGGTCAGCCGACTGAAGCAAGGCTGAGAACAGGTTTTCCAGGGGCAGCGCGATCGAAGGGGCTGAGCCTCGCGGCGCATGCAGCCTGGCGACCACTTGGCAGAGAATCGCAGTGGCCGCCTCGTCCCGTCCAGCCTGAACCAGTGGGAGCAGTGTCCCGCCCGGCGCGCGGACCATCAGAAGCGCCTGGCCCTGGAACGCCAGAACCGGGGCCGCCCCGGCTCCACCCCACCAGGCCATGATGGCTGCGCCGCGCTGCTGGTCGGGGCTGTGGGCCAATTTCAGCATGGCGGGCTGTTCCCCTGCGCGCACCGGGAGCAGGCGGGATCGTGTCACGGGCATGGACGTGACATCGCCCTCCGGAACGAGGTTCCAAAGGGCGAGCCAGGGTTCGAAGTCCTTCAGATCATCTCCCACGCCACCAGCCTAGGCGGGCGGCGGCGGCGGGCGCAATCTTGGGCTATTCCTCGCCGTCGGTGACCTTGGCGAGGGTGGAGTTGGACGCCATGCGCGGAGGCTGGCCGGTGGCCGAGGGCTGATCGACCCGGGGCTGGACCCGCAGATTGTTCTGCACGTGCTTCACCCCATGGATATCCTCGACGCAGTGTTCGGCCCTGTGCTTGGCGCGGCGGTCGTCCACCGTGCCGCTCAGGGTCACCTCGCCGTCCTTCACCTGCACCTCGATATCCGAGGCGTCGAGCCAGGGGTTGTCGGTCAGATGATGATGCACATCGTCGCTGATCCGGTCGTCGGGACGCACGTAGCCCTTGGGACCACGGCCCCGGTGACCTTGCGCACGGTCTCTGCTGCGGCGACGCTCGGCGTCATCGTCGCCGAACCAGGACGCCACTTCGTCGGTGGTACGATCCCAAAGGCCCCGATCATCCTGCTGATCCAGGCGAGACTCACGTCCGCCATAGGCTCTGGCATAGGCCTCGCGGCTCGAGGAGCGCTGTGGTGTCGGAGGTCCCCCGAACGCGCCCTCCCCCATGGCGTAGCCTTCCTGGCCGAAATAGCCCTCGCCATAGATGCGCTCATGGTCGTGATCTTGCGACATGGGCGGCCGGCGCGCGCCAACAAAGGCTTGATCCCCATACTCAGCGCCGGTCTCGCGCTCTCCAAACACAGGACCGCGACCGTCATCGCCAGAGTTGAAAGTCCGCGGCTCAGGATCACGACCGCGGAACCGGCGGCCCTGGCCTCTGCCCATCCCGCGACCACGCTCGTCGCCTTGCTCCTCGTTCCATCTGCCAGCCATGATCAATTCTCCCGTTGCTGCGGTCCCGCACGCGAAGTGCGCTCACAGAAACAACAGGTTCAGGCCGGCCAGGTTCCGAGATAGCCCCGACGAAGCGTCGGCTCAGAGCGGAATGTTGTCGTGCTTCTTCCAGGGGTTGGTCAGCGTCTTGCCCTTCAGGGAGCGAAGACCGCGAACGATCCGCCGGCGGGTGCCATGGGGCATGATCACGTCGTCGATATAGCCCCGGGAGGCCGCGACGAAGGGATTGGCGAACCGGTCCTTATACTCCGCCTCCCGGGCGACGAGCTCCTCGGGCGACTGGTTGCGGAAGATGATTTCCACTGCCCCCTTGGAGCCCATGACGGCGATCTCGGCCGTGGGCCAGGCATAGTTGAGATCCCCGCGAATGTGCTTGGAGCTCATCACGTCATAGGCCCCGCCATAGGCCTTGCGGGTGATGAGGGTGATCTTCGGCACCGTGGCCTCGGCATAGGCAAACAAGAGCTTCGCGCCATGACGGATCAGGCCCCCCTGTTCCTGGCGGGTGCCTGGCATGAAGCCCGGCACGTCGACAAAGGTGATCAGCGGGATCTCGAAGGCGTCGCAGAAGCGCACGAAGCGGGCGGCCTTGCGGCTGGCATCGATGTCCAGCACGCCGGCCAGGACCTGCGGCTGGTTGGCGACAATGCCCACCGGCTGGCCATCCATCCGGGCAAAGCCGCAGATGATGTTCTTGGCGAAGTCCGGTGAAATTTCGAAGAAATCGGCCTCATCGACGACCTTCAGGATCAGCTCCTTCATGTCGTAGGGCTTGTTGGGGTTGGCCGGGACCAGGGTATCGAGGCTGGGCTCCTCCCGCTCGGGCTCATCGAAGCTCACCCGCACCGGCGGGCGCTCGCGGTTTGAGGTGGGCAGGAAGTCCACCAGGCGGCGCACCTGGGTCATGGCCTCCAGGTCGTTCTCGAAGGCCCCGTCGGCGACCCCGGATTTCATGGCGTGGACCCGGTAGCCGCCCAGGTCCTCGTGGCTCACATCCTCGTGGGTGACGGTCTTCACCACATCGGGACCGGTGACGTACATGTAGCTCGTGTCCTTCACCATGAAGATGAAGTCCATGATGGCCGGGGAATAGACATCACCCCCGGCGCAGGGCCCCATGATCACCGCAATCTGCGGGATCACCCCTGAGGCCAGGGTGTTTTCCAGAAAGATGTCGGCATAGCCAGCCAGGGAGTCGACGCCCTCCTGGATCCGGGCCCCGCCGGCGTCGAACAGGCCGATGATCGGGGCGCCCATCTTCAGGGCCTGACGTTGGACCTTGAGGATCTTCTGCGCCTGGGCGCTGGACAGGGATCCACCGAAGACCGTGAAGTCCTTGGAAAACACAAACACGGTGCGGCCGTTGATCGTGCCCCAGCCGGTGACGACACCGTCGCCGGGCACCTTCTGCTCGGCCATGCCGAAATCGGTGGCGCGGTGCTCGACAAACATGTCGAACTCCTCGAAGGAGCCCTCGTCCAGCAAGAGATCGACCCGCTCGCGGGCGGTGAGTTTGCCCTTGGCGTGCTGAGCCTCGATCCGTCGAACGCCGCCACCAAGGCGGGCGGTTTCACGCTTGGCTTCGAGCTCTTTGAGGATCTGCTTCACGCTGAGCCCCTCCCTGACGACCACTGAGACCCCAGCCGTAATGGGCGCTGCGAGACCGCGCAAGTTCACGCGGCGTCAGCAGAAATGGCGCTTACGCCGCGTCCAGGGCGCGGAACCAGGTCTCCAGCATCGCCGCCTCGATGGACAGCCGCGCGACCCGCTCGGCGGCTTCCTCGTCAATCCCCCAGGCCTCTTCCTGAAAGATCTCATCCAGCCGGGAGAGCGCCAGGGCCCGTCCCCCATCCAGCCAGCCGTGATGCAAGGCCAGCGCCAGGACCGAGGAGCCGAAAAGCGAGGCGCCAAAGGCGACGCCGGCCAGGCGGAAGTCGTCCAGCCCTGCGGCCAGGTCCCGCACCCGGGACAAGGTGGTCTGCGGTTGTGGGCGGTGAATGATCCCAGCGGCGCGGACAAAACTGAGGCCCAGTTCGCGCTCCGCCCGCTGGAGCACCGGCTCCCACTCTGCGGTTTGACGCGCCACCAGCGCCTCGGGATCCTCGGCGAAGTAGCACAGCAGATCAGAGCTGGCGTAGTCTGCGATCGACTGGGCTGAGGCGTCGCGGGCCGCCGGGATTGAGTCGATGGCGGTGTTGGCCAGGCGTGTAGCGTGCATGCCGGGCACGTCGAGGAACTCCCCCTGCCCCTCCCACTCGCCGGCGATGACGTCGGCCAGGGCGCGGGTGGGGGCGATCAGCTTTCCGCCCCGGGGGCCGCGCACCTGGCGGGTATCCAACAGGATCGCATAACCCCCATCGGCCTCGGCAATAGTCACCGCCTTGTAGAACCGGCGCGGCCGGTCGGAGGCTTCTTGAAAACCACGTCTCAATTTCTACTCCAGGGGTTTGCGCGCCGGGCCGCTCTAGCGCCGCTTGCGGCCGAAGGGCTCGGGGTCGGCTTCATGCTCATCAAAGCCGAAGCGGGCGAAGCCGGCCTTCATCTCCGGGCTGAGCGGCGCCTCCAGGATCAGCATACCGCTGGAGGGATGCGGCAGAGTCAGGCGGCGGGCATGCAGCTGCAGCTTCAACTGCCCCGAGAGCTGGGCTGAGGCCTCGTCGCCGTATTTGGGGTCCCCCAGGATCGGGTGGCCCATGGCCTTCATATGGGCGCGCAGCTGGTGGGTCCGGCCGGTGTGGGGCCGCAGGGCCATCCATGCGGCCCGGGGGCCAGCCCGGCTGATGGTGACGAATTCGGTCTCGGCCGGGTCGGCGTCCGCATCGCCCTTTTCCGCAGGGACGATCATCTCGCGATCGCCCACGCCACGCTTGACCAGGGCCAGCTCCATGACCCCCTCCGTCGGGCGCGGATTGCCCATCACCAGGGCCCAGTAGGTCTTCTGCGCCTTGCGCCGCGCAAAGGCACCCGCCAGCTTGGCTGCGGCCGACGGCGTCTTACCCAGCACCAGGACACCGGAGGTGTCCCGGTCCAGCCGGTGGACAAGTCTTGGCCGCGCCAAGCCTTCGCCCCAGGCGCCGAGCAGACGGTCCACATGGCTGTTGGTCTTGGTGCCCCCCTGAACGGCCAGGCCAGACGGCTTGTTGAGGACCAGAACCTCCTCGTCCTCATAGATGACCAGGCCCTTCACATAGGCCACGTCCCGGGGATGCAGCTCCACGGCCTTGCGACTGTCGCCCTTGGCCGGGGCATCCGGCAGGGGGGGGACCCGGACGTTCTCGCCCCCTTCGAGGCGAGTGTCGGGCTTGGCCCGGGCCCCATCGATGCGAACCTGGCCAGAGCGGATCAGCTTGTGCAGCTGGCCCTGGGTCAGGTGCGGCCACCGGCGGCGGAACCAGCGGTCCAGGCGCACGCCGCCTTCTGCAGGATCAACGAGGATGTTGCGGACCTCGCGCATCAGGCAAATCTCCGCATCATCAGCAGGCCTACAAACAGGGCCGCCACCGATAGGACCACCGAGCCCAGGGCATAGACCGCAGCCTCCCCATAGGCCCGACGTTCGATCATCAGCAGGGTCTCCAGGGAGAAGGCCGAAAAGGTCGTGAAGCCGCCGAGCAGCCCGACCCCCAGCAACAGGCGAAGGCGCTCCTGATCTGCGCCCCCCCGCAGGGCCAGCCAGCCCACCAGCAAGCCCATCAGAAGGCCCCCAGAAACATTGGCAACAAGGGTGCCCACCGGCCAGGTCATGCCGAAACGGTGGACGCTGGCCAGGCCCAGCAGGTAGCGCGCCACCGCGCCAACCCCGCCGCCGAGCGCCACGAGAAAGAGCTTATCCATGGCCCCTTATGCCGGGCCAGGCCGTCCGCCGCCAGGGGCCGATTGCGCGCCCGCTGGGCTCAAACTCTCAATGCCCTGCGGCAGCACAAGACCGAGCGCCTCGCAGACCTGCGCCATGTCGGCAGGCGGCGGGGCCTGGATCTTCAGGCGCGCGCCGGCGGCCAGGGGCACATCCAGGGCCTGGGCATGGAGCATCAGGCGCGGGATCGGCTGCCCCCCGAGCACGAGCGCACCGCCATAGCGAACGTCCCCGGCGATCGGCCGGCCAATGGAGGCCAGGTGCACCCGCAGCTGATGCATGCGGCCGGTCTTGGGCGTCAGTTCCAGCAAGGCTGCGCCCTTGACCGACGACAGGGTCCGATAGCGGCTCTGGGCGCTCTCGGCGCCGGGGGCATCGGCCGCACAGATGCGCATATAGGCTTCCCGGCCAACCTCTTCGCGACGCATGGCCTGGTCGATCAGGCCCTCGCGGGGCTCTGGCGGGCCTGGCGTCACGACGGCCAGATAGGTCTTGCCGAACCGCCGCGCCATCATGGCCTTGCCGAGCGCCGAGGCCGCAGGCTTGGTCTTGGCGGTCAGGATGACGCCGGAGGTGTCCCGGTCCAGCCGGTGGATCAGCCGGGGCCGCGCCTTGCCGGGTTTGGCGAAGGCAAACAGCAGTTCGTCCAGGGTGTGGACCTGACCTCGCCCGCCCTGGCTCGACAGGCCAGACGGCTTATTGAGCGCCAGAAGGTCGGCGTCCTCATAGATCACCATAGAGCGAACCCAGGCGATCTCGTCGGCCGACAGCTGTATCTCTCGTGCAGGCGCTTTTTCAGCACGCGCCATGGGAGCGCGGCTCATCCTTGCGACTTCCGGGCGCGCAGCTCGGCCCAGCGGTCCAGGCGCGCCTTGATCGGCCCCTCGGCGCCCTCGCCTTTCGGGCGATAGAAGACCGGCCGCTCCATTTCGTCTGGGAAGTAGTTCTGGCCGGAAAACCCATCCTCGGCGTCGTGGTCATAGGCATAGCCCTGGCCATAGCCCAGGTCGCGCATCAGCTTGGTGGGGGCGTTGCGGATGTGTGCCGGGGGCATCAGGGAGCCGGTCTCCTTGGCGGCCTTTTGAGCGGCCTTGAAGGCCACATAGACGGCGTTGGATTTGGGTGCTGTCGCCAGGTGAACCACCAGCTGGGCCAGGGCAATCTCGCCCTCCGGACTGCCGAGAAAGTCGTAGGTGTCCTTGGCGGCGTTGGCCAGCACGAGCGCCATGGGATCGGCCGCGCCAATATCCTCGGCCGCCGTGCGGATCAGCCGCCTCGCCAGATAAAGCGGGTCCTCCCCGCCCCCCAGCATCCGGGCCAGCCAGTAGAGGGCCGCGTCGGGGTCCGAGCCGCGGATCGACTTATGCAGGGCCGAGATGAGGTTGTAGTGCTCCTCCCGGTCCTTGTCGTAGGCCGGGCTGCGCTTCTGCAGGATCGCGCCCAGCTCCTTGGTCGACAGCGCCTTGGCCGTGCCGATGTTGAACAGGGTCTCAGCAAGGGTCAGCAGGTAACGGCCATCCCCGTCGGCGAGCGCCACCAGGGCCTGACGGGCCTCGGGCTCCAGGGGCAGGTTGCGGCCCTCGAAGGCCTCGGCCTTGGCCAGCAGCGCCGTCAGCGCCTCATCGTCCAGCCGCTTGAGCACGAAGACCTGGCAGCGCGACAGGAGCGCCCCGTTCAGCTCGAAGGACGGGTTTTCGGTGGTGGCGCCCACCAGGGTGACGATCCCCTCCTCCACAAAGGGCAGGAAGCCGTCCTGCTGGGCGCGGTTGAAGCGGTGGATCTCATCGACGAACAGCAGGGTCGACTGGCCGGCCAGCCGCCGGGCCCGGGCCTGCTCGAAGGCCTTCTTCAGGTCGGCGACCCCAGTGAAAACCGCCGAGAGCTGCTGAAACTCATAGCCTGCGGCCTTGGCCAGCAGCCTCGCGATCGTGGTCTTGCCTGTGCCGGGCGGCCCCCACAGGATCATGGAGGCCAGACGGTGAGCCTGAGCCATGCGCCCGATGGGGCCGTCCTCCCCCAGCAGATGATCCTGCCCGACCACCTCGGCCAGGGTCTGAGGCCGCAGGCGATCAGCCAGCGGCGAGGGCGCGTGCGGGGTCAGCCCAGCAGCTTCGAAGAGATCGGCCATCGGCGACTCATAGCAAATGCCGGGCGCGCTCGCCGCAACCACTTGGGGAGAGGCTCGATAGCGCGATGGGGCGAGCCGACGTCAGCTTTCGGGCCGGGCACGTCATCAAGCGAGTCTGCGTCTGACGGCTGTACCGCGCTGGGTTTCTGACACCACCTTCGACAATGCGAACTGGACTGCAGCGCTTAACTAAGGTCGTCTCCGCTGATGGGCGGCGAGATCATCTTCCTCATCCCGGCAGTGTTCGGTTTCGCTGCTGTCGCAACGGTCGGCGGTACGCTCGTGCTCTGGCTGGTCTGGCTCGGAGCGCACCGATGGAGTCCTCTCTCACGGCGAACGGGTTCGTCGCGCTTTCCGGTCGGCGTGGCTGCTTCGGTACTGCTTGTGATCTCATTGCCTGTCGGCTGCATACGAGCCTGCCAGCCCGTCCCCCAGCCCGAAAGCGCCAGGACAGTGGCTGCCTTCGAGGTGCCGCTGACCACGGCGGTCGACCGGGCCGACTTCCTGACTATCCTCGCCGCTGATGCGGCGGCTGAGGGTCTCGACGTCAAGGTTGAGACGGCGGAGGAAATGGAGCGCAATGCGGAGATTTCGCCCATCCTCCGCAGCTCGATCCATGCCATCGTCTATCGCGCCGGTGATATCCGCCAAATCGAGGCTCAAGTCTCAGATCAGTTTCACCTAGGCCATGTGTGGATATCCTTCAGGCAAGGGTAAGACGTGGCATTGGCGCGGCGCTTCCGCGACCGGCTGATGTCACGGACCATTGAGCGCTGGCCGGAGACACTGAGCGTGCCGGTCGCCCAGACAGGCGCACTCCCGCTTAAAGAGGACTTGGTCCGGGGCGACCACGGCTATGAGATCGACTCTGCCAAATTGGCGAGATACGTTTGCCGGACCGCTCCCGGTAACGCGCTCCAGTCAGCCTGCGACTAGGCGAACTGCCGTTCCACCCATCGCAGGCCTTGAGAACGTCGGCTTACGGAAAGCCCCGGGGAGCAACAGCCAGCCCGCCCTACAGGCGGAAGTTGGCGGTCACAGGCTGACCATTGCGCAGGATCGTCACCTGCCAGGTGGCTGAACCCCCGCCAATGGCAGCCACGAGGTCGCGGACCGTGCGGATCTCCCGGCCATTGACGCTGCGGATCATGTCGCCGGGACGCAGGCCGGCGTTCATCGAGAAGCCGCGACCGACGCGGATCACCATGACGCCTGGTCCCTGGAAGGGATCGACGCCCAGTTCGTCGGCGACGGCCGGCGACAGGTTGACCACGGTGGCACCGTCAAAGGGATGGCGGCCGCTGAGGCTCTGTTCATCCCGGGCCGGCGTGGCGGGCGGGGCCTCGGCGCGCAGATTGAGGTCGGCTGTCTGGCCATCCTCACGCCGCACGCCCAGGCGCAGGGTCTCGCCCAGGCGGCGGGTCCCCACCGCATAGTTCAGGCCGCCCACATCGCTGACCGCCTGGCCATCGACGGTCAGGATCACATCCCCCTGGCGCAGGCCCGCGCGGGCAGCCGCGCCGCCCGGCCAGATGTCGGCCACCAACACCCCTTGCGGCGCGCTCATGCCGATGGAGCGGGCGATCTCGGCGGTGACAGTCTGGGTGCGCGCGCCGAGCCAGGGGCGTTCCACCCGCTGGCCGCCGCCGACGGCGGTTTCCACCACCCGCTTGACCATGGCTGCGGGCATGGCGAAGCCGACCCCGCTGGAGGTGCCCGAGCGGGAGACGATGAAGCTGTTGATGCCGATCAGGTCGCCGTCCATGTCCACCAGGGCGCCGCCGGAATTGCCCGGATTGATCGCCGCATCGGTCTGGATGTAGCTGGCCGCCGCGTCCCCGCTGGGGTCGGCGGTGCGGTTCAGGGCCGAGATGATGCCGTTGGTCACCGTCTGACCCACCCCGAACGGATTGCCGATGGCCAGGACCAGGTCGCCGACCTGGGCATCACCGGTGTCATCAATGGCCAGCACCGGCAGGCGCTCCTCCCCCAGGTCAATCTTCAGGACCGCCAGGTCGGTGCGCTCGTCAGCCAGCAGCAGCTTGGCGGGAAACTCCCGGCGGTCGGCCAGGGCGACGATAATCTCCTGACCGCCAGCCACCACGTGGTTGTTGGTGACGATAACCCCGTCGGCGCGGACGATGACTCCAGAGCCCAGGGAGCCTTCCACCCGCCCCTGCGGCGCACCCATGCCGAACAGGTCCCAGAACGGGTCGGCCTGGCGGCGCACCATCCGTCGGGCCGAGATGTTGACCACGGCCGGGGCGGCGGTTTTCACCACGGGGGCGAAGGAGGTCTTCATCTCCACAGCGCTCTCCGGCGCAGACCTGGTCGGCTGGGCCAGGGCGGGCTGGGCCTCGCTGCGGCTGGCCGGATCGGTGCAGGCCGCAAGGATCACCAGGGCCGGAAGGAGCAGATGGGCGGCGCGCATGAGATCTCCGTGGAACGCTCGGACTCTGCCGTTTGGCGAAGCTTTCGGGCGCAAAGATGACCAGCCTAGGTCTGTGACTGAACCTGAGGCCCGCCGGGCGCGGAGTCCGGCAGCGGCGTCCGAGCCACCCGCGTCCCCAGGATAAAGGCCGCCACCAGCAGGGCTGAGGCCAGATAGATGGCCAGGCCCGGCGCATAGATAACGTCAGTATGACGGATCGACCAGGCGAAGGTCAGGCCAAACAGGGCCGGTCCGACCATGGAGGCGATCCCCTGCAGGCTCTGATTTGCACCCTGCAGCTGGCCCTGTTGATCGGGCGCCACCCGACGGGTCATCAGGCCCTGTAGCCCCGGCATCAGGAAGTTCATCAGGGCAAAGATCGGAACGCCGGCCAGATACAGCAGACCCGTGGGCGCAAAGCCGTACCAGGCAAACCCCAGCGCCCCGGCTGCGGCCCCGAGCATGAGGGCACCCCGCTCACCGATCCGCGCCACCACAGGCCCCACCAGGAAAGCCTGGACGATCACCCCGGCCACGCCGGTTGCCATCATGGCCAACCCCATGACCGACGGGCTCCAACCATAGCGATAGCCGGTATAGAGCACGAAGATGGCCGGCAGCACGGTGTGGGCCAGCTGAAACAAGAGGCCAATCGTGGCCAGTCCCAGCAGGTCCCGTTGGGAGCGCAGCAGGCGCAGCGACCCAAGCGGATTGGCCCGCGCCAAGTCAAAGCGCTTTGTCCGGCGCTCCGGCGGCAGGGATTCCGGCAGGACGAACAGGCCGTAAAGCCCGTTGGCCAGGGACAGGGCTGCGGCCACGTAAAAGGGCAGACGCAGGTCGATATCCCCCAGGGCACCCCCGACAGCCGGCCCGATCAGGAAGCCGAAGGAGAAGGCCGAGCCCATCCAGCCAAACGCTTTGGCTCGGCCTTCGGGCGGGGTGACATCGGCCACATAGGCGTTGGCGGTGGAAAAGCTGGCCGCCGTCATGCCGTTCAGAATGCGCCCGATCAGCAGCCACATGAGATTGGGGGCGAGCGCGATGATGATGAAGTCCAGGGCTAGACCAAAGATCGACACCAGAAGCACCGGCCGCCGGCCGATCCGGTCTGAGAGCAACCCCAGAAGCGGCCCGCAGATGAACTGCATGGCACCCCAGGTCACGGCGAACACCACATTCCATTCGGCAGCTTCAGCCGTGTCGCCGCCGGTGAAGGCCTTGATCAGGTTGGGCAGGACCGGAATGATCAGGCCGAACGAGATGCTGTTCATCAGCGCCGTGGCGAAGATGAAGCCAAAGGCCGCCCGGCCCCCGAGAGGACCGCTGCCCCGCAAGAGGCCGCGCCCCTTCCCGGTCATCGCATCGCTGCTGCTGTCCGTCATCCCCCGCCCCCCGTCCACTCAGAACACAAGCGGAACGATCCCTACGCCCGAGCACCGCTGGCGTCCAGGCTGACCCGCGGCGACCGAAGGAGTCTGCTGTGAATTCTCTGACACCAGGAGCCTACTGCGTCAGAGCCGCTTCAAGGGCCGCTGGATCGCCCTGGTTGGGTTCTGCCGCCAGGGCCAGAAGCCGGGCCAGCAACGGATAGACATCGACGTTTTCGAGGGTGGGGATCCTCATGTTGGATCGAAACGCCGGCCCGGCTGCGATGAAGATCGAGGCCATCGCAGGATCGGCAGGGTCATAGCCATGCGCACCGCCCACAAGGGGCCTGCGCTCAGCCGCGCTCTGCGGCAGGATCTCCCAGCCGGTCTGGGCCAGGCAAAAGAGGCTGGCGACCCGGGGGTGATGACCAAACGCCAGGCGCTCGGGCAACTCGCCCTTTCGCCAACACTCCATATGCGGGTGCGGTCGCAGTAAGGCCGCCTCCACCTGCATCCGACGCCCTTCGGCAGGCTCGAAGGTCAGGTGCGGGCCCGTGGACAGGACCAGGCCATCAGCCGGCGACACCAGGTCCTCCAGCCGGACAATGCGCGACCGCGAGGTGGCGGCCATGCCGTGGTCAGAAACGACGATCAGATTGGCACTGGCCAGCAGGCCCTGCCCCTTCAGCCCAGCTACGAGCTGACCGATGGCCGCGTCAGTGCGGGCCAGGGCGGCGTCCAGTTCCGGGCTGTCGGGGCCAAACCGGGGGCCATAGGTGTCCACCTCATCGAAATAGAGGGTCAGAAAGACGGGACGTTCAGCCTTGGGGACATCCAGCCAGGCCAGCAGGCGGGCAACCCGGTCGGGCGCACTCATCGTCTGGTCAAAGGTCATCCAATGGGAAGGCTGCACCCCGGCTATGGGGGCCTCTGAGCCCGGCCAGAACAGGGTTGCGGTTTTCAACCCTGCCCGCTCGGCGCTGACCCATATGGGCATGGCCCCGTTCCACCAGACCGGATCGGTGACCTCATGCCGGTCGCCCAGGCGGGACACCCGGCCGGGCAGCGCTGGATCAGTCATGACATTGTCGATGATCCCGTGGCGATCTGGGCGCAGCCCCGTGACCAGGGTGTAGTGGTTGGGAAACGTCTTGGTGGGGAAGGATGCCTTCATCTCCGCCTGAACCCCGCGCGCCGCCAGGGCCGCCAGGTTCGGGGTCACGCCCCGGTCGAGATAGGCGGGATGGAAGCCGTCTATGGAGATGAGAACGACGGGGCCGCCCGGTACCCTCGCATCTTGGCCCAGCGACGGGGCGGCGGTGGCACAGGCTGAAAGGCCCAACAGGACCGTGAGGAGTAACAGGGCGCGGGGGATCCGGGTCATGGGCTCTTGTTACCTCGCCTCGATGACAGCTTGAGCGCGTCGAAGGTCGCCTGAAGCCTAAAGCCGCGACCATAGAAAAACCCCCAGGCATTGCCACCTGGGGGTTTCAAATCGTCAGACCAACGGGACCTTAGTCCTCGGCAAAAGCCTCAGGCTTGGGGCCGCTATCCTTGCCCTTTTCGGACGGATCGCGGTCTACGAACTCGATGACAGCCAAGGGCGCGTTATCGCCATAGCGATAGCCAGCCTTGAGCACGCGGATATAGCCACCGTTGCGGGCGCTGTAGCGCGGGCCGAGGGTGGAGAACAGCTTGCCCACCTGCTCCACGTCACGGACGCGGCTGATAGCGATACGACGGGCGTGCAGGTCGCCGCGCTTGGCCAAAGTCACCAGCTTCTCCACGAAGGGACGCAGTTCCTTCGCCTTGGGCAGGGTGGTCACGATCTGCTCGTGCTTGATCAGGCTGGCGGCCATGTTGGCGAACATGGCGGTCCGGTGGGCGCTGGTGCGGCCCAGTTTGCGGTGCGCGTAACCGTGGCGCATATCTTACTCTCCTGGGCTATCCAGCCCGCCTGGCGGTCCCGCATCTGCGGGGCGACGCCTTGTGTCACCTATCCCAGCCTGCTCCCGCCTGGGTCATAACGAAGCGCCGGAACCCTCCACCGCTGGTGCGGCTTCACGGGGTCCAGGCCGCCGAAGCGGCCCGGAATCAGCGCGAACACGTCCTACATCTGGTCTTCGAACTTCTTGGCGAGGTCTTCGATGTTTTCCGGCGGCCAGTTGGGCACGTCCATGCCCAGGTGCAGCGCCATGCCGGCCAGGACTTCTTGATCTCGTTCAGCGACTTTCGGCCGAAGTTCGGGGTGCGGAGCATCTCGGCTTCGGTCTTTTGGATCAGGTCGCCGATGTAAACGATATTATCGTTCTTCAGGCAGTTGGCCGAACGGACCGACAGTTCGAGCTCGTCGACCTTCTTCAGCAGGGCCGGGTTGAACGGCAGTTCCGGCTTGGCTTCGCCTTCGACCTTCTTCTTCGGCTCTTCGAAGGTGATGAAGATCTGCAGCTGGTCCTGGAGGATGCGGGCGGCATAGGCCACTGCATCCACGGGGCTGACGGCACCGTTAGTCTCCACTTCCATGATCAGGCGATCATAGTCGAGGCTCTGGCCCTGGCGGGTGGGCTCGACGCGATAGGCGACGCGCTTCACCGGCGAATAGAGAGCGTCCACGGCGATCAGACCGATGGGGGCGTCCTCTGGGCGGTTCATCTCAGCCGGGACGTAACCCTTGCCGGTCTGGACCGTGAACTCCATGCGCACGTTGGCACCGTCATCCAGGGTGCAGAGCACGTGGTCAGGATTGAGGATCTCAATGTCCGAGGGGGTCTCGATCTGGCCGGCGGTCACCACGCCAGGCCCCGTGGCGCGCAGGGTCATGCGCTTGGGGCCCTCGGCATGCATACGCACAGCCAGCTGCTTGATGTTCAAGACGATGTCGACGACGTCTTCACGAACACCTTCGAGGGAGGAGAACTCGTGGACCACGCCGTCGATCTGGACGGCGGACACCGCCGCGCCCTGGAGGGAGGACAACAGAACACGGCGCAGGCTGTTACCCAGCGTCACACCGAAGCCACGCTCGAGAGGTTCAGCGACGATGCGCGCCTTGCGGCTGGCGTCAGAACCGGTCTCGATTTGCGGCTTTTCGGGACGGATGAGCTCGTTCCAGTTTCTTTCGATCACGGATGGGTGTCCCTAAACGCAGGATCGCCGGCCGCGAAACGCGGGCCGGCGTTGGGGGATGCGAAAGCCAGGCCTTAGACGCGCCGGCGCTTGGGCGGACGGCAGCCGTTGTGCGGGATCGGCGTCACATCACGAATGGTGGTGATGGTCATGCCAACCGACTGCAGCGCCCGCAGCGCCGATTCCCGTCCCGAACCCGGGCCGGACACGTTCACTTCCAGGGTCTTCACGCCGTGCTCAGCGGCCTTGCGGCCAGCATCCTCAGCCGCCATCTGGGCGGCATAGGGGGTCGACTTCCGCGAGCCCTTGAACCCCATCATCCCGGCCGACGACCAGGAAATGGTGTTCCCCTGCGCATCGGTGATCGTGATCATGGTGTTGTTGAACGAGGCGTTCACGTGCGCCACGCCGGAGGTGATGTTCTTGCGCTCACGCCGTTTGACGCGCGCCGGTTCTTTGGCCATCGGCTAAGCTCTCTTATTATTTCTTCTTGCCGGCGATCGGCTTGGCGGGGCCCTTGCGGGTGCGCGCATTGGTGTGGGTCCGCTGACCGCGGACCGGCAGGCCCTTGCGGTGACGCAGGCCGCGATAGCAGGCCAGATCCATCAAACGCTTGATGCTGACCGCCGTGTCGCGGCGAAGATCGCCCTCGACCAGGTAGTCGCGGTCGATGGTTTCACGGATTTGCAGCACCTCAGCGTCGGTCAGCTGGTTCACGCGCCGCGCGGGCTCGAGACCTACCTTCTGAACGATTTCGGCGGCCTTGGCCTGACCGATGCCGTGGATGTACTGCAGCGCGATCACGACGCGCTTGTTAGTCGGAATGTTGACGCCTGCGATGCGGGCCACTGGGGTATTCTCCTGGTCACGCAGAGATGCGCGAACGGCGCCTGGCGACCTATGGGTTGCCGTGCGTCCTTCGCGCCCTTTCGCGGAAGCGCCCCGTTATATGGATCGTTGCGTTTCCGTCAATGGCGGAACGACACATTTCTGTGCGCTCCGTGGGCGAAGGTGGGGACTCCGTGAACAACGGCGCCCTCAAGTTTGGGTTGTGCGGGTCGAGCCCTAGGGGCGCGGTGCCCCCATGGCCCGGTCGATGGCCTGGGCCACCGCGTCGATCGCCTCCATGCCGTCCACCTCAACCAGTTTGTTCTGGCCTTGGTAGTAGGGCAGCAGGGGTGCGGTCTGGTCGTTATAGGCCCCAAGGCGAACCTTGAAGCTTTCGGGATTGTCGTCAGGTCGGGCCGTCTCAGCGTACCGCGTGGCGATCCGGTCCATCAGAGCCTGGTCGTCAACCTTGAGTCGGATGACCAGGTCAATCTTGGCGCCGCGCCCCGCCAACATGGCGTCGAGGGCTTCTGCCTGGGCCAGGGTGCGCGGGAAGCCGTCAAAGATGGCGCCGCCAGCCTTTTCGGTCTCCTCAAGCCGCTCTTCGATCAGGGCGATGACGATCTCGTCCGAGACGAGCTCGCCACGCTGCATGATCCCCTCAACCCGCTTGCCGAGCTCAGAGCCCGAGCTGATCGCCGCGCGCAGCATGTCCCCCGTTGAGAGCTGGACCATGCCCTTCTCGCTCACCAGCCGCTTGGCCTGAGTGCCTTTTCCCGCCGCCGGCGGACCAAACAAAATCAGGTTCATCTTCGAAATACCCTCCCCCACCGGCCAAATTTGGCGCGGCGTATAGCGCACAGTCCCCCTTTAGGACCGTCCGCGACCGCCCCGCAGCTTCGACTTCTTGATGAGGCCTTCGTACTGATGGGCGAGCAAATGAGATTGGATCTGGGTCACGGTGTCCATGGTGACCGTAACCACGATGAGGATCGAGGTGCCCCCCAGATAGAAGGGCGCGTTGTAAAATCCGATCAAAGCTTCAGGCAGCAGGCAGACAATGGTGATGTAGGCCGCCCCGATCACCGTCAAACGGGTGAGGACGTAATCAAGGTACTCCGCCGTTCGTTTTCCAGGCCGTATCCCCGGCAGGAACCCGCCGTACTTTCGGAGGTTCTCCGCCGTGTCATCCGGGTTGAAGACGATGGAGGTGTAGAAGAAGCAGAAGAAGATGATCAGGGCACCATAGAGCACCATGAACAGGGGCTGACCGTGCTGCAGCGCGCCGACCGTGCCCGGCAGCCACTGCGCCCAGGGCGGCAGGTCGGCTGTTGCCAGGAAGCCCATGACGGTGGTGGGCAACAGCAGCAGGCTGGAGGCGAAGATCGGCGGGATCACGCCGGCGGTATTGATCTTCAGCGGCAGGAACGAGGTATCGCCGCCAACCATGCGGTTGCCCTGCTGGCGCTTGGGATATTGCACCAGGAGGCGGCGCTGCGAGCGCTCCATGAAGACGATGGCGATGACGACGGCGATGGCGATGCCCATGATCAGCAGCATGCCGACGCCCGAGAGCGCCCCGGTCCGGGTCATGGAGAACATCTGCCAGATCCCCCGCGGCAGCACCGCGATGATACCGGCGAAAATGATCAGCGAGATACCATTGCCGACCCCGCGGCTGGTGATCTGCTCACCCAGCCACATCAGGAACATGGTGCCACCGGTCAGTGTCACCACGGTGGTGGCGATGAAGAACGGCCCGGGATCCTGAACCAGACCCTGGCTGGCGCTGAGACCCATGGCGATGCCGAAGGACTGGAACACGGCCAGCACAACGGTGAGATAGCGGGTGTATTGGTTGAGAGTCTTGCGACCAGCCTCCCCACCCTCTTTCCGGAGCTTCTCCCAGGGCGGATAGACCGCACCGAGCAGCTGCACGATGATCGAGGCCGAGATGTAGGGCATCACGTTCAGGGCGAAGATCGCCATCCGTTCCACGGCACCGCCGGAGAACATGTTGAACATGCCAAGAATGCCGCTGGCCTGGCCCTCAAAGGCCTGGGAGAACGCGATCGGGTCGATCCCTGGGATCGGAATATAGGTCCCCAGGCGATAGATGATCAGCGCCAGAAGGGTGAAACCGATGCGCTTATGAAGCTCCGTCGCCTTCTGAAAGGCGCCGAAGTTCAAGTTGGCTGCGAGTTGTTCGGCGGCCGAAGCCATTTAGATCCCCGCGTCTAAGAACCGGTCACACATAGGGGAGGCCCGGGCGCATGTCACTGGCCTCAGCCAGGCATGCGGTGAAAGCGCCCTGCCCTCCGCCGGTCACCCGGCGAATGACGGGAGCGCTCATGGGCGTCCGTCGACCTTAGCCTTCCGAACCAGCTTCGGTCTGCGGGCGCAGGGTGGTCACCGTGCCCCCAGCCTTTTCCACAGCTGCGATCGCCGAGGCTGAGGCCGAATAGACAGTGATGTTGATCTTGGTGTTGATCTCGCCCTTGCCCAGCAGACGGACGCCGTCCTTCTCCCGACGCAGAACGCCCGCGGCGACAAGCACCTTGGCGTCGATCGCGGCCTTGGCGTCGAGCTTGCCGGCGGCAATGGCCTGCTCCAGGCGCCACAGGTTCACCTCTGCGAAGTCCTTGGGGCGATGCATGTTGAAGCCGCGCTTGGGCATCCGCATGTGGAGCGGCATCTGGCCGCCCTCGAAGCCCGCGATGGACACGCCGGTCCGGGACTTCTGCCCCTTCACACCGCGGCCAGCGGTCTTGCCCTTGCCCGAACCCGGGCCGCGACCCACGCGCATGCGGCCCTTAACAGAGCCTTCGCGGGGGGACAGTTCGTTGAGCTTAGTCATAGTCGCCTCTCCTCAGAGATCTAACGCCGGGGAGAACCCCGACTCGGCTGAAATCAAAGCCCCTAGGGGCGGGTCTTGGGGTGGACGGCCTAGCCCTCCACCACCTCAACCATGTGCTGCACCTTGCGGATCATGCCACGCACCGAAGGCGTGTCGTCCAGGGTGGCGACGCGACCAACCCGGTTCAGGCCCAGGCCCACCAGGGTGGCGCGCTGATCCTTGGCCCGGCGGATCGGGCTGGCAGTCTGACGAACAGTAAGGCTGGCCATATCGCTTATCCTTCAGCGTCGGCGGCGACGGCGCTCTCGGACGAAGCGCCATCTGAACGGCGGCCGATCACGTCGCTGACCTTCTTGCCGCGCTTGGCGGCGACCTGGCGCGGAGACGCCTGGGCCTTGAGGGCCTCGAATGTGGCGCGCACCATGTTGTAGGGGTTGGACGAGCCCACCGACTTGCCGACCACGTCCTGGACCCCGAGGGTTTCCAGAACCGCGCGCATCGGGCCGCCGGCAATGACGCCGGTGCCGGGAGGTGCCGCGCGGACCATGACCTTGCCTGCGCCCCAGCGACCGTTGCCGTCGTGATGCAGAGTGCGGCTCTCGCGGAGCGGCACGCGGATCATGGACTTCTTGGCTTCTTCAGTGGCCTTGCGGATGGCCTCAGGCACTTCACGCGCCTTGCCATGACCAAAGCCCACGCGGCCTTTCTGGTCACCGACCACCATCAGAGCGGCGAAGGAGAACCGACGGCCCCCCTTAACGGTCGCTGCGACGCGGTTGATGTGCACCAGCTTCTCGACGATGTCGCTGTCGGCGCGGTCTTCCGCGGGGTTCCCGCGATTGCGGTCCCGGCGTTCACCGCCACCGCGTTCGTTTCCACGAGCCATTCGCTTACCCTTAGAAGTTCAAGCCGGCTTCACGCGCGGCATCGGCCAGCGCCTTGATCCGACCGTGAAAGATGTAGCTGCCGCGATCGAAGACGACGTCCTTGACGCCTTTTTCGATAGCGCGCTGAGCGACCAGGGCACCGACGCGAGCGGCCGCGTCCTTGTCCGAGCCCTTGGATGGCTTATCGCCCTCCAGAGACGAGGCTGCAGCCAGGGTGACGCCACGCTCATCATCGATGACCTGGGCGTAGATGTTCTTGTCCGAACGGAAGACCGACAAACGCGGGCGACCGTTGGACAGTGCACGAAGACGCCGGCGATTCCGCTCGGCGCGGCGCTTGGAGGTGTCACGGGGAGAGAGCGCCATGGCTTACTTCTTCTTGCCTTCCTTACGACGGACCTTTTCGCCCGCGTAACGAACACCCTTGCCCTTGTAGGGCTCAGGCGGACGGATCCGGCGAATGCGGGCCGCGGTCTCACCGACCAGCTGCTTATCAATGCCGCTGATCTTGACTTCGGTCTGCTTGGGCGTGGCGAAGGCCACACCCTCCGGGGCTTTGATCTCAACGTCGTGGCTGAAGCCCAGCTGCATGGAGAGCATGTCGCCCTTCATGGCCGCACGATAGCCAACGCCGACCAGTTCCAGGGTGCGCTCGTAGCCATCGGTGACCCCGACGACCATGTTGCTGACCAGGGTGCGGGAGAGACCCCACATGGCCTGAGCCCGTGTCGTATCGACCTTCTTGGCCAGAACGAGCTCGGTGCCCTCCTGACGGATTTCGATCTCCTCGGCGACCGTCCAGGCGAGTTGCCCCTTGGGACCCTTCACCGTCACGGTCTGACCCGAGATGGTCACCTGCACCCCGTTCGGGACGGGAACCGTCTTCTTTCCGATACGAGACATATCAGTAGACCCTGCAGAGCACTTCGCCGCCCACATTCGCGTCGCGGGCAGCGGTGTCGGACATGACGCCCTTCGGCGTCGACAGGATCGAGATCCCGAGGCCGTTCTTGATCGGCTTCAGGTCCTTGATCGACGAATAGACGCGGCGGCCCGGCTTGGACACGCGACGGATCTCAACGATCACCGGCGCGCCGTCGAAGTACTTGAGTTCGATCTCAAACTCCGGGAAGGCACCGGGCTTCTGCACCAGCTGATAGCCGCGGATATAGCCCTCTTCGGCGAGCACATCGAGGACGCGCGCGCGCATCTTCGAGGCCGGCGTGGAGACCTTGCTGCGGCCGCGCATCGCGGCGTTCTTGATCCGGGCGATCAGATCGCCAATGGGGTCGTTTACCATGGGCCCCTCCTACCAGCTCGACTTGACGAGGCCGGGGATATGCCCCGCCGAACCGAGATCGCGCAGGGCGATACGGCTCATCCTCAGCTTACGATAGTAGCCGCGCGGGCGGCCGGTGACTTCGCAACGGTTACGAATCCGCACCTTGGACGAACTGCGCGGCAGCTCGGCGAGCTTCAGGCGGGCTTCGAAACGTTCTTCCAGGGGCAGGCTCTCATCATTGGCAATCGCCTTCAGCGCGGCGCGCTTTTCGGCGTATTGCTTGACGAGGGCTTTGACCTTCTCGTTGCGGTTGACTGCGCTTTTCTTGGCCATGTCTCTATCCTTCCCCGTTCCTAAGCGTTGAACGGGAACTGGAATTCCCGGAGAAGCTGTCGGGCTTCGTCGTCGGTCTTCGCAGTCGTGCAGACGATGATGTCCATGCCCCAGACCTGATCGATCTGGTCATAGTTGATCTCGGGGAACACCAAGTGCTCCTTCAGGCCCATGGCATAGTTGCCACGACCGTCAAACGAGGTCGGCTTCAGGCCGCGGAAGTCCTTCACCCGCGGCAGAGCGATGGTCACCAGGCGGTCAAGGAACTCGTACATCCGATCCTTGCGCAGGGTCACCTTCGCGCCAATCACCATGTTCTCGCGCAGCTTGAAGCCGGCGATGGACTGGCGGGCGCGGGTGGGTGCTGGCTTCTGACCCGCGATCTTGGTCAGGTCGGTGATCGCCGACTGGATCTTCTTGCTATCAGCAACGGCTTCGCCGACGCCCATGTTCAGGACGATCTTGTCCAGCTTGGGGATCTGCATTTCGTTGGTGTAGCCGAACTGCTCCTTCATCGCCGCGCGGATGCGCTGGCGATATTCGGTCTTCAGCCGGGGTTCGTAAGCTTGATCAGCCATTGATAACCTCGCCGGTCGTCTTGGCGACGCGAACCTTCTTGTCGCCATCCACCTTGAAGCCGACGCGGGTCGGCTTGCCGTTGGAGTCGACAATGGCCACGTTCGAGACGTGAAGCGGCGCTTCCTTGTTCTTGATCCCACCCTGGGGATCGCCTTGCGTCGGACGGGTGTGACGCTGAACCATGTTCAGGCCTTCCACCACAACGCGCTCTTCCTTCGGCATCACGCGGACAACAGAGCCCTGACGGCCCTTGTCCTTGCCAGTGAGGACGACAACGCGGTCGCCCTTCTTAATCTTAGCCGCCATCACAGCACCTCAGGCGCAAGCGAAATGATCTTCATGTGGTTCTTGGCGCGCAGTTCGCGGGGAACCGGGCCGAAGATCCGCGTGCCGATCGGCTCGCTCTGCTTGTTGACGATCACCGCCGCATTCTTGTCGAAGCGGATGACCGAACCGTCCTTGCGCTTGATGGCCGACGAGGTGCGGACCACGATGGCCTGCAGAACGTCGCCCTTCTTCACGCGACCACGCGGGATGGCTTCCTTCACGGAGACGACAATCTTGTCGCCCACGCCGGCATAACGCCGACCGGCGCCGCCCAGGACTTTGATGCACATCACACGACGGGCGCCGGAATTATCGGCGACTTCGAGGTTAGTCTGCATCTGGATCATTAGAAGCGATCCTCTCTTATGTCGCTGACTGGGCGGTCTGCTTAGGCAGGACCTCCCAGGTCTTGAGCTTGGACTTCGGCGCGCACTCGATGATACGAGCCCGCTCGCCGATCTTGTAGGTATTGGCCTCGTCGTGCGCGTGATAGCGCTTCGAGCGACGAACAATCTTCTTCAGCACCGGGTGCAGGATGGTCCGTTCGACACGGACCACGATGGTCTTGTCGCCCTTATCGGAAACGACCACGCCTTCTAGAATACGTTTCGGCATCAATGGTCTCCTTAGGCCGAAGCCTGCTTGCCGCGCAGGATGGTCTTCAGCCGGGCGATGTCCTTGCGGATCTCGTTGACTCGGTGGGTCTTCTCCACCTGGCCCGTCGCCGCCTGGAAGCGCAGGTTGAACTGCTCCTTCTTCAGGTTCAGCAGCGACTCGGCGATCTGATCGGGGGTCATGCCCCGGACGTCAGCGGCTTTCATCACGCGTGCTCCGCGATAGGATCGATGCGGGTGACGATACGGGTCTTCACCGGCAGCTTGGCAGCGCCAAGGCGCAGGGCCTCACGGGCGATATCGTCGGGAACCCCGTCGATCTCGAACATGATGCGGCCAGGGTGAACCCGGGCGGCCCAGTATTCCACTGAGCCCTTGCCCTTACCCATACGGACTTCGGCAGGCTTGTCGGTGACGGGAAGGTCCGGGAAGATCCGGATCCACACCCGGCCCTGACGCTTCATCTGGCGGGTAATCGCCCGACGCGCGGCCTCGATCTGGCGCGCCGTGACGCGCTCAGGCTCAAGGGACTTCAGGCCATACGAGCCGAAGTTCAACGTGAAGCCGCCCTTGGCCGCACCATGGATGCGACCTTTGAACTGCTTCCGAAACTTGGTCTTCTTAGGAGACAACATGACTTGTAATCCTTACGCGCCAGCCTGGTCGCGGCGGTCGCGGCGCGGGCCACGATCGCTACGATCATTGCGGCCACCGCCCTCGCCGGCCGGACCGGACTCAGTCGCCAGACGCTTGTCCAGGGCCATGGGATCGTGCTCGAGGACTTCACCTTTGAAGACCCAGACCTTGATGCCGATGATGCCGTAGGTCGTCTTGGCCTCAGCGAACCCGTAATCGATGTCCGCACGGAGGGTGTGCAACGGCACGCGGCCTTCGCGGTACCACTCCATACGGGCGATTTCCGCACCGCCAAGACGGCCCGAAACATTGATGCGGACGCCCTTGGCACCAAGGCGCATGGCCGACTGCATCGAACGCTTCATGGCGCGACGGAACGCAATCCGGCGCTCCAGCTGCTGGGCGATGTTCTCCGCCACCAGCTGAGCATCGGTCTCGGGCTTGCGGATCTCAACGATGTTGAGGTGCACATCGCCGTCCGTCAGGGCCGACAGGTCCTTACGGAGCTTGTCGATGTCAGCACCCTTCTTGCCGATGATGACACCCGGCCGCGCGGCATAGATGGTCACCCGGCACTTCTTGTGCGGACGCTCGATGATGATCCGGGAAACACCAGCCTGGGCCAGGCGCTTCTTCAGTTCCGTACGGATCTTCAGGTCTTCATGCAGCAGCCGCCCGTAGTCACGGCCATCGGCGAACCAGCGGCTGTCCCAGGTGCGGTTGATGCCGAGGCGAAGCCCGACTGGATTGATTTTCTGACCCATCAGGCAGCCTCACCAAGTTCGCGGACCACGATGGTGATCTCGGAGAAGGGCTTCTCAACCCGCGAGGCGCGGCCACGCGCACGGGCATGGAAACGCTTCATCACCAGGTTCTTGCCCACGAAGGCCTCGGCGACGACCAGGGAGTCGATGTCGAGGTTGTGGTTGTTTTCCGCATTGGAAACGGCCGAATACAGCGCCTTTCGCACATCGCGGGCGATGCGCTTCTGGCTGAATTCGAGCTCGTTCAGAGCCTGCTGGACCTTGAGGCCGCGGATCGACTGGGCCACCAGGTTCAGCTTCTGAGGGCTGATCCGCAGGGTCCGAACCTTGGCCATGGCCTCGACGGACGCCAGGCGGCGCGCTTTCGCTTGCTTGGCCATGACTACTTCCTCTTGGCCTTCTTGTCGGCCGCGTGGCCCGGGAAATACCGGGTCGGAGCGAATTCGCCGAACTTCATGCCGACCATCTCTTCAGAGACCAGCACGGGCACATGCTTGTGGCCGTTGTGGACGCCGAAGGTCAGGCCGACGAACTGCGGCATGATGGTGGAGCGACGCGACCAGGTCTTGATCGTGTCCTTGCGGCCGGAGCTTTGAGCAGCTTCGGCCTTCTTGAGCAGGTATCCGTCGACAAACGGACCTTTCCAGACGGAGCGGGTCATGACTTAGCGGGCCTTCCGAGCATGGCGCGAGCGGATGATGAACTTATCCGTCGTCTTGTTGGTGCGGGTCTTGCGTCCCTTGGTCGGCTTGCCCCACGGGGTCACCGGGTGGCGACCGCCAGAGGTCCGGCCTTCACCACCACCGTGCGGGTGGTCGATCGGGTTCATGGCCACGCCGCGGACGTGAGGACGACGACCCTTGTGGCGCGACCGACCGGCCTTACCCAGGACTTCGTTCATATGGTCCTGGTTGGACACTGCACCGACCGTGGCCATGCAGGTGTCTTGGACCATCCGCAGCTCGCCGGAGTTCAGGCGGATCTGCGCGTAGCCAGCGTCACGGCCAACCAGCTGGGCGTAGGCACCCGCCGAACGGGCCACCTGACCGCCCTTGAGGGGCTTCAGCTCGATATTGTGAATGATCGTGCCGATGGGCATGCCGCGCAGGGGCATGGCGTTGCCCGGTTTCACGTCAGCCTTTTCAGCGGCGATCACCTCATCGCCCGCCTTCAGGCGCTGCGGGGCCAGGATGTAGGCCAACTCGCCGTCAGCATACTTCACCAGGGCGATGAAGGCCGTGCGGTTGGGGTCATACTCCAGGCGCTGAACCACGCCGACCACGTCAAATTTCCGACGCTTGAAGTCGACCTTGCGGTACAGGCGCTTGGCGCCGCCGCCGCGGAAGCGAACGGCGATACGGCCACCGCCACCACGACCGCCGGACTTGGTCAGGCCCTCGACGAGGGACTTCTCAGGCCGACCCTTGTGGAGCTCGGACTTGTCGACCAGCACCAGGCCGCGACGGCCAGGTGAAGTCGGATTGAATTGCTTCAAGGCCATCGGATCAGAGCCCCGTGGTGATGTCGATCGACTGGCCTTCGGCCAGCGTCACGATGGCTTTCTTGACGTCGGAACGACGACCGGTGATGCCGCGGAAACGCTTGGTCTTACCCTTGACGTTCAAGGTGTTGACCTTGGTCACGGTGACCTTGAACAGCGTCTCGACAGCGGCGGCGATCTCATCCTTGGACGCATCGGCGGCGACCCGGAAGACAACCTTGTTCTGCTCGGAAAGCAGGGTCGCCTTTTCGGTGATCACCGGCGCCAGGACGGTGTCGTAGTGGCGGGCGGTAGGCACAGCCATCACGCAGCTTCCTTCTCAGAGAACCGCGCATTGATCGCTTCCACCGCATCCTTGGTGAGGACCAGGGTGTGACGACGCAGCACGTCATAGACGTTCAGGCCGGCGTTCGGCAGGACGTCCACATTGGGGATGTTGCGCGCGGCCAGGCGGAAGTTGCCGTCCACTTCAGGACCGGCGATGACCAGAGCATTGGTCAGGCCGAGCTTGGCGAAGTTGGCGCGCAGGGCAGCGGTCTTGGCCTCCGGGATCGTCGCGGAGTCCAGAACCACAAGGGCCCCAGCCTTGGCCTTGGAAGACAGAGCATGACGGAGGGCCATGGCGCGGATCTTCTTGGGCAGATCGAAGGCGTGGCTGCGGACCACGGGACCGTGGGCCTTGGCGCCGCCGACGAACTGAGCCGCCCGGCGCGAGCCGTGACGGGCGCCGCCGGTGCCCTTCTGCTTGTACATCTTCTTGCCGGTACGCGAGACTTCGTTGCGCACCTGGATCTTGTGCGTGCCCGCACGGCGCTTGGCCAACTGCCAGGTCACGCACCGCTGCAGGATGTCGCCGCGGATCTCTTCGATGCCGAAGATGGCGTCAGACAGCTCAATCGAGCCGCCCTTTCCGCCGTCGAGGGTGATGACGTCGAGCTTCATTATTCCTGCCCCTCCGCAGCCGGCTCTTGAGCCGGAGCTTCTTCGGCGACGGGCGCGGACGCCGCGCCACCGGCCTTGCGGACGCCAGCCGGCTTCGGCGCGTCAGCCGGCAGAGCCGACTTCACCGCGTCGCGGATCTTGACGAAGGAGCCCTCGGAACCGGGGACCGCACCCTTGACCAGGATGAGGTTACGCTCGGCATCAACCCGCCAGACGGTCAGGTTCAGGGTGGTGACGGTCTCGACCCCATAGTGGCCGGCCATCTTCTTGCCCTTGAAGGTCTTGCCCGGATCCTGGCGCTGACCCGTCGAACCGTGAGCCCGGTGGGACACGGACACGCCGTGGGTGGCGCGCATGCCCCCGAAGTTCCAGCGCTTCATGGCACCGGCGAAGCCCTTACCGATGGTCACGCCGGTCACGTCGACCTTTTGGCCGGGGACGTAGTGCTCGGCGCTCAGTTCAGCACCGACATCGACCAGGTTGTCTTCCGACACGCGGAATTCACCGAGGGTCCGCTTGGGCTCGACCTCGCCCTTGGCGAAGTGGCCGCGCAGGGCCTTGGTGGTGTTCTTGGGTTTTTTGAAGCCAGCGCCGAGTTGGAGGGCCACGTAGCCGTCCTTCTCCTGAGTGCGCTGAGCCACCACCTGGCAGCCTTCAAGGCTGAGGACGGTGACAGGCACATGGACGCCGCTTTCATCGAAGAAGCGCGCCATGCCCAGCTTTTTGGCGATCACGCCGGTACGCATCGGCTGGTCCCCTTAGAGCTTGATCTCGACGTCCACGCCGGCGGACAGGTCGAGCTTCATGAGCGCGTCCACGGTCTGCGGGGTGGGGTCGACAATGTCGAGCACGCGCTTGTGCGTGCGGATCTCAAACTGCTCGCGCGACTTCTTGTCGACGTGCGGCGAGCGGTTGACGGTGAATTTTTCGATGAGGGTCGGCAGGGGGATGGGACCCCTGACGGTGGCGCCGGTGCGCTTGGCCGTGTTTACGATCTCACGCGTGGAATGATCCAGCACGCGGTGATCGAAGGCCTTGAGCCGGATGCGGATGTTCTGACGATCCATATCGCTCTTAATTTTCCCTACAGACGGCGGTCCGCCCGCGTGACTTTGACCATTTCAAAGACCAACTCCGGAACCCCCAAAGCGAGAGGTGCCGTACGCGTAGCCCGCAAAAACGAATTCGGCCCTCGCGTCGCCGCGAAGGCTACCCCTAAGAACGCTGTGTTATGTCACGGCCTCAGGTCGTTCTGCGGACCGCGTCTGCGACAGAAGCCGCACAGCCGGTCCAACAGGAAGCGCGGTAGTACAGAGGCGACTCGCCTGCGTCAAGGGCCGCGAGCCGCCCCCGGCCCTTAAGATGACTCACCCACTCGGATATCCCCCGACCCGATGACCGAGCGGTTTACGGCTCCGGTCACTTCGCGCACGCGGATATCACCAGATCCGACGATCGCAGCCTGAAGGCTGCGGGCCTCACCGTCAAACCGGACATCCCCTGAGCCGGTCACAGAGGCTGACATGGCGTCGACCTTGCCGGCCGCCACCTCCACGTCGCCAGAGCCCGCCAGATTGACCTTCAGGCTCGATCCGGTGAGCGTCGCCACCTTCACGTCGCCGGAGCCCGCCAGGTCCACCGCCAGGGGCCCGGAAACCTGACGCACGGCCATGTCGCCTGATCCTGCTACCCTCAGGGTCGCTGCGCTGGCCGCCCCGGCCCGCATGTCGCCAGATCCCGCCAGGGTGGCGTCGAGCTTGCCGCTGATATTGGCCATGGTCCATTCTCCGCAGCCGGCATTGGCGATCTTCAGGGATTGGCTACGGCCGACCACACCAAACACTGCCCCTCCCACCTTAAGATCCACGGCCATTGGCGTGCGGATCACCACCTGAGGCATGTCCGCATAGGCCACCTCACCAACACCCGAGACCGTGACCGAGGATCGCTCCCCTCGGGCTCTACAGCTGCGGATGCTGCGGTCGAGGTCCCCATCGATGATGACCAGGGCCCCCTCGGTGCGGACGGTCAGGGGAAGGCTTGGATTTGTGGTCAGAATGTCCACCTGGATGTCCTGGCGGGCCTCAGGCGTAACCACAACCCGAGCCACGGCGTCGCGCACCTCCACGGAGGGCGCGGCGTGGGCGGCGGTAGCCAGAGACAGTCCTGCCGCCACAACGCCGAGGGTAAAGATTGAACGGGTCATGTGCCGCTCCCTTTATTGATCTGCTCAAAGGCTAGCGGGGGCCAGACCCCAGGGCAGCTTAAATCGAGGTCATGACTTTCTGGTCATCTGCGCGAGCGCCCTCTGAAGCCTGCCTCGAAGTTGGCCAGCAGGGCCTCATGGCGCCATTGCTCACGGGCCTTGTCGCTGGACGAGACCAGGGCCGCACAACCGCCCCGGGGCTCCGATGCGCCAATCTGACCTCGGCATGCCGGCGCTGGCCGCCGGTACTGGCCAGGATCGGACCAGAGCCCCTCCCCCGCCAGGAAGGAAAAGGCCAGGGCATTTCGGGCTGAACGTTTCAGGTCGGCATAGTCGGCACCATAGGCCACTGCGCGCTCGTACTCATGGGACAGGTCGATCCGCAGGAGCCCGGAGTCGTCTGTGGACAGGCTCACCGGAATGCCCCGCTCCAGGAACCAGGCAAAGGGGTGATCCTCTGGGGTGAACTTCAAGATGACTTCGTTCGAGGAGAGGTTGACCTCAATCAGGATGCCCGCCTGGGCCATCTCGGCCGCCAGGACCTCGGCGTCGGTCTCGTGGGGGAGAGCCACCCCATGGCCAATCCGCCGGGCCCCGGCGATACGCACTGCCTGGCTGATGTGATCACGCAGGTGCTCCGGCGGCGCATAGTCAAAGGTCAGCTCGCCGGCGTGAAGAGCGGCCGGTGCCAGGTGCCCCTGCTTTGTCAGAAAGCCCACCATCTCCATGTGCAGGCGGTAGTTCCCCAGTGCGGTCGGGTGATCCTCGGGCGCCACCATCTGCAGGCCGACCCAGCGGCGGTCGGCCTGGACCAGGGCGACCCCCAGCTGCAGCTGGGCAAAGGTCGCCTCAGGGGGAATGATCCGGGTGGTCTGGACCAGATATCGCACGGTGACCTGGCATCCCGGCCTCGGATTTGGGGTATCGCAGGCCAGCACCTCCCGGGCGCGGGCCTCCATGACGTCCGTCTGGGCAATGGCGGCGTCCACCACAGCCGCAAGCCCTGCCGCTTCAATCTCTGCCTTCATCTGCGACAGGTCAGACTTCAGCCCGACCTTGAGGCCAAGCGCCGCCGAAGCCGCGCCCTGTGGGGTCACCATAGCCTCCAGATAGAAGGTGTTCTGGTGGGCCAGATCCTCCATGACCGTGGCCAGGCGGTCTCCCCCTCGGGCAGGTCCGACCGCGCCAATGCGGCCAAAGACGCCAAAGAACTGGTCATGGCCTGAGCGGTCCAGAAAACCCGGCTGACGGGTGCTCAGACTGTCGAGGATGTCTGAATAGAGCACCTCATCGGCCATGGCCTCCGCCACGGGGCGGAGGTTCTGGCCCTCACAGGGCGGGCGGGCCAGGGCCAGGGTCGATACGTCAACACAAAGACCATCCTCCACCGCCCAACCGAGCAGGGTCTCGGCAAAGATTCCGCCGGAGATGTGGTTGTGCAGTTCCCCGCCCTTGGGCATCGCCTTGGTAAAGGCAACCCGAGCCCCGGCACTCATGGTCGAAAGGTCGGGCTCGGCGGCCTGAGCCGGGCCCGTCATAACAAGCGCGAGGACAAGGGCACTCAGGCGCAACGTCCAACGTTCCATGATCGCACCCCCAGGCATCTCCCCTGCCCTGCCGATAGCATAAGACCCGGGAAGACACAGGCGCCCCTGGGTCGAGGTTTCGATGGGTGGAGGTTTCGAAATGGCAAAGGCCGCCGGGGTTTCCCCCGGCGGCCCTTGGTCTTG
>NZ_JAKRSA010000026.1 GCF_022402485.1 Phenylobacterium sp. | reverse complement strand
CAATCGTGCCGATGTTGCAATGCGGCTTAGTGCGTTGGAATTTCTCTTTGGCCATTTCAAGCTCCAGCCCTGTCCGGGCTCGTCCTCTAAACTAGGGTTGGAAGATCTTAGGCGTACTTCTTGATGACTTCGTCAGCCACATGCTGCGGGACCGGCTCATAGTGGTCATACGTCATGGTGAACTGAGCGCGACCCTGTGACATGCCCCGGAGGGTGTTCACATAGCCGAACATATTGGCCAGCGGCACATAGGCGTTGATGACCGTGGCGTTGCCGCGCATGTCCTGGCCCTGGATCTGACCACGACGACCGTTCAGGTCGCCGATGACCGAACCCAGATACTCTTCCGGGGTCACAACCTCGACGGCCATGATCGGCTCGAGCAGCTTGGGCCCGCCCTTTTCACGCAATTCCTTGAAGGCCGCGCGGGAGGCGATTTCAAAGGCCAGCACCGAGGAGTCAACGTCGTGATAGGCACCGTCGATCAAGGTGGCCTTGAAGTCGATCAGCGGGAAGCCGGCCAGCAGACCGTTGTCCTTGGCGGACTCGATGCCCTTCTGGACGCCGGGAATGTATTCCTTCGGCACCGAACCACCGGTCAGCGCGCTCTCGAACACGAAGCCTGAACCGGCCTCGCCCGGCTCAAACACCAGCTTCACCCGGGCGAACTGGCCCGTACCGCCGGTCTGCTTCTTATGGGTGTAGTCGATCTCGCAGCGACGCCCGAGGCTCTCACGATAGGCCACCTGCGGGGCACCGATGTTGGCTTCGACCTTATAGGTGCGCTTCAGGATATCGATCTTGATGTCCAGGTGCAGCTCGCCCATGCCCTTCAGGATGGTCTGGCCCGACTCGTGGTCGGTGGAGACCGTGAAGGACGGGTCTTCGGAAGCCAGCTTGGCCAGGGCCACGCCGAGCTTTTCCTGGTCGGCCTTGGACTTGGGCTCCACGGCGATCTCGATAACCGGCGCGGGGAACTCCATGCGCTCCAGGATGACCGGCGACTTGGTCGGATCACACAGGGTGTCGCCAGTGCGGGTGTCCTTCAGGCCAGCCAGAGCGACGATGTCGCCAGCATAGGCTTCCTTGATGTCTTCGCGGTTGTTGGAGTGCATCAGCAGCATCCGGCCGACACGCTCACGACGATCGCGGGTGGAGTTCAGCAGGCCCATGCCGGTTTCGAGCTTGCCCGAATAGATGCGGCAGAAGGTCAGAGAGCCCACGAAGGGATCGTCCATGATCTTGAACGCCAGGACCGACAGCGGCTCGTCGTCCGAGGCGCGACGGGTGACCGGCTCTTCGGTGCGGAAGTCGATGCCCGGGGTTGGGGGGATGTCCAGGGGCGACGGCAGATAGTCGACAACGGCGTCAAGCAGGGGCTGAACGCCCTTGTTCTTGAAGGCCGAGCCACAGAGGATCGGATAGAAGGCACCGGTCAGAACCGCCTTGCGCAGGCACTTCTTGATGGTCTCTTCCGACGGCTCTTCACCCGAGAGATAGGCCTCCATGGCCTCGTCATCGAGCTCGACCGCGTTCTCGATCATGTAGGCCCGGGCCTGTTCGGCCTTTTCCTTCATATCGGCAGGAATGTCTTCGTCGGTGAAGGCGGCACCCAGACCGTCATTCTCCCAGACCACGGCCTTCATGCGGACCAGGTCCACCAGACCGCGCAGGGAAGATTCCGAACCGATCGGCAGTTGGATAGGAACAGCCTTCGCGCCCAGGCGGTCGCGGATGGATTCCACCGACTTGTCGAAGTCAGCGCCGATCTTGTCCATCTTGTTGATGAACACGATCCGGGGAACATTGTACTTGTCGGCCTGGCGCCAGACGGTCTCGGTCTGGGGTTCCACGCCGGCATTGCCGTCCAGAACGGTCACCGCGCCGTCGAGCACCCGGAGGGACCGCTCCACCTCAATGGTGAAGTCCACGTGGCCGGGGGTGTCGATGATGTTGAGGCGCTTGCCCTTCCAGAACGAGGTCGTCGCGGCCGACGTGATCGTGATGCCGCGCTCCTGCTCCTGCTCCATCCAGTCCATGGTGGCCGCGCCATCATGGACTTCACCGATCTTGTGGCTCTTGCCGGTGTAGAAGAGAATCCGCTCTGTCGTCGTCGTCTTGCCCGCGTCGATGTGGGCCATGATGCCGAAATTACGGTAGTCTTCGATGGGGTGCGTGCGGGCCATAGCGAAAGGCTTTGCTGAAAGAGGTCCGGAGGTCGAATGCCGGTCTTGATGCTGAACGAACAGCGCGGGCGGTTTAACTCAAACCGCCCGCGCCGGGAAGCGATGGATGGGCAGACTTACCAGCGGTAGTGCGAGAAGGCGCGGTTCGCCTCAGCCATCTTGTGGGTGTCTTCGCGCTTCTTCACTGCGGCACCGCGGTTAGAGGAGGCGTCGAGGAGTTCACCGGCCAGCTTCTCGGTCATGGTGTTCTCGCCGCGCTTGCGCGCAGCAGTCACCAGCCAGCGGATGGCCAGAGCGCGACGGCGCTCGGGACGCACTTCCACGGGAACCTGATAGGTAGCGCCGCCAACCCGGCGGGAGCGGACCTCGATGCCCGGAGCGACGTTATCCAGAGCCGCATGGAAGGTTTCCAGGGGGCCCTGGTCCTTACGCTTGGCTTCGAGGATATCGAACGCACCGTAGATGATGTTCTCGGCGACGGCCTTCTTACCTTCGTACATCACGTAGTTCATGAACTTGGTGACAACGAGATCCCCGAACTTCGGGTCGGGAAGGACTTGACGTTTTTCTGCGCGACGGCGGCGGGACATATCTTCTGATCCTTACTTCGGACGCTTGGCGCCGTAGAGCGAACGACGCTGCTTGCGGTCCTTCACCCCTTGGGTGTCGAGCACGCCGCGCAGGATGTGATAGCGCACGCCGGGAAGGTCCTTCACCCGGCCGCCGCGGATCAGCACCACGGAGTGTTCCTGGAGGTTGTGGCCTTCGCCGGGGATGTAGCACACCGCTTCAATGCCGGTCGTCAGACGGACCTTGGCCACCTTCCGCAGAGCCGAGTTCGGCTTCTTGGGGGTCGTGGTGTAAACGCGCGTGCAAACGCCGCGACGCTGGGGGCAGCCCTTGAGGGCCGGCACCTTATTGCGCGAGGGCTTGTCCTTGCGCGGTTTGCGGATCAGCTGATTGACCGTAGGCATATATTCTCTGCGCCATTCCTAGGCTTGTGGGGGCGTGTGCCGTTGGGCCGATGCGCCCCGTTGAAGGGTCGTTGGTCTTCTGGTCTTCAAGCCCGGCTCTGAACACGAAAACTCGCCGGCGCGCATGTGTGAAGCGCTCCGGCGGGCGAGCCGTCCCTTGCAAGACTTTCGGGTCCCATGGGACCTGGGACATGATCCCTGGCCTCAGAGGAGCGCGGTTCATACTCGCACCGGCCCTGCCCGTCAATGTTTGCGCAAGCCCTGCGGACTTTGCCACGCCGCGCCACAGTTTTGCCCCGCGCGGCAACCAGCTTGGCCTTGACCGGTTGGATGGACCCATGACGCGCGGCTTGAGACTTATGGGGGCCGCAGCCCTGGTCACGGCGTTGCATCTGGCCGCCTTGCTGATGCTGGGGCAGATGGCCCCGGACCTGCCGCAGACGCAGGAGGGGCCGATCTTCGAGATCGTCCTGGCACCGCCACTTGCCGCCCTCCGGCGTCGCCCCGACCGCAGCCAGCAAATGCCGATTCGGGCCGCCCAAGGCCCAACGACGCCACCGCGAGACAACCGCGGCGATTCGGCTGAGACGGCTCCCTCCCCCATTCACCCAGCGCCAGCCGCAGATCCCGAGGCCACCGCCCAGGCCGCGCGGCTCAGGAGCGCCCTGCGACAGACCTTTGGCTGCAGCCAGCCGGACATGTCGCGGCTGAACCAGGCGGAGCGGGCCGCCTGCCTTGAGCGCTTCGCCCGCGGGGCGGAGACGGCACCCTATCGGCCGCCGCTCATGGACGGCGACAAGCAGAGGGGGCTGGAGCAGGCCGCCGCGCGAAAGGCCGCCGATCGCGCCTATCGCGACTCTGTCACGCCCCCACTGGGGATCGATACCACCAGCGGTGGGAGGTCGATGAATCCCTTGCCTGATCTCTAGCGCCAGGAGCGGGCTGATCTGAAATCGATGAACTCTTTGAAGGCCGGGACCAGTGCCGTCCAGGTGCCGATGACGCTCTGAAGCTGTTCGGTCGTGGCACCGAGTTCCATGTCCACATCAATCTCGACGAAGGGATCCATGTCGGAGTCGAGATAGGCGCGGCCGAACCGCATCTCACGGTTCCACTCATTGATCTTCGCTAGGCCCGGCGATTGATTCATCTCGAAGCCGACGCTGAACTGGATGCTCGTGCAGCGATCGCGCTCACAGCCGTAGAAGTAGATGAGGAAGTTGGTGCCGTCGGTGGCGCTACGGACCATGGGGTCGCCAACCCCGTCCACATCGGCCTGGGCGCGGTAGCCACTGGCCTGCAGCACCTCGATCACCTCAGCGGCCGTGACCCCGCCGGCGGGCAACGGGCGCGCCTGGACCTGGGTCGCCCCCAGCGCCAGGGCGACACCTGCGATAATCCAAAGTCCACGCATGGGACCGCTCCCCCTAAACGGAGCCCACCTGCCCCAGGGTTTTAGTTTACCGGGAGATGGGTGGAGAGGAAGCTGCCCAGCTGCTCCAGCATGCGCGCGCGGCTCTGCGGCCGGAAGAAATAGTGGTTCTCTCCCTCAAAGACGACCAACTCGACGGGCTTGCCCGCCCGCTCCAGGGCGTTCTTCATCAGCACCGAGTGATCCAGCAGAACAACAGTGTCCTGATCACCGTGCATCAGCAGAATCGGCGCGGTCGCCGCCGCGGCGTGAGTGACCGGCGAGGCCGCCGCCATCTGCTCGCGGGAGGCGTTGGCCAGCTGATCGCGGAAGCCGACAAAGAAACCCGACTCCCGGCCTGATCGCCGAACCACATTCAGTTGCAGCATCTGCAGATCGGTGACCGGGGCGATAGCTGCGGCGCATTGGAATGCTTCAGGATGCAGGGTGACGCCGACCAGGGCGGCATACCCCCCATAGCTCGCCCCCACGATACACACCCGTTCAGGGTCGATCTGCCCCGCCTCAGCCAGATGGGCCACCCCATCCAGGAGGTCCGTCTGCATCTTGCCAGCCCACTCGCCCTTGCCGGCGTCCTCGAAAGCCTGACCAAAGCCGCGAGAGCCCCGGAACTGGGGCCGCAGCACCGCATAGCCCCGCGTCGCCAGGAACTGGGTCAGATAGTCAAAGCGGTCGGTGTCGCGGGCGGCAGGCCCCCCATGGGGCAGAACCACCAAAGGGCGGGGCACCTCGCCGGTGCCGGCACCCGGCGGCAGGGTCAGATAGGCGGGGATCTCAAGCCCGTCCCGCGCCCTGTAGGTCAGCCATTGGGTCTGTCCCATGGGCTGATCATTGAGCTCGGGGAAACCAGATCCCAGCGGCGAGAGCTCCTTTTTGCTCCAGTCCAGAAGGTGCCAGGTGGGCGGCGCGTCATTGGACTGGGTGCGGACCACAAAGCGAGTGCGGTCCTGCGACCAGTCCACAAGCCCGACGGGACGCCCCCCCATGGCCCGGGACAGCAGCCTGTGCACCGCGCCAATATGGTCATCGAGATACTGTGCCGTGAAGCTCTCGCCACCGGATAGCAGGGCGAGAACCTGCCCGGTATAGGGGTCGACGATCGTACTTGGATCATAGGGGCTCGGCTCGCCCATGCCGTCTGTCGCCCCATCAGACAGTCGCTGGCGCACCACCTGTCGACCGCCGACCACGTCCTGAACGAGATAGATGGCGTCCTCGGGATCGGAATAGCCGAGGTACTCGCCGCCGCTTTCTTCGCGCCACGTCTCTGTCCAGCGCCGCTCTCCCCTGGCCCGGCCAAAGACTCGCGCCTTGGCGGTATCGGGATCGACCTCGAAACGCACCCTCGCCTCACCCTGGCCATCGGGTTCAAAGAAGATTGAATCGAAGTTGCCGTTTTCCACGATCCGTCCATGGCCGGTGGTGGGATCGGCCCGCCAGAGCGACCACTTGAAGGTCTGCTCGTCCCCCTTCTGGACAATGCGGCTGTCCACATGGGACCGGTCGATGGTCATCTGCAGACCCATCAGATAGACCGCCGGGGTCTCTCCATGGACCACCCGCATGATCGGCTGGCTGGTGGCATAGCGACTGGCATGGTCGTTGGAGAGCAGGAGCGCGCCGATCTCGCCTTCGGCGGTGACCACGATGTTGCGCTCAAAGCGATATTCGCGCCGGGGGGCAAGCTTCTCCCAGAACCCTACCCGGACGATAACATGGTCGTTGCCCACCCAACGGACACTCACCGCCTCGATATCCCCCAGGGGCACCGTCTTGGCGCCGGCGGTGTCCAAGGTCGCGATGTTGAGGGACCGCGCCCCTGCGGGCCCGCCCAGCAGGGCGATGCGAGCGCAATTGGGCGATATCGCCACGTCCTGGATCGCCTCAAGCCGGGCGAAAGCCGCCACCGGCGGCGGCGCGGCGGCCGCCATCGACGTGCTCACGGCCCAGGCCGCAAGCACTACCATCATCAGAACGCGCATAAAAACTCCCCTCAACCCCAGGTGAGGTTAGCCGCCGTCCGCATGAAGGCAAGGCTCTGAACGCATGTGTAGAACGAAAAACGGCCCTGGGT
>NZ_JAKRSA010000025.1:37921-146409 GCF_022402485.1 Phenylobacterium sp. | reverse complement strand
TGCAGGAGGTCAATACCGCCGTCAATGAGATGGACCGGGTGACCCAGCAGAACGCGGCCATGGTGGAACAGACCACGGCGGCCAGCCACGCCCTGGCCAGCGAAGCCCGCCTGCTGGCCGAAAGCGTGGCCCGGTTCGACATCGGACACGCCGCCGCCGCGCCGGTGACCCGCAGGGCGGCCTGACCTTGTTCTAGGGCATTGCCTTGGGCGGCCCCCGCCAGCCACAATGGGGCTGCCCGCTAGCCCAGGACCGCCCCGTGTTCAACCGCCTGTTCGGCAAGAAAAAGACCGACGCCCCGCCCTCCACCGGCGGGCGCCGGGTCTATGCGGTGGGCGATATCCATGGGCGTCACGACCTGCTGGTCACCCTGATGCGCGAGATCGCCCAGGATGTGACGCAGGCGCCGCCGGACGCCCAGCCGATCCTGGTCTTCCTGGGGGACTATGTGGACCGGGGGCCCGGCTCCCAGCAGGTGGTGGAGACCATCCTGGCCCTGCAGGCCGCACCGGGCTTTGAGGTCCGGACCCTGAAGGGCAATCACGAGGAGGCCCTGCTGCGCTTTCTCGATGAGCCGGCGTTCGGCACCACCTGGGCCGAGCACGGGGGCAACGCCACCCTGGCCTCCTATGGGGTGCAGCCCCCGGCCACCCGCACCGATCCCGAGGCCTGGGCCGTGGCCAGGAGCGCCTTCGACGCTGCTCTGCCGGCCGCCCACCGGACCTTCTATGGCCAGCTCGACCTGATGACCGAGGTCGGCGACTACGCCTTTGTCCATGCCGGGGTGCGTCCCGGCGTGCCCCTGGCCCAGCAGGCCGAGCGGGACCTGTTGTGGATCAGGGGCGAGTTCCTGCAGGCGTCTGGCCCCTTCGGCAAGGTCATCGTCCATGGGCACACCCCCATGGAGGAGCCGCAGATGACCCCCCACCGCCTGGGGCTGGACACCGGTGCCTATGCCACCGGCGTGCTCACCGCCGCCCGCCTGGACGACAGCGGCCAGAAGATCATCCAGGCCAAGGTCAGTCGGACGGCGGCCTTCAGCCCAGCTTAGTGGGCGTCGTCCCAGTTGGCGGCGGCGCGGGCCTCCACCACCAGGGGCACGGAGAAGGCGAAGGCCGGCTCGGCGGCGGTCTCCATCACCTGCTTGATCACCACGATGGCGGCGTCTGCCTCAGCCTGCGGCGCCTCGAACACCAGTTCGTCGTGCACCTGCAGCAGCATGCGGGTGGAAAGGCCGGCCTTGGCCAGGGCGGACGGCATGCGGATCATGGCCCGGCGGATCACGTCGGCGGCGGTACCCTGGATCGGCGCATTGATCGCGGCGCGGTCAGCAAAGGCCCGCATGCCCGCCGCCTTGGCGCCCACCTCGGGGATGTTCACCTTGCGGCCAAACAGCGTGGTGACGAAGCCCTGGGCCCGCACCTTGGCTTTCTCCTTGTCCATATAGTCGCGGATGCCGGGGAAGCGTTCGAAATAGGTGCGGATATAGGCCCCGGCCTCGTCCTGGGGGATGGACAGCTGGTTGGCCAGGCCAAAGGCCGAGATGCCATAGACGATGCCGAAATTGATCGCCTTGGCCCGCCTGCGGGTCTCGGCCGGCATGCCTTCGATGGGCACGCCGAACATCTCGGACGCCGTCATGGCGTGGATATCCAAACCGTCCAAAAAGGCCCGTTTAAGCTGCGGAATGTCCCCCATATGGGCCAGAATGCGCAGCTCGATCTGGCTGTAGTCGGCGCTGATCAGCAGGTGGCCCGGTTCGGCCACAAAGGCCTTGCGGATCTTGCGGCCCTCTTCGGTGCGGATCGGGATGTTCTGCAGGTTGGGGTCCGACGACGACAGCCGCCCGGTGCTGGTGGCCGCCAGCGCAAACGAGGTGTGCACCCGGCGGGTGGCCGGGGCAATGGCCGCCACAAGCGCGTCGGTATAGGTGCCCTTCAGCTTCGAGAGCTGACGCCAGTCCAGCAGCACCCGGGGCAGGGCGTGGCCCTGGGCGGCCAGCTCCTCCAGCACCGCAGCGTCGGTGGAGGAGGCGCCCGTGGCCGTGGTGCGGCCCGGCGACAGCCCCATCTCGGCATAGAGGATTTCCCCCACCTGCTTGGGCGAGCCGAGGTTGAAGGGCCGCCCGGCGAGCCCGTGGGCCTGGGCCTCGAACTCGGCCATGCGCAGGGAAAAATCGTTGGAGAGGCGCCTGAGATGCTCAGGGTCCACCGCGATACCGGCCACCTCCATGTCGGCCAGGACGGCGGCGAGCGGCCGCTCCAGGGTCTCATAGACGGTGGACAGCCCCGCCGCTGCCAGCTTGGGCTTGAGCACCGAATAGAGCCGCAGGGTCACGTCAGCGTCTTCGGCGGCGTAGGCGGTGGCCTCCTTCAAGGGCACGTTCTTGAAGCTCTTCTGGGCCTTGCCGGAGCCCGCCACCTGCTTGAAGGGGATCGGCTCATGGCCAAGCCACAGCCGCGACAACTCGTCCATGCCGTGGCCGTGCAGGCCCGCCTCCAGCACATAGGAGATCAGCATGGTGTCCTCGACCGGCGCCACGCGGACGCCGTAGCGCGACAGGACGGCCAGATCATACTTGGCGTTCTGGGCGATCTTCAGGACCGAGGGGTCCTCCAGCATCGGCTTCAAAACCGCGATGGCCTCGGCCAGCGGAATCTGGGTCAGGTCGGCCGGCGCGTCCAGGGCCAGACCGTCCATCTCCTCATGGGCCAGCGGAATGTAACAGGCCTGGCCCGGCGCCACGGCCAGGGACACCCCGCACAGGCCCGCACTGGCGGACGACAGGGCGTCGGTCTCGGTGTCGAAGGCCACGATCCCTGCCGCCCGCGCCCGGGCGATCCAGGCCTCCAGGCTCGCCAGATCGCGGACGCAGACATAGCCGTTCACATCGATGGGCGGGGCGTCCGGCGCAGGCGCCCGCTCCGGCGCCGGCTGGGAGGGGGCCGCGTCGCCCGCGCTCACCCGCCGGGCCAGACTGCGAAACTGCATCTCCTCCAGGAAGGCCGCCAGCACTGCGGGCTCCGGCTCGGCCACGGCCAGTTCATCGAGGGCCGCAGGCAGGGGGGTGTCGCAGTCCAGCTGCACCAGCAGGCGCGACAGGCGGATCTGGTCGGCGAAGTTGATCAGGGTCTCGCGGCGCTTGGGCTGCTTGATCTCGCCCGCGCGGGCCAGCAGCGTGTCCAGGTCGCCATATTCGTTGATCAGCTGGGCGGCGGTCTTGATGCCGATGCCCGGCGCGCCTGGCACATTGTCCACGGCGTCGCCGCACAGGGCCTGGACATCCACCACCTTTTCCGGCGGCACCCCGAACTTCTCGATCACCTGCTCGCGGCCGATCCTCAGGTTCTTCATGGTGTCGAGCATGAACACCCGGTCGCCCACCAGCTGCATCAGGTCCTTGTCCGAGGAGATGATGGTCACCTCCCCGCCCATGTCGCGGACCTTGCAGGCATAGGCCGCGATCAGGTCGTCGGCCTCATAGCCGGGCAGCTCCAGGCTCGGCACGCCAAAGGCCCGGGTCGCCTCCCGCACCAGGGGAAACTGCGGGATCAGATCCTCCGGCGGCGGCGGCCGGTGGGCCTTGTACTGGTCATAGAGATCGTTGCGGAATGTCTTGCTGGAATGGTCGAAGATCACCGCCAGGTGGGTGGGCGCGTCCGCCTGGGCCCGCATCTCCACCAAGAGCTTCCACAGCATGTTGCAGAACCCCGACACCGCCCCCACCGGCAGGCCGTCGCTCTTGCGCGTCAGCGGCGGCAGGGCGTGAAAGGCCCGGAAGATATAGCCCGACCCATCCACCAGATAGAGCCGCACCGGCGGCCCATCCTGAGTGATCGTCCTGGGCAGGTCCGGCAGGGGGGTGAGGGAGAGGGAGTCGGTCATGCGCGGGAAGATAGGCGGCGGCGGCGCGGTGGTCACGTGCGGAGGTGGGGGGACATCGTACTGCTCACCTATCTGACATGGCCTGTATGCGCGCACTGTAGGGTTGCGCTTGTCCATAGAGCCGCGTTTCATGAGCGTTGGGGAGAAACAAATGTCTGACGATACAAAGTCACCGGAAGCATCGCCGGCGCTTAAGGCAGCGCGAGAGAAGTTCGCTGGCTTCTTGGCCGCAAACCCTAAAGCCAAGATCGCCGAAACTACTCGTCGAACAGGTGGCACTCAGATTCGCATCGAAGAGCCTTGGGGAGATTGGTCAGTCGCTATAAACATACCAGATGAATCTGATAGTCTTGCTGCAGCACTTGAGAGGGTTCATCTGCCCGAGCGTCTTACTGGAATTTGGCACTCAGATGAAGATCGGCTTGAGATTATCTGGACTGCATTCTCGCCATCAGAAAATCAGCGAGAGGTCGTGGATCGTGAATTTGAATTTTCATTCAAAGGAAAGAGCCATCTCTGCAAATTTGGTGAATCTAGTGATCGTTTGGTTGAGATTGCTAAGAACACCTCTCCCCGGGGTATGTCGTCTACAAATCACCGCAATATGCAGTCATTCTTTCAGTTTGCTAACGCGACTGAGAGCAATAGGGAAAGACTAGGTCTAGACGCGCCCCGTTCTTTCTGGATATCTAACATAAAGTGGAACGAGAAAAGCTTATTGATATAATCAATCATCTCAATTTCTATTTGTCATATTTTGACGATATGTGTCCAACAGTTGTTATACACGAGCCAGCGTTCGAATCTGGCGGCAATCTGAGGCGCACCCGGTATATTTCAGGCGAATTTCCGCGCACCATTTCCGGATCAGAATTGAATAGTCAACTTCTTGGATTCTGGTCGTCTACCAGTAAAGAAGAAACTCCTGTGATGAGATTTATATTATATTATAGAATTATTGAGTATGCATCTCACCATTATTTAGACGAAGCTGTCCGAAGATCGATAACAAGAATTCTATCGTCACCAAATGTACGAGACAAGTTACCATCTGTTGTGGAAGAAATAACTGATATCATAAGTGTTAAGAAAAATGACGACATACCAAAGTTCAAGGGGATTGTTAATAAATGTGTAGACAAAAGTCTTGTCTGGCGAGAAATTCAGGCAAATCGTGCCTTTTTTCTAAAAGAAACAAAGTTTGATGGAGGGTTTTCAGTTAAAGCGCTCATTTCTGACGCCGAGACAGAGGCAGCCTTCTGCCAGAAGGGACTCGATCATTTTTGCGATCTTTTGCGGAAGATTAGGAATGCACTTTCACATGGCCGTGACCAGGAAACAGGGGGCGTCATAAGTCCAACAACGAAAAATTTTGATCTGCTTCGACCTTGGGTGCATCTGATCGGAACTGCCGCTGGGGAAGTTGTGTTGTACAAGGATGCAGCCTAGAAATTCCTTGACATTTCTGGGCGCAAGAACGACGATCCCTTCCAACGAGCTCGGTACCCTTTTGGTTCTGAACCTTGCCCTCTTGGAGAAATTGCCATGAGCAACGGCGGTTAAATACACAGTTCGGATCGAACGCCAACGCCGCCCCTTGCCGGGCGGCGTTTTTGCGTTCTGCAGCCTTCCCGTTTTTCGTCCAGCCGTATGGCCCCGGCCGGCAAGACCGGTGAGCTTGGGGCACCCTTATCCCCCAAACGCAGCATTCAAATCCGGCACCCCGCCGGCGAACGACCCGAACGTCCCCATCTCCAGATAGCCCGGCAGGGCCTCCACCAACGCGCCATAAGCGGCACGGAAGGGGGCGGTGGCTGAGGAGAGGCGGCGCACGCCCAGGGCTTTGAGGCGCTCGGCCGGGGGTGTGGTTGGGCGCAGCATGATGTTGAGGGGCGCCTTGACGCTCTCGGCCAGGGTGCCGATCACCGCTTCGTCCGCTGGGCCGGGGACGAAGACTCCGCTGGCACCGGCGTGTCCTGGACGGTGCGGTAGGAGGTCAACCACGAAGGACACAAAGGGCACGAAGGGGCCGTGTCCGTCTTTGTGGGCTTCGGGGGCTTTGTGGTTCGGATTTGGGGCACCTGCGGCGGGCGTCCGCCCCCTCAGCCCCGCAGCCAGGCGAAGGTGCGGGTGAGGAAGGCTTGGCCGTCTTCCAGCACGGGCGGGGCGTGGGCCATCAGCACGCGGCGGGCGGGCCAGGCCTCAATGCGGGCCAGCGCTGCGCGGGCGGCCTTGCGGTCGGTGAAGGCCAGGCGGAATTTGCGCGGGGTCTGGGGCGCGTCCCCGGTCATCAGGTCCAGGCGGGCGATGAGCGCGCGCCAACCCCTGAGGCTGGCGGGGTCGAGCTGCTGGATCAGGTCGGCGATGAGGACGGTGCGGCTGGCCCGGTGGAAGACCACCACCTCGGTGGCGATCTGGTTGCCCGCCATGTGGACCTGATCGATCTCGCCCGCCCAGGGGTGGCCCCCATCCTGTGCGGTGCCGTCCTGCAGGTCTGCGTCAAAGGCGAGGTCGGGGCGGCGCTGGCGCAGGCCCGGCGGGGCGTAGAGCCGGGCGTCCGGATATGCGGCCTGCCACTCGGCGAGAAACAGGTTGTGCAGGGCGGTGGGGGAGACGAGGTGGCGCACCGGCCCCAGGGCGTCGACGGAAGCCTTGAGGTCTGGGGTCAGGGCCGTGGGCGACCAGATGAACAGGTCCCCGTCCTTCAGCCGGATCACTACCAGGGCGGTGGGATAGGCAAACCCCAGGACGCGCACCTGCGGCCCCGCCGCCGTCCAGATGTTCTCGTCCAAAGGCTGCAGCATGATGGGGGCAGGATGCATGGGCTCTGGCGCGGGGCAAGGGGTGGGCGGCGGGAGGAAGGACCAACCACAAAGAGCACGAAGGGCACAAAGACGCCGGGTCTCTCTTGGTGGGCTTTGTACCCTTTGGGGTTCGGACTTAGGGCGCCTGCGGCGGGGGCGGGCGGTCTGTCACCTAAGGTTCATCGGCAGACAGCGGCGCTGATTGGCCCCTGGCGGCGTCCCGTGATATGGCCCCTTCCCCGCAAGTCGGGCGTTTTGGGACTGTGATTTGCCGCAAGGGGCAGGGAAGGGCGCGAGATGAGCAGAGTTCTGGTGATTGGCGCGGGCGGCGTGGGCTCGGTGGCGGTCCACAAGATGGCCATGTCGCGGGAGATCTTCAGCCACATTACGCTCGCCAGCCGCACGCGCTCCAAGTGCGACGCCATCGCGGCCTCAGTGAAAGCCCGCACCGGCGTGGTGGTGGAGACCGCCGCCCTGGACGCCGACGACATCGCCGCCACCACGGCGTTGATTGGCGCGGTCAAGCCTGTGCTCGTGGTGAACCTGGCCCTGCCCTACCAGGACCTGGCGATCATGGAGGCCTGTCTGGCGGCCGGCGTGCACTATCTCGACACCGCCAATTACGAGCCCCGGGACCAGGCCAAGTTCGAATACAGCTGGCAGTGGGCCTATCAGGACCGCTTCAAAGAGGCTGGCCTCATGGCCCTGCTGGGCTGCGGCTTTGATCCGGGCGTGACCTCGGTGTTCACCACCTACACCGCTAAGCACCTGCTGGATTCCATCGAGACCCTGGACATCCTCGACTGCAATGGCGGCGACCATGGCCACCCGTTTGCCACCAACTTCAATCCCGAGATCAATCTGCGGGAAGTGACCGCCCCGTCGCGGCACTGGGAAAACGGTCAGTGGGTTGAGGGTCCGGCGCTGGCGAAGAAACAGGTGTTCGATTTCGACCAGGTGGGGCCGAAGAACATGTACCTCATGTACCATGAGGAACTGGAGTCCCTGGCCAAATTCTATCCGGAAATCAAACGCATCCGGTTCTGGATGACCTTTGGCGACGCCTATCTCAAGCACCTCGACGTGCTGGGCAATGTGGGCATGCTACGGATCGATCCGGTGATGTTCGAGGGCCGGGAGATCATCCCCCTGCAGTTTTTGAAGGCGCTGCTGCCCGAGCCGGCGTCGCTGGGTCCCCGCACCAAGGGCAAGACCAATATCGGCACCATCGCCACGGGTCTGAAGGATGGGGCGCAAAAGACCGTCTACATCAACAATGTCTGCGACCATGAAGAGGCCTATGCCGAAACCGGCAGCCAGGCGGTGAGCTACACCACCGGCGTGCCGGCCATGATCGGGGCGGCCCTGATGGTGCAAGGCGTCTATTCCGGGGCCGGCGTCTTCAACATGGAGCAGATGGACCCCGATCCGTTCATGGACATGCTCAATGTCCACGGCCTGCCCTGGAAGATGCGCGAGCTGCCCGCGCCCCTGGACTTCTAGGGGCATGGAGACCAAGGCCGGCGGGGCCGGCGCGTTTTCCCGATTTGATCTGACCCGGGTTCCCTCCCCCTGTTTCGTGGTGGATGAGGCGGCGATTGCGCGCAATCTGGCCGTGCTCGCCGATGTGGGTCACCGGGGGGGCGCTCAGGTGCTGCTGGCGCTGAAGGCCTTTTCCATGTGGTCCCTGGCGGACCTTGTGGGCCAGCATCTGGACGGGGTCTGCGCCTCGGGCCTCTGGGAGGCGCGGCTGGCCCGGGAGTTCTATAGCGGCGAGCTGACCACCTATTCGCCAGCCTATAAGGCGGCGGACCTGCCGGAAATCTTGCGGCTGTCGGACACGGTGATCTTCAATTCGCCGGACCAGATCGCCCGGTTTTCAGATCTGATCGCGGCGGCGCGGGCGGCAGGCGAAACCTTCCAGATCGGTCTGCGGCTGAACCCCGAGCACAGCGAGGCCGAGGTCGCCAAGTATGATCCCTGCCAGCTGGGCTCGCGCCTGGGCTTTCCGGTGTCGCAGCTGACCGCTGAAAGCCTGGCTGGCGTCGATGGACTGCACATCCATGCCCTGTGCGAACAGGGCTTTGAGCCGCTCAGCCGCATCTGGGCCGCCCTGGAGCCGCAGATTGCGGGCGTGCTGGGCCGCCAGATCAAGTGGGTGAACCTAGGGGGCGGCCACCACATCACCCGGGCCGACTATGACCGCGAGGCCCTGGTGGCTTTCCTGCGGGACGTGCGGGCGCGGTTTGACATCGGCCTGTTCCTGGAGCCCGGCGAGGCCATCGCGCTGGACGCCGGCATCCTGGTGGGGGAGGTGCTGGACACCTTCGACAACGGCATGGCCATCGGCATCACCGATCTCTCGGCCACCTGCCACATGCCCGATGTGATCGAGGCGCCCTATCGCCCGGCCCTGCTGAACGAGGCGAAGGACGGCGTGATCCTGCGCCTGGGGGGCCCCTCCTGCCTGGCTGGCGACATCATCGGCGACTACCGGTTTGCGGAGAGACCTGCGCCCGGGACCCGCATCGCCTTCCTCGACCAGGCGCACTATTCCATGGTCAAGACCAACACCTTCAACGGGGTGCCCCTGCCGGCCATCGCCCTGTGGAACAGCGAGACGGACGCCCTGAGGATGGTGCGCGAGTTCGACTACACCGCGTTCCGCGACCGCCTATCCTAGCGCTTGTCGCAACGCGCTTTCAGAGACCGCCGTAGGCCGCCTCGATCAGCCGACGGGGGCGGGGATCGCCCAGCAGATAGGCCGACTGCTTGTTCATCACATAGGCGCCGGCCAGCCCCGTTTCCGGGTCGGCAAAGACGCAGGAGCCCCCCCAGCCGGAATGGCCGAAGGTGGCCTCCCCGGGACCCCAGGGCTTCAGCGGGCCATTGCGCATGACCCCGGCCCCCCAGCTCATCTCCAGAGGCAGGACGAGGTCGGGGCCGCGGATCTGCTCCTGAGCCATCTCGGCGATCTGGCCCGGCGACAGGATCCTCTGACCGTCCAGGCGGCCGTCGCCGGCCAGGGCGCCCATGAGCCTGGCCAGGGACAGGGCGGTGGCGTGACCATTGGCGGAGGGGATTTCCGCCCGGCGCCATTCGGCTTGGCCGCGCCCGCCCGGCGAGGACCAGGGCTCGAGGAAGGCGGCCTTGGTGGGGACATTGATCTCGCCAAAGTCCGGCAGGGCCGGGGGCCGCTGCAGGTCGGCGCAGCGGCCGTGTTCGGCCTCGGGCAGGCCGATCCAGATATCCAGGTCCAGGGGCTGGGCCAGGTCTTCCCGCAGGGCCGTGCCCAGGGTCCGGCCATCCACCCGGCGGAAGATCTCTCCGGCCAGGTAGCCATAGGTCACCGGGTGATAGCCGCTGGCGGTGCCTGGCGGCCACAGAGGCGCCATGGCCGCAAGCTTGGCGCAGATGGCGTCCCAGTCGAACCAGAGGGCCGGATCCATGGCCTCCACAAAGCCCGAGAGCCCGGCTTGATGGGACAGGGCCTGGGCGACAGTGACCGCGCCCTTACCGGCCTGGGCGAAGTCTGGCCAGACCTCGGCCACGGGCTGGTCATAGGCGAGCCTGCCCTGGTCCACGAGCCTGGCCACCATCAGGGCGGCCACGGCCTTGGTGGTGGAAAACAGCGGGGTCAACGTGTCTGGGCCATAGGGGATGGTGCGGGCCCGGTCGGCGTGTCCGGCCCAGAGGTCGACGATCACCTCGCCGTCCCGGACCAGGGCGAACTGGGCGCCGAGCTCGTGGCCTTCAGAAAAGTTATCCGCAAAGGCGGCGGTCACCGCCTCAAAGCCCGGGGCGCTCTGGCCCTGGATCAGGCTCATTTGAGCCGCTCCATGCGCACATGGGGGGAGATGGCCTTCAGCCGCTGGGCCATGGCCACCAGGGGCAGTTCGGGGGCCTTCCACATCTGGGCGGCAGACACGGTCTCGGCGACCCCGCCCACGGCCCGGGGCAGGGCGTAGGCCGGCGCCAGGCTGTCGAGGACGGCGGCGCCATAGAGGGCGGTGAGCAGGTCGCCGGTGCCCTGGGGCGCATCGGCCGTGCGGGGATGGGCGGCCAGCCAGGCCTCCCGACGGTCGGCATAGATCACCCCGACCTCGCTCTCCCGCACCACGGAGGAGATCAGGGCGGGCTTGTCGAGAAGGCGGGCCGCCGACAGGGCCTGGGCCGGACTGCGGGTTTCGGCCCCGGTCAGCCGCTGCAGCTCCCAGGTGTTGCAGGCCACCAGGTCAGCCCGGGGCACGAGGTCTGCGGTGACGGCTTCGGCCACATCAAGGGGCACATAGAGACCCTTGCCGTGGTCGCCGAGGGTCGGATCTACGATGACGAAGGCCTTGCGGGCGCCAGCCTCCCGGGGGGCGGCGCGGACGGCGTCAATGGCCCGGGCGGCGGCGCGCACCTGCGGGGCACTGGCGAAATAGCCGGTGATCAGGAGATCGACCTGGGCGAAATAGCCGTTGGCCTCGATGCCATCGAGCATGCCGTCGATGGCTTCCACCGGAACCGCAGCTCCGCCGGGCGGCCCCCAGCCGGGATGGCGCCCATAGAGCACGGTGGGCACGACCATGGCGTCCACCTTGAACGGGACCAGCGCCAGGGCCTGGGCGGAGCCGCCGACGCGGCTGGCGGCCACATGGCTGGAGATGATCAGGGCAAGCGTCATGAGGGCCGCATAGAGAAGCGCCGCGCCAAGACCCGCAAGGGGCCTCGACGCGGCGTGGCAAAATAATCTCTCAAAACGACGGGCAAGTGCCCGGCGTGGGCCCTAGTAGCGGTAGTGATCGGGCTTGAACGGGCCAGCTTCCGGTACGCCGATATAGTCGGCCTGTTCCTTGGTGAGCTTGGTCAGCTTGGCGCCGAGCTTCTCCAGGTGAAGGATGGCGACCTTCTCGTCCAGGTGCTTGGGCAGGGTGTAGACCTTGGTCTCGTAGCGCCCGCCATTGGTCCAGAGCTCGATCTGCGCCAGGGTCTGGTTGGTGAACGAGGCGCTCATGACGAAGCTCGGATGGCCCGTGGCGTTGCCGAGGTTCACCAGTCGGCCTTCCGACAGGACAATGATCTTCTTGCCATCGGGGAACTCCACGTGGTGGACCTGATCCTTGATCTTGTCCCACTTGAAGTTGCGCAGGCCCGCGATCTGAATCTCGGAGTCGAAGTGGCCGATGTTGCAGACGATGGCGTTGTTCTTCATCGCCCGCATGTGGTCGACGGTCAGAACGTCCTTGTTGCCGGTGGCGGTGACGAAGATGTCGGCCTTGTCGGCCACGTCCTCGATGGTGACGACCTCATAGCCTTCCATCGCCGCCTGCAGGGCGCAGATCGGGTCGACCTCGGTGACCATGACCCGGGCACCGCCATTACGCAGGGAGGCGGCTGAGCCCTTGCCCACATCGCCATAGCCCATGATCACGGCGACCTTGCCGGCCAGCATCACGTCGGTGCCCCGGCGGATCGCGTCCACCAGGCTCTCACGGCAGCCATAGAGGTTGTCGAACTTCGACTTGGTGACGCTGTCGTTCACATTGATGGCCGGGTAGGGCAGCTCGCCCCGCTCAGCCATCTGATAGAGGCGATGGACCCCCGTGGTGGTCTCCTCGGAGACGCCCTTGATGGCCGCCCGGATGGCCGAATAGAAGCCCGGCTTTTCCTTCAGGTAGCGCTTCATCACCGCATAGAGGGCTTCTTCCTCCTCGTTCTCCGGATTGTTCAGGACCGAGGGGTCCTTCTCGGCCTTGGGGCCCAACACGGTGAGCAGGGTGGCGTCGCCGCCATCGTCGAGGATCAGGTTCGGATAGCCGCCGTCGGCCCACTCGAAGATCTTGTGGGCATATTCCCAGTACTCCACCAGGGTTTCGCCCTTGATGGCGAACACCGGCGTGCCAGCCGCGGCGATGGCCGCAGCGGCGTGGTCCTGGGTGGAGAAGATGTTGCAGGACGCCCAGCGGACTTCAGCGCCCAGGGCTTCCAGGGTCTGGATCAGCACGGCGGTCTGGATCGTCATGTGCAGGGAGCCGGCGATGCGGGCACCCTTCAGGGGCTGGCTCGGGCCAAATTCCTCGCGGGTCGCCATCAGACCGGGCATTTCGGTCTCGGCGATCTCGATTTCCTTGCTGCCAAAGTCAGCCAGGCTGATGTCCTTGACGATGTAGTCGGTCATGTCGGTGGGTCCTGCGGTCCTGTCCTCGGCGCGAGCATGCGCGACCAAGGGTGCGATTTTGGCGCTCTATAGCCGGGACGCCGGTCCGGAGCAAGGAACGTATAAAGATATCCTTATATCTTCCTTACCAGGGATCGTCCACATCCCGATAGGCGCTCCAGGCCCGGGCCGCCGCCGCCATCCGGGTTTCACGGCCTGCCGCGATCTCCCCGGCCAGATGTCCGGCGGCGTAGAGGGCTGGCCCCTCGAGGCCAAGGCTGGCCAGCAGGGCTTCGGCGGTTGCCCCATCGTTCAGAGCCCCCAGCGCGGTCTGCAGGGCCCGGGTCTTCTTGATGAGACGCCGGGCGGCCTTGTCGGCCAAAAGGGGGGCAAAGGCCTCGGCGGCGTAGCGCAGCTTCTTGGCCTGGATGCGCACCTGATGGCGCTGAGCATCAGACAGCGACATCAGGCCTCGGCCTTGTTTGGCGAGCTTCCGTCGCAGGCCGCTGAGCGCGCCTTCGGCAAAGTCCCGCGCCGGACCCCCGCCGGCCTCCAGTCTGGCCAGCCAGTCGCCAGTCTCGATCCAGGCCTGCAGCTCCAGCAGCAGGGCGCGAAACCGGGTGGAGGCCGCGGCCGCTCGCGCCCGGGCATGGGCCTTGCCCCGGGCGGCGTCCAAAGCCTGTCCCAGATCGGCGAGACCGTGGATCGTCGCGCCCGCCAGGGCCGCGGGCCGATAGGTTTCCTCAAGGAACACATCGAGGTTCCGGGCCTCGTCACAGGCGCTGGCCAACCATTTCAGCTCACCTTTGAGGGCGTCGAGGGGGTCTCCGGCCACCAGGACGCCAAAGGTGCTTATGGCGCTGCGCAGACGGCGGATTGCCACCCGGAGCTGGTGGATGGCTTCAGGGGAGTCGCCCCCCTGCCGCAGGATCAAGCCCTTGGCCGCGATCTGCGCCAGGGCGGCGCGGCAGATAGCCTGGAAGGCGGCTGCCGCGGTCATCTCGCGGCTCAGCCTGACCGGGGCGTGGCTACTGGCGGGATCTTCCCCCTCCACGAGGGCAAAGCCGCGATCGGCCTTGGACTCAAAGCTCAGATAGAGGGGGGCGGCTTCAAACAGCCTGCGGGCCAGGGCGAACAAGGCGGCCGGCTCGCCGGACTTCAGCTCAAGCTCGACTTCGCAGAGGCTGGCCTGGCGGCCGCCGGCGATGATCTCGCCTTCGTCCAGGGCCAGTTCGATCTGGGCCCCTTCCCATGCCACGGCGCGCAAGCGCCGCTGGACGTGGACGGCAAACAGGGGCTCCAGCCGCGCCACATGCTCGCGGCCCAGCAGGTCACGCAAGGGGGCGTGGCTGGCGTCCAGCCCGTCCCTTTCGAGCGCGATCTCGTATTCCTGGCGGCGCAGGCCCCTGCCGGTCTTCAGGGTCTGGCGGCGACCCTCGGGTTCCTCGCGGATACGCAGGCCCGCGCCCAGGTCGCGTAAGCGGCGTTCAGGGGTGTCGAAATAGATCGCCGCCAGGGCGATAGAACGGTCTTCCCCGGGGGGCGCTGCGGCCAGCAGCGCCTCGACGTCGGCGGCTTCGCACAGAAATTTCAGTTCAATCTCTTCAGAAATGGCGCTCACGGTTCAGCTCCGATTCGAAGGCGTTTTCCTCCCTCGCCAAGCGTCCTATAGGGAGGCCCCAAGCGATTGCGCTGCCGCGCAGACCAGGAGTGCTCCCCCATGAACGCCCCGATCCGCCATGTCGACCCCGCCCAGCCGCGATATGATTGGACGTTGGAAGAGATCGAGGGGTTGTTCGAGCGCCCGTTCATGGAACTGGTGTTCGAGGCCGCCGCCATCCATCGGCGCTGGTTTGATCCTTCCGAGGTCCAGCTGTCGCAGCTCTTGTCGGTGAAGACCGGCGGATGTGCCGAAAACTGCGGCTATTGCAGCCAGTCCCAGCACTTCAAGACCGGGGTGGCCGCCACCAAGCTGATGGAGGCCCAAAGCGTGATCGCCGCGGCCGCCGAGGCCAAGGCCGGCGGTGCCCAGCGCTTCTGCATGGGGGCGGCCTGGCGGGACCTGAAGGACCGCGACCTGCCCAAGGTGGCAGAGATGATCGCCGGTGTGAAGGCGCTGGGCCTGGAGACCTGTGCGACGCTCGGCATGCTCAAGCCCGAGCAGGCCAAGGCGCTCAAGGCCGCCGGCCTCGACTATTACAACCATAACCTGGACACCGGCCCGGACTATTACGACCAGGTGGTGACCACGCGGACCTATCAGGACCGGCTGGATACCCTTGAGGCGGTGCGCGACGCAGGCCTGTCCACCTGTTGCGGCGGCATTGTCGGCATGGGTGAGACCCGGCGCGACCGGGCCGGACTGCTGCATGCGCTGGCCACACTCCCGGCCCATCCCGACAGCCTGCCGATCAACGACCTGATGCCCATTCCCGGCACGCCGCTCGGCGACAGCGAAGCGGTGGATGGGTTGGAGTTCGTGCGCATGATTGCGGTCGCCCGCATCGTCTGCCCCAAGGCGGTGGTGCGCCTGTCGGCGGGGCGTGAGCACATGTCCAGGGAACTACAGGCGCTGTGCTTCCTCGCCGGTGCCAATTCCATGTTCGTCGGCGGCAAGCTTTTGACCACCAGCAATCCGGACAAGGACACCGATGCGGCGCTGATGGCCGAACTGGGCCTGCGTCCCATGGGAACCGGGGCGGCTGTGCAGGCCTGACTCTTCGGGGGCTGGGGCCTACTGGTCTTCTTCGAAGCGGGCGGCCACCAGGGCGCAGAGGGCGTCGAGGGCCTCGGCCGCCTGCTCGCCTTCGGCGGCGATATGGATGGTGCTGCCAGGACCGGCGGCCAGCATCATCAGGCCCATGATTGAGCGGGCGTCGACGCTCTGCCCATCCTTGGACACCAGCACCTCGGCCTCAAAGGTTGAGGCCAGCCGGACGAACTTGGCCGAGGCGCGGGCGTGCAGACCCCGCTTGTTGAGGATCTCGACCGTCCGTTCGGCGGTCATTTTTCGCCCGCCAGGACGTAGGAGGCCACGGAGATGTACTTGCGGCCGGCTTCCTGGGCCGCAGAGACGCAGTCCTCCAGGCCGCAACGGGTGCGGACGCTGGCCAGCTTGATCAGCATAGGCAAGTTGAGGCCGGCGATGACCTCGGCCCGGGTCTGCTCCATCACCGAAATGGCCAGGTTCGACGGGGTGCCGCCGAACATGTCGGTCAGCAGGATCACCCCGCCGCCGGTATCGGCCCGGGCGCAGGCGGCCAGGATATCCATCCGCCGCCGCTCCATGTCGTCGTCGGGTCCGATGCAGATGGCCTCGACCGCAGCCTGCGGTCCCACCACATGCTCCATCGCCGAAACGAACTCTGCGGCCAATCGCCCGTGCGTGACGATCACGAGCCCGATCATGCCCAAGCTCTCAAAGGTTATCCCCTGTCGGCCGCGCTGTCGCAGAATGCGGACCAGAAGCGCGCTGTGATACGCGCCTTCCGCACGTCATCCAAGTGCATCGAGCGCGTAGGTGAGTTTCAAAGGGGCCGAATTCTCCAGCCGGGAGAGTATAACCAGGGGAATCTCAACCCGAAGATGTGTCACAGTTTCGAGATCAGGCAGCCGTTCCGGGGTCCCGAGACGGATCCAAAGGCTCACCGGTGCCATGGGCAGGGCGCTCAAAGGCCGCACCCCGAGGCCCCTGATTTCCATGCGGCCAGCCAGGCTGTCGGGGGCGCGGCCAAACAGCTGCCCGCCAGAAACCCACGTCACCACCCGATCATCGGCGACCAGTCGAAAGCCCATCTGGAGGCAACGCAAAGCAAGATCGCTCTTGCCTGCGCCGGAGGGCCCCTCGATCAAGACCCCCTGCCAGCCCTTCGGACCTGGGCGGGCGATGAGGCCGCCATGCACGATCACCGGCGCGACTCAGGCAGGGCGACGGTGAATCGCGCCCCGGCCACGCCACCACCTGCCGGCTCTGGGCGGTTCTCCGCCCACACTGTTCCCCCATGGGCGATGATGATCTGCCGGGCGATGGACAGACCCAGTCCGGAATTGCCACCAAAGGCCGCGCCCTTGGGCCGCGAGGTATAGAAGCGCTCGAAGATGCTCTCGAGATTCTCAGGGGGAATGCCGGGGCCATCATCGTCGACGGTGATCTGCGCCTGACCGCGCTGGTGTCCCAGGGCCACACGGACCTCACCGTCCGACGCGCTGAAGGAGCGCGCGTTGTCGATCAGATTGCGCAGAACCTGGCCAAGGGCACCCTCCTGACCGGAGACCATGACCGCTTCAAGGGTCTCGGGCGCTGTGAAGGTCACGGTGGGCTCGCCGGTCCGGGCGGTGGCCTGGTACAGGGAGACCACATCGGAGATCAGCCGGCGCAGGTCGACGGGTGCCGGCGGCTCGCGGGACAGTTCGGCGTCGAGACGTGAGGCGTTGGAGATGTCGGTGACCAGACGGTCGAGCCGGCGCACGTCGTTTTGCAAGACCGCCATCAGCCGGTCACGGGCGGCGGGCTCCTCCACCAGCCCCAGGGTCTCCACAGCCGAGCGCAGGGAGGTCAGCGGGTTGCGGATCTCGTGGGCCACATCGGCGGCGAAGCGCTCAATGGCGTCGATGCGTTCCGACAGGGCATGGGTCATTTCCTCCAGGGCCCGGGAGAGATCGCCCAGTTCATCGTCCCGCCTTGAAATGTCTGGGACTGAAATCGCCCGGGCCCTGGCCAGGCGCACCCGGTCAGCGGCCCGCGCCAGCCGTCTCACCGGATGGGCGATCAGCCGGTTGAGCAGCAGGGAGGACATCAGCGACACAGCGATGGCGATAAGGATGAACGGCAGCAAGGCGGCCCGTTCGGCGGCGATAATCTCGTCCACGTCCCGGGCCTCGAGGGTCAGAACGCCTAGCACCGCCTGGACATGCTGGATCGGGATGGAGACCGACACCACCCGCTCGCCGTCGGCCCCGTCCCGCAGGCCGGCCCAATGGACCCCCCGCAGGGCGGTGGTCACTTCCGCCCGCAGGGCGGCCTGTGCCTTGGCCGCCTCGGCGCTTTCGGGGTCGGTTTCTGAGCCGCCCTTGAGATTCAGATCAAGCCCTGGCCCCTCGTCCCGGGCCCGGGCGGGGGGAAGGGTGCGCCACTCCACCCGATCAGAGACCCAATATGAGTCGGCGATCAGGCGGCCTTCGGCGTCAAACAGCCGGGCCCGCTGGGAGCGGGGATTGGATAGGAGCTGAAGGATTTGCGAGGCATAGGCACCATCCATCATGGGCTCTGGCTCGCCTACCGTGGCGGCCTGGTCGATGATGGTGGCGAGCAGCTCGCCCTGGGTCGTCAGGCTGTCGATCCGGGCATTGACCAGGCCGCGCCGCAGCTCGTTCAGCACCAGGGCTCCGGAAATCAGGATCGCCAGACCGAACAGATTAAGGACGATGATCAGCCGGCCCAGGCGCGAGCTGGGCAGCCATCGCCACCCGCCGCGCCGAGGCTGCCGCTCAGGACTCGCGATACCGGTATCCGACGCCATAGAGGGTTTCGATTGCATCGAACTCAGGGTCGATCTCGCGGAACTTCTTGCGCATGCGCTTGATGTGGCTGTCGATGGTCCGGTCGTCCACATAGACCTGATCGTCGTAGGCTGCATCCATCAGATTGTCCCGACTCTTCACAAAGCCTGGGCGCTGGGCGAGGGATTGCAGGAGCAGGAATTCCGTCACGGTCAGCTTGACCGGCCGCTCCTCCCACAGGCAGTCGTGACGGGCGGGGTCCAGGGTCAGCTTTCCGCGCTTCAAGGCCTTGGCCTCAGCCTCAGACACGGGTCCCGCCACCCCCTCGCCGCTATCGACGCCCGCCCGACGGAGCACCGCCTTCACCCGCTCCAGCAGCAGGCGCTGGCTGAAGGGTTTGTGGATGTAGTCGTCGGCCCCAAGATTGAAGCCCAGCAACTCATCGATCTCATCGTCCTTGGACGTCAGGATGATCACCGGCAGATCACTTGTGCGGCGCAGTCGGCGCAGGACCTCCATCCCATCCATCCGGGGCATTTTCACATCGAGGATGGCCAGGTCGGGGGGCTCGTTCTCCAGGGCCGCCAGGCCGGCTGCACCGTCATAGAAGGCTTTCACGGCATGGCCGTGGCTTTCCAAGGCGAGGCTGACCGAGGTGACAATGTTCTCATCGTCGTCGACCAGGGTGATCTTGGCCATGGGAAATGGAACTCCTGAAGTCTTCAGCTGATGGCGAAGCTAGTGGTTCCGCCTCATGGCCTCAATGTGGCGTCGCTTGCACGGCCCCGGTTAAATTCCTGACAGATTGGCCCGTTCCACAATCAAGAGGACCTTAATGCTCTTGCCTCAAGGTGATCTTAGGGTCCCGGGGAAAGACCAGATGGAACGCGCCAAAGTGCATTACGAGGTTTTCATCAAGAAAACCGTCGGATCCGGCTGGACGCTAGAAATGGCGACAGAGAACCGGACCCAGGCTGTCGCCGCTGCTGAACAGCTGGTGACTGAGCGGCGTGTGGCGTCTGCAAGGGTCACCAAGGAGACCATGAACCCTGAGACCAACGAGTTTCAGACGGTGGTCATCCAGTCCCTTGGTCTGCCGGACACAGCCAAGGTCAAGAAGACACCCGAGCGCAACGATCCCCTCTGCGTGACGCCGCAGGATCTCTACACCGTTCATGCCCGCGAGCGTATTGGCCGGCTGTTGGACAACTGGCTGGCCCGAAACCACGCGACCCCCTTTGAGCTCCTGCACCGGGCTGACCTGGTGGAGCGGCTCGAGGCGTCCGGGGTTGAGCTGCAGCACGCCATCCAGAAGATTGCCGTGCCGGAGTCCCAGGCGCGCAGCATGTCGATCCATGAGATCATGCGGGCCTTCCAGGGTTTGGTGGAACGGGCCATCGAGCGGCTCCTGGGGGACGCCCGGAAGGGCAACCTGCCGGACATTGACAAGGAAGGCTTCGCTGCGGCGGCGGAGCGTATCTCCCACGCCCCGGAGCGAGCCTATCTGCTGGGCGCTGGGGTGGCCGCCTCCATCGCGCCGGCGCGGAACTGGAGCGAGAAGGTCTCGCGTCTGTTGGATCTGGCCGACGCTGCCCCCATTGCCGGTCCGCCCCGGGGGCTGGCCCTCCAGACTATTGAACAGCCCCTGGCCGAGATTGTGGGGTCGGTCGCAGGGTTGGATGGCTTGATTGGCAAGGATCTCGATCTCGGGGTCCGTCTCGCCGCCATGACCCGCCTGGCCGCCCATGACGCGGTAGAGGCCCTGATCCGGATTGAGCCCTCGGTGGCCAAGATCATGCCGGACCTGTCAGAGCCCGCCCAGCGGCTGGCCAAGTGGCTGGCGACAGAGGACTTCCGGGCAGTACGGAGCGCCTTGACCAAGCGGGTGCTGAAGGAACTGAACGGTCCGCGGCGGCTGAAGCCCGATGACGGGGCCGGCGAGATCGATCTGCTGCGGGGTCTTGCCATGGCCTTGACCGCGGCGGCGGGTGATCTGGTGCCCCTGGACGATGTGCATCAGGCCTTCGTCAACCGCTCTAAGATGCTGGTCACCGGCGACTTTGTGGAGACCTATCTGGGCAAGGGGCAGACCGCCATCCAGGAAGCCGAGGCCCTGCTGTGGCTGGTTGAAAACGTGATCGGCGCGGCGAACAAGCGACTGGCCGTACGGTGGCTGGCGGCAGTCGTCAGTTCCCTTGCGTTCGAGAAGGATGCCCGCAACCCCGTGACATCTGCGGCCCAGAGACTGTTCAGTCTCGCCAAGCTCTATCGCGGTCTGGGCCGGGGTGGTCTGCTGCCTGAGGATTATGTGCCGATCCAGCAGAAGCTGGGGGATCTGGGCGGGCTGGCCGAGGCCGACGCCAAGGTGACCCAGGGCCTGGCGAAGGCCAATGCGCCAGCCGCCACCCGCCTGACCTTGCTGCTGAAACTGGCCTGTGGCGAGGCCGCCCCCCTGGGGCCGGCCGCCGACCGGGCTAAGGCCGAGGCCTTGAAGCTGGTCCGCCTGGACGACACCCGGGCCGAGCTTTCCCGGTCGCCCGAGCGCATGGCCGAGGTTCGCACCTTGATCCAGGCCGCCGGCCTGGCGGCCTGACGTTCAATCGGGCCGGTCAGCTCAGGCCTAAAGCCTCTCCCAGGGCGGCGACCACCCGGTCCACATCCTTGCGCTCCATGCTCGGATAGAGGGGAAGGCTGAGCGTTCGCGCGTACCAGGCTTCGGCGCCGGGCAGGCTGAGCGCGCCATAGCGGTTCTGATAGTAGGGCTGGGTGTGCACGGGGATGTAGTGCACCTGGCTGCCGATCCCCCGGGCCTTCAGAGCCTCCATCACCGCCCGGCGGCTGAGCCCCATGCCCTCGAAGTCGATCAACACGCACATCAGGTGCGGCGTGGCCAGGCTGGCCTCGGGGGATGACGCCGCGCGCACCGCCGGTGCCAGGGGTTTCAAGGCCTCCAGATAGTGGGCCGCCAGGTCCTGACGGGCCGCGGCGAACCTTGGCAGCTTGGCCAGCTGCGCCTGACCCAAGGCGCAAAGTATGTCGGGCAGGCGGTAATTGAACCCAGGCTCTGCCATCTCGTACCACCAGGGATCACCCCCAGAAGGACGCACCATGCCATGGCTACGCAGCCGGCGTAGGCGCTCGGCCAGTCCGGCGTCTGGGGTGGTGATCATGCCGCCTTCGCCCGTGGCGATGGTCTTCACCGGGTGAAAGGAGAAGGTCGAGGCCGAGGACCAGCGTCCTGATCCTACGGGCACTTCGGTATTGCCGAGGCGCCGCCGAGACCCCAGGGCATGGCAGGCGTCCTCCACCACCACTGCGCCAGCCTCTTCGGCCAGAGCCGCGATGGCGGGCAGATCGGCCACTTCACCGCGCATGTGCACCGGCAGGACGGCGGTCACAGGCTTTGATGCCCGCCCCAGGGCCTTGGTCAGATCCTGCGGGCGCATCAGACCACTGTCGGGATCCACATCGGCAAAGATCACCTCGCCGCCCACATAGCGGACGCAGTTGGCGGTCGCCAGGAAGGTGGTGGACGGAACGATACAGACGTCCCCCTCCCGTACGCCAAGGGCCATCATGGTCAGATGCAGGGCTGCGGTGCCGTTGGAGCAGGCGACGGCGTGGTCAGCCCCCACGGCCTCGGCAAAGGCCGCCTCGAAGGCTTCCACCCGAGGACCGGTGGTCAAAAGGTCGTCCCTGAGGGCGTCGGCTACGGCAGCGATGTCGTCATCTTCGATGGTCTGTCGACCATAGGGCAGAAAGGGCAGGGCCATGGGTCCTCAGTCTGTGGCGCGACGGCGACGGGCCTGGGGTGCCTCGTCCAGTAAGGCCAGCAGGCCTGGGCCCGTCAGCCAGTCCTCATTGGTGTCGCTGGCATAGGAGAAGTCTTCGGCGACCACGCTATGGGTGGTGGCGAAGGGCGCCCGGGCATACTCCACAAAGGCGGGCTCAATGGCGTAGCGATCGCCCAGATCGACGGTGGAGCGGGCGTCGTCAGCCGAGATCATCATTTCGTGCAGCTTTTCCCCCGGCCGGATGCCGACCACCTTGTGCGGCAGGCCCGGTGCCATGGCCTCCGCCAGGTCGACGATCTTGGTCGACGGGATCTTGGGCACGAAGATCTCGCCCCCGCGCATGATGTCCAGGGAGGACAGGACGAAGTCCACCCCCTCGTCGAGGGTGATCAGGAAGCGGGTCATCCGGGGATCGGTGATCGGCAGTTCCTGTGCACCCCGATCCAGCAGGCGCTGGAACAGCGGTGCCACCGACCCCCGGGAGCCGACAACATTGCCATAGCGGACCACGGAGAAGCGGGTGCCGATGTCCCCTGCCAGGTTGTTGGCGGCGACGAAGGTCTTGTCCGAGGCGAGCTTGGTGGCACCATAGAGGTTGACCGGGTTGCAGGCCTTGTCGGTGGACAGGGCCACCACTTTCTTCACCCGATTGGTCAGGCAGGCCCAGACCACGTTTTCGGCACCCAGCACATTGGTGTGGATGCACTCCGAGGGATTGTACTCTGCCGCCGGCACCTGCTTCAGAGCCGCAGCGTGAATGACGATGTCCACCCCCCGAAGGGCCAGGGTCAGACGCTCCCGATCACGGACATCCCCCAGGAAGAACCGCATGCGCGCCATGTCTTCGGGACCGAAGCGCTCAGCCATGTCGATCTGCATGTCATGCTGCTTGAGCTCATCGCGGCTGTAGACGATGAGCTTTCGTGGCGCGGCGCGGCTGAGCACCGTGTCGATGAAGCGGCGGCCGAAGGAGCCGGTGCCGCCGGTGACAAGGATCACCTTGCCGTCGAGGTCGAGGGTGTCTGGCGCGAAACGGCCCAAGGCGGCCTCCGATGCGGTCCATGCGAATCTTAGCCGCAGTCTTCGACCGCCCGCGTAAAGAGACCGCTAACCATGAATGCGGCACACCGACGCGTATGGAACAGATTCAACGCCTGCGTCTCGCCCTGCCCGTCCTGCTCGGCGGCCTTGCCGCCCTTGCCGCGGGCTCCGCCACGGCCGCTCCCAAGGGGGGCGACAAGAAAAAGGGTGGGGGAGCCAGCTTCCTCCAGCTCCAGGCCCTGACCGCCACAGTGGCCGGAGAGCGGGGACGGCGCGCCGTTCTCACGGTGGAGGCCGGCCTGGACATTCCCGACGCCAAGCTCCGGGAACTGGCCGAGCTGTCCCAGCCCAGGCTGCGGGCCGCCTTTTCCCAGACCCTGCGGGTCTATGCCGCCGGCCTGGCGCCGGCCGCCCTGCCGGACGCCGACTATCTCGGCCGACAGCTGCAGCGAGACGCTGACCGGGTCCTGGCCAAGACGGGCTCAACCCTGTTGTTGGGCACCATCCTGGTGAACTGAGGCCGGCGCCTCACATGGCCGAGATACCGCCATCGAGCTTGAGCTCAGCCCCGGTCATGAAGCGGCTCTCATCGGAGGCCAGATAGAGGGCGGCATTGGCGATGTCCGATGGGGCGCCGATCCGGCCAAGGGGCACCTGACGGGCCAGCTTGCCTTCGGCCACTTCCTTGCCGAACCGCTGACGCAGCGGATCCAGGATCGGGGTGTCGATAAAGGTCGGGTGGATAGAATTGGAGCGGATATCCAGACCCTGCTTGGCGCAGTGTAGGGCGATGCCCTTGGACAACAGCCAGACCGCAGCCTTTGAAGCGTTATAGACCGGACTGTTGTGGGCGGCGATCAGACCCGCGATGGAGCTGATGTTGATGATAGAGCCCGGCTGGTGCTGGCGCATGTATTTCAGGGCGTGCTTGGTCCCGAGGAATACCGAGTCCACATTGACGTCCATCACCAGCTTCCAGTCCTCATAGGACAACTGCTCGATGTCGCCGCTGCGGCTGATCCCGGCATTGTTGATCAGCACCGACAGGCCGCCCATGGCCGCATCGGCTGCTGCCAGCGCAGCGATCCACTGGTCTTCCTGGGTGACGTCCAGGGCCAGGGCGAAGGCGACCTCAGACCCGTGGGCGGCGTTGATCGCGGCGGCCTGGGCCTTGGCGCCCTCAAGGTTGATATCGGCCAGGGTGACCTTGGCCCCCTCCGCAGCGAGCGCTGCGCCCATGGCAGCCCCCAGACCCTGGGCGCCCCCGGTGATGAAAGCCTTCTTGCCGGCGACCCGTCCGCTCATCTGTTTTGCTCCCCGAAACTCTAGCTTTTGTGGTTTTGCGCCATCGCCTCAGGCGGCGGCGATCTCATCCATGAAGCGCGCCAGGCGGAGATCAAGCTCCGTCACCCCGCCGGCGTCATGGGTGGTCAGGGTGACCTCTACGCGGTTGTAGACATTGAACCACTCAGGATGATGGTCGAGCTTCTCGGCCATCAGGGCCACCCGGCTCATGAAGCCGAAGGCGGCGTTGAAGTCGGCAAAGGTAAAGGTCCGCACCAGGGTGTCGCGTTCGCCGTCACCGGCGCGCCAGGCGGGCAGCTGGGCCAGGGTCAGGGCCAGGTCCATACGCTGGGGTCGGCTCATTGGGCGGCCTCCCGACCCGAGAAGGTCAGGCCAGTGGCGGCGGAAAGCTCGGCCAGGGTCTGATCCACGTCCACCACCTTGATGGCCTTCATGCCCAGCTGGGCGGCGGGTTTGCAGTTGACCCCAAGGTCGTCGAGATAGACGCAGGCGTCCGGTTCCACCGACAGGGCCTCACACATCATCCGATAGATGCGCGGGTCGGGCTTGCGCACCCCGGCCTTGGAGCTCTCAATCACATGGTCGAACAGGGGCATGATCTCTCCCATCAGGCCCCGGGGCTTCTGATTGCCGTCCGCGCCGGGGCTGTGGTGGCTGACCATATTGTTGGTGATGCAGCCGACCTTGAAGTGCGCCTTGCAGAGCTTCAGGGCCTCAACCATGCGCGGCCGCACTGATCCCGAGATCAGCGGCAGCACATCGGCACCGCGGATGGGAAAGCCCAGGGCCGTAGATTCCGCTAGGAACAGGGCGTCAAAGTCTGCGGTGTCGATCTCGTTGCGTTCAAAAAGGGCCCAGGCATTGGTGTCAGGGTTGGTCGCATTCACCCGGCGAATGTGATCCTTGGGCGCGCCGATGGTCGCCTCGTGCCGGGCGAAGGCCTCAAAGGGCGAGGAGGTGAAGACGCCGCCGAAGTCCCAGATCACCGCCTCGATCGCCATCAGCCCCGTCCTTCAAACGCCTGTTTTACACCCCGAGGCTAGAGCATTTTCGGAAGGGTGTGAAACCGCTATCGGGCACAAATGGTTCTGGAGAGGCCCGGGCTGACATGCAAGCTAGGGCCATGGTCCTGCGTTCCCGACGTCCGTCCTTGCCTGAGCTTTCCCCCTTGGCGCGCCGCTATGGGGCGGCGGCCTTTGTCCTGTGGCTGCTGGCGATCCTGTTTCTCTCTCTGGCCCCTGCGGAAGCCACCCTGGCTCCGGAGCTATGGGGCGACAAGGTGCGTCACGCCCTGGCCTATTTCGTCCTCACGGGTCTGGGCCTCCTCGCCTTTGGCCCACGTTGGACGCTGCTGATGGGAATCGCGAGTCTGGGGGCCGGGGTCGAGGTGGCGCAGGCGACCATGGGATTTGGCCGCCAGGGCGAGTGGGCTGATCTCCTGGCCAATCTCAGCGGCGAGGCTCTGGCCGTGGCCCTTTGGCTGGTCGTGTCCCGCCTGGGGCGGCGGCCGTGAGCCTGCCTCACAGTCCCTGGACCGAGGCCGGCGGAGATTTTGCCATCGGTCTGCGGCCCATTCCGGCCTCAGCCTGGCTGGAGGGCGGGGAGGCAGACCCTGCCCAGCGCAAGGACCCTTTGATCGCCGCCCACCCGGACATTGTGTGGGGCGAGACCGAGGGCTCTCGGCCCGGGCAGGCCGAGGCTTTGGCCTTTATTGACCAGGTGCGGGGTCCCTTGTCGGATGAGGCGGGCCTGCCGCCTCTGATGGCGGCTGCGCGGCGAGTTCCCGATGACCTGTGCTTGATGGAGCTGCGCGACGGGGTCTGGCGACTGAGTGCGCTTTGCCTTTGTGCGCCGAGCTTCTTTACCGCCCGGGACGCCCTGGGCCTCAGTCTGGCGGAGCTGCATGCCCCGGTGGACGGCTTCGCGCCGCGGTTCGGAGGGCGGCTGGAGCGGATCTTCCGAGGTCTGCGGCCCGGCCTGATCCTCGAGCGCCGCAATTGGACGGTGCTGAATTCTGAGGCCCTGTACACGCCGGATTCTGCGCCCATCCGGGCCCAGATCAGCCAGATCGATCCCAAGGACGCCGGTCAGGCGCTCTATGTGCGGGTGGAGCGTCAGACCCTGCGCCGGCTTCCCGAGACCGGCGGGGCGCTGTTCACCATCCGCATCTGGCGGGCGCCGCTCGAGACGGTGGCAGAGGACCCATTGCGCCTGGCGGCCTTCGCCAAGGCCTGGCGTGGGGCGACCCCAGAGTTCCGCAATTACAAAGGGTTCGCCTCCTATGATACCTTGGTGACCACCTTTCTTCGCGCCAGGGAAGAATCCTACAGCGTTAACGAGGTGTAAACGCGCAGCGTGCGGGCGAGGGAGTTCTCGCTATGCGCATTTGGCCTGTGCCGCCAATCATCACCGCCATGGCCGGCGTCCTGGCGCTGAGCGCCTGTGACGAGCGGCCGCCCCTGCCCCCCTTTACCGAGAAGGCGGCACCGGCGGCTGAAGCCTTGCCTGCAGCGGTCGAGGCCATGGCCCCTCAGGCTCTGGGCGCGGCCTGTTGCGCCTGTCCGTCGCTCGCCGCCCCTGCCTGTCCCGAGGTCGCGCCAACCCAGGTCGCAGCAACGCCTGCGGCAGCCCCGTCCCGGCCCCCGCGTCAGAGGTCCGAGCAGGCCTACGCCCATCGCCCGGCGCGAGTGCAGCCAGCAACCTATCATCCGGTGCCGCCGCCGGCCGTGGACTACGGCGATCAGAGCCATCAGCCTGTTGGCCATCATGGGGGCTATGTCGTCCAGCCGGCACCGGAGCCCGTCATTCGTGACGGCTATGTGCGGCGGCATGACACCTATCAGGGAACCCGACATACCTACGGCCATGAGCGATACGCCCACGTGTCGCCGGCCCCGGCGCATTCGCCGCCGCCTGTGGCGGTGCCGCTGATTCATCGGTCCCATGGGGCGCACGGAGGCTATGTGTCCCCGCCCCAGGGCTACGCCCATGCTGGCGGCGGCGGATCTGGCCCCTGTTGTGCAGGCCCGTCCGTCCAGGCCGCAGGTCGGGACTCCGCCGGCTACCTCACCTGGTCGGGCAAGCGCCCGCCTGCGCCCTACTATTGAGCTGAAAGGCTCTCAACATTCGAACATCCCGGGGGGGAAACGATGAGAATGCGCTCGCCAAGCGGTCCACTCTTCAAGTGGTACGAACTGGCTGCCGTGGTCGCTTTTGGAAGCGTGGCCCTGCTGCTGGCCAAGCTCGGCCTGGTGATCTAGAGCCCAGGTCCGATCTGGCACTTGCCGCCAGATCGGTCAGGATTCCACACGCCTTGAGCCGAACTCAGTTCCAGTGCTTCGGGCGCCGCCCCGCCCAGGGCTGTTCCTTCTCCAGCTGGCCGGCCAGGCGATAGAGGGTGGCTTCGTCAGCGAAACGACCGGTGAACATCATGCCCACGGGCAGGCCCCCTTCCGATTCCCAGAGTGGAACCGACATGGAGGGCTGGCCGGTGAAATTGGCCGGTGGGGTTGTCCCATAGGTGGACGCCTGGCGCTTATCGAACTCCCGGGTGTCGTCCATGTTTGGGTCAAGCCAGTCGATCCGCGGGGCCGGGGTGTTCATCACCGGCGTGAGGTAGACATCAAAGGCCTCAAAGGCCGACAGGATCTGGCGGTTCAGCAGCCGCAGTTGCTGGAACCCCCAGAAGGCTTGCTGGCCATTGAGCCGCTTCCCAGCCTCGTAACCGCGCCGGGCCAGGGGCCCCAGTTCGTCTGGTCCTGGCTCCCGGCCGAGTTTTTCCACCCAACGGGCCACATTGGCCGAGAAGTTGGATGCGCTGGCCAGGCTCTGGGCCCGGTAGAGCTGACGGTAGTCAATGCCCAGACCCTGCTCGAACACTTCGTGGCCCAGGCTCTTCAGCAGGTCGACCGTGCGCAGCATGTGGGCGAGCATCTCATCTGGGATGGGCCGTCCGCTGGGGGTCTCCGCCGACCAGGCGATGCGCAGTCGACCAGGGCTCCTGTCCACCTCGTCCAGATAGGGTCCGGCCTTGGCCGGGGCCTGGAAGGGATCGCCAGCCTGGGGATAGCCGGTGGCGTCGAGCATGGCGGCGGAGTCGCGCACGCTTCGGCTGACCACATGGTGCACCGAGAAGCCCAGGGCACCATCCACCACCTCGCAGATGGGGGTGCGGTCACGGGTGATTTTCATGCCGAACAGGCCGCAGCAGGCTGCTGGAATGCGAATCGAACCCAGACCGTCGCTGGCGTGGGCCAGGGGCACCATGCCCGCTGCGGTCGCCGAGGCCGCCCCGCCAGAGGAGCCGCCGGAAATATGGTCCGGGTTCCAGGGGTTCCGGCAGGCACCGAGCTGGTCGGAATTTGTGACGCCGGGAATGCCAAACTCAGGCGTATTGGACTTGCCCAGCAGGACGACGCCCGAAGCCCTGTAGCGGGCCACCAGCTCGCTGTCGCTGTCGTCGGCGGCCACCTGGGCGAACCGGCTGCCCGAGGTGCGGGGCCAGCCCGTCACCTGTGCACCCAGGTCCTTGATCAGGAAGGGCACACCCTTGAACGGGCCATCGGGCAGGGCACCTGCGGCTGTGGCGCGGGCCTCGTCATAGGCCTTGTGGACCACGGCATTAAGGACGCCATTATGGCGTTCAATGCGCTCGATCGCCGCCTCGACCAGCTCAGAGGGACTGACCTCCCCCTTGGCCACCAGGGCGGCGAGGCCCAGCCCGTCATGCTCGGCATATTCAGTGAAAGCCATGGCCCAACTCCCTGCCGGTTTCCGGCTCTTGTTTCCTCAAGGGCCAGAGAGTTCAGGAGATGGCGTGGCCTGTCCAGGCCCTGGGAGGGTCTAGACGTCCACCTCGGCGTCCAGGGCGTTCTCCTGGATGAACTCCCGGCGGGGCTCCACCAGATCGCCCATTAGGCGGGTGAACATGCCGTCGGCGTCGTCTGCATGGGCCACCTTGACCTGCAGGAGGGTGCGGGCCTCCACGTCGAGGGTGGTCTCCCACAGCTGATCGGGGTTCATTTCCCCCAGACCCTTATAGCGCTGGATGGCCAGGCCCCGACGACCGGCCTCCATGACCGCATTGAAAAGGTCCAGCGGTCCGCGGACCGTGGTCACCTTGTCCCGTCGGGAGAAGCTGGCCGGGGCGGCGAAGGTTTCGGCCATGGCCGCTGCCCGCTCGGCCAGGCGCAGGGCGTCGGCGGCGTTCAGCAGCAGGTCATCCAGCACCACCCGCTCGGAGACCCCCCGGCGAACACGGCTGAAGACATAACCGCCGGTGGCGGCGCTCTCCCCGCTCCAGGGACCATCGCCTTCTTCGGCATAGAGGTTCAGGCGCTGGGCCGCGGCCTCCAGGTCACCGCTTTCCCCCAACAGGCCGGCCAGGGCCGCCTGCTCGATGGCGAAGGCCGGGGCGCGGGAGGACAGACGATCCACATTGGCTTTGGCGCCGCGGGCGGTCTGCACCAGGGCGTGCAGATCAGGTCCGGCCAGGCGCTCGCCGCTGGCCAGGGTCAAGGTTGCGCCGTCGACGCCCTCATTGACCAGGAAGGCCTCAAGCTCGGGATCATCCTTCAGGTAGCGGATCGACTTGCCCTTGGTCGCCTTATAGAGGGGCGGCTGGGCGATATAGAGGTAGCCCCGTTCAATGACCTGCGGCATCTGCCGGTAGAAGAAGGTCAGCAACAGGGTGCGGATGTGCGCGCCGTCCACGTCGGCGTCGGTCATGATGACGATCTTGTGGTAGCGGACCTTGTCGATGTTGAAGTCGTCGCGGCCGATGCCAGCACCCAGTGCCGTGATCAGGGTGCCGATCTGGTCCGATGACAGCATCTTGTCGAAGCGGGCCCGCTCGACGTTCAAGATCTTGCCGCGCAGGGGCAGGACCGCCTGATTTTCCCGGTTTCGAGCCTGTTTGGCCGAACCCCCGGCGGAGTCGCCCTCCACCAGGAAGATCTCAGACTTGGCCGGATCCTTCTCCGAACAGTCGGCGAGCTTGCCGGGCAGGGAGGTGATGTCCAGCGCCGACTTGCGGCGGGTCAGGTCCCGGGCCTTACGGGCCGCCTCCCGGGCGGCGGCAGCCTCGGCGATCTTCTGGATGATGATCTTGGCTTCGGCGGGGTGTTCCTCGAACCAGGTGGACAGGCCCTCGGAGACCAGACCTTCCACGGCAGGGCGCACTTCTGAGGAGACCAGCTTGTCCTTGGTCTGGGATGAAAACTTGGGATCAGGCACCTTCACCGACAGGACGCAGGTCAGGCCTTCCCGGGCGTCTTCCCCAGACAGCGAGACCTTCTCGCGCTTGGCGGTGCCGGAGCTCTCCGCATAGCTGGTGATCAGCCGGGTCATGGCGGAGCGGAAGGCGGCCAGGTGGGTGCCGCCGTCCTTCTGCGGAATGTTGTTGGTGAAGCAGAGTACGTTCTCGTGGAACCCGTCGTTCCACCAGAGCGACAGATCGATCTCGACGTTCTCGCGGCGACCGCGAATGACGATGGGGTCGCGGATCAGCGGTGTCTTGGCCTTGTCTAGGTGGCGGACAAAGGCCTCGATGCCGCCAGCATAGGACATGACCTCCTCGAAGGGCTCGGCCCCGCGGAAGTCCTTCAGCCAGATGGTGACGCCTGAATTGAGGAAGGCCAACTCCCGCAGGCGGTGTTCCAGGGTCTTCCGGTCGAAGTCGATGAAGGCAAAGGTGGTGGTCGAGGGATAGAAGGTCAGCTCCGTGCCCGAGAGCGGCAGGCCGTTCTCCCGCATAGGGGCGACCCCGGTCTCCACCAGGGGCGAAACCGTATCGCCCCGGCGGAACTCGATCTCATAGGCCTTGCCGCCGCGATAGATCTTCAGCTTCAGCCAGTCCGACAGGGCGTTGACCACCGAGACGCCGACCCCGTGCAGGCCGCCGGAGACCTTGTAGCTGTTCTGGTCGAACTTCCCGCCTGCATGCAGCTGGGTCATGATGACCTCGGCGGCGGAAACCCCTTCGCCTTCGTGCATGTCCACGGGGATACCGCGGCCGTCATCGGTGACGGTCACAGACCCGTCGCCATTGAGGATCACCTCGACCCGGCTGGCATAGCCGGCCAGGGTTTCGTCGATGGCGTTGTCCACCACCTCATAGACCATGTGGTGCAGGCCAGACCCGTCGTCGGTGTCACCGATATACATGCCCGGCCGTTTCCGCACGGCATCGAGGCCCTTCAGAACCTTGATCGATTCCGCGCCATACTCGGCCTGGCCGTTGCTCTCGGGGGCGTCGCCGGCGCCTTGGGTCTCGTCGCTCATGAGGTTCTTCTTACGCGTCCAATAGGGCCAGGCCTGAAGCATCCACCCGGACGCCCTGGGCTCGGCCGCGAAGGTCTTCGAACAGGTGCTCGTCGGTTCCGGTCAGGAAGGCCTGCAGGCCGAGCGCCTCGATTTCGTCAAACAGGGCCTTTCGCCGACGGCGATCCAGGTGCGCTGCGACTTCATCCAGTAACAATATAGGGTTTGGCGCTGATTCTGCACGCGAAAGTCTCGCGGCCTGGGCCAGGACCAGGTTCAGGATCAGGGCCTTTTGCTCACCCGTGGAGCATTCCGCCGCCGGACGGTCTTTCTCCAGGTGCACGACCGCCAGGTCACCTCGGTGGGGGCCGGTGAGCGCGCGGCCTGCGCTGGCGTCGCGGTCGCGGACAGCGGCCAGGGCCTGGACTAGCCGCCCCTCGATCTCGGGGGTTTCAACGCCCGCCTTCGCCATCTGTTCCCACTCGCCGGTGAGCTCCAGCCGCGCCTGCGGGAAGGGCCGCTCGCCCCGACTGTCGATCTCCGCCTGCAGGTCCACAAGGGTGGCGGCCCGGGCGCTGGCCATCCTGGCACCCGCCAGTCCCATCCGCGCCTCCAGGGCGCTCAGCCAGGCGGGATCGTTGGGGCCATCGGTCAGCAGGCGCATGCGCTCTCGCTGCGCCTTCTCATAGGCGCTGGCCTGGGCGGCGTGGTCGGGGCGCGCGGCATAGACCAGGCGGTCAAAGAACCGACGGCGCTCGGACGCGCCCTCCAGAAACAGGCGATCCTGGGCGGGCGTCAGCCAGACCTGGCGCTGCAGGTCCGACAACCGGCCAGGGGTCACCGTCTCGCCCTCCAGCCGCACGGTACGACGGGCCGCCCCGGCCGCCTCGACCCCGGTGCCGACCTTCAGGGTCTCGTCGCCCAGTAGGATTTCGGCCGCCACAGCCCAGGCCCTGCCCTTCACTTCGCCCGGCAGGCGCCGACCGAAGTCGGCCATGGCCGCGCCGCGCAGGCCCCGACCGGCGGTCAGCAGGGAGACGGCTTCCAGTAGATTGGTCTTTCCCGCCCCATTGGGCCCGGCCAGCACCACAGGCCGCCCGTCCATCGCCAGCTCGGCGCGGACATAGGAACGGAAGTCGGTGAGGGTCAGTCGGGTGAGAACAGCGCGGGGCACCCGCAGCTCTTAGCCGGTTTCGCCGACGGGCGCGAAGTCTCCCGCCGCGATCAACAGCCCCAGGCGGCCCAGCGCCTGGTCGGGCTGGGCCTCAAGGTGGTCTGAGCCTCAGACCCGCAGGGGCATGAGGACGTACTGTACGTCGCTGTCGGCGGGGTCGAGGACCAGGGCCGGATCATTGGGGCCGCCGAAGCGGAACTCGGCCTCGGGCGCCGTGATCTGGTCGGTGACGTCCAGGATGTAGCGGGCGTTGAAGGACAGCTCGAAGGCCTCGCCGGAATAGTCGGCCTCGATCTCTTCGACGGCCTGGCCGGCCTCCATGTTGCGGACGGTCAGGATGATGCGGCCAGGCTCAATGGCCATGCGCACCGAACGGCTTTTTTCGGCTGAAATGGTGGCGACCCGGTCGACGGCCTTGGCGAACAGCTTGTTGTCCACCCGCAGGATGCGGTCGTTATCCTTGGGGATCACCCGGCCATAGTCCGGGAAGGAGCCGTCGATGACCTTGGAGGTGAGGGCCGCGCCGCCCAGCTCGAAGCGCACCTTTTGCGGCGAAAGCTGCAGGTCAATCTGCTCGCCGGCGTCGTCCAGCAGGCGACGGGCTTCGCCAATGGTCTTGCGGGGCACGATGACGCCAGGCGCGCCCACCGAGCCTTCCGGTGCCGGCATTTCGGCCAGGGCCAGGCGGTGGCCGTCGGTGGCCACAGCGCGCAGCTTCTGGACCCCGCCGTCATTGACCACGTGCAGATAGAGCCCGTTCAGATAGTAGCGGGTCTCCTCGGTGGAAATGGCGAACCGGGTCTTGTCGATCAGGCGGATCAGCTCGTTCACATCGACGCCGATGCGGGCAGACAGGCCCTCGGCGGACATGACGGGGAAATCTCCTGCCGGCAGGACCGGCAGGTTGAAGCGCGAACGCCCGGCCTGAACCGTCAGGCGAGGGTCTTCGCCGGTGAAGCTCAAGGAGACGTCGGCACCCTCAGGCAGCTTGCGGACGATCTCATAGAGGGTGTGGGCGGGCGCGGTGATCTGGCCAGGCTGGTCCACCTGGGCCATGGCCTCATCGGTGATCTCCAGGTCCAGGTCCGTGGCCGAAAAACTCAGCCTCTGACCCTCGGCTGAGAGCAGCACATTGGACAGGATCGGGATGGTGTTGCGGCGCTCGACCGCACTTTGCACATGACCCAGCGCCTTGAGGAGCGCCGCCCGTTCGATCGTCAGCTTCATGATTCCGTCCGAACCTCCCTGCGCCGGCGATACGATTCGCCAGCGCCCCCCGGATGGAGGGGACCTGGGACTTTACTCATTTGGCCCGCCTGTGAAAGCCCTGGCGGGGTGTTGGGTGCCCAATCGATCTCAGGCTTTCGTGTCCACCGCCCCACCGGCCTCCTCGGGCTCACTGGTGGCATAGGGGTTGGCGGCCGCCGTCTCTGTCGGAGGTGCAGCGAGATCAGCTCCAGACCCCTTGGCCGCCACCACAACCATGGCCGGACGGACGATGCGACCAAACAGTTCGTAGCCCGACTGCAGGATCTGCAGCACGCCGCCGGCGGCGACATCGGGGGCCGGCTGTTCCATCATGGCCTGGTGCTTGTGGGGATCAAACTTCTCCCCCCGGGGGGGCTCAATCTTCTTCAGGCCATTGCTTTCAAAGGCCGTCTGCAGGGCCTTTTCGGTCATCTCGATGCCGAGCACGAAGTTCTTCACAGCTGGATCATCGAGGTTGGACGGTGCCGCTGCGGTGGCCCGGGACAGGTTGTCGGCCGCGCCCAGGAGGTCTCGGGCGAACTTCTGGATCGCATAGGCCCGGGCGTCATTGGCCTCGCGCTCGGCCCGGCGCTTGGTGTTCTCCGCCTCGGCGGCGAACCGCAGAACCTGTTCCTTCAGGGAGGCGTTCTCGGCCTTCAGGGCCTCCATCATCTCGATGGCGGCATCAGCGACGGCGTCCGTCTCAGCGGGCGTGTGATCGTCGGACATTCTCTACTTCCTTACGTGTTCATCACCTGGCCCAGGACCTTGGCGGTGTAATCCACCAACGGAATGATCCGGGCATAGTTCAGGCGGGTGGGGCCGATCACGCCGATCGCCCCCAGAACTTTTTGACGCCCCGTCATATAGGGCGCGGCGATCACGGAGGAACCCGAAAGCGAAAACAGCCGGGTTTCAGCGCCGATAAAGATGCGCACCCCTTGGGCTTCACGCACCCCGTCCAGCAGGCCGATCAGCTGTTCTTTCTGCTCCAGATCGTCGAACAGCATCCGCACCCGCTCGAGATCCTCGAGCGCGTCACGGTCGCCCAGAAGGTTGGCGCGGCCCCGGACAATCAGCGCCCGGTCGGCGCCGTCGCCCCCGCCCCAGGCGGCCAGACCATCTTCGACCAGGCGGGCGGCCTTGTGGTCCAGTTCCCGCCGGGCCCGGTCGAGGTCCTGGCTGATCTCGCTTCTGGCGTCATCCAGGGTTTTTCCCCGGGCGCGGGTGTTGAGGAAGTTCGAGGCCTCCTGCAGGGACGAGGGCGTCACCCCGACGCCCAGCGCCATCAGGCGGTTCTCCACCGTCCCGTCCTCAAAGACCATGATGGCCAGGGCCTGGTCGCCGCCTAAGGCAACGAACTCCACATGCTTGACCTCCGCATCGCGCACAGGGGTGACCACCACGCCGGCACCGCCCGCCAGGCCCGAAAGCAGGACACTGGCCTCATTGAGGGCCTCTTCGAAGCTGCGACCCTGGACCCGCAGCCGGGTTTCGATGAGCCGGCGCTCATCTTCGCCAATGTCGCCGACCTCCAGCAAGCCGTCGACAAACAGGCGCAGGCCCGCATGGGTGGGCAGCCGCCCGGCACTGGAGTGGGGCGCCCCCAGCAGCCCAAGCTGGGTCAGGTCCTGCATAGTGTTGCGGATCGAGGCCGGAGACAGGGAGACGCCGCCCCGGGAGAGGGTTCGTGAGCCGACAGGATCGCCGGTGTCGAGGTAGCTCTCGACGATGCGGCGGAAGATGTCGCGCGCCCGCTCGTCCAGTTCGGCGAGCGTGGGCCCGCGGGAGAGCAGTGGTGTGTTCACGATCTGGCGGCCGGAGCCTTCACCTGTTGCCGGGGCCCATGGACGGGCGGTTCAAGTTTTAGGATAAGCCCCCGACACAGCCGCGCAAGTGATGCGGTGCCTCGGTGGATTTAGATACCACGCCGCCGACGACCTCAGGAAAGGTTCTCCCCATGCGCCCCTCGCAACGCGCCCCCGATATGCTGCGCGTCGTTACCCTGGAGACCGGGGTCAATCGCTATGCCGAAGGCTCATGCCTCGTCACCTTTGGCCACACCAAGGTGCTGGTGACCGCCAGCCTGGAGGAGGGCGTGCCCCCCTTCCTGCGCGGGCGGGGCCAGGGCTGGGTGACGGCGGAGTACGGCATGCTGCCCAGGGCCACCCACACACGGGGCCGCCGCGAGGCCGCCCAGGGCAAGCAGTCGGGACGCACCCAGGAGATCCAGCGGCTGATCGGCCGGTCCCTGCGCGCGGTTACCGACATGAAGGCCCTCGGAGAGCGTCAGATCTCGCTGGACTGCGACGTGATCCAGGCCGACGGCGGCACCCGTACCGCGTCCATCACGGGCGCCTGGGTCGCCCTGCGTCTGGCCACCCGCTACCTGATGGACGAAGGGGTGATCACCGCTGATCCGATCCTTGACCAGGTGGCGGCTGTCAGCTGTGGCGTGCATCAAGACACCCCGGTGCTGGACCTCGACTACGAGGAAGACTCCGACGCCGAGGCCGACGCCAATTTCGTCCTGACTGGGGCGGGCGACATCGTCGAGATCCAGGCCACCGGCGAGAAGCGCGGCTTCACCCAAGGTGAGTTCGACGCCCTGTTTGGTCTCGCGCGCAAGGGGATCAACGAGCTGTTCGCGCTGCAGCTGGCCGCCGTCGCCCGCTGAGCGGTTTCAGCCAAGAAAAAACGGCCGGAGGCGACGTTCCGCCTCCGGCCGTTCGTGTATTTCAGACCTCTTGCTGAGGCCTCAAGGACGATCGCCCTTAGAGGCCGATCAGCAGGTCGCGCTGGGCTGAAGGCGGCATGCGGGCCAGTTCATTGGCCAGCGGCGCCAGCCAGAGCGCCAGGAAGCGTTCGATCGCTGCAAACATGTTCTGCCCCTTTGTGCAGTGCAAAATGTTGCATTGCACATAGGCGGGGGGTCTTTGCCCTGCAACGGGGGCGACCAAGAAACTGAGGGGTGCGCCGCAAGATCACGGAGTTGTGTTGTGGCGATGCAACATAAATCCGTTCCGGCGACTTAATCGTCTTCGAAATCCTCATCCCCGGGTCCGGGCTCAAAGTGCAGCAGGTCGCCGGGCTGACAGTCGAGCTCGCGGCACAGGGCCGCCAGGGTAGAGAACCGAACGGCCCGGGCCTTGCCGGTCTTGAGGATCGACAGGTTGGCGATGGTCACGCCCACCCGGTCCGCCAGTTCGGTGAGGGACATACGTCGTTCCAGCAGGACACGGTCAAGAAGCACGCGGATGGGCACGGAAAGCGGCTCCTCAGATGGTCAGTTCGGCTTCGCGGCGCAGGCGGGCACCCTCACGGAACACCTCGGCCAGCACGAAGACCACCAGGACGGAAAACCATGCGGTGAGGCTCAGGCTGGGTTCGACGGCGTTCGCATCGGGCAGGATCGACCGCGACAACACCCAGAAGGCATAGCGGCCAAGCTCCAGTCCTGCGAGAATCAGGCCCACCACCCGCAGGCGGCGGACATTTTCGGGGTGGAAAGGGTCTCCGGCGGTCAAGGTGGCGAAGATCTTGCGCAGCTGCGCCACGATCACCAGAACACCACCCATATAGACCGTCGCCGCCAGGAGGCCGAGGGTCATCACAGGCCCCCGGTTCTTGACCTCTTCCCCTCCGGCGGTGACCACCAGGTCGGCCAGGAGGTCTGGATTGAACGAGAACAGCAAGGCCAGGAGCATCAGGGCACCCACGGCGCCCACCCCGATCCAGAGGGCCACATAGACCACGTCGAGGATGATCTTCAGAAAGCTCGACACCGAGCCTGGCCCCAGAGCGCGCATGGTCTTCTAGCCCCGTCTATCTTCGCCCGAGATTAGAGGATGCCGACGCCGGCGACCACGGTGACGATCGGCAGGACGGCCAGACAGAGGGCAAACGCCAGGGCAAGACGTTCAAAGCCGTTGATCGGGGTGAAGTTGGACATGGGAAATCTCCTGAAATTGAAGGCGCCTGAGGGCAGGACACCGGTGTGGAGCGACGCGGCTCCATGTCGATAGTCGATACGGACATGCCGTTTTTCGATCAAGAAAATTATCGAAAAACGATATTAAATCGAGGCAATGAAGTGAACATCCTGTCATCGGCCTGACGCCGGCCAGACCTCCGCCTCGCCGGTTTGCCCCGGCCTCGCGCCGTCCCTATGTTCGGCCGCTCGCACGAAAGGATGGCCCATGGCCCTGAAGCTCGAACCTGGCGCCAGACTGGTGGTGGCGACGCACAATCCCGGCAAGGCCCGTGAGCTCGCCGCCATTCTTGAAAATCGGTTCGAGCTGGTGACGGCGGGGGAATTGGGGCTGCCGGAACCCGAGGAGACCGAAACCACCTTTGTCGGCAATGCGCTGCTGAAAGCCCGCGCTGCCGCCCGGGGCTCAGGTCTGATCGCTCTGGCCGACGATTCCGGTCTCAGCGTGAGCGCCCTGGGCGGCGCGCCCGGCGTGTTGTCGGCCCGCTGGGCGGGGCCGGGGAAGGACTTCGGTGTCGCCATGGACCGGGTGGAGGGGGAACTGAGAGCCGTTGGCGGCGAGGACGCCAGCGCCTTTTTCACCTGCGCCCTGGCCGTGGCCTGGCCCGATGAGGGGCCCGCCCTGGTGGTGGAGGGCCGACTGGATGGCCGGCTGGTGTTCCCTCGGCGGGGCGACCGTGGTTTTGGCTATGACCCCATCTTTGTGCCTGAGGGGGGGCGGGAGACCTTTGGCGAGATGGACCCTGTGGCCAAGGACGCCATGAGCCATCGGGCCTTGGCTTTCGCCAAGCTCAAGGCCGCCCTGTTTTGACCCAAGCCGCGCCGGCCTCGGCTGGGCCGCCCCTGGGGATCTATATCCACTGGCCCTATTGCGCGCGGATCTGCCCCTATTGCGACTTCAACGTCTATCGTGATCGGGGGCGCCGGCAGGAGCAGGCTGCCCTTGTCCAGGCCATCGTGGATGATCTCCACGCCCAGGCGGCCCTGACCGGGCCCCGGACCCTGGTCTCTGTGTTCTTTGGCGGCGGCACGCCTTCGCTGATGGATCCGGCGGCCGTGGCGCAGGTGCTGGCGGCGGCCCAAAGTCTCTGGACCCCGGCCCAGGATCTGGAGGTCAGCCTGGAGGCCAATCCCACCGACGCCGAGGCTGAACGGTTCTCAGCCCTGGCCCAGGCGGGGATCGGGCGACTGTCCCTGGGGGTGCAGGCCCTGGATGACGCGGCCCTGGCCTTTCTGGGCCGTGATCATGATGCCGCGGCCGCCCGAAGGGCCCTGGCCATGGCGGCCCGCACCTTTCCGCGACTTTCCCTCGACCTGATCTATGCCCGGCCTGGCCAAACGCCAGGCGCCTGGGCGGCGGAGCTGGCCGAAGCCCTGGAGTCCGGTGCCGAGCACATGTCTCCCTATCAGCTGACCATAGAGGCCGGTACTGCCTTTGACCGCGCCGTGCGGCGGGGGCGGTTCTCGCCCCCTGATGAAGCGGTGGGCGCGGCCCTCTATGAGACGACCCAGGCGGTTCTGGAGGCGGCGGGTTTCGAGGCCTATGAGGTGTCCAACCACGCCCGGGGTCTAGCCGCCCGATCCCGGCACAATCTCGTTTACTGGCAGGGCGTGGATTATGTGGGGGTCGGCCCTGGGGCCCATGGGCGGATCACCCTTGGTGGCGTCCGTCAGGCGACCGAAGCCCTCGCGCGGCCGGCGGACTATATCGCCCGAGTGGCCGAATCGGGGTGGGGTTTCCCTGAGCTTGAGGCCCTATCCCCGATCTCAGCAGCCGAGGAACGTGTGCTCAGCGGCTTGCGGGTCTGGCCCGGGGTCACTTTCGCAGAAGTGGCGCCGCTGGGGCTGTCTCCGGAACATCCCCGGGTGCAAGCCCTTGTAGACGCTGGCTTGCTCCAAAAAGACAATTTCAGGTTGCGATCCACCCCCGCGGGCCGGCTGCTGCTTGACCATGTGACCCGCCAGCTGTTGGTCTGATGGTCAGGCTTGCTTTGCAGGCTGTGACCGGCGAACCCTTGCCTCATGGCCCATTCTGTCGCCCCGCCGCCCCTGTCCGCCGCCCCCCTTGCGCCGGGGCTCTATATCGTCGCAACGCCGATCGGAAATTTACGCGACATCACGCTTCGCGCTCTGGATGTATTGGCCGGCGCGGACCTGATCCTGGCTGAGGACACCCGGGTGACCGGAAAGCTGCTGGCCGCCTTCAAGATTTCCGGGAAGATGGAGCGGCATGACGAGCACGCCGCAGAGCGGGCCAGGCCCAAGGCCCTGGCGGTTCTGGAGCAGGGCGGACGGGTGGCGCTGGTCTCCGATGCCGGAACGCCGCTGATCTCTGACCCTGGGTATAGGATGGTGCGCGAGGCCGCCGCCGCCGGCTTCCCGGTCTATCCGATCCCCGGGGCCTCGGCCCTGTTGGCTGGATTGTCAGTGGCCGGCCTGCCCTCGGACCGGATCCTGTTCGCCGGCTTCCCGCCTCCCAAGCGCGCGGCGCGGCGGACGTTCCTGCAGGAGGTCGCGGGCCTGCGCGCCACCCTGGTCTTCTTCGAGGGCGCTTCACGTCTGGGGGAAAGCCTTGCGGACATGGCAGACGTGTTTGGGTCCCGTCAGGCGGTGGTCTGCCGCGAGCTCACCAAGCTCTATGAGACGGTGGTGCGCGGCCCCCTGGATGTGCTGGCGGCTGATCCGACCCTTCAGGCCCCCAAGGGTGAGATCGTCATCCTGGTGGGCCCAGGCCGCGAAATGGAGGCGACGGCGGCCGACGCTGACCTTGCCCTGCGCGACGCCCTGGCCCGGCTGAAACCCGCCGAGGCTGCAGGGGAAGTGGCCCGGGCGCTGGGCCTGCCCCGGCGGGAGCTCTATCGCCGAGCCCTGGAACTCAAGGCGGAACAGGCCGATGCGGAAGCCTGACCCTGGCCATGGTCGGCGTGGGCAGAGACGACTGCGGGGCACTGCGGCCCGCCATAGCGGTCGTCGGGCCGAGGCCTGGGCCGCCCTCTGGCTCATGCTCAAGGGCTACAGAATTCTGGGCTTTCGACTGCGCACCCGGCAGGGCGAGATCGACCTGTTGGCTCAGAAGGGCGGTGTTCTGGCCGTGGTTGAGGTCAAGCGCCGCAAGGCCCTGGAGGACGCCCTGGCCGCAGTTCTGCCAGAGCAGCGCGACCGTCTGCGCCGCGCTGGAGCTGCGGTGGCCGCCACAAGGCCACGCCTGAAGGCCTTGGCAGTCCGGCTGGATCTGATCGCTCTGGCACCTGGTCGTCTGCCGCAACATCGCCCGGACGCCTGGCATGGGACGTGAGGCCCCGGCCATGACCCGCGAGGCAGCGGAAGAGATGATTGCGGGAGCCGGCGCCTTGGGCCCGGGCGCCACCTTCCCCTTGATTGAGGCGGCCATTGCCTGTGCCATTCACGAGGATCCTGGCCGCGATCCGCAACCGGTGCGAGACCTCGCAGCGGCCGGACTTGAGCGGTTGACCGCCCGCCTGCGGCGGGAAAGTCCGGAAGAAGCCCTGGCCGAGACGATGGCCGGAGATCTGCGGCTATCTGGCGACCTGCTCTCCTATGATCACCCTGACAATGCCGACATCATCGCCCTGGCCCAGCGGCGAAAGGGCCTCCCGGTCACCTTGGGTATTCTCTACCTGCATGTGGCCAGAAGCGGCGGTCTGGATGTCCGAGGGGTGGATTTTCCAGGCCACTTCCTGCTGCGGATCGAAACCCCCGGGGGGCCTCTGGCCCTTGACCCTTTCAGCGAGGGGCGGGTGGTGCTGCCCTCAGAACTCACCCGGCGGGCCTTGCATGCCGGGCTGACCCCCAATGTGGCCGACCGGCTGGATCTTCTCATGGCGCCGGCCACCGAACGGGCCGTGCTGATCCGGCTGCAGAACAACATCTTTGCCCGGGCCGCCGCCGCCGGCGACTATCCCCGTGCTGAGCGCGCGGCCCTGCGTCGGGCCCTGCTGGACCCCCATGACCACCGGCCCTGGCTGGATATCGCCACCGCCCGGGAGGGCCAGGGCGCTCTGGCCGGCGCCCTGGAGGCTCTGGCTCGGGCCAGTGAGTTGGACCACGGCGCGGACCTAGGTGCCCGGGTACAGCGCGAGCGCGTCCGGCTGAGGCTCAACTGAGCACCCAGGGCCGCGGAGCTCTGGCGCTCGCCGCCGCCGCCGCCTATGTCGGAACGGCAATTGAACCGGGAGCACGCCATGACCCTGAAGGTCGCTGTCCAGATGGACCCCCTTGAATCGATCAACATCGCGGGGGACACGACCTTCCTGATGATGCTCAGCGCCCAGGCCCGGGGGCACAGTCTGTGGGTCTATACCCCCGACCGGCTGTCCCTCGAGAGCGGCCGGGCCATGGCCCGGGGGCGCGCGGTCAAGGTGCAGGACGTCAAGGGCGACCATGCCAGCTTCGGGGATTGGGAGCGGGTTGATCTGGCCGAGATGGACGTGGTGCTGCTGCGCCAGGATCCCCCCTTCGACATGGCCTATATCACCGCCACCCACATTCTCGACGCTGTCCACCCCAAGACCCTGGTGGTGAACAACCCGACGGAGGTCCGCAATGCGCCGGAGAAGCTGTTCGTCACGGGCTTCCCTGGGGTTCAGCCGCCGACTCTGATCACTTCGGACATCGAGGCCATCTACGACTTTCGGGCCGAACACGGGGACATGGTGCTGAAGCCGCTCTATGGCGGCGGCGGCTCTGGGGTTGCCCGCCTGCTGGCCGATGACCCCAATCTTGACGCCCTCCTGGAGCTGCACGCCCTGATCGGCCGCGAGCAGTTGATCGCCCAGAAGTTCATCCCGGCCGTGACCAAGGGGGATAAGCGAATCCTGCTGGTGGACGGCGAGCCCGTCGGTGCCATCAACCGCGTCCCGGGGGCCGGCCAGATCCGCTCAAACCTGCGGGTGGGAGGGCGGGCTGAGGCGGTCGCACTGACGGCCCGGGACCATGAGCTCTGCGAGATCATCGCGCCTGAATTGAAGGCTCGCGGCCTGTTGTTTGTCGGCATCGACGTGATTGGCGACTATCTCACCGAGATCAATGTCACCTCGCCCACTGGGGCCCGCCAACTTCTGCAGTTCACCGGGATCAACGCCGCCGATCTTATGTGGGACAAGGTGGAATCGATCCGCGCTGGGGCATAGGATGGCCCTTCCCCCAGGTCGTGCATCTGGCATCTGGCCCAACTTCCCGTTGCGTTCTATCTTTGTTCGTGATCTGAACTCATAACGGGTTTGGCTCTGTGGATAGAATCGCCCCTGTCGGCGGCGAGCGGGGTCTGGGGCGGGAGGCGCGTCCATGGTGGGTGTGGTGACGGTGGCCTTCGACGGGGTCGAGGCGCGCCGGGTGGATGTTGAAGTCCAGCTGACCGGTGGGGCGGTGGCTTTCGTGGTGGTGGGGCTCGGCGACAAGGCCGTGGCCGAGAGCCGCGAACGGGTGCGGGCGGCGTTTGCGGGCCTAGGCCTGGCACTGCCGGCCCGGCGCATCATCGTCAATCTCGCCCCGGCCGACCTTCCCAAGGAAGGCAGCCATTATGACCTGCCCATTGCGCTTGCGGTGATGTCGGCCATGGGGATCGTTCCCCCCGACGCCCTGAGCGGATGGGCGGCGGTGGGGGAGTTATCCCTGGACGGCCGGATCGTTCAGGTGGCTGGGGCCCTGCCGGCTGCTGTGGCTGCGGGCGGCATGGAGCTTGGCCTGATCTGCCCTGAGGCCTGCGGCGCAGAAGCCGCCTGGTCTGGGGAGACCCGTATTCTGGCGGCCCCCTCGCTCATCGCCCTGGTGAACCACTTTCGCGGGACTCAGATCCTTTCGCCGCCGCAGCCGGGCCCTGTGGTCGAGGGCGAGCGTGCACCGGACCTGCGGGACGTGAAGGGACAGGAGAATGCCAAGCGCGCCCTGGAGATCGCCGCCGCGGGAGGCCACAATCTGCTGTTCATGGGACCGCCGGGGTCGGGCAAGTCGATGATGGCCGCAAGGCTGCCGGGTCTGCTGCCGCCCCTGTCCGCCGCCGAGCTTCTTGAAACTTCCATGATCCACTCGGTGGCAGGGCTGATCGCCAAAGGCGAACTCACCCGCCAGCGGCCGTTCCGCACCCCGCACCATTCCGCCAGCATGGCCGCCCTGACCGGCGGCGGTCTGAAGGCCAAGCCGGGCGAGATCTCCCTGGCCCACAACGGCGTGCTGTTTCTTGATGAACTGCCGGAGTTTTCCGCCCAGGCCCTGGACAGCCTGCGCCAGCCCCTGGAGACCGGCGAAGTGGTGGTGGCCCGGGCCAATGCCCATGTGCGCTATCCGGCAAGGTTCCAGCTGGTGGCGGCCATGAATCCCTGCCGCTGCGGACTTGGCGGGCCTGGCCGCGGGGCCTGCGGCCGGGCGCCCCGGTGCCAGAGCGACTATCAGCGGAAGATCTCCGGCCCGATGATGGACCGCATGGATCTCGTGGTGGAGGTGCCGCCGGTCACCGCTGCCGACATGGCCCTGCCCCCGCCGGCTCAGGGCACGGCCGAGGCCTCAGCCCGGGTGGCGCAGGCCCGGGCGATCCAGCTGGACCGGGCCTTCACGGCCGGCGAGAGCGCTGCACCCCTCAATGCCCAGGCCTCCGGCGAGCGGCTGGAGACCATGGCCCAGCTTGAGCCCTCGGCCCAGGCCCTGCTGTCCAAGGCGGCTGAGGCGGCGGGTCTGACAGCTCGGGGCTGGACGCGGACCCTGCGCCTGGCCCGCACCATCGCTGATCTTGAGGGGGCCGATCGGGTGCGCCGGGTCCATCTGGCCGAGGCCCTGATCTATCGCCGGGTCTCGGCGGACGGGTCGAGCGTCCTGGCCGGCTGACGGCGGTGAATCCAGGCACCCACCGCAAGGCTCGCCAGGATCAGGTAGCTCCAGATCACCAGACCCCAGCGGTAGGGCAAGGCCGGAACCCCTTCGTCCACCCACATGGCCACATGGGTCATGATGCCGAGCAGCTGGAAGGCGGCGGCAAACAGCAGCCACAGGCGGTTCGTGGTCATGGCCAGAAACAGCAGATAGGCCAGGAACAGGGCGTCGACCCCAAGGACCCCCCATTGCAGCCCAATCACGTCCCGGTCATAGGCCAGGGGGGTAAGGAACCAGGCCGCCACATTGGCCACAGCCACGCGCTGCTCAGGGACGCCCCCCCGCCAGAGGGCGGCACCCGAGACCAGGACCATGGCGACGAACCAGATCTGCTGCGGAAGTACGGCAAAGTACAAGGCCAGGGATCTTTCACGGGTTTGCGCCCGCCAAAGTGGCAGAGGCCGACGCCCTGGCATAGGCGCCGGCCTCCCGCTTATGGGGATAGATCGGCCTTTCGATTCAGGCGGCGTTGGCATCCTTCACCGCACGCAGGGCAGGGCCGCGGACCGGCTCGGCCGGCTTAGGCGCCCCATCCCCGTAGAGGACAGCCCCCAGGCCGATCTGTTTCTGGGCCAGGCTGAGTTCCTTATGCGCTTCGATCACGGCCCTGCGGGCCTCTGCCAGGGCGACGATGGAGCGGCTCGTCCATTCCATGGCCTCCTGGCCAATCAAGGCCGAGAGACCGGCCTGGGCTCTCAGGCCTGGCATAACGCCCGCCAGGGCGGCGGTCTTGGCCAGGGCGGCGTCAATGGCGGTCTCAGCCTCGAACAGGCTGGCGGCCACTTGGTCGGCATAGAGTCGGCGTTGCTTGAGCATGGGGGGTCTCCTTCCCGCCGGCGCATCGGCCGGGGGATTGCGAAGGGGGATAGGGAAGTGGTCGGGTTGTCGGACTTGGCGTCGGACCAGCTGACGTCAGACCAGGGCGGTGAGCGCCTGAAGCCCCGCCAGGACGCCCCCGAAAGCCAGGGCCGATCCGATGGCGATGGCGAGGATCAGGCTGACCCGCGCGCCAGGGCCTAGGTCGTGGCTGCTGCCGTATCGCCACGGTGGAAGTTCTCGTCCAGCAGCACCCAAGTGAGGCAGAGGATCTCTCGCATCACCATTTCCGGGGGCTTGAAAGGTGCGAGCTTGCGGGTCGCCGACACCAGATGGGTGACCATCTCGGCCTGCACCGGGGAGGCCGCCAGATCGGTCAGCTGGCGCTCCAGTTGATCCCAGGCGAAGGACGGCATCAACGCCACCGGCGAAGAGGGCGTCGGCCACTTTTCCTCGAAGATCTCGATCTCGCGTCTCAGGTGCAGAGCGCGGTTCACCGACGCTCTCCGGCCCTCGCCGTTCCAGTGCTTCATGGGTCTCGCCTCCTGATGAGGCCCCACCCGACCATGGCCTCGGCCCGGCGTCTGTCCTGACTGCGTCCTGTCCTGATCTGATCAGGACAGCCGCCCCGCCGGACTCACGCTCGTGATCGGCCAGCAGCCGAGCGGCGTGGTAGCGGTCGCTGACCCCCAGCTTACGTCGGGCGCGGTCGCAATAGGTGTCGACGGAGGTCTTGGACATCCCCAGCTCGCGGGCGATCTGCTTGGAGCTGAAATGACGGTCCACCAAGCGCAGGCACTCCCGTTCCCGCGCGGTCAGAAGTTCAACCTGATCGGCCATGATCCTTCCTCCCAAATGGAGAGCGCCACTACACGCTATGCGGGGCCCTGCGTCCATATCCCAGAGTGATCCGTATGAAGCTCATAGCAAGGGTCGCTCAAAGGTTGAGCGGCGATATGGAGCCGAAGATGAACTTGACGGAGCCGGATGCAAAAGCGGAGGTCGACGGCGTCGACCGGGCGATCGGCGCCCGGGTCCGCGCCCGGCGCCGGTCCTTGAACATGAGCCAGTCCGACCTGGCCGACCGGCTGGGGGTCTCCTTTCAGCAGGTCCAGAAGTACGAGCGCGGTGCCAACAGGATCTCCGGCTCGACCTTGGTGGCGGCCAGCCGCGCCCTCCAGACCACGGTCAGCTGGCTGGTGGGCCAGGACGCCCATGAGAGCGCGCCTCCGGATGAGGCCTTCACCGCCCTGATGACCCCAGGGGCCCTGGAGATCCTGGAGGCCTATCGGGTGATAGCGCGCCCTCGGGCCCGGCAGGCGCTGCTGGCGCTGGCCCGGGAAATGGGTCGTCAGGACGATGCGGAAGCTGGGCTTTGACGGCCCGTTAAAGTCCCGCAGGCTAGGTTTCCTGCATGGGAATTTCAGCCGATGACATTGCAGGGCCGGACGGCCCGGAAGAACGGATCAGCACCGGACAGCTTGCGGCCCTGAGCCACGAGTTCCGAACTCCGCTCAGCGGCGTGCTAGGTATGGCGAGACTCCTGGAGAGCACCAGGCTCAGCGCCGAACAGCGGGCCTATGTCAGCGCCATGCGCGACTCTGGCGAGCACCTGTTGGGTCTGGTCAATGAACTCCTGGACTATGCCCGCCTTGGCGCTGGCAAGGTTGAACTGCGGCTGGCCCCAGTCCCGGTGGAGGATCTGCTGCGGGCGGTGTGCGAACTTCTCAGCCCCCGGGCCCATGAAAAGGGCCTGGAGATCGCCTGGGCTTGCCCCGACGCCGCCGTGGTCCTGATGGCTGACGAAAGCCGTCTCCGGCAGATTCTGCTCAATTTCGCGGGCAATGCGGTAAAATTCACGGCCAAGGGCGGCGTGCTTCTGGGCGCATGTCCTGCGGGGCCCGGCCGGTGGCGCTTTACCGTCGCCGACACCGGCCCTGGTGTCAGTAAGTCGGCCCAGGAGTTGATCTTCGAGGCCTTCGCCCAATCTGATCCCAGCCACCAGGCTACGGGATCTGGCCTGGGCCTAGCCATCGCCAGGCGCCTGGCCCTGGCCATGGGCGGCGACGTGGGTGTCGAGGCGGCCCGCGAGGGAGGTGCCGTCTTCTGGTTCGAGGCGCCCTTTGAAACGGCGGCGGCCGTGACCAATGTCCCTTCCGGTTCGTTGAAGGGCCTGCGGGTCGGGATTGCCTCGCCCAATCCTGTGGTCCGGGAGGCGGCCCGCCTGCAGATCCAGGCCTGTGGTGGGGAGGCGGTGGTCGCCGCCCAGGTCGAGGCCCTCCTGCCCTTGACCGGGCCTCAGGATGTGCTGCTGCTCGACCATGCACTCAGCCAGGGGGGCCGCAAGGTCCGCCGGCCCTTTGACCGGCCGGCCCTGATCCTGCTGGCACCCGAGGAGCGAGACCGGATCGCCCGCTATCGGGCCTCGGGATTCTGCGGTTACCTGATCAAGCCTCTCCGGAGAGCCTCCTTGGCGGAGCGGGTGCTGGCGGCCCTGCAGAGTGCTACTGACCAGACCCAGGCGCCCGACGATGACCGGGTCGCGCCGGCTGCGGCACCGGGCGCCAGGGTGCTCTTGGTAGAGGATAATCCGGTCAACGCCCTGCTGGCCCGGACCCTGCTGACCCGGGAGGGTTGCACGGTCGATCATGCCCTGACCGGCCAGGAGGTCCTGGCCGCCCTGCAGGTCGGGTCCTACGATCTGGTGCTGATGGATATGCGCTTGCCCGATATCACCGGCGAAGAGACCACCAAGCGGCTGCGTATCGCCGGCGTGGAGACCCCGGTGGTGGCCCTGACGGCAAATGCCTTCCAGGAAGATCGAGAAGCCTGCATGGCGGCGGGGATGAACGACTTCCTGGTCAAGCCGCTGGCCGTCGAAGCCTTGCGAGGTGCCCTTTCCCGATGGGCGCGACGCCCCGTGGACCAGCCGGTCTGGACGGGAGCCTCTGAGCGGGCCAAGTTCGGCTGAGTCTGGCGGGGCGTCCCGCCTCGGGGGAGACGCCATGAACACCCAAGACACCGGCCAGGCGCCCGGGGCGAAACCCAGCCTGTGGTCTGCTTTGACCGTCTATGGGGAGCGCCGGGCCCTGATCATGCTTGCCCTGGGCTTCGCCTCGGGCCTGCCCAACCTGCTGATCTTTGACACCCTGTCGGCCTGGCTGCGGGAATCGGGTCTGTCCTTGCAGGTGATCAGCGTCTTCTCCCTGGCGACCCTGGCCTATTCCATGAAACTGCTCTGGGCACCCCTGGTGGACCGGACGAAGATTCCCTGGCTCACCAACCGTCTGGGTCATCGAAGGTCGTGGATGCTGGTGGCTCAGGCCGCCGTGATGATCGGCCTGTGGCTGGTGGCCGGGGGCGACCCAGTGCGCAACCTCGGCATGATGGCCCTGTTGGCGGTGCTGGTGGCGTTTGCCGGCGCGACCCAGGACATCGTCATTGACGCCTGGCGGATCGAAGCGGCCGGCGAGACCCGCCAAGGTGCCCTGGCGGCGGCCTATCAGTGGGGCTACCGCATCGCCATCATCGTCGCCGGTGCCGTCCCCTTGATCCTGGCTCAGCAGTACAGCTGGAACGTCTCCTACATGGTCATGGCGGCCCTGATGCTGATCGGGGTGGCTGGGGTGTTGGGTGCCCCCCGGGAGGCTCAGCATGTGGTGCGGCCGATCAATCTGGAGGGGGTGCCCTCCCGCCCGGGCTATGAGCTTCCAGAATGGGTGGCCCGTCTGGCCCTGGTGGGGGCTGGTGCCATGGTGCTGGGCTCAGGGCTGGCCGGCTCGGCCGATATCCTGGCTCAGGGTCTGAACGCCCTTGGCCAGTCGGCGGCGGCTGAGGGGTTGTCGGCGGCCTGGACCAGCCGTCCCTGGGGGGTTTTCCTGCAGGTCGGCGCGGTCCTGGCGGGGGGCGGACTGATTGTCCTGGCGGCCTTTCCCATCCCGGGCTTCCGCACCCGGCCTGGGGTCTATCTCTCGGCGGCGCTGTTTGATCCGTTTATCGACTTCTTCGATCGTTACCGGGGGACCGCAGCCCTGATCCTGGCCCTGATCTGCCTTTATCGGCTGGCAGACTTCGTCCTCAACATCATGACCCCGTTCTACCTCGATCTGGGCTTTACCCTGGTGGAGATCGCCGAGGTCCGGAAGGTCTTTGGGGTGGCCATGTCCATGCTGGGGGTCTTTCTCGGCGGTCTGGCGGTGGCCCGCTTTGGTCTCATTGGGGCTCTACTGATCGGCGCTTTCGCTGGTCCGTTGAGCAATCTGGTGTTCGCCTGGCTCGCCCTGGAGGGAGCCTCCTTGCCGGCCCTGTTCGTGGCCATCGGGGTGGACAATGTGGCGGGCGGCTTCGCGGGCACCTGTCTGATCGCCTATATGTCCAGCCTCACTGGCTACGGGTTCACCGCAACCCAGTATGCGGTGTTCTCATCTTTCTATTCCCTGCCCGGGAAGCTGCTGGCCTCCCAGTCCGGACGCATTGTGGAGAGTACAGCCGCAGCCGCGGAGACCGGCGGTGTCCTGGGGGCCCTTAAGGGGCTCTTCGCCGGCCTGCCCCCCGAAGCCTATGCGGGCGCTGTGGAAAAGTCCGGGGTCAGCCCCGCCGCCCTGGGCACGGGCTATCTCTTGTTCTTCTTCTACTCGGCCCTGATCGGGGTGGTCGGCATTGTCCTGGCCTTCATGGTCGCCGCCCGGCAGCGTCCGACTCAGGCGACTCAGTCCTCTGAGGCCCCGCCAGCCTCGCCGGCTCCCTGAGCCGCCGTGCCCGAGGCGGCCCCCTTGGGCGCGGCTTCCGGGGTCGGCATGGGGGCGGGGGTTGCAGGCCCCGGGCGGCCGGGGGCTCCGGCCTGTCCCGGTGCAATGCAGATCACCTGTGCGACCCTGAGGTCTCGCCGCAGATTGTCGGCGACGCGGCCATAGTTTTCCGGCGTCACCGGCTCGCCGACAGCGAAGCTGGCGGCGTTGCGGCCTGAGGCGTTCAGGGCGGTCAGCACGGTCTCCGGAGATGTGGTGTAAATCCGGCCCCGGCGGGGGGCCTCGGCGACAGTCACCCCGATGACCCGCCCGCCGCTGTCCAGGGCCGGGGCCCCTGAGAGCCCGGCCAGGGTGCCGGTCAGGCCATCGGTGCGCCCGGTTTCAGCCCAGACCAGCACCGATTCCGTCCGCTCCCCACGGCCGCGCACCACCAGGTTTTCACGCCCGAGCAGTCGAGAGGTGGCCTCCCCAGCCCGTCCCTGCGGATAGCCTGGATGATAGGCCCGGTCCCCGCGGCGCAGGGTACGGTCCAGGCCAAGCGGCAGGGCCGGTGCGCCGCCTTCGGTGATCAGGATAGCGGCCTCTCCCCGGGGGTCGATGAAGACTTCGGCGTCCACGCCCCGGCCATCAGCGACCATGATGGCGGCGTGGCTGCACCCTTCCACCACATGGCGGGCGGTCATCCAGACCCCGTCGTCAGAGACGGCGAAGGCGGTCCCGGCGCCCGGCTCGGCGGTCTGCGGCACCTCCACCACCACGGCGGGGTCGAAGGGGGAGGCTGGTCCAAGCGGCAGGCCCTCTTCCCCCGGCACCGGCGGCGGCGGCGGCGGTGCAGCCGCGTTTTCCTGGCGGCCGATCGCGGAGATCAGCAGGGCCAGGACCACGGCGGCGTAGACCAGCCAGTCCGGAAGTCGGGGAAAGTGCATCAGGCGATCAGGGCGCCACGGCGGCGGCGAGGATCAGGGCGGTGGCCAGCTTGGCCCCCACCAGCAGGGCCGCAGCGGCGACCTCGCCCTCCTGGATGCGCTGGGGCAGGCCCCGCAGCAGAAGGTCCACGAGCCGGAAGACGAGGAGTTGCACCATCACGGTCGACACCCCCCAGATGACAATCTCCACCAGGGAGGTCGAGGAGTTCAGGGACAGGGCCAGGGGCGCGGCCAGGCCGACCAGGACCCCGCCCAGCGAGATCGCAGCCGCAGCATTGCCGTCGCGGATCAGGGCGACTTCCTTGTGCGGGGTCAGCAGCACATAGAGGGCGGCCCCCAGAAAGAGGATCAGGACGGCTACGCCGGCGTGCAGCAGGGTGGTGGGAAAGCCGATGGCGAAGGCCTGGATTTCCGGGGACTGGAGGTCGGGGGGCATGGGGGGCTCACCTCGGCGGCGTCAGGAGGGTGATGGTTAGCACGAGGTCCGCGGGCTTCGGCAAGCAGTTCAGGCCGCAGGTGCGTCCTTCTCCTGCTGGGCGAGCGCCTCCTGGTCCAGCCGCCGACGGGTGCTGGCCCGCATTTTTTCGCTCTCCGACTTGAGCTGACCGCAGGCGGCCAGGATGTCCCGACCCCGGGGGGTGCGGATCGGAGAGGCGTAACCGGCCCGGTTCAGGATGGCGGCGAAGGCCTCGATGGTCTTCCAGTCCGAGCATTCATAGGGAGAGCCCGGCCAGGGATTGAACGGGATCAGATTGATCTTGGCCGGGATGCCCTTGATCAGGTTGAGCAGCGCCTTGGCCTCGGCCGGGCTGTCATTCACCCCCTTGAGCATGACGTACTCAAACGTCACCCGCCGGGCGTTGGACAGGCCCGGATAGGCCCGGATGCCGGCCATCAGCTGTGCCAGCGGATACTTGCGGTTCAGGGGCACCAGCTCGTCGCGGAGCTCATCATGGGTGGCGTGCAGGGAGATCGCCAGCATGGCCTGGGTCTGGCTTCCCAGGGGGCCGAGTTCAGGAACAACACCGGACGTGGACACGGTGATCCGCCGCCGGGAAATGGCGATGCCCTCATTGTCGGCGATGATGTCGATGGCCGCCGCCACATGGGGGAGATTATAGAGCGGCTCACCCATGCCCATGAACACGATGTTGGAGAGCCGGCGGTCCTCCTTGGGGCTTGGCCATTCCTCAAGGTCGTCTCGGGCCACCTGCACCTGGGCGACGATCTCAGCCGCGGTGAGGTTGCGCACCAGGGCCTGGGTGCCCGTATGGCAGAAGGTGCAGTTCAGCGTGCAGCCCACCTGGCTGGAGACGCACAGGGCCCCCGAGCGCCCGACGTCGGGGATATAGACGGTCTCCACCTCGATGCCCGGAGCCATGCGGATCAGCCACTTGCGGGTACCGTCCCGGGAGACCTGTCGCTCGACAACTTCGGGCCGGGCCAGGGTGAAGGCGCTCTCCAGAGCCGCTCTCGTCTCCTTGGCCACATCGGTCATGGCGGCAAAGTCGGTGAGCCCATAGTGATGGATCCAGCGCCACAGTTGGGTGGCCCGCATCTTGGCCTTGTCAGGCCGCACGACACCGGCCTCCACCAGAGCCGCAGCCAACTGCGGCCGGGTCAGCCCCGAGAGATTGGGCAAGGTCGGCACGGCGGGCCGGGCCGCGCGCGATAGGTCGAGGGTGACGCCCAAGGCTCTGAACTCACGGACTGAAGGATCGGCCTATATAGGCCAGGGCGGGCCGGCTTCCAAATCGCGCCCGCAGGCTTTGTCTGGGGGGACAGGGACAGGCGCTGTCAAACAAATGTTTGCCTTCGATCTTCCGCCGTCGCAGGGGCTGGGTTAGCGTCCGCGCCAAACGCGAAACTGGACCAGGGAGAACGACATGAAGGCTGTGCTGAGCAAGGTGACGGGCGGGCCAGAGACCCTGGTGCTGGAGGATGTTCCCGCTCCGACCGCCGGCCCGGGCCAGGCGCTGATCGCGGTCAAGGCCGTGGGCGTCAACTTCCCCGACGTGCTGATGATCGAGGACAAGTATCAGTCCCGTCCGCCGCGGCCCTTTTCCCCGGGTGGGGAACTGTCGGGCGTCATCAAGGCCGTCGGCGAAGGCGTCACCAATGTGAAGGTCGGCGACCGCGTCCTGGCCAATACCGGCTGGGGCGGGATGGCGCAGGAAGTCGCCCTGCCGGCCAACCGCCTCTGGCACATCCCCGACAGCATGCCCCATGACGAGGCCGCAGCTTTCATCCTGACCTATGGCACTTCCTTCCACGCCCTGAAGGATCGGGGTCGGGTCAAGGCCGGCGATAGCCTGCTGGTGCTCGGTGCGGCCGGCGGCGTCGGCCTTGCTGCAGTGGAGCTGGGCAAGGCCATGGGCATGCGGGTCGTCGCCGCCTGTTCGAGCCAGGAGAAGGTTGATCTGGCCATCAAACATGGGGCCGACGAGGGCGTGATCTATGGACGCGGGCCTTTTGACCGGGACGGCCAGAAACAGCTGTCGGAGCTGTTCAAGTCCAAGGCCGGGCCGAACGGCTTTGACGTGATCTACGACGCCGTCGGCGGCGACTATGCCGAGCCGGCCCTGCGCACCATCGCCTGGGAGGGCCGCTACCTGGTGATCGGCTTTGCGGCTGGCGAAATCCCCAAGATCCCCCTGAACCTTACCCTGCTGAAGGGCTGCGAGATTGTCGGCGTGTTCTGGGGCACCTGGGCGGCCCGGGAGCCAGAGGCCTTTGCCCAGAGCGTCAAGGACCTGCTTGACCTCTATGCGGCCGGCAAGATCAAGCCCCATGTCTCCGAACGCTTCCCCCTGGAGAAGGGCGCCGACGCCATCGCCCATCTCGCCAGCCGCAAGGCGATGGGCAAGGTGGTTGTCACCATCGACTGACCCCGATCTCGGCGGCGGGGGGCGGAAGCATCTTCCCCTCCCGCCCGCACCGATCTAGTGATCGACGATCACATAGATGAGGCGTCGCCGACTGTGCGTGCGCCCAAACGGGAGATGCGTCATGGCTGGTCGTCTTGAGGGCAAGGTTGCGGTGATCACTGGCGGATGCTCCGGCATCGGCCTGGGCACGGTGGAGCTTTTCATCGCCGAGGGCGCCCAGGTGGTGGCTGCCGACATTCAGGACGAGAAAGGTGCCATGCTGGAGGCCCGCTTCGGCGAGGCGGTTCGCTATGCCCATTGCGATGTGACCTCCGAGGCCGACATCGTCGCCGCCCTGAAGCTGGCCGAGACCGCGTTTGGTGGCCTGGACATTCTGTTCAACAACGCGGGTATCTCAGACCGGATGGGGGCCATCACCGAGGTCACTACCGAAGGCTGGGACTGGATCTTCTCGGTTCTGGTGCGCGGTCCGGCGCTCGGCATGAAGCATGCTGCGCCGATGATGATCGCCCGGGGCGGGGGCTCAATCATCAATACCGCCTCGATCGCCGGCCTGCAGGCGGGCTTTGGCCCCATCGCCTATTCCACCGCCAAGGCCGGCGTCATCCATATGAGCCGGGTGGCCGCCGCCCAGCTGTCGCGCCAGAAGGTGCGGGTCAACGCCATCTGCCCGGGCCTGATCGCCACCTCGATTTTCGGTGCCTCCCTTGGCCTGCCCCGGGAGGTGGCTGATCAGATGGCCGCCCGGGTCGAGCAGGGGGCTGCCAGCGTTCAACCGGTGCCCAAAGCGGGCCTTCCCGCCGACATCGCCCAAGCCGCCCTCTATCTGGCCTCAGACGCCTCGGCCTTCGTGTCTGGAATTCATATGGTGGTGGACGGCGGCATCACCGTCGGCGGACGCCATAGCTGGGATACGACGTCACCTTCGCCCTTTGCGCAGATGTTCGGCGAGGACAGTCCTTTCGCTCCGCCAGCGACGGCGTCTTAAGGGCAACCGGTGAGCCTGACCCCGGAGCCCCGCCCCATCCTGGCACCCAATGTCCATGGCGCGCTCTGGATGGTGGCCTCGGCTCTGGGCTTCACCGTCATGACGACGCTGATCAAGTTCCTTGGCGACGACTATCCGGCGGCCCTGCAGACCTTCTACCGGCAGGTGGCGGGGTTCGTGATCCTGATCCCCTTCATCCTGCACCGGCGCCGGGCGGCCTTTGCCACCTCTCGGCCGGGCATCCTTTTGTTCCGCTCGGCGGCGGGCACGCTGGGGATGATCCTGTCATTCTACGCCTTCCAGGAAATGCCCCTGGCCGACGCCAACGCCCTGTCCTTTACCCGGACCCTGTGGCTGGTGCCCCTGGCCTATTTCATTGTGCGCGAGCCGGTGGGGCCCCTGCGGATCGGTGCGGCCCTGGTGGGGTTTGCCGGGGTACTGATCATGGTCCGGCCTGGGGCTGGGGGGGAGTTCGCCATCGGCTGGCCAGCTGCAGCCATGCTGGCCTCGTCCTTTCTCTTCGCCCTCACCATCACGGGCATGAAGGTGATGACCCGGGACCACACCCCCATGGTGCTGCTGGTCTGGTCGGCGACCCTTGGCCTGGTCTTCGCCCTGCCAGGCGCGCTGTTCGTCTGGCGCTGGCCAGAGCCCTTCGACCTGTTCCTGTTGTGCGTCATGGGGGTGGTCGGCACCCTGACCCAGGGCTTCTATATCAAGGGCATGTCCATCGGCGACGCCGGCGCCATGGCCCCGATCGACTATATCCGCCTGGTGTTCGCCGCTGCCGCAGGCTTTGCCCTCTTCAACGAACTGCCCACGGTCTGGACCCTGGTCGGGGCTGGCGTGGTGGTCGCCTCAACCCTGTTCATCACCTGGCGCGAGCAGCACATGTCCCGCCAGGCCAGGGTCAAGGTGGCGGCAGACCTCTAGGCCGCCTCGCCATCCTTGGCCTGCCGGTCGAGAAAGGCCTGGGCCTGCGCCTTGTGGCGGGGTTTCACATAGCGTCCCACCAGGGCCAGCATGGCGGCGAACACCGCAGCATCGTCTGTGAAACCGACCACAGCCAGGATGTCCGGGATCGCGTCGGCGGGCATGACGAAATAGGCCAGCCCGGCCAGCATCATGCCCTTGGCCGCGCTGGGGGTGGCCGGGTCCCGGGCGCAGAACCACACGGCGATGGCGTCTGAGGCAAAGGGGATTTTCGACGCGGTCCGGACGATCTTGGGCCAGAAGTCCCGTCGAACCCGCTCCTCATTGACCTTGACCACGGCTGGAACAAGGGCCCGCTTGGGGTCCAGGGCCTCGGTGGGATCAAATCCGTCGGTCTTGACGTGGGGTGATGCTTTGGTCCGGCCGGTCATCGGGTTAAGCCAGTTTCAGGTTGCATCATTAAACGCATCAGGAGGCGTAGCGTCCATGAAACTTGATTCCTCTGTCGCCGCCGTCGTCACCGGCGGCGCATCTGGCCTCGGCGAAGCCACGGTCCGCGCCCTCGCCGCTCACGGGGTGAAGGTCGCCATCTTCGACATGAACGCCGAAAAGGGCGAAGCCGTGGCCAAGGATGTCGGCGGCGTGTTCTGCAAGGTCGATGTCACCGACGACGCCACTGTCGTGGCGGGCTTCGAAGCGGCCCGCGCTGCCCATGGCCAGGAGCGCATCCTGATCAATTGCGCCGGTACGGGCTTCGCCGCCAAGACCGCCAGCCGCGACAAGGCCACTGGCGAGACCAAGTCCCACCCCATCGCCATCTTCGAGAAGATCATCCAGATCAACCTGGTCGGCACCTTCCGCTGCGTGGCCAAGGCCGCCCAGGGCATGCTGTCCCTGGAGCCTCTGGAAGACGGCGAGCGTGGCGTGATCGTCAACACGGCGTCTGTGGCCGCGGTCGATGGTCAGGTGGGCCAGGCAGCCTATTCGGCCTCCAAGGGCGGCGTGGTGGGCATGACCCTGCCCATCGCCCGGGACCTGATGAACGACGGCATCCGGGTGAACACCATCCTGCCGGGCATTTTCAACACCCCGCTGATGAACGCCGCCCCGGAAAATGTGAAGGCCGCCCTGGCCGCCTCGGTGCCCTTCCCCAAGCGTCTCGGCAACGCCGAAGAGTATGCCTCTCTGGCGGTGGAAATGTGCCGCAACGGCTATTTCAACGGCGAGCACGTCCGCCTCGACGGCGCGATCCGCATGCCGCCGCGCTAATCAGCGCTGGACCAGCCCATCCCCGTCCCGCCCCATCCAGACCAGGAGGGGTGAGGTCGGGGACCAGGGCTGGTCCTGGTCGCGGCCGGGGCCTCAGCGCCGGCGCAGGCCGCCGAGCATGCCCCGGACGATCTCCCGTCCGATCTGACTGCCGACTGTGCGCAGGACAGACTTGGTGAAGGCTTCCCCTAGGCCCTGTCCGCCACTGCGGCTGCGGCTGCTCTGGGCGGGCTGCCGGGGCGCGGGCGCAGCCTTGACCGGCGGTGCCTCGGCCGCCTGGCGCTCCGCGCGGGCCTGCAACCGCTCATGGGCGGAATCCCGGTCGCGGGTTTCGTCATATAGCCCCCGCACGGGACTTTGGGCCATCAGGGCGGTGCGCTCGGCTGCGGTGGCGGGTCCTAGCCTCGAGGCGGGGGGGCGGATCAGGGTCTGCTGGACCACCCCAGGGGCACCCTTTTCATCCAGCAGGGAAACCAGGGCCTCCCCGACGCCCAGGGCCTGGATCGCGTCTGCAGTATCGAAGTCGGGATTGACCCGGAAGGACTGGGCTGCGGCCCGCAGGCCCTTCTGGTCGGCCGGGGTATAGGCGCGAAGGGCGTGCTGGATGCGGTTGCCCAGCTGGCCGAGCACGCTGTCGGGGATGTCGGCGGGGTTCTGGGTGACAAAATAGACGCCCACCCCCTTGGAGCGGATCAGCCGCACCACCTGCTCGACCTTCTCCAGGAGCCCCTTTGGGGCGTCCCGGAACAGCAGGTGCGCCTCATCGAAGAAGAAGGCCAGGCGTGGCTTCTCCGGATCGCCCACCTCGGGCAATTCCTCAAACAGCTCCGACAAAAGCCAAAGCAGGAAGGTGGCGTAAAGCCGGGGTGAATTGATCAACCGGTCGGCGGCCAGGATGTTCACATGGCCCCGCCCTGAGCCGTCCACCCGCATCAGGTCCGACAGGGCCAGCGCCGGCTCGCCGAAGAAGCTGCTGCCTCCCTGGTCCTCCAGCACCAGCAACTTGCGGCGGATGGCCGCAAGGCTCGGCTTGGCCACAGCGCCGTAGCGTGTGCTGATCTCGGTGGCATTGTCGCCCACATACCCCAGCACCGCCTGCAGGTCCTTGAGGTCCAGCAAAAGCAGGCCTTCCTCATCGGCCACCCGGAAGACCACCGTGAGGACGCCCTCCTGGACATCGTTCAGCTCCAGCATCCGCGAGAGCAGCAGAGGTCCGACTTCGGACACGGTGGCGCGGATCGGATGGCCCTGTTCGCCAAACAGGTCCCAGAACACCGTCGGCGCCCCCTGTGGTGAAAGCACCAGGTCCATCTTGGCGGCGCGCGCCATGAGCTTTTCATTGGGGGTCCCGGGCATGGCGACCCCGGACAGATCACCTTTCACATCAGCCGCAAACACGGGCACCCCGGCATCGGACAGGCCCTGGGCCAGGATCTGCAGGGTGATGGTCTTGCCGGTGCCAGTGGCCCCGGCCACCAGCCCATGGCGGTTTGCCCGGTCCAGACGAAGGGACAGCACTTCGCCCCCGCCCAGCCCCACCAGAACACCGCCCGCCCCTGTGCTCGCCATCTTCGTCTCCCCGCTCACTTTAGCGCTTAGGCTAGCTGGCCGAACCTGGATCGGCCAGCCATGGCGTTACCCGTCCGGGTGGACAAGGATCGACCTTTGCGCGTCGAGAGTCGGGGAAAAATCTGCTCGGAACCAGGCCGGAGACCGGCGCCGCCGTGCAAGCCGATTGACGTGCGCCTGGGGTCGAAGGACAGTTGGAGAATCACCTGTCCTTGCGTTCCGGGTCCTGCCCGAAGGCCCCATCCGCCAGGCGGAGCCTCGCGTCCGGTGGCGCGGAATGATTGAAGCACAGGTCTTCCCTTTGACGACTCAACACCCATCTGAAGGTCTGTCGGGGGTCAACCCTCCCCGGCCTCAAAGCGTCGCCCCAACTGGGTCGCCGACGCGACGAGCCCCAAGGGTTCCGACGGTCCCCCCCGTCGGAACCAGGCGCCGCCGGACTCTCTCCTCCGGCGGCGTTCTGGCCTCCGCCGTCGCACTTGCGCAAGGACGACAGCCATGAGCGCCATAGATCCCTTTGCTGCGGCTGATCTGGGCCAGGCCCTGGCCGACCGCCTTCTGGCGCGGCTTGGCCCCGGCCCGGCTAAAGACCAGGCTCTGCACGCCTTCGCCGCCCAGGCCGCCGAGGATGTGGCACCCGCCGAATTGCCAGAGTTTGACCTCGACGATCTGGCGGCCAACCTCGCCAGCTTCTGGACCTTCGCCGAAAAGCGCCGAGGTCTGTCGCCGATCCTGCGGGTGGTACGGGCCGAGCGGGCCGATGAGTCTTCCCCTCGGCTTGACCTCGACCGGCTGGAAATCGTCCAGGAAGACGCCCCCTTCCTGGTTGATAGTGTCATGGGGGAGATCGCCGAGCAGGGCTTTCAGGTCCGGGCGATGTTCCATCCGGTGGTGCAGGTGTCCCGCGACAGCAAGGGTCTGCGCGCCATGGACGGTGCCCTTCGACGGGAATCGATGATCCAGGTTTTCATCGACCGGATCGGGCCCGACCGTGAAGATCAGCTCTTGAACGGTCTGCGGGAGACCCTCGCCGACGCCCGGGCCGCCGTCGCCGATTTCCCGGCCATGCTCGACCTCATGGGCCGCACATTGGCGGAGCTTGAGGCCTTGGCACCCCACACCCCGCGCCGGGCCGAGGAACTGGCCTTTCTGCGCTGGCTGCATACCGAGAACTTCGTGTTCCTGGGCGCGCGGATCTACGAGTATCCCCGCATCGCTGGGGGCGATTATGCCCCTGAGGAGCCCCTCTTCCAGCCCCAGGACGGCCTTGGCGTGCTGCGCGACCCCGAGCAGCGGGTCCTGCGCCGGACCAATGAACCCGCCGTGCTTACCGCCCAGCTGGCGCGGCGGCTGGAGGATGATGCTGCAGTCACCGTGGCCAAAGCCAATATGCGCTCCCGGGTCCACCGGCGGGGCTATATGGACTATGTGGGAGTCCGCCGGTACGGCCCCGACGGGCGTCCCTCGGGCGAGGTGCGGTTCGTCGGCCTCTTTACCGCAGACGCCTATGACCAGCCGGTCAGTGCCGTACCCCTGGTGCGCGCCAAGGCGTCCAGCGCCCTGGCCCGGGCCGCCAAGGCCCCAGGCAGCCATAACGCCAAGCGCCTGAAGAACATCGTCGAGAACTATCCCCGCGACGAATTGTTCCAGATGACAGAGGACGAGCTGCTGACCAACGCGCTCGGGGTTCTGCATCTCTATGATCGCCCCCGAGTTCGTCTGTTCGAGCGCCGCGATCCCTTTGACCGGTTCTGCTCGATCCTGATGTTCGTGCCCCGGGACCGCTACGACTCCGATCTGCGCGTCCGGGCTGGCCAGCTGCTGGCCAAGGCCTATGGCGGGCGGGTTTCGGCCTATTATCCGAGCTTCTCGGACTCCCCCCTGGCCAGGGTCCACTTCATCATCGGCTTCTCGGCGGGCCAGAAGCGATCCCCGGATCTGTCGGCTATTGAGGCTGAGATCGCCGAGGCGTCCCGCACCTGGGAAGATCGATTCGAGGCCGCCGTCCGGAATCTGGAGCGACCTGCCGCCGTGACGGGCGACCTGTTGGGCCGCTATTCCGGGGCCTTTTCGGCGGGCTACCGTGATCGCTATGATGCCGCCGAAGCCCTGGCGGATGCTGCGGTGATCGACGACCTGTCCCCGGGCGAAGCCGTCCGGGTCCGCGCCTTCCGCCGCGAAGGCGATACTGAGCGCAACTTCCGTTTCAAGCTCTATCGGCCTGCAGAGCCTGCTCCCCTGGCCGATGTGCTGCCGATCCTGGAGAGCATGGGCCTAAAGGCCATGGGCGAGGCGGGCTTTCCCATCCGCCGGTTGGGTGTCGATCCCGTCTGGGTGCACGAGTTTGAGCTGGATGATCCCCGGGGTGCCGACCTGGTGTTCGAAGATGTGAAGGCCTGTTTCGAGCAGGCCTTTGTTGCGGTCTGGACCGGTCAGACCGAAAACGACGGCTTCAACCGCCTGGTGCTGGAATTGTCCATCGGCTGGCGGGAGGCGGCCCTGGTCCGGGCATTGGCCCGCTATCGTCAGCAGACCGGCCTTGATCCCTCCCAACGCCTGCAGGAAGACGCCCTGAGCCGCAGGCCCGGCGTCACCCGGCTGATCCTTGACCTGTTCCGCACCCGCTTTGACCCGGCGGTCCGGGCCGACCTGGCCGAACGGCAGGTTCAGGCCGAGGCGGTGATGGAGGAGATCACCGAAGCCCTGCAGATGGTCGAGAGCCTGGACGATGACCGGGTTCTGCGCCGCATCGCCCTACTCGTGCAGTCCATTCTGCGGACCAACTATTATCAGATCGGCCCTGACGGGGCGCCGTCGCCGTTCATCAGCTTCAAGGTGGCCAGCGAGACCTTGGCGGATCTGCCCGCGCCCAAGCCCTATCGGGAGATCTATGTCTGGTCGACCACGGTGGAGGGGGTGCACCTGCGCTTTGGCCCCGTGGCCCGTGGGGGTCTGCGCTGGTCTGACCGCCGCGACGATTTCCGCACCGAGGTGCTGGGCCTGGCCAAGGCCCAGCAGGTCAAGAACGCGGTCATCGTACCGGTCGGCGCCAAGGGCGGCTTCTATCCCAAGGCCCTGCCGGTGGGGGGCAGCCCTGAGGCTGTCCGCGCGGCGGGCGTCGAAGCCTATAAGACCTTCCTGCGGGGGCTCCTGGACATCACTGACAACCTGACCCCGGAAGGTCAGGTGATCCCCCCCAAGGGCGTGGTCGCCCACGACGGGGAAGATCCCTATCTGGTGGTGGCCGCCGACAAGGGCACAGCCACCTTTTCCGACATCGCCAACGGGCTGGCCGAGTCCTACGGGTTCTGGCTGGGGGACGCCTTCGCCTCGGGGGGCTCTGCCGGTTATGACCATAAGGAAATGGGCATTACCGCCCGGGGGGCGTGGGAGGCGGTCAAGCGCCACTTCCGGGAACTCGGCAAGGACATCCAGGCCGAGCCCTTCACGGTCGTCGGCGTGGGCGACATGTCCGGGGACGTGTTTGGCAACGGCATGCTGCTGTCGCGGCAGATCCGCCTGCTGGCCGCCTTCGACCACCGGCACATCTTCCTGGACCCCGACCCGGACACCGCCGCGAGCTTCGCCGAGCGCGAGCGGCTGTTCGCCCTGCCGCGCTCGTCCTGGGACGATTATGACCGGAGCAAAATCTCCGCAGGCGGCGGCGTCTTCCCCCGCAGCCAGAAGTCCATTCCCCTCAGCCCCGAGGTGCGCGCTGTGCTTGGGCTCAGCGCCGAGACCCTGACCCCGGTGGAGCTGATCAGCGCCATCCTAAAGGCCAAGGCCGAACTGCTCTATCTCGGCGGCATCGGCACCTATGTGAAGGCGGCCACCGAAAGCCACGCCGATGTGGGCGACAAGACCAACGATCCCCTGCGGGTCAACGCCCAGGACCTTCGGGTGCGCGTGGTGGGGGAGGGGGCCAATCTTGGCCTGACCCAGGCTGCCCGGATTGCGTTTGCCCAGGCCGGTGGTCGGGTGAACAACGATGCCATCGACAATTCGGCGGGGGTGGATTCCTCCGACCATGAAGTGAACATCAAGATCCTCACCGGCATGGCTGAGCGGGCCGGTGCCTTGACGCGGCCCGACCGGGACAAGTTGTTGCGGTCGATGATCACCGACGTGGCCGACCATGTACTGGCGCACAACTACGATCAGAATCAGGCCCTGTCCCTCCTGGAGCTGGATACGGTCGGGGAGCTGGAACCCCATGCCCGCTTCATGGTCCGCCTGGAGTCCATCGGGCGCCTGGACCGGGTGGTCGAGGGGCTGCCGGATGCCCTCGCCCTCGCCAAGCGTGCTGAGGCGGGTCTGGGCCTCACCCGGCCTGAGCTGGCCGTGCTCATGGCCTACGGCAAGATCCAGCTGTTCCGGGACATGGTCGAGACCGAAGTCCCCGACGACCCCTGGTTTGAGCAGGTGCTGGAGGGGTATTTCCCCGGCCCCCTCATGCGGTTTGCTCCCGAAATGCGCCGCCATCGCCTGCGCCGGGAGATCATCGCCACGGTGGTGGCCAATGATGTGGTCAATCGCTGTGGGCCGAGTTTCCCTGGCCGCCTCATGGCGGCCGCCGGCTGCGAGGCCCGGGCTTTCTTCGTGGGCTATGAGGCGGCCCGTGCGGTCTTGGATCTGACCACCCTCTGGGAAGCTGTAGAGGCCCTCGACAACCAGATCCCGGCCCAGGCTCAGTTGCTGTTGCTGCGCCAACTGGCCCGCCAGCTGCGCGGCCTGACCTTCTGGTTCGCCCGCCGCGCCCAACGCCAGGGTGAAGGGGTCAGCGGTCTGATCGACCGTTACGCCAAGCCGGCCCGGGCGCTGAAGGCCCTGGCACCACAGGTGCTGACCCCGGTGGAGCGGGCGGGCCTCGACGCCCTGGCCACACGGCTGGTGGCCGCCGGTGCCCCAGAGGATCTGGCGCGGGCGGTGGTTGAGCTTCAGCCCCTGACCATCGCGGCGGATCTCGCGGACCTGGCGGAGGCGTCCAGCTGGCCGATCGAGGCGGTGGCGCGCCTGCACCACAAGGTCGGCGAGGTGTTCGGCTTCGACCGGCTACGGGCGGCGGCTGGCGGGCATTCGGCCGGCGATATCTTCGAGCGCACCGCCGTTCGGCGGCTGATCGAGGACCTGCTCACCGAACAGACCGCCGTCGCCAAAGGCGTTATGGCCAGGGCCAAGGGCCCGGGCGCGGGGGCTGATGCCATGGCTGCGGAGGCCGCGATCAAGGCCTGGGCCGTCCGGGCCGAAGATGCCGTTACCGCAGCGCGCCGAACCTTGGCCGAAATCGAAGCCGCCTCCGGGGGTTGGACCTTCGCCAAGCTGACCATTGCTCACAGCGCCCTGCGCGAACTGGCCGTCCGCGCCGAGGGTTGAGCGGGGCTCAAACGGTGGGTCTTCAGTGCCGGAAGACCCGGACGCCGGTGAAGGCCATGGCGAGGCCTGCTGCGTCAGCGGCGGCGATGACCTCGTCGTCACGGATGGAGCCGCCGGGCTGGATCACGGCGGTGGCCCCGGCCTCGGCGGCCTGCAGCAGGCCGTCAGCGAAGGGGAAGAAGGCGTCCGAGGCGCAGGCGGCACCCTTGGCCAGGGACTCCGGCAACCCGGCGGCCTCGGCGGCCTCAGCCGCGCGGACGGCGGCGATGCGGGCCGAATCCTTGCGGTTCATCTGGCCCGCCCCAATGCCGGCGGTCTGGCCGTCCCGGGCATAGACAATGGCGTTGGACTTCACATGCTTGGCCACGGTGAAGGCAAACAGCATGTCGCGCAGCTCGGCTTCGGTGGGCTGGCGCTGGGTGACGATCTTCAGATCGGCGGCGGTGATGTGGGCCACGTCGCGGCCCTGGACCAGAAAGCCTCCGGCCACCTGGCGCCAGGTGAGCCCAGGCCCCTTCGGATCGGGCAAGGCCCCGGTGATCAGGAGGCGCAGGTCCTTTTTTTTCTTAAAGACGGCGATGGCGTCCTCATCGGCGTCCGGTGCCACCACCACCTCGGTGAACACCTTGACGATTTCCCGGGCCGCTGCGGCGTCCAGCCGGCGGTTGACCGCCACGATCCCGCCAAAGGCCGAGACCGGATCGCATTGCAGGGCGCGGCTGTAGGCCTCAGCCAGGTTGGCACCCAGGGCCACGCCGCAGGGATTGGCGTGTTTGATGATGGTCACCGCTGCGCTGGCGGCGGGGTCGAACTCGGCCACCAGCTCGATGGCCGCGTCGGTGTCGGCGATGTTGTTATAGGACAGCGCCTTGCCCTGAAGCTGGGTGGCGCTGGCCACGCCCGGCCGGCCTGAGCCGTCGCGGTAAAAGGCTGCGGCCTGATGGGGGTTCTCCCCATAGCGCATGGTCTGGACCAGTTCCCCGGCGAAGGCCCGGCGTCGGGGCGCGGGATCGGCGAGTTCAAGGGCGAACCACTGGGAAATGGCCGCGTCATAGGCGGCTGTGCGAGCATAGGCCCGGGCGGCCAGGGACTTGCGCAGGGCCAGCGAGGTCGCGCCACTGGCCTCCAAGGCCGCGATCACCTCCTCCAGGTCGGTCCGTTCGGTGCAGACCGCCACATAGCCGTGGTTCTTGGCCGCCGAGCGGATCATGGCCGGCCCGCCGATATCAATGTTCTCAACACAGGCGGCGAAATCGCCGCCTGCCGCCACCGTCTGTTCGAACGGATAGAGGGTGACATAGACGATATCGATGGGGCCAATGCCGTGCTCGGCCATGGCCTGGGCGTGATGCTCAGCATCGCGGACGCCCAGAAGGCCCCCATGCACCACCGGGTGCAGGGTCTTGACCCGGCCGTCCATCATCTCCGGGAAACCCGTCAGGTCGGCCACGTCCTTCACGGCCAGGCCCGCCGCCGCGATGGCCGCCTTGGTGCCGCCGGTGGACACCAGCTCCACCCCCATCTCAGAAAGCGCCCGGGCGGCCTCGACCAGTCCGGTCTTGTCGGACACCGACAGAAGGGCGCGGACCGGTTTGACGGCGTCGGGGGCAGGGGGAAAGTCGGGGGCGGCGGGCACGGCGGTCTCCTGGCGGGAAGGTGACAAGGCGTGCCCAGGCGAGCGGCAGATGAGGTCCTGGCTCCCCGGTGGTCACCCACCTCAATTTCGCCAGTCACGCAGGACAGGGGCGCTCTAGCCCCCGGCGGCGGCGGCTGTCAATGCGGTGGGGGCTCCCCCCTCAACCGATCAAGATCTAGCGGGGCGGTGGCCAGGGTTCGGCGGCCGCCAGCTTCCAGCGCAGCCGGGCACCGGTTTCCTGGCGGACCTGTCCGCGCAACACCACCTGGCTGGTGCGTCGGGCCTGACCATCCTGGAAGAACACCGAGGCCTCGATGGCCACCTCCATGGCGTCATTGCGCAGCCACCAGCCGGTTTCCTCACCGTCGGGCTTGATCAGCACGCTCTTGCCGTCCCGGGCCAGGGACGCCTTGGCGTCGGGATGGATGTGGAAGCGCACGACAAAGGGAATGAACCGGCGGGGGTCCTCGCCGGATGGGGCCTCTGTCGCCGGGGAAAACCGATCCTCCCCCCGCAGCTCGTCGGCCGCCAGGTCCAGATAGAGTCGGCGCTCGTGGCGCAGCCCAAACCGGCGCACCCAGCCATCGTGGGACATTTCCAGCCAAAGGGCACCTTCGGCCTGCTGGCGCTTGGCGCTCACCGGTGCATCGGCACCAATCAGCCGAGGCCCAAGGGCGCGGGCCTGTAGGCCTCTCACGGGGGCACCACAGGCCAGGTCGCCTAAGGAAGCGGTGGAGGCGGCGTCGGCCAGGCGCAGGGCCTCGGGCCCTGTGGCGTCGGGGGACCAGCCGCAGTTGGTGATGGCCCGACGGCCTGAGATGAGCACTTCAAGGGCCAGGGGCTGGGCACAGGCGGTGACGCTCCAGGCCCCTGTGGCAGGGGGCGATGCGTCAGCCAGCAGCTGCAGGCTGCGGCTCTCCAGACGCTGATAGCCGTTGCGGCTGGCCGGCAGGGTGCGGCCAGCATCGTTCTCGCTGGCGCGTGCGGCACCCACCACCGTCGGACGCAGAGCCTCGCCGCCCTGAAATACCGGCAGGGCTCCGTCGCCCAGGGTAAAGAAACGTACCGCGCCTACTAGGCGGTCGATGGCCCGCATCATTTCATCAGGGGGCGCAATGCCGCGCTGGACGAGCGCTTCGTCCAGAGTTTGCAGATCTAGCAGCAGATGTAGCGCCGCCTGAGGGGACCGGGAGGCGTGCCCCCCGTCGGCTTGAACCGTCTCGGCCAGGGCCTGGGTCAGCCGCTCCAAAGCCTTGGCGGCCAGACGGTCCCCGGCCTCGCCGGTCAGGACGGCGCCGGCCAGGGCGGCAGCGCAGGCCCGCTCTGCGGCGCGTGCCGGACTATCGATCGTCGCCAGCAGGTGTCGGGCCTGGCGGGCGAGATCGAGGGCGATCTGGGCGCTCTCAGCGTCCGAGGCCCCGGTGCAGATGGCGGGTGCGGCGCAGGCCAGGTTGAACACCCGTCGCTCAAGAACCTCGGGGTCCCAGGAAAATCCGTTCCACCGCCCGAACGTCCGCCGCCACAGCAGGGTCAGGCGCAGGCCCTCCACCGCGCCGCTTTCGCCAACCGCGAGCAGGTCGCGCATCCAGTCAAACCGGTGCAGGGCGACGGCGAAACGCCGGCTGGGATTGGGGCGATCCCAGGGATCGCCCTTGGGTCCTGCATGCAGGGTCACGCCAGCGAAGGTAAAGTCACCGAGCTGGATGCGGCGGCCATTCTCGGCCCGGCCGGGCCTTGGGTCGCGGCTGGCCCCCGTCAGGCCCTCAGGCTTGGGGCTGGCCAGCATCCATCGGTGCAAGGGCGATCCAGCCCACTCCCGACGGACCTGTCGGCGCAGGCCGACGGCAAGGGCCAGGATGGCCACCTGACCGGGCAGGCGTCTGAACGCCGGCGCCAGGAAAGGCTGTCCGGCCACGGGTGCCCCGCTCACCCGCCCCGGAGGGCGGTGATGTTGGCGGCGTAGGTCTCAGGCCCGCCTTTGAAGACCGCTGTGCCGGCCACCAAGGCCGTGGCGCCGGCCTCAAGGCAGAGAGGGGCGGTCTCCGTCGTCACGCCGCCATCTACCTCCAGGTGGATGTCCCGACCTGTGGCATCGATCATCTGGCGCAGCTGGGCGATCTTGGCCAATTGCGAGGTCATGAACTTCTGGCCGCCAAAGCCAGGATTGACCGACATCACCAGAACTAGGTCGATCTGGTCCATGATCGCCTCGATGACCGTGGGCGAGGTGGAGGGGTTGAACACCACACCGGCCTTGCAGCCCAGGCTGCGGATCAGCTGCAAGGTGCGGCTCAGATGCGGCCCGCTCTCAGGATGGACGCTGATCAGGTCGGCGCCGGCCTTGGCGAAGGCCTCCACATAGGGATCGGCCGGGGCGATCATCAGGTGCACGTCAAAGGGGATGGCGACGTGGGGCTTCAGGGCCTTCACCACGTCGGGCCCGATGGTGATATTGGGCACGAAGTGGCCGTCCATCACATCGATATGCACCCAGTCGGCGCCGGCGGCTTCAATGGCCCGGCACTCCTCGCCCAGGCGGGCGAAATCAGCGGCCAGGATCGAGGGGGCGATGAGGGGTGTGCGCGGCATCGTCTGGACTTAACCCAAGCCGCGGGGGGGCTACAAGGACCGCCGCGCCGGCTTTGTCGCCTGGGCTCAGCTCAGGCGTAGAAACCGAGCGATGTAGAAGCCGTCGGTGCCCCCTGGGCTATGGAATGGCAGGATGCGCAAGGTACCGTCTGCTCGCACGCTAGGCGCCGGGGCGCCGCCTTCTCCTGCCACAATGGGCTCCAGGGCGAAGTTCGGGTGACGGGCCAGGAAGCCGTCGACCTGCGATTCGCCCTCCTCAGGTTCCAGACTGCAGACGCAGTAGATCAGCCGGCCCTGGGGAGCGACCCGCAGGGCTGTGGCGTCCAGCAGCCGGGCCTGGGTCTCGGCCAGACTGGCGATATCCGCCGGCCGCGCGGCCCAAAGCACATCGGGATGGCGGCGGAAGGTGCCGGTGGCAGAACAGGGGGCGTCCAGCAGGACCGCGTCAAACAGGTCGGGTGCCGTCCAGTCCACCGCATTGGCCGTGACGGTGGTGGCCTTCAGGCCCATGCGCTCCAGATTGGCCGCCAGGCGCTTGAGGCGGCCGGCCGAGCGGTCCAGGGCCGTTACGCGGGCCCCGGTGGCCGCCAGTTGCAGGGTCTTGCCGCCGGGTGCCGCGCAGAGGTCGAGGACCTGCTGATCGGGGCCGGCCTCCAGGAGGCGGGCTGGGATGGCGGCAGACGCGTCCTGAACCCACCAGGCGCCGGCCTCGAACCCGGGCCATGTGGCCAGGTCCCCCCGGCGGGCGGTGCGCAGGCTGCCGCCGTCCAGGATCTCGGCCTCCAGTTCGGCGGCCAGGGCCTCTCTGGTGGCGGGATCTCGGACCGACAGGTCGGTGGCCGGCTCCTGCGCGATCACCTGGGCGATCTCCAGGGCGGTCTCGGGGCCAAAGGCGGCGCGCCAGCGGGCCATCAGCCAGGGTGGCGCGAGCGCCTCAGGGTCGTCCAGGTTTGGCGGCTCCCGCAACAGGCCGCGCAGGACCGCATTGACCAGGCCCTTGAAGGGCGCGGTGTCCCGGCGGGAGGCTGCGAGGTCGACACTGGTGGCCACCGCGGCGTGGGGCGGGGTCTCCAGGAGGAAAGCCTGGGCGACGCCGATTCGCAGGATCTGGCGGATACCTTCCGGGGGGGGCTTGGCGAGCTTGGCGTCCAGGGCCCGGTCGATGGGGCCGAGCCGGCGCAGGGTGGCCATGGCCAAGGCCCGGGCAAAGGCCCGGTCGCGGGGCGACAGGGCACCGAAAGCCTTGGTGGAGATCGCCTCCTCCAGCCCCGTGCGGCGGGCCAGGGCGGCGGTCAGGATGTCCAGGGCGGCGGCCCGGGCGGGAAGGCCAAGATCATTTTCGTCGTTCACCGGCTGCGACGTGCCCGCTCCAAAGCCCTCAGGCAAGGAAAGATCGCAGGCTGGGTGCCTTTCGTCAGCACGGCGATCTGTCGCCACCAGGGCGGGCTGCGACTGGCGAAGCGGGGCTCGGCGTCCTAAATCAGGCCCATGAGCGAAACCCTCCCCCCCAATGCGGCGCCCGATAAGCCCCTGAGCCCCGCCGCCCGCCGCGCCCTCGAAGAGGCCGAAGCCCGCCGTTCGGCGGAAGCCGCCCTGCAGCCTGCCCCGGAGGAGGGAGGGCCCAAGGGCCCAGAGCCCACCCGATTTGGGGACTGGGAGCGCAAGGGTATCGCCGTAGACTTCTAGGGCCTGTTTCCCCGTGGCCGCGCTGGCTTTTTGAGGTCGAAATGCGCCGCCCATCGGGGGGAACGGCCCCCCATTTCGGCGCTGCCGTCAATCGTGCCTAGGGGGCGTCGCGCTCGCCTCGCGCTTGCACCGGCTGGCCGTGCCGCCGGTTAGTGTTAGGTTTCTGTTAAGATTTTTGACAGGAGCCCCCGATGTCGCCCTGGCCCGTTTCCCTGGCCGTCGGCCTTGCCCTGACCCTGCTCAGTGGCGGCGTCGCCAGCGCCTGCAACGTCGTCTACCCCTGTGCGCCGGTCTATGGCCAAGGCCCTGTGAGCTTTGATCCCGGCGCGCCGGCGCTCGTTCCCTATGGATCCAGCGGCTATTCTGCGGCGGGCTATGCGCCGGGGGCCTTTCCCCCCTTCAGCGACGTGCAGACGGCCTGGGGACAGAACCCGGCCTATGGCCCCTATCCCCCGGCCCAGGTCTATCCGCAGGTCTACGGCCCCCCGGGCTTTGCACCGCCGATCAACATGACGCCGGTCCATGGGCCTGTGGCCTCTGGGCCCTGCTGCGCGCCGTGCTTCAATCCCTGCCAGGGTGCCGAGGGCCTGACACTGCCAGGCAGCTTCTTCTCTGGTGCCGGCGGCGTGGGGCCGATCCCGTCGGATGGCTATGGCGGCGGCGGCTATTATGTGGTCGGGGCCGGCGGGTCGGGTGAGGCCTTCTCGGGCACCACGGCCTATGCTCAGGCCTATGCCTCGGCGGTGGCATCCGCCCGCATCTCGATCCATGGCGGCTATTCGGTCGGCCATGGGGGCTATGGCGGCCATTGGGGCGGCCACGGCGGACGCGGTCCTGGGGGCCACGGCCATGGGGGCAAAGGCGGCAAGGGTCACTAGGCCCCCATCGCCGCCCCCTCGCAGGACCTAGCTGGCGGCCATTTCCGCGATAATCCGCTGTGCCGCCGCCGCCGGGTCATTGGCCCCGGTGATCGGACGGCCGCAGACGATGTGCGAGGCGCCGGCCCTGAGCGCCTCGGCGGGCGTTGCTGCCCGGGCCTGATCGTTCCTGGCTGCCCAGTCGGGGCGAACCCCCGGCGTAACCACCAGAAAGTCCGGCCCGCCAATGGCCCGGGCCAGGGCCGCCTCATGCGGGCTGGCGATAACCCCGTCACAACCGGCAGCGACGGCCTGATGGATGCGCCGCTCCACGAGGCTGCGGGTGGTCTCGGAGAACCCCATCTCCGCAAGGTCCGCGTCGGTCAGGCTGGTGAGGACGGTGACGGCCAGCACCTTGAGCCCAGAGCGCCCCCGTCCCCGGACGGCCGCAGCCATGACCTGAGGCTCGGCGTGAACGGTCAGAAAGTCACAGCCGGAATCGGCCAGCACGGCGGCCGAGCGCTGCACGGTTGTGCCGATGTCATGCAGCTTCCAGTCGAGGAAAATCTGCTTGCCCTGGTCCTTCAGCGCCCGCGCCAGACCCATGCCGTCTGTGGCGAACAGCTCCAGCCCGATCTTATAGAAGCTCACCGCCCCGCCGATGGCGTCGACCATGGCGCGGGCCTGATCGGTATCGGGCAGGTCCAGAGGGACGATCAGTCGCAGATCACAGGCAGGGGCGCTCAAGGGGCAGGCTCCGGGCGGTTGGCGTCGATCTGATCCCATCAGGAAGATCGGCGCCGCGTCATTTTTGGGCTAGAGCACGGCGGGTAAAGGGAATCGCCCCGCCGCTGAATCATGCTCCAAATTGCAGAGTTCAGGGCGTGTTTTGGGGCGAAATACCCGTATTTTTGCCCAATGCGCTGCGGGAGCGAGGCATGAGCCAGGCTGAGTTCGCGGTCAACTTCTTCGTCGCCCTGTTCGCCCTGATCGATCCGATCGGGAACGTGCCCCTGTTTGGTGCTGCGACCCAGGGCAGCAAGGGCCGCGATGCGCGGCTTGTGGCGGTCTACATCGCCCTGTTCATCCTGGGCTTCCTGACCTTCTTCTACTTCTCTGGTCTGGCCCTGCTGGCCTTTTTTGGCATCTCCCTGCCGGCCTTTCGGATCGCCGGCGGCATCATCCTGTTCCTGCTGGGCCTGGAAATGGCGCGGGACGATTTCACCGCCACCTTCTCGGCCATGGCCGAGGGGGATGAGAATCCCAAGGGCCGGGCCGGGCGCAAGTTCGAGCGGATGATCGTGCCCTTCGCCATGCCCCTGCTGATCGGCCCAGGCGCGATCTCCTCGGTGGTCATCTATGCCAGCGAGGCCAAGGCCTATGGTCTGAGCGGGGCGGCCATCGGGGTGGGGGTGATCGGGGCCATTTCTCTGGTCACCATGCTCTGCTTCTGGGCGGCACCGGTGATCAGCAAGATCCTCGGACGGATCGGCATGACCATCGTCGTCCGGGTCCTGGGCCTGATCCTTTGCGCCATGGCAGTTCAGTTCATCCTGGTGGGGATTGCCGACGCCACCAGCGGGGTGATCCTCAATGAGGCCGCCAAGCCCTATGTGTCCGAGTGAGATGCCCTCAGGGCTTGCGGAAGCGCCAGCCCTGTGACGCCGTTAGCGCCATGATCCAACGATCAGGCAGCAGCTGGACCAAGAGGGCCAGGGTCTTGTTCACCCTGCCGGGGATGCAGACGGGCCGATTTTCCTCCACCGCCGCCAGACCCGCGGCCACCACGGCCGGTGCGTCCATCCAGAGCCAGGCCGGGGTAGACCGGTTCAACTGGTCTCGCATCCCGTTGACATCATGGAACTCCGACCAGGTCAGGCCGGGGCACAGGGCGCTCACATGAACCCCTGTGCCGGCGCATTCCAGGTGCAGGCTCTGGGAAAAGCGGATCAGGAAGCTCTTGACCGCCCCATAGAGGGTGTGACCCGCCCCGCCTGGGGTCAGACCGGCCAGGGAGGCGACGTGGATGATGCGGCCATAGCCTCGCGCCAGCATGCCCGGCAGGAACCGATGCGTCAGGTCACAGGGCGCGGTCAGCATCACCTGCAGCACATCGGCCTGATCGGCCCAGCGGGTGGTCGCAAAGGTTCCAGGCAGGCCATAGCCGGCATTGTTGACCAGCATGTCCACCTGGCGGCCCGCGGCGTTCAGGGCCTCAGCCAGGGCGGCCGGGGCACCTGGCTTGGCCAGGTCAGCGGCGAAGGTCAGAACCTCGACCCCATGCCGGGACCGGAGCTCTGCCGCCAGAGTGTCCAGGCGGTCCAGACGCCTAGCGGTAAGGGCGAGGTCGTAGCCCCCTGCCGCCAGGGCGTGGGCGAAGGCGGCTCCGATCCCGGCGGACGCCCCGGTGATCAGGGCAAGGCGGCGGACCATAGGCGCTCCTCAAGGCTGGGCAGGCTTTGGCGGTCAGGACAGGATTGCCGCCGCTTTGGTCTGAGGTTGGACATCGACAGGCCCCCCGGCAAGCCGCCTGTTCTGTGTAGGCCACTCAGGGGCGTGAGATTGAACCCCATGCTGAAAGGGTGTATCGCGCCCGCCGCACCGCCCGTGCGCAGACCTGATGTCTGGGATGGCATGACCGTACCCCAACGGTCTCCGGAGAGTCTTGATGAGTGAGCCGACCCCCTCGGCTGCGGAGGCGACTTCGGACACGCCCCATCACAAGGTCGACGGATTCTGGGCGCTGGCCCTTGGTTCCGTCGGGGTCGTCTTCGGCGACATTGGCACCAGCCCGCTCTACGCCATGCGCGAAGCCCTGGCGCATTCCAAGGGCGGCGGGACCGACGAACTGGCCGTGTTCGGCGTGGTGTCCCTCATGGCCTGGGCGCTGATCCTGATTGTCACGGTCAAGTACGTGATGTTCCTGCTCAAGGCTGACAACAAGGGGGAAGGCGGGGCGCTGGCCCTGATGGCGCTTGCCCGCCAGTCCCTGGGCCGCCGGTCGGGGGCCATCCTGCTGCTGGGCATGATCGGCGCGGCGCTTTTCTATTCAGACGGCGTCATCACCCCGGCCCTGTCGGTGCTCTCGGCGGTGGAAGGCCTGAAGGTTGCGCCGGGGGTCGGATCCACCCTTTCGCCCTTCGTGCTACCGATCTCGGCGGGCATTCTGATCACCTTGTTCATGGCTCAGTCCCGGGGCACAGCGAAGATCGGGCGGTTTTTCGGTCCCATTACAGGCCTGTGGTTCCTGACCCTCGCAGGTCTTGGCATTTTCCATATTTTCGATGATCCACGCATCCTGATGGGGCTTTCCCCCCACTATGGCGTGCTGTTCCTGTTGGATAACGGGTTCCTGGGCTTCGTCATCCTGGGCAGTGTCTTCCTGGCAGTGACCGGGGCTGAGGCGCTCTACGCCGACATGGGGCACTTCGGCAAAGGTCCGATCCGCGCGGCTTGGGTGGTCCTGGTCCTGCCGGCCCTGTTGCTCAACTATCTGGGGCAGGGCGCCCTGGTGCTGGCCTATCCTGAAACACGGGTCAGCCCTTTTTATGAAATGATCCCGGAGGTCATTTATTGGCCGGTGCTTCTGCTGGCTACGGCGGCCACCGTGGTGGCCAGTCAGGCGGTGATTACCGGCGCCTTCTCGGTGACGCAGCAGGCGGTGCAGCTTGGCCTGCTTCCGCGCATCGATATTCGGCGCACAAGTGAAACCCAGGCCGGTCAAATCTATGTGCCGCAGGTCAACATGCTGCTGCTGGCCGGGGTGCTGTTGACCCTCGCCCTGTTCCAGAATTCCTCCAACCTGGCCTCGGCCTATGGGATTGCGGTCTCTGGAACCATGTTCGTGAACACCCTGCTGCTGTCGGTCATCATCGGGGTCCTCTGGAAGCGGCCTTGGTGGCAGGCGGCTTTGTTCGCTGGCAGCTTCGCAGCTATCGATCTGGTGTTCCTGTCATCCAATCTGCTGAAGGTGTTTCAGGGCGGCTGGTTCCCCCTGGCGCTCAGCGGCGCGCTGGTCATCATCATGTGGACCTGGATGCGGGGCACCCAGATCCTCAGTGACAAGACCCGCCGCGACAGCATTCAGCTCAGCGAGCTGAGCGAGATTCTCCGCGCCCGGGCCCCGCACAGGGCGCCGGGGACGGCCATTTTTCTGACCTCGGACCCGGACGTGGCACCAGTCGCCCTGATGCACAATCTCAAGCACAACAAGGTGCTGCACGAGAAGAACGTCATCCTCACCGTGCGCACCACCGAGACCCCCCGGGTCAAGGATGAGGACCGGATCAAGATCGAGCCGGTGAATGAGGACTTCAAGAAGGTCGTGGTCTCCTACGGCTTCATGGAGAGCCCCAACCTGCCCAAGGCCCTGGGCCTGTGCCGCAAGCTCGGCCTGAAGTTCGACATCATGGCCACCAGCTTCTTCCTGGGACGCCGCTCGGTGGTGCCCTCGGCCCAGTCTGGCATGCCGCTCTGGCAGGATCGTCTGTTCATCTACCTGATGCGCAATGCGGCCAATCCCACCGACTTCTTCAAGATCCCCCCCGGCCGGGTGGTGGAGCTGGGCACCCAGGTGACCGTCTAGGTTCTGGACTCCTCCGCCCTAACTGGGCCATGGGTCGATCGACTGAGGCTGCGGAGAGATTGTGATGAACTGGCTGGGCATTGTGGGCGACGCCCTTTGGATCGTCTCCCTGGCGATCATGGCCGGCGCCTCCCATCGGGCCTGGCGGCGGGTGCCGCCTGAGACGAAAATGCCCCTGCAGTTTTCAAGGGATGGCCGGGCCATCATGCGGGTGCCGCGTCACATCGCCCTGCTGCTGATCCCGGGTATCGCCTTCCTGATCAGCCTGATGTTGATGTGGCAGAACCGCCAGACCGTCCCAGGCTCCGACGCCCTGGTGCTGTTTGGCATTCGCGCCACCCTGGCCGGGGTGTTCGCCCTTTATCATCTCCGTTGGCTTGAAGCGGCGATGAGCCAGCTCGACCAGGAAGGCGCGCTTAGGTCTTGAACGGACGCCCCGTTCGACCTTAAAGCCGCGCCAGTTTTTCCGTCTCCGATCTTCTCGCCCTTCTCCGTTCTCCTCGAAAGACCCGCCCCATGGCCGCCGACAAGCCGATCAAGAAAGTCGTCCTCGCCTATTCCGGCGGCCTGGACACCTCGATCATCCTGAAGTGGCTGCAGACCGAGTATGGGGCCGAGGTGGTGACCTTTACCGCCGACCTCGGCCAGGGGGAGGAGATCGAGCCGGCGCGGGCCAAGGCCCTGGCCGCCGGCGTCAAGCCCGAGAACATCTTCATCGAGGATGTCCGTGAGGAGTTCGTGCGGGACTTCGTGTTCCCGATGTTCCGCGCCAATACGGTCTATGAGGGCCAGTACCTGCTGGGCACCTCCATCGCCCGGCCCTTGATCGCCAAGCGGCAGATCGAAATCGCCCGGATGACCGGTGCCGACGCCGTCAGCCATGGCGCCACCGGCAAGGGCAATGATCAGGTGCGCTTTGAACTCGGCTACTACGCCCTGGAGCCCGACATTCATGTGATCGCGCCCTGGCGGGAGTGGGACTTCAAGAGCCGTGAGGCCCTGCTGGACTTCGCCGAAAAGCACCAGATCCAGATCACCAAGGATAAGCGCGGCGAGGCCCCGTTCAGCGTCGATGCCAACCTGCTGCACTCCTCCTCCGAGGGTAAGGTGCTGGAGGACCCGGCGGTCGAGGCCCCGGAGTTTGTCCATATGCGCACCATTTCGCCGGAGGACGCGCCGGACACCCCGACGGTGATCACCATCGACTTCGAGAAGGGTGATCCCATCGCCATCGACGGCGAGGCCCTGTCGCCGGCCGCTCTGCTCACCCGCCTGAATCAGCTGGGCCACGACAACGGTATCGGCCGCCTGGATCTGGTGGAAAACCGCTTCGTGGGCATGAAGTCCCGGGGCGTCTATGAGACCCCGGGCGGCACGATCCTGCTGGCCGCCCACCGGGGGATAGAGTCCATCACCCTCGACCGGGGCGCAGCCCACCTGAAGGACGAGCTGATGCCCCGCTATGCGGAGCTGATCTATAACGGCTTCTGGTTCAGCCCCGAGCGCGAGATGCTGCAGGCGGCCATCGACCATTCCCAGACCCATGTGTCGGGCCAGGTGCGGGTGAAGCTCTATAAGGGCAATGTCTCCGTCATTGGTCGCTCCAGCCCCTATTCCCTCTATGACCAGGAGCTGGTCACCTTCGAAGAGGGCAAGGTCGCCTACGACCAGCGCGACGCGGCGGGCTTCATCAAGCTCAACGCCCTGCGCCTGCGCGGGACCGCCAAGCGCGATCGTCGGGGCCGTTAGCGCGTCTTGGCGCGACCTCGGGTGTCTGGCGCAGGCGGCTCAGTCTGTGCCAGTCTGATGGCAAGGCGCGAGGCTGCGCCGCCATCAATGAACGGGGGAATTTGCCATGAGTCCGCATAGCTGGGTCGCGCTGGTCACCATCGCCGCGCTGATCGTCTATTTCTGGATGGGTATTCGCGTGGCCGGCGCTCGCCGGGTCAGCGGCATCGACGCCCCGGCCATGACCGGCGACCCGGTTCTGGAACGGCATATCCGGGTTCAGGCCAACACCCTGGAATGGCTGCCGATCTTCCTGCCAGCCCTGTGGCTGTTTGCCATCTATTGGAACGATCTCATCGCTGCTGGCCTGGGGGTGGTGTGGATCATCGGCCGCCTCCTCTACGCCTTCGGCTATGTGGCCGACCCGGGCAAGCGGGAGTTGGGGTTCATCATTCAGTTCCTGGCGGCCGCAGTCCTGTTGCTGGGGGCCGGCGGGCGGATCATCTGGACCCTGGTGACCGTGGGGGCCTGAGCCCCACCCGAGGCTCTATAGCTAGGGCGCGTCCCGATCTGGTCGCCGTGATCAGATCGGGTATGCGACTACAGAAATAGAACCACCGCCTGCCAGATCGCCAAGCCTGTTACCAGGACACCCACCAACCAGGTGAGCGCGCGGATGGGCAGGACCTTGGTCATCCATCCGGCCAGGGGGGCGGCCACGACGCCGCCAGCGATCAGGCCGAGCACTGAAGACAGGTGATCACGCAGGCCTTCGGTCTCCCAGTGCCCGGAGATCAGCGCCGTCAGAAAGGCCGCTGAAACGGCAACGGCCACAAAGAACTCGGCGGCATTGGAGGTGCCGATGGCTTGGCGCGGGTCGGCGCCTGAGCCCAGCAGGGTCGAGGTGACCACAGGGCCCCATCCCCCTCCGCCGACCGCGTCAAAGAACCCCCCTACCCCGCCGAGCGGCAGGGGACTTTTCCATGAGAAGGGCTTGGGGCGGGTGCCCTTCCATGCCCGGTAGAGGATCACCAGGCCCATCAGGCCCAGCCATGCGACCACAAAGGGCTTGATCTTCTCCCCATCGATAGAGGTCAGCAGATAGGTGCCGGCCACCCCGCCAACCACGCCGCCCGACGCCAGCAGGGCCAGCAGCCGCCAGTTGATGTTCTTGTAGACCATGTGGGAGATCGCCGAGGCTGCACCGGTGAAAACCTTGGCCGCGTGCACGCTGGCTGAGGCGTTGGCCGGCGAGACCCCCATGGCCAGAAGGGTCGTGGTGGAGACCACCCCATAGGCCATGCCCAGCGCCCCATCCACCAGCTGGGCGGCGAAGCCCACGGCGGCAAACAGCATGAAGTCTGAGTCCATTGTCATCCCCCCTCAGCGCGCAAAGCCTATGTGAGAATATCCTAGTGTTCCAATGGGAATTAAATGAAATAAGAGCAGATCTCGGGATGTATCCCGATCAGAGTTCGGTTCGGATGTGCCTAACCCGCCAATTTTGCTCTGGTTTTGGGCAGGGCAGGAGTCTCTCGCCCGGCGGGCGCGCACACGAAATTGTCATCCAGGGGTGTGCGACCTCGACCGCCCCCTGCTGGGACATGGCCCGATCACCAAATTTGCGCCACCTTGGGCTCTTAAGCGGAAGCTGAGCGTTTCAAGGTGGTCCCATGTGGAGCGAGACGAAGATGAAAAAGCTGTCGGGTCCCGTTGTCGCCCTTGCCCTGCTGGCGGGCTTGAGCGCCTGCGCCACCGCCACCCCCTACCAGCCCAACCTGCCCGGGTCGGCCGTGTCGGGGGGCTATTCGGAAATGCGGATTGAGCCGGACCGCTGGCGGGTGAGCTTTGCCGGCAACAGCCTCACCGGCCGCGAAACCGTGGAAGGGTTCCTGCTCTACCGGGCCGCCGAACTGACCCTGCAACAGGGCTTTGATGGTTTCGCCATCGTCACCCGGGCGACCGACCGGGACGCCCGCACCTTTGTTCAGCCCGACCCCTTCTACAATCCCTGGTACGGGGCGCGTTACGCCTACTGGCGGCCCCATTGGCGCTACTACTCGGCCCTGAGCTGGCGCAGCTGGGACCCCTATTGGGGGGACCCCTTCTGGGCTGATCGCATGGATGTCCGCACGGTGGAGCGCTACGAAGCCACCGCCGAGATCGTCATGTACCGAGGTGCCAAGACGCTCGGCGATCCCAATGCCTTTGACGCCCGCGCTGTCCTGGAGAACCTTGGTCCCCGGATCGTGCGCCCGGTGCCTTAGCCTTAAGGGTCTGAGCGGCAGTTCACCGAAAGACTGGGCTCCGGTCCTTCGCGGCCGGGGCGGTCAGACTTGATACGGGGGCAGACCGGCAGGTCTGCCCCTATGCCATGGGTCTGGCCGACGGCCGCCTCGCCTTGCTTCAGGTGATGTGCTTGGGGGAGATCGGGTCGCTGGCTGGGAAGGTTTCCTCGACGGCCTCGTCGATCAGGGCCTCCTGGCGGGACTCGGCGTCCCGGTGCTTGGGGTCAAGCTGGTCAGGCTTCTGGCCCTCAGGGACCGGGGCGGCCGGGCGCGAGCTCGGTGTCTTGGGGTCTTGGTCTCTGCGTGGCTCGCTCATGGGGGCTTCCTCTGGCTTTCCCCGCCACGGTGGCGGGGCCCGTCACAGAGGAGAATGCCCTCGCCGCCGTCTTGGTTGCCCCTAGGCGGCCGGGGCCCAGGTCACAAAAAAGCGGCCCGACGGGGCCGCTTCTTGTATCGCTGCAATGCCCCTGCCAGAGGGGAATTGGAGCGGGCGAAGAGATTCGAACTCTCGACCCCAACCTTGGCAAGGTTGTGCTCTACCACTGAGCTACGCCCGCGTTTTTCGCTGCCGACCCAAGTGGCCGCCCCCGAAAATCGAGAGCGGGCTTATGGCAGAGGACTAGGGCCTTGGCAAGCGGCCTAGCCGCCGAATTTCGGGGCTTTCAGCCGGCGCTTGTTGACATGATCCTTCGGGGGTTCGGCCACGGCATCGGGGTATTCCCCACGGAAGTAGAACCGCTGCCAGGCCTCCTTGGTCGCCTCGGGGTCGCCCCGGTAGATCTTGGCGTTGAACTCGGTCCGGTGCTGTTCCCAGGCGGTGTACTGCCCCAGCAGGTCAGTGTTGCGGGCCAGGGGGCGGATCACCGGCTGGAACTCGGCCAGGGGCTTGTCCTGCACCAGGGTGATGAAGCAGAACGGCTCGCCCTTGCGGAAATGCACGCTGCCGGGCCGGGTGAAGATCCAGTTCATGGTGAAGGGGAAGGGCAGCCACTCGGTCTCCACGAGCCCGGCCAGGGGCTGGATGCCATCCTTGACGTGATTGGGGGGCCCCTGGGCGATCATCGACCAGCCCGGTGGCGTGCGGAACAGATATCCCGGATGGAAGGTCACCACCCCGTGGCTGAAGTGCGACTTGGCGAAGTTGTGGAAATCGGGATGCGGATTGTCCGGGGTCAGGGTGATGTCGTGCTGGAACTTTCCGCCGTTCCATTCAGCGGTGAAGCCCATGGGGCAGAGAATCTCCCAGCCCGTGGTGTTGGCCATGGTGAGCGGCAGGCACCGGTAGGGGTGTCGGTCAGCAAAGCTCTCCATCCAGGCCCGCTGCGGGCGGCCCGGCACGATCTCGGGCGGGCGATCAGCGGTGGGGTAGCACTCGAGCTCCATGGGGCGTCCAACCTCTCGACAGATGGTCGCAGACCGACCGTCCTCTGCTCTAGCCAGCCCTCACGGGCGCCGTCCAGTTCCACGATCGCCCCAAGGCCCCTATGAGAGCGCCATGAAGACCCGCGCCGACCTGATCGCCTTCCTCGACGCCCATCAGATTGCCCACCAGACGGTGGACCACCCCGCCGTCTTCCGGGTCGGGGAGGGGGAGGACATCAAGGCCGGCCTGCCCGGCGTTCACACCAAGAATCTGTTCCTGAAAGACGCCAAGGGTCGGCTGTGGCTGATTTCAGCGGCTGACCGGACGGTGATCGACCTCAAGCGCCTGCCGCCGGTGATCGGGGCTGCGCGCCTGTCCTTTGGCCCCGAGGCCCTGATGGTCGAGACCCTGGGGGTGACGCCGGGATCGGTGACGGCCCTAGGCCTGATCAATGACACCGACCGCCGGGTGAGCTTCGTGCTGGACAGGGTCCTGGCCGAGGCTGAGGTGGTCAATTTCCATCCCCTGACCAACACCGCCACATCGGGCCTGACTCAGGCCGGCTTCCAAACCTTTCTCTCAGTCCTGGGCGTTGTCCCCCTGGTGGTGGATTTTCAGGCCCTCCAGGTCATCTAGCGACAATCCTTCCGTTGAAGCGCGCGGGTCATGGGACCATCTTAGGGCCTGCCGCGTTGCCCCCTTAAGTCCAGCCAGACGAGTTCGACCATGAGCCTCATCGGAGAGACCGCTCCCCCCGCCGCGGGCGGTGCCCTGATCAAGGATGCCACCGACGCCAGTTTCATGACCGATGTGGTTGAGGCCAGCCAGGATACGCCGGTCATTGTCGACTTCTGGGCACCCTGGTGTGGCCCCTGCCGGCAACTGGGCCCGGCCCTGGAAAAGGCGGTCACCGCCGCCAAGGGCAAGGTCAAGATGGTCAAGATCGATATCGACCAGAACCCGGCCTATGCCGGGCAACTTCGGGTGCAGTCGATTCCGGCGGTCTTCGCCTTTGTGGGCGGTCGGCCGGTGGACGGGTTCATGGGCGCCTTGCCCGAAAGCCAGGTGAAGGCCTTTGTCGACAAGCTGGCGGCCATGGCCCCGGCCGATGGGGTCGACGAGCTCCTGGACATGGCCAAGGCGGCCCTGGAGGCCGGCGATCTGCCCCTGGCCGCTCAGGGCTTTGCGCAGGTGCTGCAAGCCGAGCCTGACCATGTGAAGGCCCTGGGAGGGCTCGCCCGCTGCTACCTGGCTGGGGGTGAGGCTGAGCGGGCCTGGGAGATTCTGGACATGGCCCCCGAGGGTGCCAAGGATGCTGACCTCGACAGCGTTCGCGCTGCCCTCAACCTGGCCGCCGAGGCCCCCTCTGACACCCAGGAATTCGAAACCCGGCTGGCCGCCGACGGCGATGACCATGAGGCGCGGCTGGCCCTGGCCAAGGCCCTGGCCGGACGTGGTGCCATGGAGGCTGCGGCCGATCACCTGCTGCACATCATCGAACGGGACCGCACCTGGAACGATGAGGCCGCGCGCAAGCAGCTCCTGACCATATTCGAAGCTGCGGGTCCCGCCTCCGAGGTTGCCCGCAACGGGCGTCGGCGGTTGTCGGCGATCCTGTTCTCCTAGGGCGTGAAGCGCTTAGGCGGACCCGTCTGAGCGTTGATTCAGGCTCAAGATTCCAAGACAGGCGCGTATTCCCCCTCAGCGGAACGCGCGCTCGTTGAAGCCAAGAGGTGATCCCTATGCCGGGCTACCGGCGCGCGGCCGATCTGCCGCAAATCATCCCGATCTTCCCCCTGGATGGGGCGGTGCTGCTGCCCGTGGGGGAGCTGCCCCTGCAGATTTTTGAGCCGCGCTATCTGAACATGGTCGATGATGCCATGGCCGGCGACCGGGTCATTGGCATGATCCAGACCCGGGCGGGCGGCGAACGGGTGCGGCCAAACCTCGTCCATGTGGGCTGTCTGGGGCGCATCACCAGTTTCGCCGAGACCTCTGATGGGCGCTATTTGATCACCCTGACCGGGATCTGCCGCTTTGCGGCCGGCGAGGAGCTCTCAGCCCGCACCCCCTATCGGCAACTGCGGGTCGACTACACCCGGTTTGAGGGCGATCTCTCGCCGGAGGATGACGACGCGCCGGACATGGACCGGGTGCGTTTCGCCCGGGCTCTGAAGCGCTATCTCAACCGCCGGGAGCTGGACGTGGACGATGAAACGGCCATGAGCGCCCCCATGGCACCGTTGGTCACCAGCCTTGCCATGGGCCTGCCCTTTGAGCCGTCCGAGAAGCAGGCCCTGCTCGAAGCGCTCACCCTGGCTGAGCGGGTCCGGAGCCTGACGGCTCTGCTGGAAATCGACGCCCTGGAGGACGACGACGGTGCCCCCCATAGCGTCCAGTAGCCCGCTGGTTTAAGGACGATCCATGACCGAGAATGCCCCCGCTGAGCCCATGCTGGCCCTGACCGCTGAAATTGATCCGCGCCTGCTGGAGATCCTGGTCTGTCCGGTGACCCATGGGCCTCTGGACTATGATCGGGAGCGGGCCGAGCTGATCAGCCGCAGCGCCAAGCTCGCCTTCCCGGTCCGCGACGGCGTGCCGATCATGTTGCCTGAAGAAGCCCGCGAACTGGACGATTAGCGCCTGACCCAAGGCTAGGGCCAAGGCCTGCAGGCCGGTGCGGCGATCTCAGAGCGCCTGTCCGCGCAGCAGGCGGGGCAGGTCCCCAAATGCGCCGCCGGCCTGCTGCATGAACATCTTGCGGGCAAACGGGATGCGGTTCACCGCCGACATCCCTGCCCCCCGGGCCAGGCGCAGCACCGGATTATTGTTGGAAAACAGGTGCACGAAGGCGTCCATGCCAGCGCTCAGCAGGGCGGTGTCGAACCGCCGCCACTGGCCATAGCGCTCCAGCACCACCTCTGAGCCCAGATCCTCCCCCAGACGGGCGGCGTCCACCAACACTTCGGCCAGGGCTGCGGCGCCCTTGAGGCCCAGGTTCAGCCCCTGACCGGCGATGGGGTGCACCCCGTGGGCGGCATCCCCCAGCAGCGCCAAACGCGGGGCGGTGAACCGCTCGGCCAGTTGCAGGGACAGGGGATAGGAGAAGACTGGCCCGTCCAGCCGCGCCTGCCCCAGAAAGGCCCCGAAGCGCCGCATCAGATGGGCGTGGAAGACCTCGGGGCGGGCCGATTTCAAGGCCGCCCCCCGGGCGGTGCTTTCGGTCCAGACCAGACTCGCCCGGTTATCCGTCAGGGGCAGGATGGCGAAGGGACCGCTGGGCAGGAAGTATTCATGGGCGACGCCCTCGTGCGGCCGCTCCAGGCGCACCGTGGCCACCACGCCGGTCTGGCCGTAGTCCCAGCCCACGGTGCCGATACCGGCGGCCTGGCGCAGCACCGAGCCGCGGCCCTCGGCCCCTACGGCCAGGGGCGCCGAGATGACCTGGCCATCATCCAGGGTGAGCCTTGCCCCCCGCGTCTCGAAGACGGCGCTGACCACCTTGGCTGGGGCCAGGATGGGGATGCCGGCGTCGATCACAGCTTTTGCCAAGACCGCCCGGATCTGCCGGTTCTCCAGCAGGTAGCCCAGGGGCTCGCCGTCTGACCGATCGGCGATCTCGGCGGAATCAAATCTCAGGTGGAAGGGCAGGGCCTGGGGCGTTGCGGCCCCAGGGGCGCGGCCGTCGGTGACCAGGATCTGGGCGATCGGCTGCGCATGGGGCGCGAGGGCGTCGGCCAGGCCCAGGGCGCGCCATTGGCGGAAGGCGGCATAGGCGATGGCCGAGGCGCGACCATCGAAGGTCGGCTCCAGCTGGGTGTCGAAGGGTGCGGGGTCCACCAGGAGCGGCTTCAGCCCCCCCTGCGCCAGGGCCAGGGCCAGGGTGGCGCCCGCCATGCCGGCACCGGCTATGATCACGTCGGGATCGATCTTATCCATGGCCCGATATGGGGGTTGGGACCGGCTCACGTCCAGTGGGCGGCCCAAGGAAAACCCCCGGGCCTCCAGCAGACGGGTCGCCCAGAGACCCTAGGCTTCGGCGTCGTCGGCCAGGCCCATGATATGGAAGCCGGCATCCACATGCACCACCTCGCCGGTGGTGGAGCGGCCGAGATCGGACATCAGCCACAGGGCCGCCCCGGCGACGCCTTCCATGGAGGTGTCTTCCTTCATGGCCGACATGGCGCGGCCCTGGGCCAGCATGCCGCGGCCCCCGGAGATGCCCGCCAGGGACAGGGTGCGCATGGCGCCGGCCGAGATGGCGTTGACGCGGATGCCCTTGGGGCCAAGGTCCCGGGCGGCATAGCGGGTGGCGGCCTCAAGGCCGGCCTTGGCCACGCCCATGGTGTTGTAGTTGGGGATGGCCCGCTCGGCCCCCAGATAGGTCATGCAGACGATGGAGCCGCCGTTAGGCATCAGGGCCGCAGCCCGCCTTGCGCAATCCACGAACGAGAACACCGAGATGTCCATGGCCCGCAGAAAGCCCTCGCGGGTGGTGTTGTCGACGAAGGAGCCCTTGAGCTCGTCCTTGTTGGCGAAGGCGATGGAGTGGACGAAGAAGTCGATTTCGCCCAGCGAGTCCGCCACCACCTTGAAGGCTGCGTCCATGGCCGCGTCATCTGTGACATCCACCGGCGCCAGGGTCTTGACGCCAAGCTGATCGGCCAGGGGCTGAACCCGGCGCTCCATGCCCGGCAGATGCAGGAAGGCCATCTCGGCACCCTGGGCGGCCAGCTGCGAGGCGATGCCAAACGCGATGGACTGGTGGTTGGCGACCCCGGTCACCACCCCCTTCTTGCCCTTCATCAGCTCGCCCTTGGGCATGTTGTAATCGTCAGCCATGGCTTCCTCGCCCCTGTGTCGAATCGTCAGTCTTGGCCGGGCTTAGTCGGCCCGGGTCATCACCAGGCAGCCATTGGTGCCGCCAAAGCCGAAGCTGTTGGACATCACCGTTTCGAAGGCCCCGTCGCGGCGATCCATCAGGATCGGCATGTCGGCGAAGGCCGGGTCGAGGGTCTCGATGTGGGCGCTCTTGGCCATGAAGTCGTTATTGAGCATCAGCAGCGAATAGATCGCCTCCTGCGCTCCGGCCGCCCCCAGGCTGTGTCCGGTCAGGGACTTGGTGGACGAAATGAACGGCGCGGCCGACCCGAAGGTGTCACGCACCGCCTGCATCTCCTTGACGTCGCCGACCGGGGTGGAGGTGCCGTGGGGGTTCAGATAGTCGATCTTGCGACCGCCGAGGCCTTCCATGGCCAGGTTCATGCAGCGCACAGCACCTTCGCCGGAGGGCGCGACCATGTCGAAGCCGTCGGAATTGGCGGCGTAGCCGATGATCTCGCCATAGATCTTGGCACCGCGAGCCTTGGCCCGCTCCCATTCTTCCAGCACCACGATGCCGGCACCCCCGGCGATGACAAAGCCGTCCCGGGCTGCGTCATAGGCCCGGCTGGCGGTGGCAGGGCGGTCGTTGAAGTTGGAGCTCATGGCGCCCATGGCGTCGAACAGCACCGACAGGCTCCAGTCGAGCTCCTCGGTTCCGCCGGCGAACACCACATCCTGCTTGCCCATGAGGATCTGCTCATAGGCCGAGCCGATGCAGTGGGTGGAGGTGGCGCAGGCCGAGGAGATGGAGAAGTTCAGGCCGCGAATCTTGAACCAGGTGGCGAGCGTCGCTGAGGCACCTGAGCTCATGGCCTTGGGCACAGCAAAGGGGCCGATGCGCTTGGGACCCCGGGTACGGGCGGTCTCGGCCGCCTCAATGATGGCCTTGGTGGAAGGGCCGCCAGAGCCAATGATCAGGCCGGTCTTCTCATGGCTGACCTCGTCGGGGCCAAGGCCCGAATCGGCGATGGCCTGCTCCATGGCGATATGGCCGAAGGCCGTGCCCTGGGCCAGGAAGCGGGCGGCCCGACGATCAACCAGGCTCTCCCAGTCAATATTGGGGTCCCCATGCACCTGGCTGCGAAAGCCAAGCTCGGCATATTCCGGTGCCGCGGTAATGCCTGAGCGGGCCTCCCGCAAAGAGGCGACCACCTCATCTGCAGACTTGCCGATGGATGAAACAATACCGATTCCGGTGATGGCGACCCGGCGCATGTTCGCTCCCGTTCCTGGCGTGTTTAGCGCTGATAGAGGCCGACGCGGAGGTCCTGCGCCGTATAGATGACGTTGCCGTCGGCTTCGAGCACGGCGTCGCCGATGCCCATGACCAGGCGGCGGTTGATGACCCGCTTCATCTCGACCTTGTAGGTGACGACCTTGATGTCAGGGGTGACTTCACCGGCAAACTTGACCTCGCCGCAGCCAAGCGCCCGGCCCCGGCCCTTGCCGCCGATCCAGCCCAGATAGAAGCCGACCAGCTGCCACATGGCGTCCAGACCGAGGCTGCCAGGCATGACCGGGTCGTTCTTGAAGTGGCAGTCGAAGAACCAGAGGCCAGGATTGATGTCGAACTCGGCCTCGATGTAGCCCTTGCCGTGGGGCCCACCGTCGTCATTGATCGTGGTGATCCGATCAAACAACAGCATGGGCGGCGACGGCAGCTGGGCGTTGCCTGGGCCGAACATCTCACCGCGGGCGCAGGCCAGCAATTCGTCCAGCTCGTAGCGGCTTTGGGGCTCGTGAATGGTCATGCGCCGCCTTTTCAGTTCGGGCGATAACAAAGGAAGGGACTGGCCCTAGCACGAGGCCAAGGCGGGGCTCAACGACATTGGACAGGGGCGGCGACCCCCCAGACCTCGGTTTCGGGGGTCCAGCCCCGCACGCCCTCAAGGCTGAGGCGGCACCAACCCTTGTCGCATTTGTCCAGGACCGCAATGGCGCGGGGGTTGAGGTAGGCCGTGATGTCGGCCTCAGCCCTCGGCCGTCGGCGCAGGGCGATGGGCTCGGGGCCCATAGGCATGACGGTGCGCTTGCCGTCGATGACCCTGCGGTGCACCCAGGCCACCCCCCCCTCGGGATCACAGATCTGTCGCCACTCTCGTGTCTCAGCCACGATCTGTACCGGCAGACCACGGGCCCGGTAGACCCAGAGCACCCGATGGTCATCCCCGGGCCCTGCCCGGGCGTTCACCTCGTCAAACTTCAGGGCCAGGTAGCGGGGCACGGGAAAACCGGAAGGCGTGTCGGCGGGGTCCCGGGCGGCGGCCGGGCTGGCGAGGATGAGCGCCAGGAGGCTTACCGCCAGGGCGATTCCCAGGACCCATCCTCGGCGGACCGCATAAGCCTTGCCTGCGTGCTGCAAGCCTTGGCCCTGCAAGGCCGGTTTGCTACAGGTTGAACCTCGCCCGCCCAAGGCGCCCCGCCGCAAGGCTCCCGTCTCAGACTCGGTCATGGTCGCCCGTAAGCCCAAAGTCATCGTCACCCGCAAGCTCCCCGACCAGGTGGAGACCCGGATGAGAGAATTGTTCGACGCCGAGCTCAACCTATCGGATGAGCCGATGAGTCGTGACGCCCTTCTGGACGCGGTCAAACGCGCCGATGTGCTGGCGCCCACCATCACCGATCGAATCGATGCTGATCTCATCGCCCAGGCGGGTCCGCAGCTCAAGCTGATCGCCTCCTTCGGGGCGGGTGTCGATCACATTGACGTAGCCGCCGCAGCCGCCCGCAGCATCAGCGTCACCAATACGCCGGGCGTTCTCACCGAGGACACCGCCGACATGACGCTGGCCCTGATCATGGTGGTCGCCCGGCGGATCGTCGAGGGGGCCAATGTGGTGCAGTCGGGCGGCTTTACCGGCTGGTCGCCCACCTGGATGCTCGGCCGAAGGGTCACGGGCAAGCGCCTGGGCATCGTCGGCATGGGCCGGATCGGCCAGGCGGTGGCCCGGCGGGCCAAGGCCTTTGGCTTGCAGATCCACTACCATAACCGCAAGCCGGTCAGCCCCCGCATCGAAGAGGAGCTGGACGCCACCTACTGGGACAGCCTGGACCAGATGATGGCCCGGATGGACCTGGTTTCGATCCACTGCCCACACACTCCGGCCACCTTCCATCTGTTGTCGGCGCGCCGGCTGAAGCTGCTACAGCCCCATGCCATCCTGATCAACACCGCCCGGGGCGAGATCGTCGACGAGGACGCCCTCATCGATATCCTGGCCAAGGGGGAGATCGCCGGTGCCGGACTGGATGTGTTCGAGCACGAGCCTTCGGTGAACCCCAAGCTGCTCAAGCTGCCCAATGTGGTCCTGTTGCCCCATATGAGCTCGGCCACGGTGGAGAGCCGGGTGGACATGGGCGAGAAGGTGATCATCAACATACGTACCTGGATGGACGGCCACCGCCCCCCCGACCGGGTCATCCCGGCGATGCTTTAGGCATCGGGAAAAAAGAGGCGACACAAAGGACCCAAAGTCAGCCAAGGACACGAAGGTTCCGGTGGCCTCGTCCTTAGTGTTCTTCGCGCCCCTTGGTGTCCTTTGTGTCCCCGTTTGAATGCGCCTGCGGCGTGCAGGGCCTCAGCGGGCTTCCGCCTCGGCGATCACATTGGCCACTGTCCGCGTCCCGTCCCACAACCCCGCCCGCCAGCCGCAGGCGAGCGCGGCCTCCACGTTGCGGGGGGAATCATCGATCAGCAGAAGCTCGTGCGGCCCATGGCCTGTGCGCTTGGCGACCGCCTCGAAGAAGGCGGGATCGGGCTTTCCGCAGCCATAATCGGCGGCGTAATGGATCTCCGCGAAGCGATCCTTCAGGCCAAGCCCGTTCCACAGGTAGTCCGCCCGCAGGTGCTCCTGCACCGTGGCCAGATGCAGGGCGTACTGGCCATCCAGGGCGTCGAGCTGATCGAGAAAGCCCTGGTCCAGATGGGCGTCCTTGGAAAACCAGTAAGCGGTCAGGACGTCCGGGGTCAGATGCGGCGCAAGGGCCGGCAGAGCCAGCGCTAGCCGCTGATGCAAGTCTGCGCGGCCATTCACCACGTCGGGCCAGTGCACAGCGAAAAATGCGCTCTGCAACTTGACCGGATCGACACCCAGATCGGCCTGGATTGTGTGGTCCCAGCGCAGGCCCTGCGGATGGCGGATCACCACCCCGTCCACGTCGATCATCAAGGTGCGGACGGTCATGGCGGCAATTGGCCCTTCAGCCGGTAGAGGGCGTCCATGGCTTCCCGTGGGCTCATGCCGTCCAGGTCCAGCGCCCGCAGAGACTCCTCGACCGGGCTCGGCGAGGCCACGTCGGGTTCGGCGACGCTGAGCGCAAATAGCGGCAGGTCCTGCAGATGGGCCGGCGCCCCGGCTTCGCGCTCCAGGCGGTCGAGCACCTGTCGGGCCCGGGCGACCACAGCTGGCGGCACGCCGGCCAGCTTGGCCACCTGGACGCCATAGGAGCGGTCTGCGGGGCCAGGGCCGGCCTCGTGCAGGAAGATCAGGTCGCCCTGCCATTCCTTGGCCCGCATGGAGAGGTTGGCCACATGGGGCAGCCGGTCCTCCAGCACCGCCAGCTCGTGATAGTGGGTGGCGAACAGGGCGCGGCAGCGGTTGGTCTCGTGCAGGGCCTCGGCGCAGGCCCAGGCGATGGCCAGGCCGTCATAGGTCGCGGTGCCTCGGCCGATCTCATCGAGGATGACAAAGGAGCGGGGCGTGGCCTGGGTGAGGATGGCGGCGGTCTCGACCATCTCGGCCATGAAGGTCGACCGGCCCCGGGCCAGGTCATCGCCGGCGCCGACCCGACTGAACAGGCGGTCAACCACGCCAAGCCTCACGGCCTGGGCTGGCACGAAAGACCCGGCCTGGGCCAGCACGCAGAGCAGGGCGTTCTGGCGCAGGAAGGTGGACTTGCCGGCCATGTTGGGCCCGGTGACGATGGACAGTCGTGCCGCCCCGGCGCCGGCCCCGTCCAGGCGACAGTCATTGGGGGTGAAGGCGGCCCCGGCCCGCCGGACAGCGGCCTCCACCACCGGGTGGCGGGCGGCGACCGCCTCGAAAGCGCAGGAGCGATCCACGACGGGCCGCGTGGCACCAGCCTCATCGGCCCATTCGGCGAGGCCGGCCGCCACATCCAGGGTGGCGGCGGCGAAGGCGGCCGCCTGGATCGCCTGGGCCTCATGGGTGGCAGCCTCCCGCCAGGCCTCGAAGGTGGCCACCTCCATGGCCAGGGCCCGCTCGGCCGCCTGGGCGATCCTGGCGTCCAGCTCGGCCAGTTCGACCGTGGTGAAGCGCACTTGGCTGGCCAGAGTCTGGCGGTGAATGAAGGTCGCGTTCAGCGGCGGCTTCAACAGGGGCTCGCCGGCCTTGGCGCTGGTCTCCACGAAATAGCCGAGGACGGCGTTGTGGCGGACTTTCAGGGCCACGCCGCTTTCGTTGGCCAACTGCGCCTCCAGGCCCGCGATCACCTTGCGGCTGTCGTCGCGCAGGGCGCGGGCCTGGTCGAGCTCGGGGCGCACCCCCGGTGCCACAAAGCCCCCATCCCGGGCCTGGGCCGGGAGCTCTGGTCCAAGCCCTGCGGCCAGCAGGTCCCGCAGGTCAGAGAGCCCCGTCTGGACGTTGAGGTCGAGGGCCGTCAGGGCCTGGGCCACCTCTGGGGGCGGGATCGGGTCCAGGGGGGCGGGGCTGGTGAACAGGCCAGTGATGGCCTCTCCGGCCGCCAGACCATCGCGCAGGGCACCCAGATCCCGAGGTCCCCCGCGCCCGAGCGCCAGGCGCGACAGGGCGCGCGCCATATCGCCCATGGACTTCAGCTGAGCCCGCAGGTCCTGGCGAAGGGTTCGGCGGGCGCAGAAGAAGGCCACCGCATCCAGCCGGGCGTCGATGGCGGCGGGCTCCACAAGGGGTCGCGCCAGCCGGGTGGCCAACAGCCGGGCACCGGGCGCCGTCACGGTCCGGTCAATGGCCGCCAGCAGGCTGCCCTCCCGGCCGCCGGAAAGGCTGCGTTCGATCTCCAGGCTTGTCCGGGTGGCCGGGTCGATGGCCATGACCTCGCTCTCCCCGATCCGGCGGGGGGCTGAGAGGGCCGGCAGGCGTCCAGCCTGGGTGGTCTCCAGATGGGCGGCGATGAGGCCGAGCGCCGAAACCTCCGCCCCGCTGAGCGCCCCGAAGCCGTCCAGGGTTTCGACCCCGTAAAGCCGCTTGAGCCGGGCCTCCGAGGCGGAAGGTTCGGCGAGCGCCTGGGGCATGGGCTGAACGAAGCCGCCCACAGCGCGCAGGGCTTCGGCCGCCGGGCCATCGGAAAACAACCGGTCTGGGACCAGGGTCTCTGAGGGCGCGAGCGCCGCCAGGGCCGAGGCGAGGCCGGCTACGTCCAGGGACAGGCACTCCACCTCGCCGGTGGAGAGCTCCACCGAGGCAATGGCCGCCTGGCCCGCGCGGACCGCCACGGCGGCCAGGCGATTGGCGCCGCGGGCGTCCAGGAGGCCGTCCTCGGTCAGGGTGCCCGGGGTCACCACTCGGACGATCTCGCGCCGGACAATGGATTTCGAGCCGCGCTTCTTAGCCTCGGCCGGGTCCTCCATCTGGTCGCAGACGGCGACCTTGAAGCCTGCCCGGATCAGCTTGGCCAGATAGGCCTCGGCCGCATGGGCCGGCACGCCCGCCATGGGGATCGGCTGGCCCCCATGATTGCCCCGGGCCGTCAGGCTGATGCCCAGCGCCGCAGCCGCCTTCTGGGCGTCCTCGAAGAACAGCTCGTAGAAATCGCCCATGCGGAAAAAGATCAGCGCGTCGGGCTGGGCCGCCTTGGCCGCAAAAAACTGGGCCATCACCGGGGTGGCACCCGAGACATCTGGCAGGGTGGGGGAGGGGGCGTTCATCAGGCCTTCAAGCTAGCGGCCCAGGGGGATTCGGTCATCCCTTGGCGCATGACTTGGGCCTTGGCGCGTCCGCCATTCCCCCCTCGCCAACTGATCGTCGATCACCTAACTTGATTTCCATCAGGGATCGCAGATCGTCAGACGCAGATACTGACGACGGGAAACGACAAGGAAGAGGATACCCCATGACCAGCGTGGATGTGGCGCCGAAGGCTTCGGCGACGTCGGGCGTTCAGCACTTCGACGTGCTGGTGGTGGGGGCGGGGATTTCCGGGGTCGGCGCGGCCTGGCACCTGACGCACCAGTCGCCGGAGACGCGCTTTGTGGTGCTGGAGTCCAAGGAAACCTTCGGCGGCACCTGGGTCACCCACCGTTATCCCGGCGTGCGCTCCGACAGCGACCTCTACACCTTCGGCTACCGGTTCAAGCCCTGGCGGGGCGCGCCCATCGCCACGTCGGCGGAAATCCTCAGCTATATGGGCGAGGTAATCGAGGAGAACGATCTGGCCCGCCATATCCGCTATGGCCACAAGATCACCAACGCCGCCTGGTCCAGCGACAAGAAGGTCTGGACCGTGGACGCGGTGAAGACCGCCACCGGCGAGGCCCTGACCTTTACCTGCGGGTTCCTCTGGATGTGCCAGGGCTATTACCACCACGACGAGGGCTATACGCCGGAATGGCCGGGCATGGCTGACTTCAAGGGGCCGATCATCCACCCGCAGACCTGGCCGGAAGACCTGGACTATGCCGGCAAGAAGGTGGTGGTGATCGGGTCTGGCGCCACAGCGGCCACCCTGGTGCCAGCGCTCGCCGAGAAGGCCGGCCATGTGACCATGCTGCAGCGCTCGCCGACCTATTTTGCCACCGGGCGCAATGCCAACGAACTGGCCGACACGCTGCGCGACCTGGAAGTTCCCGAGGAGTGGACCCACGAGATCGTGCGCCGCCGCATCCTCAAGGACCAGGGCATGTTCGCCCACATGGCCCGGGAGTATCCCGACGCGGTCAAGGACGAGATCCTCAAGAATGTCGCCGCCGTCCTGCCGGAGGGCTATGACATGAAGCACTTCACCCCCAGCTACCGGCCCTGGCAGCAGCGCCTGGCCTTCGTGCCGGACGCCGACCTGTTCAAGGGCATCTGCGCGGGCAAGGCTTCGGTGGTCACTGACCAGATTGAGCGCTTCACCGACAAGGGCATCCTGCTCAAGTCCGGCGAGGTGCTGGAGGCCGACATCATCATCACCGCCACAGGCTTCCGCCTGTCGGTCATGGGGGAAATTCCCTTCCAGGTGGACGGCCACCCGGTGAATTTCGGCGACACCCTGACCTATCGCGGCATGATGTTCACCGGCGTGCCGAACCTCGTCTGGGTGTTTGGCTATTTCCGCGCCAGCTGGACCCTGCGGGTGGACCTGATGGGGGACTTTGTCGCCCGGCTGCTGGACCACATGAAGGCCAAGGGCGTCAAGAAGGTGATGGTTGATCCCGGTGAAGCCGCCGCCACCATGGCCCGCGGTCCCTGGATCGATCCAGACAACTTCAATCCGGGCTATCTGATGCGCGACATGGACAAGATGCCCAAGTGCGGCGACAGCGCCGAATGGCGCCACACCCAGGACTACTGGGCCGAACGCTCCGACATCCCGGCCATCGATCTCGATGCCCCGATCTTCCGCTATGACGACCAGCCGGCAACGGCCCGGGCTGTGGAGGCCGCAGAGTAAGGGGGCAAAGCCCAGCTCCCCTCAGGCCCCTCAGCCGCCGGTCATCTCTTCCCAGAACCGCTTGGCCTTGCCGACGAAGGACGAGGACTTGGGATGGGTCTGCTCGCCGCTGAGGGCGGCGAACTCGGCCATCAGCTCCTTCTGGCGGGGGCTGAGGCGGGTGGGCGTCTCGACGAAGATTTCCACCACCAGGTTGCCGCGCTCGCGCGAACGCAGGGAGGGCATGCCCTTGCCCTTCAGGCGCAGGGTCTTGCCGGTCTGGGCACCCTCCGGGACATTCACTGGGATCTTGCAGTGGCCATCGCAGTCCTCCCCGCCCATGAGGCAGGGGGCCTCGATCTCGCCGCCCAGGACCGCGACGGCCATGGGAACAGGTACGGTGCAGAGCAGATCCAGGCCATCGCGCTCGAACAGTTCGTGCGGGGTCACCGACAGGAACAGGTAGAGGTCGCCCCGGGGGCCGCCACGGCCGCCGGCATCACCCTCCCCAGCCAGACGGATACGGGAGCCGTCATCGACGCCTGCAGGGATGCGTACCTGCAGGGTGCGTTCCTTGCGCACCTGTCCATGGCCATGGCAGGTCGTGCAGGGCTCAAGGATCAGCCGGCCAGAACCGCCGCAGCGGGGGCAGGTGCGCTCCACGGCGAAAAAGCCCTGGGTAGCCCGTACGCGGCCCGCGCCGCCGCAGCCGCCGCACACAGTCGGGCTGGTGCCAGGCTTGGCACCGGAGCCATCACAAGCCTCGCAGGTGATGGCGGCGGGGACCACGATCTCCACCTCGGCACCGGCGAAGGCCTGTTCAAGGGTGATTTCCAGATCATAGCGCAGGTCCTGGCCCCTGGCCGGTCCGCTGCGTCGGCCGCGGCCCCCCTGGCCGAACATGTCGCCAAAGGCATCGCCAAACACTTCGTTGAAGATGTCGTGCACGTCGGTAAAGCCAGCCCCGCCGGGGCCGCCGCCGCCGCCGCCGTTCACACCGGCGTGGCCAAACCGGTCATAGGCCGCACGCTTCTGAGCGTCAGAGAGGACCGAATAGGCCTCGTTGATCTCCTTGAAACGGGTGGCGGAGTCCTCGCAGCCGCCATTGCGGTCGGGATGATGCTCCATCGCCAGCTTGCGATAGGCGGCCTTGAGCGTGGCGTCATCGCTGCCGCGGCTCACGCCCAGGATCTCGTAATAGTCCCGCATGCGCGTCAGATGTCTGAATGAGTGTGGAAATTGAGGTGGGCACGCCCCCGGTCCGCCGCAAGGTGGAGGGTTAACCGGGGGCGCTCAACGCCGGAGCCTTGGGATGGCGCGCCTGGCCCCGCCATCCGGCGAAGGGCCAGGCCGCGCCCCGCAGGGCGCAGGCTCACGCCGACTTCTTGTCGTCGCCGTCGACTTCTTCAAACTCTGCGTCGACCACGTCGTCGCCGGCTGCGTCAGGCTGGGCCTCGCCCGCACCGCCCTGCTGAGCCGCATACATGGCCTCGCCGAGCTTCATGGAGGCCTGGATCAGGGTCTGGGTCTTGGTGGAGATCGCCTCGGCGTCTTCCCCGTCCAGAACCGACTTCAGGTCAGCCAGGGCGGTTTCGATCGCTGTCTTGTCGTCGCCGGAGACCTTGTCTCCGTGTTCAGCCATGGCTTTTTCGGTGGAGTGGACCACCGCCTCGCCCTGGTTCCTGGCCTCGACGACGGCCTTGCGCTTCTCGTCCTCGGCCCGATTGGCTTCAGCTTCCTTGACCATGGCCTCGATGTCGGCGTCCGACAGGCCGCCATTGGCCTGGATGCGGATCGACTGCTCCTTGGCCGTGGCCTTGTCGCGGGCCTGGACATTGACGATGCCGTTGGCGTCGATGTCGAAGGTGACCTCGACCTGGGGCACGCCCCGGGGCGCTGGCGGGATGCCGACCAGGTCGAACTGACCCAGCATCTTGTTGTGGGCTGCCAGGGGGCGTTCGCCCTGGAAGACCCGGATGGTCACTGCAGACTGGTTGTCGTCAGCGGTGGAGAAGGTCTGCGAGCGTTTGGTGGGGATGGTGGTGTTGCGCTCGATCAGTGGGGTGAAGACCCCGCCCAGGGTCTCGATGCCGAGCGTCAGGGGGGTCACGTCGAGCAGCAGCACGTCCTTGACGTCGCCCTGCAGCACCCCGGCCTGGACCGCAGCGCCCAGCGCCACGACCTCGTCCGGGTTCACGCCCTTGTGGGGTTCACGGCCGAAGAACTCCTTCACCGCTTCGGCGACCTTGGGCATGCGGGTCATGCCGCCCACCAGGATCACTTCGTCGATGTCAGATTTTTTGAGGCCAGCATCCTTCAGGGCCTGGTCACAGGGACCGATGGTGCGGGCCACCAGGTCTTCCACCAGGGCTTCCAGCTTGGCGCGGGAGAGCTTGATGTTCAGGTGCAGCGGACCCGACGCATTCATCGAGATGAAGGGCAGGTTCACCTCGTACTGGGCGGTCGAGGACAGCTCCTTCTTGGCCTTCTCGGCCTCTTCCTTCAGGCGCTGGAGGGCCAGCTTGTCGTTGCGCAGGTCGACGGAGTTCTCTTTTTTGAACTCGTCCGCCAGGTAGTTGACGATCCGCAGGTCGAAATCTTCGCCGCCGAGGAAGGTGTCGCCATTGGTGGCCTTCACCTCGAAGACGCCGTCGCCGATTTCCAAAATGGACACGTCGAAGGTGCCGCCGCCCAGGTCGTAGACCGCGATCTTCTTGCCGTCGTTCTTCTCAAGACCGTAGGCGAGCGCTGCTGCGGTGGGCTCGTTGATGATCCGCAGGACTTCCAGACCGGCGATCTTGCCGGCGTCCTTGGTGGCCTGCCGCTGGGCGTCATTGAAATAGGCCGGGACGGTGATGACCGCCTTCTCGACCTTCTCGCCCAGGTGCTGCTCGGCGGCTTCCTTCATTTTCTGAAGGATGAAGGCCGAGATCTGCTGGGGGGAGTAATCCTTGTTATGGGCCCGGACCCAGGCGTCGCCGCCGGGGCCTTTGACGATGTCATAGGGCACCATGCCCTTGTCCTTCTCCACCGTCGGGTCCCCATACTGGCGGCCGATCAGGCGCTTGATGGCGAAGAGGGTGTTGGAGGGGTTGGTCACCGCCTGGCGCTTGGCCGGCTGGCCGACGAGGCGTTCGCCATCGTCGAGGATGGCAACCACTGAGGGGGTGGTGCGGGCGCCCTCGGCGTTCTCGATCACTTTCGGCGTCTTGCCGTCCATGATGGCCACGCACGAATTGGTGGTGCCGAGGTCGATACCGATAATCTTGCTCATATCGAGTCCTGCTCGCTCTTGTTTGGCGGACGGCGCGTGTGGGCCTTCTAGTGAAGCGCCCCGGTTCTTGTCACCGCCCCCGATCGAAAAAGGGTCTCGGGCGGTTAGCCCAAACAGGGCACCGCCGTCGAGTCGCGATATGGGGCTCCTGGTCGCCGCTACAACCCCAATGCCCCTAAAGAATCCGGGGTTTATCCCCGGGGGTTGTGCAAAGGCCGGCCAGGAAAGCCCCATAGGCCAAGGCTGGGAACGGGGTTATGGCCTTGCGCCGGGCCAGAAAGGCGTGCTGCACAACCATGGCCTGCTGCTCGATATTCAGCTCACCAAAGCCGCGACCGGCACCCAGGTCATAGGCGTAGGCCTCTGGCCCATCGCCACATCTGAGCTTGGCCCACAGCAGGCCGACCCCCTGTTGGGCCTGCCAGACATGGGTCAGTTCATGGATGAAAAGGCCCTGCAGTCCCAGGGGGGCTGAGGAGAAATCTGCAGCTGAAGCCTTACGGGGAAAGACCATCAGCCGCGCGCCGGCCGCAAAGGCCCGGGGCCAGAGGGGCTGGACCAGGATTCGCACCCGACGCGGCTCGAGCCCGTGGCCGAACACCTCGTGGGCCAGGGCGATTTCCCCCGCCGTCAGCGGTCGCAAGGCAAGGTGAGGCGAGGGCGCGCGGGCGATCATTACGCCCTATATGGAGCCCGATGGTGCCTCTGACGCAAACCGGATTTCGACTCCTGCCAGGAGCCTTGGACGCCGAGGCCCAGGCCAGCCTGCTGACCGAGGTGCTGCGCCGGGTGGAGGTTGCGCCGCTCTACCGGCCGATGACGCCTGGCGGAAAGCCGATGAGCGTGGAGATGACCAATTTCGGCCCCCTCGGCTGGGTCACCGACGCGCTGGGCTATCGCTATCAGCCGACCCATCCGGTGACCGGAGCGCCCTGGCCGGACATTCCTGCAGCCTTGCTCAAGCTCTGGGATCAGGTGGCCGGGGCAACGGCACCCCCGGACGCCTGCCTGGTCAATCTCTACCGGGACGGCGCGCGGATGGGCCTGCACCAGGACAGGGACGAGGCCGATTTCAGCTTCCCGGTGCTCTCAGTCTCCCTGGGGGACACGGCGGTGTTTCGGATCGGCGGTGTGAACCGCCGCGATCCCACTACCTCGGTGCGGCTGGCCTCTGGTGATGTTTGCATCCTGACCGGGGATGCCCGTCTGGCCCATCATGGGATCGATCGCGTCCTGGCGGGATCTTCGCGTCTGACCCCGGGCGGCGGACGAATCAACCTGACTCTGCGCCGGGCCAGCCCAGGACCCGGCTGAACCCTGGACTCCCCTGAGGTTGGCCCGCAGGATCACCGCAACCGGATAATGGAGGACGCCATGACCACCTTGACTCGCCCTGAGGGGACCCAGCCGTCAGATCTGAACCTGTCGCGCCGGGGCCTCGCAGTTGCCGCCCTCGGCGGCTATGCGGTCTTTGCCCTGTCGGCAAAGGCCGAGCCGATCACCACCCCCGATGCCGGCTTGATCACTGAGACCGTCCAGCTGTCCCCAGCCGACGCCCAGATCCCGGCCTATCTGGCGCGGCCGGCTGCGGACGGGGCCTTTCCCGTGGTGATCGTGGTGTCGGAAATCTTTGGCATTCACGAGTACATCCGCGATGTCTGCCGCCGACTGGCGCAGCTGGGCTATGTCGCCCTGGCCCCGGACTTCTTCGCCCGGGCCGGCGATCCCTCCGGGCTCACAGACTTTGCCGAGATTCGGAAGATTGTCGCCACCGCCACCGACGACCAGGTGATGGGCGATGTGTCAGCCGCCATGGCCTTCCTCAGCACCCAGCCTTACGCCCGGACCGACGCGGCAGCGATCACCGGCTTCTGTTGGGGGGGCAACATCACCTGGCAGGCCAGCCAAAAGCTGAACCTGTTCAAGGCCGGGGTGGCCTGGTACGGGCGCCTGGCAAGACCTGCCGACGCGCCCGCTGATGGCCGTCAGTGGCCGGTGGACCTGGCCGGCCAGATCTCTGCCCCTGTGCTGGGCCTCTATGCCGGCCAGGACCAGGGCATCCCCCTGGAGCACGTGGAACAGATGCGTGCTGCCCTGGCGGCTGCCGGCAAGACCGACAGCCAGATCATCGTCTATCCGGAGTCCCAGCACGGCTTCCATGCCGACTATCGCTCGGCTTATGACGCGGCTGCGGCCAAGGACGGGTGGGCGCGGATGCTGGCCCACTTCGCGGCCCATGGCGTGGCACCGGGCGCGGCATAACTTCGCCATGGTTCCGAAGGGCTGCGGCTGCGTTTAGGTAAGCCTGACTTACCCATACGAGAGAGTCGCAGCCCATGGACCCCGCCCTTCGACAGACGCTGATCCGTTGGCCCCAGACCCTGGCGGTGGGAGCCATCACCCTGGCTCCCCTGGCCCTGACGGTCTGGGCGCTGTGGCTGCTGGCCAAGCTGGCGGCTCTGCTGGGGGCTTTGGTGATCGGGCCCCTGACGGCCTGGGGCGGCGGCGACGGCGAGCGCGGGGTGGCAACCACAATCCTGGAGATCCTCGTCGCCCTGGTGATCCTGACGGTTGTCGGGACGCTGGCCCGAGGTGCGGCCGGCCGGGCGGTGGGTAAGGCGGTGGATGACGCCATCAGCCGCATTCCCATCGGCCGCACGATCTATTCCTCAGCCCAGAAGCTTATCACCAGCTTCCAGTCGCCCATGGAAAAGGCCCAGAAGGTGGTGCTGATCGAGTTTCCGTCTGAGGAAATGAAAACGGTCGGTCTGGTGACCCAGATCTTCACCGCGGCCGACACCGGCGAAGAACTGGCGGCGGTCTATGTGCCCACCACACCCAATCCGACATCTGGCTATGTGGAGATTGTGCCGGTGGAGCGGCTGGTCTGGCTGGACTGGACCCTGAATGAAGCGATTCAGTTTGTGGTCTCGGCGGGGGTGACCGCCCCCGAGACCATCAAGTACCGCGACAGGGGGAGACCGCCCCTGGCGCAGCCCGATGTGGCCGCCGCCGACGATCCTCCCCCTATCCCGTAGGCCGGCCTTTCACGCCGCCTCAAGCCCTCAGAAGGGGGGCTGCTCGCTCAGCCCGTCCACCAGATCGCCGATGGCGTCGCCATTGGCTGGGGGCGTGGGTGCCTTGGGGGCTGGTGCCGTTGGGGCGGGGGCGCGAGGGGCTGGTGCGGGTTCGTCGGGAACCTGCAGGGCCGGCGTCTGTGGATCGGACGGGGCAGGCTCTGCAGGGGCTGCAGGCGCCGGGGTCTCGGCGGTCTCCTCGATGACCACCACCGGCGGCGGTTCAGGCGCGGCAAGGTCCAGGGCCTGGGCGTCGGTCGCGCTCATGGGCGCAGACCCTGCGCCCTCCGCAAGGCCTTCACCTGGCAGGCGTCCACCCCGGGGCTCGGCCCCCAGGATGCCGAGCACAAAGGCGCCGACCGCGCAGGTCAGCAACAGAATCGCCACAAGGCGCAGGACGGGGTGAGGCATGGTCCACATGGGCCGAAACCTAGTGCGGCCCGGGCGGAAGCGGAAGCGCGATCATCACCGAGAGCGAGCCTCGTGTGCCGCAGAGCACGCGGAGCGGGTTGTCACGGGGTAAACGCCTCTTAACCCTCCGCGGCCATAGATGTTCGCCAGTCGATTTGGAGGCCCCATGGCGCGGGCGGTGCGAAAGTCTGGTCTGGAGCTTGGGCTGTATATCGCCCGGCTGGCATGGACCCATCCCCTGACCGCGCGCCTGCGCGGTGGTGTGCTGGCGGCGGCGGGAATCGCCGTGGCTTTGGCCCTGGCGACCTACAATGCCGCCGACCCCAGCCTGAACGCCGCAACGCCTCAGTCTCCTCTGAACGTCCTAGGTCGCCCTGGGGCGACCATCGCCGATATTGCCATCCAGTCCCTGGGTCTGGCGGCGGCCCTGGGGGCATTGATGATGGTGCTGTTTGGCCTGTCCCGCGCCCTGTCTCCCGACCCCGACGCCAGCCGCACCGACCTGCGCCTGCGGGCCGGGGTGGGCGTCATTGGCGCGCTTTGTCTGGCGGCCCTCTTGGCCTGGCCTGCCCCGCCAGCCCTCTGGCCCCTGGCCAAGGGGCTTGGCGGCTTTTGGGGGCATGGCATTCTGGCAGGCCTCGCCGGGGTGCTGGACTTTGCCCAGATTCCCCTGGCGCGGCCTCTCGCAGCCCTTGGTCTTGGAACGGCAGGCGCGGTCGCCTTGGCGTATGCGCTTGGCATCCGGCGGGTGAACCTCTCGGCCTTGGCCGAGGGGCTGGCCCAGGCGCTCACGCCCCGTCCGCGGATCGAGATTGAGCCCCCGCCGCCCCCTGCGCCGGCCCGGGCCGCCCGGGCGCGCCGCGCCGCCCAGCCCGCCGACAGGTCGGCCCCGTCTGTGGGCCAGCCTTTGCCCGTCACCCACCAGCCCGAGGGCGAGGTCGAGCCCGAACCTATGGAGCCGGCTTCAGGGCTGAGCATCCGCGCGCCCAAGACCCCGCCGCGGGACTCCTCGCGCGAAAGCCGTGAGAACCAGGGGGTGTTTGACTTCGTCCGCCCGGATGGCTTCTCGCTGCCTGAACTTTCCATGCTGGCCAAGCCCAAGCCCCGGGCGGCCGCATTTGATGAGGGCGCTCTGCGCCAGAACGCCCAACTGCTGGAGGGCGTTCTGGCCGAGTTCGGCGTCCGCGGGCAGATCGACCAGATCCGCCCAGGTCCCGTCGTCACCCTCTATGAACTCGTCCCGGCCCCGGGGGTGAAGTCAGCCCGGGTCGTGGCACTGTCTGACGATATCGCTCGCTCCATGAGCGTTGCGGCCTGTCGCGTCGCTGTGGTGCCCGGTCGAAACGCCATCGGCATCGAACTGCCCAACCAGAAGCGCGAGACAGTCTATCTGCGCGACCTGCTGGCCAGCCCGGAATATGAGCGCTCCACCCTCGCCTTGCCCATGGCGCTCGGCGAGAATATCGGCGGCGAGCCCTACATCGCTGATCTGTCAAAGATGCCTCACCTGCTGATCGCCGGCACCACTGGCTCGGGCAAGTCGGTGGGGGTCAACGCCATGATCCTGTCGATCCTCTACCGGCTGGCACCTGACCAGTGCCGGTTCATCATGATCGACCCGAAGATGCTGGAGCTGTCGGTCTATGACGGCATTCCCCATCTGCTGGCGCCTGTGGTCACCGACCCGAAGAAGGCCATCGTCGCGCTCAAATGGACCGTGCGCGAGATGGAGGACCGCTATCGCCTGATGTCCAAGATCGGCGTGCGCAATGTCGCCTCCTACAACGAGCGCGCCAAGGAGGCTGCGGCCAAGGGCGAGCATTTCGAGCGCACCGTGCAGACCGGCTTCGATGACTCAGGTCGTGCCGTCTACGAGAGCGAACGGATTGATCCCAAGCCGATGCCCTATCTGGTGGTGGTCATCGATGAGGTGGCCGACCTGATGCTGGTGGCGGGCAAGGATGTGGAAGGCGCCGTCCAGCGCCTGGCCCAGATGGCCCGTGCGGCGGGCATCCACCTGATCATGGCCACGCAGCGGCCTTCGGTCGATGTGATCACCGGCACCATCAAGGCCAACTTCCCGACGCGGATTTCCTTCCAGGTCACGTCCAAGATCGACTCCCGCACGATCCTGGGCGAGCAGGGCGGCGAGCAGCTGCTGGGCCAAGGTGACATGCTCTACATGGCCGGCGGCGGTCGTATCACCCGCCTGCATGGTCCCTTTGTCTCCGATGAGGAGGTCGAGTCGGTCGCCAAGTTCCTGCGGGCCCAGGGCGCACCTCAGTATGTCGAGGACGTGACTGCAGGCGGCGATGACGAAGACGGCGGCGGCGACGACTTCGGCACCGGCGGTGGGTCTGGGGATGATCTCTATGATCGGGCTGTGGCCGTGGTCACCCGGGATGGCAAGGCCTCGACCAGCTATGTCCAGCGCCGGCTGCAGATCGGCTACAACCGGGCGGCCTCGCTCATTGAGCGTATGGAGCAGGAGGGCGTGGTCAGCCCGGCCAATCACGCAGGTAAGCGGGAAATCCTGGCCGCAGCGCCGCCCTAGATCACGGGCGGCTACAGAAACCAGGATGGGGCGCGCCCGACGAAGTCCGGACGGGGCTTGGGGGGAGAGAAGCGTCTCAGTCTCACGCCCGGCGCGCCCTGCGCGGGGCGGGCGAACTGTCTTTCAACAGTCGTGGGGGGGTGCCGCCTCGCGCCTCCAACAAATTGGTTTGCCGGGCGAAAATTCAAGCGCCTGCGACTTTTTGGCACCCCGATATGGGTTTCAGCCGGTGAAGCGCATCAATCCAGCCTTGTCGAGCGTAGTTTGGCCGTGGCGGTCGTGGCGGCCGTGGCCGCAAGGCGTGAGGGCTCATGGGCGCATCAGTGATTATCGGGGCCGCCGGCGGTATCGGGGCCGCCCTGGTGGCGCGGCTGGCGGCGCAGCCGAATGCGGGGCCTGTCCTGGCCCTCTCCCGCAGTCGTCCTGAGACGCTGCCCTCCGGCGTGATGTGGAGACCCATTGATCTTGAAGACGAGTCCTCAATCCTGCGGGCCGCCGACAGCCTGGATCCTGAGGTTCCCCTCGACCGGGTCCTGGTGACCACCGGCCGTCTGCATATCGCAGGACGCCCCCCGGAGAAGTCCTGGCGTCACCTGGAGGCCGAGGCGCTGATGGCGGCGTTTGCCGCCAATGCCGTGGGCCCCGCCATGGCCGCTAAGCATTTCCTGCCCCGTCTGCCCCGGGACCGGCCCTGCGTCTTTGCCGCCCTGTCGGCTCGCGTGGGCAGCATCGGCGATAATCATCTGGGAGGCTGGTACGGCTATCGGGCCTCCAAGGCCGCCCTGAACCAGTTGATCCACACCCTGGCCATTGAGCTGGCCCGCCAGAGACCCCAGGCCATCTGCGTCGCCCTGCATCCTGGGACTGTGGATACGGGCTTGAGTGCGCCCTTTCAGGCCGGGGTGAGCGGGGAGGCGCTGTTTACCCCGGAGTTTGCCGCTGAGCGTCTGCTTGAGGTCCTTGCGGGCCTCACGGCTGGCGACAGTGGCGGCTTTTTCGCCTGGGACGGACAGCCGGTCCCATGGTGAGGCGCCTCATCCTGGTGCTGGGGGACCAGCTTTCGCCCCCCCACCGGCTCTCATCCCTCCGCGACGCCGACCCTGAGGGCGATGTGGTGCTGATGGCCGAAGTGGCCGAGGAGATGTCCTACGCGCCACATCATCGCCAGAAGGTGGCCATGGTCTTTGCCGCCATGCGCCAGCATGCCGATCGCCTGCGCGAGGGCGGGTTCAGGGTGCGGTATGTGCGCCACGATGATCCCCGTAACGCGGGAAGCCTGACGGGTGAGGTGCGGCGCGCCGCGCAAGACCTGGCCCCCCATGAGGTCTGGGTCACCCGGTCGGGGGAATGGCGGCTGGAGCAGGGGTTTGATGACCTGGCGCTGACCCTGGCCCAACCTCTGCAGCGTCTGGCCGATGACCGTTATCTTTGCGACCTGGCGACCTTTGCCCGCTGGGCGGCGGGGCGGCGGGAGCTGCGGATGGAGTTCTTCTACCGGGACATGCGCCGCCGTCACGGCCTTCTGATGACGGCAGACCAGCCGGCAGGCGGCCGCTGGAACTTCGATGCTGAAAACCGGCGGCGGCTGCCCAAAGGGGTGCGCCCCCCGGCCCGGCGGATCATTGCGCCCAATCCTGTGACCCAGGGGGTGATCGCCGAGATCGCAGCCTTGAGGCCGAAGGGCTTCGGTGACCTGTCAGCTTTTGGCTGGGCGACCAATGCCGAGGAGGCTGAGGCCCTGGCTGACCACTTCTTCGCCGATATCCTACCAGGCTTTGGGGACCACCAGGACGCCATGGCCGCTGGTGAACCCTGGCTCTGGCATGGGCGGCTGTCGGCGGCCCTCAACCTTGGCCTCCTCGACCCCCTGGATCTCTGCCGGCGGGCTGAGGCAGAGTGGCGTTCAGGCCGGGCACCGCTCAACGCCGTGGAGGGGTTCATCCGACAGATCCTCGGCTGGCGGGAATTTGTCCGCGGGATCTATTGGCTGAAGATGCCAGGCTATCTGGCGACCAATGCCCTGAACGCCACAGGGCATCTGCCGGACTTCTACTGGACGGGAAAGACCGACATGGCCTGTGTGCGGGCTGTGGTCGAAGAAACCCAGGCCCATGCCTATGCCCACCACATCCAGCGGCTGATGGTCACCGGCAATCTCGCCATGCTGCTGGGCGTGGCACCGGCAGAGATCAATGCCTGGTATCTGGGAGTCTATGCCGACGCCTACGAATGGGTGGAGGCCCCGAACACCCATGGCATGGCCACCTATGCCGATGGCGGAATTGTGGGCTCCAAGCCCTATGCGGCCAGCGGGGCCTATATCAGCCGGATGAGCGATTATTGTTCGGGTTGCGCCTATGACGTGAAGGCGCGGCTGGGGGATGTGGCGTGCCCGTTCAACAGTCTCTATTGGGACTTCCTGGACCGGAACGCCGCGCGTCTGGCGGCCAATCCGCGGATGGCCCTGCCCTACAAGAACCTCGCCAGGTTGGATGATGCTGAGCGTAGGGCCATCGCCAGCCGGGCCAAGCACCTGCGCCGCCGATTTGGCGTTACGCCGGACGATGATCAGGCGGAGGGTCGGGTCAGCACATAGAGGGCGCAGAGCGTCAGGACCACGCCCGCGGCCATGGGAACCCAGGGCGTGGTAGCGGTCAGCATCACCAAAACCAGGCTCAGGCCCATGCCAATGACGGCGGCGAGCTTGGCGCGTGGCGGGATCGCACCCTTCTGGTCCCAGGCGCGCAGGGTCGGGCCGAACCGCTTATGCGCATAGAGTCTGGCCCGCAGCTTGGGGGCGCTCTTGCCGAAGGCCCACGCGGCAATGATCAGGAATATGGTGGTGGGCATCAGGGGCAGAAATGCGCCCAGAATGCCAAGTCCCAGGGCGAGAAAGCCCACCAGCCGATAAAGCAGGGTCGCGCCTGGCGCGAGCGTCGGGGGCGGCGCGGCGGCTTCCTCTGGCCGTGGTTCGGGATCGCTCGGCACCGACATCACGCCAGCATGCCACAGGTCTTGCGAGGGGGTCGCAGAAAAGATGCTGGTCTGTTGCGGACGCTTGGGAGGACAAGCCCTCGTCCGGGCTGATCCCAGGGCCTCAAAGGTCCAGACGCCAGAGGGCTTCGATCAGTTCTGCGGGTTCGAAGGGTTTGACGATCCAGCCGGCCACGCCTTCGGCCTTGCCTCGGGCCTGCTTGGCCTCTCCATCCTCGCTGGAGATGACCACCACGGGCAGGGTCGCCAGGTCTGGTAGGTCGCGCATGGCGGCCAGTAGGGCAAATCCGTCCATCTGAGGCATATTGAGGTCGGTGAGCACCACGTCGGGGCGGGAGGCCGCCATCATGGCCAGGGCACTGACCCCGTCCTCAGCTACCTGCACCTCGTAGCCCAGGGCGCTCAGCACATCGTCCAGCAGAATCCGAATGACCGCAGAGTCATCCACCACGAGGACGCGGGTCGCCCGCGCCACCTGAGACGTCGTCTGGCGGGGCGCGGCGTTGGGCGTTGGCAGAGCCTGAACAGCACGGGCGGCCGACATGGCGGGGGAGGACTCCGGGATCGACTCTGGGGGCATGTCGCGTCACCCACGCGGTGGGTGTGACGACTGTTACGGTAAGTACGCGTGGGCGCCTCCAGTACGAGAATCCTCCGTGGTCAGCAAGATGCTGCACTGCGGCAAAATGGTCCACCGCAGGCTTGAGCCGTCGATCAGCCCTGCGAAAGGGACCTAGCCGCCAAGTCGCGCCAGGCTGTTGCAGGCGGTGGTTGAGGTGCCGAGGCGGTCGCACTCGGCCTGCAGGAGCTGCCGGGCCAGGGTCATGTCCCGCGCGCCCCCGACGCCCTGGACCAGCATGTCCGCATAGATGACGCAGCCCCAACCAGAGTCGCAGACAAACCGCTCCAGCTTGCGCGCCAAAGGCAGGTCAGCGGCGATTTCCCCGCGTCTGTGCATCCCGGCCAGGCTTTGACACCCTGGGGGATAGGCCAGTTGGCAAGCGTAGCTGTAGTACTGGGTGGCCATCCCCAGGTCTTTCGACGTGCCGACCCCACTTCGTGCGGCGTCGCCAGCCTCGCTACACCCTGCGCCGTCCCCGAGCAGGCAGGCAAATGTGTAGAACCTCATGGCGTGGACGGGATCGACAGGCTGGTTGCGAAAACCGTGTTTCCACTCCCAGGCCGCCCGGGCGCAGGCCCTGGCCAGTCCCAGCCCGCAGGAATCGGTGAGCCGCCACTTTCGATCTTGGTAGAGCGTCGCGGTATCGGGCAGGCTGTGGGCTTCGTTGAACAAGTCCAGCGCCAATTCAAACCCGCTAGAAGAGTACTCTGGGAACTCTAACCAAAGGTCTGGGCAGTACTCGAAGTCTTCAACCAGGCAGGCGCGTAAGCCGACCGGCAGGAAGGTTTCGCCGCTGGTCGGAAGGGGCAGGACCTCGTCTTCAGCCATGATATG
>NZ_JAKRSA010000025.1:0-37821 GCF_022402485.1 Phenylobacterium sp. | reverse complement strand
ACCGACAAGGCCAGGCTCAGCTGTTCGGCCATCATGGCTTTCAGCCGGGGTGGCCCGAGGATCTCCACTTTGTCCCCCCAACTGAACAGATGCCAGGCGAGCTCGCGCATGCCGCTGGCCTGAAAGGCGATCAGCACAGAGCCGTCCGGCTGGGGGGTGATGTCCTGGGTCGAGTGAAACCGCCATCCCAGCGCCTCCTCGGCCCCATGGGGGCGGACCCGAAGGCGCACCGACTCCACCTCATCCTGATAAATGCCAAAGCTGCGATCGACGAAGGCGTTCAAGGAGAAATCCGGGGGCGGGGTGCCCGGCTGGTCCAGCACGCTCACCTGCGACAGCCGGTCCAGGCGCCAGGTCCGGGGGGCGCCGCCGTCGCCCTCGGCGGCCAGCAGATAGTTGCTGCGGCCAAACAGAAGACCCAGGGGGGTCACCTGCCGCCGCCGACCTGGCGTGCTGCCCCCCAGATAGACGAAGCTCAGCTGGCGCAGGCTCAGCAGAGCCTCACGGACCAGGCGCAGCACGGTTTCATCCTCGAAGGGGCGGGGGCCCGGCGACAGGGCGATGGCCTCAGCCTGGAGCATGGCTTCAAGGTCGGGGGCCAGCCGGCGGCGGGCCGGCGCGCGCATGGCCGACAAGACCTTGGTTTCCAGCCGGGCCAAGGCGGCGGCGCGGCCCTGAGCGCCGGTGGCGCGGAACTGCTCGGCGGCGGCGCGCAGGGCACCGAGCTCTTCAGTGTCGGGGGTCTGGAAGAGGGCGTCGAGGCCCGCGGGGATGCGAAAGCGCCGGGTCGGCGGATCATCGATCTCCTCGAACTGCGGAAAGAGATCGCGCAAGGCATCCCGCATCCGCTCGGCAGTGCGCCGCCCCACCCCGATCGCCTGGGCCATCTCGTCCAGGGTCAGGCCCTCGGCGGTGCTGGCCAGGGCCCGGGCCAGCTGCAGGAGCAGGGCGGCCTTCTCATGTCGCATGGGCTTTCTCCTACGTCCGATTCTGACGCAAGAGCCCCTTAGGGTCCAGGGTGTCGAGAGCCCATGGAGACCCTCATGCCCGCCGCCCGCACCTCATCCCGCCGCCGGATCAGCGCCCCGGCCCCGCTATTGGACCTGGCCTTGCGGCCGGAGGCCCCGGGGGCGGACCTGATCGCAGCGGTCCTGACCCATGCTGACCTGGAGACCCGGCTGTCGCCCCAGCGGGTGCGTCGGTCCCTGTCGCCCTATCGAGCGGCCGAGTTACGTGAGGCTGGCCGGCTGAACGCCGCCGAGGCCGCCCGCAGTCTGGATCTGGCGGTGGTTTGGGATGAAGCCGAGGCCGAGGTGGTGCGGGTGATCGATGATGCCCCCATGCGGCGCAAGGTCGAGGCGAGCCCTGACTGGTGGGAACAGGCCTGGGATGATGAGGCGCTCTGGCAGTCGCCGGAGACCCGCGCGGCACAGCGGCCTGTCCTGCGCACGGTTCGGGGCGGTCGTCGATGAGCGCGCCACGCAGCCTGGCGGTGCCGACTCTGTCGCGGCCAACGCTCTTTCAGGCGCGCCTGCCCGGCGCCGCCCCAGCCCAGGCCCAGGGTCGGTGGGCTGTCCTGAACCCAGCAGGTGCCGGAACGTCTGGCGAAAAGGGTTCCTCCTCCCTTGAGGGCCGTTGAGTCTGTTTGCAGCAAAGGCTTTGGCGCCGTTACGTCAACAGGCGTAGGTTACCACTGTTAACTCGTCATCCCGGAGGGCAGATGGGTACGACGGCGACCACCTCTGCGGTGCTGGCTCGGCGACGCAGCTATCATGTAGGCAATGTGCGCTCGCAGCTTTCGGCTGCGGCCAGTGCCCTGCTGGAATCCGAAGGCGTCTCGGCGCTGAGTCTGCGGGCCATTGCCCGGCGGACCGGCGTGGCCCTGGGCACGGTCTATTATCACTATGCCGACAAGCAGGCCCTGCTCGCAGGCCTCGCCGCAGAAGGGTTCCGGGACCTGGCGGCAGCGCTGCGCACAGCCACCGACGCTCGCGGGGACGGCAGCGGAATTCGAGCGGCCGGTATGGCCTACCTCAACTTCGTCCGCGCCCGTCCAGCCCTCTACGGACTGATGTATGAGCCCCGGGAAATTGGGCGTCGTGAGGAGGTCGAGGAGGCGGAAAATTCGGCCTTTGCCGAGATGATCCGCGCGGCAGCCGAAGACCTCAAACAGGGCACGACGCCGGAGTCTATCCGACAGGTCGCCCAGGGGATCTGGGCTTGCGCCCGTGGAATCGCCGCCCTGGCCCTGGCCCGCGGCGGACCCGGCCAACTCGACGGCCAGACGGTCCGGGAGGCCGTTCAGGGCCTCGAAACTCTGGTCTCCAGGCCCTAAATTCGCCTGTGACGGGCACTGGCGCCGCCGAATGAATTTTCGCCTATCCGAACAGCGTTCGACTGTTCCAGCTTGATCCTTATCAACTTCGCATGACGGGCCAAACAAGAGCCTGCGGCGGCTGGGAGGAAAACAATGACCAACACTCTGCGCTTGCGCAGCCTTTTCATCATGGGCGTCTCCACTGCGGCAATCGCTGCAGCAACCCCGGCTCTGGCCCAGCAGGCCACGATGCTCGAGGAGCTCGTCGTCACCGCCGAGCGCCGCGACCAGAGCCTGCAGGATGTGCCCGTCGCCGTGACGGCCTACACCAGCGAGCGGCGCGACCTTCTAGGGATCGCCACGGTCGAGGACCTGGCGCGGAACTCGCCCAGCGTGGCCTACTCCAACAATGACCGTCTCTCGATCCGGGGCTTTGGTCGTCTGACCAATGCCATCGGTACCGACCCGTCGGTGGCGCTCTATTCGGACGGCATCTTCTCCAACTCGATGGCCGACTCCTCGACCCCGTCGCTGTTCATCGAGCGGACCGAAATTCTGCGCGGCCCGCAGGGCACCCTGTATGGCCGGAACTCCATCGGCGGTGCCCTGAACATCATCGGCAAGCGTCCGGCCTACGAGTTCGAAGGCGAAATCCGCGCCAATGTGGGCAATTACGGCACCTGGCAGACCGACCTGCTGGTCAGCGGGCCCATCACCGAGGGGCTCCGCTTCCTGGTGGGCGGCTCGGTTCAGCGCCGTGAGGAAGGCTTCATCGAGAACGTCGGCCCGGCTGGCGACACCAGCGCGGTGAAGCGCCACATGTTCGAGGCCCAGGTCGAGGCTGATCTCGGCGAGAACATCGTCGCCCGCCTGCGCTACACCAAGTTCGACTGGGACGACAGCTACGGCGTCGGTAACGTCCATGAGGCGGTGATCACCCCCTACGACACCACCTCGATCACCGGCCTGGGCAACTCGGCCCTCTATTATAACCCGACCTCGGGCTTCGCTGGCGTCAATCCCTCCACCGCTGATCCCTACAAGATCAACACCAACCAGACCAATGAAGGCAAGCTGAGCGATCATCAGCGTCTGCACTTCGACCTGACCTGGGATCTGGGCGGCGCAACCTTGAAGTACCTCTTTGGCCGCCAGGAATATGTCTACGACACCGCCGGTGACGAAGACCGTTCGGCGCGCACCGGCAACTTCAGCATCGCCGCGGCTACGCCGTTTGGTGCCTATACCGCGACCAACATCTCGCCGAACCAGCGGTTCTTCTATCAAGAAGATCAGAAGTGGTATTCCAACGAGATCAACCTGTCGTCCAACAACGACGGGCCGCTGCAGTGGATCACGGGTATCTATCAGTACAACCAGCAGTACTCGCAGCCCCAGGGTCTGCGCGTTCTGGGCGACCCGGCCATGCAGAACCCCCTCAACCTGGCCACTGGTACTGCGGCACCCCTCAACCCGAACGGCAACTATCTGTTCGTCGACGGGACTCTGAATGTCGACTCCTACGCTGTGTTTGGTCAGATCGACTATGACCTGAACGAGCAGTGGTCGGTGACCGCGGGCCTGCGCTGGTCCAAGGATGAAAAGACCGGCACCGACTTTGCCCGTTACGTGTCGCGGACCAACACCACCACGACCGTGCTGGCCGCTGGCGGCATTCCGGCCGTGGTGGGCCAGGGTCTGGCCGTCGACTTCACCACCTTCGTGGTGTGCGGCGGGCCGACCATCGCCGCCTGTCAGGCCAATCCGCTCTATCGCAACCTCCGGCCTGTGGCCACGGGTGGCCTGGAGCGGGATCTGAGCGCCGAGTACGACGCCTTCACCGGCACCTTGGGCCTCCAGTGGGAGCCCGATGCCGACACCAACGCCTACCTCCGCTACAGCCGGGGCTATAAGTCCGGGGGCTGGCTGGCCTCCAACGGCCTGACGCCCTTCCCCTATGCTGACGCCGAGTATGTGGACAACTACGAGCTGGGCCTGAAGAAGACCTGGGGCGGCACGTTCCAGCTCAACACCGCCCTGTTCTACGCTGACTATCAGGGCTTCCAGGCTCCGCTGACCGTCGTGCTGAACCAGACCACGGGCTCGACGGGCACTCAGTTCCTGAACCTTGAGGCTCTCAACTGGGGTCTCGAAGTCGAAGGTCAGTGGGCGCCGCTGCCGGGCGTGCAGCTGTTCGGCAGCTACGCCTATATCAATGCGGAGATCACCGAAGGCTGCTGCTACGTGGACACCAATGATCCGCGGGCCCTGCAGGCGGGTGCCCGTCCGGTGGGCGCGCCCCTACCCAATGGTAGCCGCAACCAGAGCCTGGTGGGCAGCCGTCTCCCGATGACCCCGGAACACAAGGTCAATCTGGGCGGCAATTACACCATGGACTTCACCCCGGGCAGCCTCACCCTCGGGGCGACCTATACCTACACCGGGGACATGCAGACCGGCGTGTTCGGTTCGCCGCGCTACACCTCGCCGTCGAACGAGAACATTGATTTGCGCGCCCTCTGGAAGGACGCCGAGGCTCGCTTCACGATCATCGGCTATGTGAAGAACGTCACCGATGAGGTGGCCCTGCAGAGCTCGACCCCGAGCTCTCTCACCGCTGCTGGCACCTTCCGCCGGACCGTGAAGCTGAACTTCCCGCGCACCTTCGGCGTGGAGCTTCAGTACCGCTTCTAGATCCGGACGGATTTAGGATCAGACTTCGGGCGGCGCAGTCCTCTGCGCCGCCCGTTTTCTTTGCCGATCGGCGGCGTGAGTCCTCTGGCATAGTCCAGTTGGATCATGCGGCCCCCCACCGCCCCGTGGTGGAGCAAGTGCGAGTTCTTCGTACAGGCTTCCAACAGGGGTTATTCCATCATGCGCGTCCTCGCGGCCGGTCTTTTCTCGTCTCTGATCCTGGCGGTCGCAGCGCCAGCCAGCCCTGCCTTGGCCCAGGCGGCCAACAGCAGCGTCACCCTGACCGATGGCACCCAGGTGGTTACGACCATCCGGGGCCTCAACGACATCAATATCCAGATCAGCGGGGGCCCTGATTTCGGACCCAGTCCCGCCACGGTGAACTTCACCAGTGTGGCCCCGGGGGCCAGCGTCATCGACTATCGCGGCACGATCACCCGTGGGGGGACCACCAGCCCCTTCACCTGTCAGGTCAATACCATCACCCAGGCCGTGACCGGGACCGGTGCATGCGCCATCGCCTTTGGCCAATCCTCCTCTACACCTGCAACGGTCGCACCCACCCCGCCCACCTTGCCGGTGACGCCGCCCACAACGCCGCCTGTGACCCCGCCGACGACGCCTGCCCCGACCACGCCCCCCACGACGCCGACGCAGCCAACCACGCCGCCGCCTGCCCCGACCAACCCGACGCCGCCGCCTGCCCCGCCGGTCATCACCGACGGCTCGATCACCGTGACCAATCCGGACGGGTCTGTGGTGCGGCTGTCGGTTCCCGAGCAGCAGCTGATCACGGTGGCGCAGGCTGACCAGCTCATCATGGCCCTGCTTGGTGACCGGCTGCAGATCGGCAGCCTGGACGGCTTCGTCAATGGCCGCCTGCGCGCCATGGGTATGGCCGCCCTTCAGGCCCAGCTGCCCATGCAGCGCACGGAGCGCGATGGCTATCGCGGCGCCTCTGCAGGTGCCTCAACGCCCGCGGCGGGGATCTGGCTGAACGCCACGGGGTCCTATCTGGAAGCCAGCCGCCCGGGCGCGGGTCAGGACGGCTTCGGGGGCGCAGTGGCCCTGGGGCTGGACTTCACCGCCGGCGACATGGTGCTCGGGGGCTATGTGGCCCGCAGCGAGATCGACCTGGACGGCCCCCAGGTGAGCTATGGCTCCGAGGGCTGGAGCGGCGGTCTCTATGCCAGCTGGTCCCAGGATCCGGCCCTCCGCCTCACCGCCTCGGGGGGCTATGGCGCCTTCGAGGTGGAGTATGGCCGCGTGGCGGGAGGGCTGCGCAGCTTTGGTGCCACCGACCGCACCCAGTGGGTGGGATCGATCTCGGCGGAGTCTCAATTTGCTCTCGGTGAGGCCTGGGTGGTCACCCCCGGTGTGGGAATCTCGACCTCCTCCTCAGAGACCGACGCCTATCAGGACAATGCCAACCGGCCCGTGGCGGGCAACAGCGTGGATATGACCGTCCTGTCGGGGGGCGCGACGCTGTTCTACACCGGCGGCGCGTGGCTTCCCTATGTGTCGGCGAGTTTCAATCATCAGACTGAGGGCGCGCCCGGGGTAGATTCCGACTATGGGCTGATCGGGGCAGGTGTGGCGGTTCCGGTCTCTGATCTGTTCAGCCTGGCCTTCACGGCTGATGTGCTGGTGGGCAAGTCCAACGAGTCTCAGTCGACCTTTGGCGTCACCCTGCGCCGGGCCTTCTAAATGGGCCTGTGGCGGCGCGTGACACCCCTGGTCCTGGCGCCGCTGCTGGCGGCATCCCCCATCGCCGCCCGACCCGCTGAAACTCTGGACGGTGGATGGGCACGATTTGAGGTGGCGGCGGCAGGGCGACCCCTTGCCGCCGCCATGCCGTCCAAGGCCGCAGCAGCCCCGATCCTGACGATCGTGATCGAAGGGGATGGCCAGGCCCATGACCGTCGAGGGCGGGCGAGCCCGGATCCGACGCCGGACAAGGCGGTGGGGCTCGACCTCGCCAAGGCCTGGCCCGCCCCTGCAGCCTGGCTGGGGCGACCTTGCCAGTATGTGCAGGACGCTGCCTGCACCTCGGATGCCTGGACCACACACCGCTTTTCCGACACGGCGGTGGTGATGACGGACGCCGCCGTGAATGCCCTCAAGGCCCGCGCGGGGGCAGATCAGATTGTCCTGGTCGGCTGGTCCGGGGGCGGGGTGATGGCGACCCTGGTCGCCGCAAGGCGAAGCGATGTGGCGGGTCTTATCACCCTGGCCGCGCCCCTGGATGTCGCCGCCTGGACCCGCAGCCGGGGCCTAAGCCCACTCCAGGGCCTGGACCCGGCGGACCTTGGCCCCCTCGCCGTGCCCCAGGTCCATTTGACGGGTGCCTTCGACCCCTTGGTCCGCCCGGCGGTGGTCCGGGATACGGCCCGGCGGCTGGCCGGGCCGCAGGGCCAGGTGAAGACCTGGCCAGAACGTCATGACTGCTGCTGGGTGGCCCACGTCGAGGAGATCGCCGCGGGCCTCAACCCAGGCCCCTGAGCCTATTTGCCGCCGAGGGTCGCCCGCAGCATCCACGCGTGCTTCTCATGGGCCTCCAGCCGGTCGGTGATAATGCCGGCGCTGGCCTCGTCTTCGGCCTTCTGGGCCAGGGTCAGGGCCTCGCGGCAGGTGGCGATCACCGCCTCGTGGTCGGCGGTCAGGGCCCGCAGCATGGCCTCGGAATCTCCTTCGGGGTCGCCGTCCTTGATGGCGCTGAGATTGCCAAAGGCACCATAGCCCTGCGGGGCCAGTTCCCCCAGGGCGCGGATGCGTTCGGCCACCGTGTCGATGGCCTGCCACATCTCGGTGTACTGGGCCATGAACAGGGTGTGGAGGGAGGAAAAGTTGGGGCCCCGGACGTTCCAGTGGAAGCCGTGGGTTTTCAGATAGACCGCATAGGTGTCGGCCAACATCCGCGATAGGGCCTGTGCGACGGCCTTACGGTCATCGGCCTCCAGTCCGGTTTTGATCTTCTCGGCCATCAAACAGCTCCTTCAGGACTTATCGTTTCAGCTTGTGATCGAACGGCTGGCTTAGGCCGGGGTTCCGGTCCTGCCCGCAGAGGCCGCCCGCCCGTCGGCCCTGGCCCATGCCCGCTCATGGGCCACAAAGGCCATGGTCTGAAACAGGGGTTCCACCATGCCGATCGCCAGGGCCGCGCGCCAATCCCGGGTCAGTACGTAGGCCACGGTGAAGGCGACGACCAAATGCATGACACTGAAGGTCAAGGTCTTGGCGGCAGTCCTCTTCATTGGCCGATCCTTCCATTGCTGCCTTTTGCATATAGGCGCTCGATGGTCAGGCGGAAGGAGAAATTGCAAATAAGTCGCAAAAAGTGCGACGAGCCATGAAAAAGGCCGCCCCCCGGAAGGCGCGGCCCATTCCAAATCCCAGATGGCCAGGGTCTAGAAGATTTCGAACAGACCCGCAGCGCCCATGCCGCCGCCGACGCACATGGTGACAACGCCGTACTTGGCCCCCCGACGCTTGCCCTCATAAAGGACATGCGCCGTGCAGCGGGCACCGGTCATGCCATAGGGGTGACCGATGGAGATCGAACCGCCGGAGACATTCAGTTTCTCATTGGGGATGCCCAGGGTGTCGCGGCAGTAGAGCACCTGCGAGGCGAAGGCCTCGTTCAGTTCCCAGATGTCGATGTCCTCGACCTTGAGGCCGTTGCGGGCCAGCAGCTTGGGGATGGCGAAGACCGGGCCAATGCCCATTTCCTCAGGGCCGCAGCCGGCCACGGCCATGCCGCGATAGGCACCCAGGGGCTCCAGACCGCGCTTCTCAGCTTCCTTGGCTTCCATCAGCACCAGGGCGGCGGCACCGTCGGACAGCTGGCTGGCATTGCCGGCCGTGATGAACTTGCCGTCCTGGACATAGCGGCCGCCCTTGAACACCGGCTGCAGCTTCTGCAGGTCGGCCAGGGTGGTCTGCGGACGATTGCCCTCGTCCTGGGCGATGGTCACTTCCTTTTCCGAGGCTTGGCCCGTGGCCTTGTCGAAGACCATCATCGTGGTGGTCATCGGCACGATTTCCATGGCGAACCGGCCTTCGGACTGGGCCTGGGCGGTCCGCTGCTGGGACTGCAGGGCGTACTCGTCCTGGGCCTCACGGCTGATCTTGTAGCGGTCAGCGACGATCTCGGCGGTCTCGATCATCGAGGTCTGCAGTTCCGGCACATGCTCGGCCAGCCACTCGTCCCGGGCGCGGAACAGGTTCATCTTGTCGTTCTGCACGAGCGAGATGGACTCAAGGCCGGCCCCGATGGCGATGGGGGCACCGTCCTGGGTGATGTACTTGGCCGCCGTGGCCACCGCCATCAGGCCCGAAGAGCACTGGCGGTCCATGGACATGCCCGACACGGTGTTGGGCAGGCCAGCCCGCAGGGCCGCGCTGCGACCGATGTTCTGGGCCGTGGTCCCCTGCTGGAGGGCCGCGCCCATCACCACGTCGTCGATTTCAGCTGGGTCGATCTTGGCCCGGGCGACGGCCGCAGCAATGGCATGGCCCCCCAGGGTGGGGGCGGTGGTGTTGTTGAAGGCGCCGCGATAGGCCTTGCCGATAGGGGTCCGCGCGGCGGAGACGATGACAGCTTCACGCATGGAATGATCCTGCTTCTCTTGAGTGTTCGAGGGGGCTTAGAGGTCCTTGAAGGACTTGCCTTCGGCGACGAGCTTTTCCAGCAGCGCCGAGGGCTTGAACTGGTCGCCCATGGTGGCGTGGAACTCCTGCATCTTGGCCAGCACCTTGGGCAGGCCAACATGGTCGCCGTACCACATGGGACCACCGCGATAGACCGGCCAGCCATAGCCGTTCTGCCAGACCACATCGATGTCAGAGGGCCGGATGGCCTTGCCTTCTTCGAGGATTTTCGCGCCCTCATTGATCATCGGATAGATGCAGCGCTCGAGGATCTCCTCATCGGTCACGTCCCGGGGATTGGCCCCGGTCTTGACGATGAAATCCTTGATGACCTGTTCGGTCACCGGGGAGGGTACGGCGTTGCGGCTCTCGTCATAGTCATAATAGCCCGCCCCGGTCTTCTGGCCGCGACGATCCAATTCGCACAGGACATCGCGGATCGACTCGCCCTTGGAGCGCTCCTTCACCCAGCCGATATCGAGGCCGGCCAGATCGCTCATGGCAAAGGGCCCCATGGGGAAGCCGAAGTCATACAGCACCCGGTCGATATCCCAGGGCATGGCACCTTCCATGACCAGCTTCTGGGCCTCGCGCTGACGCTGGCCCAGGATCCGGTTGCCGACGAAGCCCGGGCAGACGCCCACCAGAACGGCCACCTTGCCGATCTTCTTGGCGAGTTTCATGGAGGTGGCGATCACCTCTTTGCTGGTGTGGTCGGCGCGGACGATCTCCAGAAGCTTCATCACATTGGCCGGCGAGAAGAAGTGCAGGCCGATGACGCTTTCCGGGCGCTTGGTCACCGAGGCGATCTCGTCGATGTCCAGGCCCGAGGTGTTGGTCGACAGGATCGCGCCGGGTTTGCAGATGGCGTCCAGCTTGGTGAAGATGTCTTTCTTGATGTCCATCCGCTCGAACACGGCCTCGATGACCAGGTCCACCTCGGCGAGGGCTTCCATCTCCAGAGAGCCGGTGATGAGGGCGCAGCGCTCCTCCACCTGCTCGAGCGTAATGCCGCCCCGCGAGGCGGTGCGCTCATAGTTCTTGCGGATGGTGGCCAGGCCCCGGTCGAGGGCGTCCTGCTTGACCTCGATCAGCACCACCGGGATGCCGACATTGGCGAAGTTCATGGCGATGCCGCCACCCATGGTGCCGGCGCCGATGATCCCCACCTTGTTGACCGGCAGGACCGGGGTGTCGTCGGCCACGTCAGGAATCTTCTGCGCCTGACGCTCGGCAAAGAAGGCGTAGCGCTGGGCCGCCGACTGGGAGCCGCTCATGAGCTCGAGGAACAGCTTGCGCTCAAACTCCAGCCCCTCGTTGAAGGGCATGTTCACCGCCGCTTCGATGCAGCGGATATTGTATTCCGGGGCCAGGAAGCCGCGGAACTTGCGGGCATTGGCCTTGCGGAAGGCGGCGAAGATCTCGGGCTTGCCCTTGGCGGCCTCGAGCTTTTCGTTCTGGTCGCGGATCTTGGTCAGCGGCCGGCCTTCGGCCACCACCTTGCGGGCATAGGCCAGGGCGGCTTCGCGCTGCTGGCCTTCCTCGACCAGCTCGTCGACCAGACCAAGGCCCTTGGCCTCCTTGGCTGGCACATGGCGGCCAGAGGTCATCATGGCGAGCGCCGTCTCGACACCCACCACCCGGGGCAAGCGCTGGGTGCCGCCGGCACCGGGCAGCAGGCCCAGATTGACCTCGGGCAAGCCGAGCCGGGCTGAGGGCACGGCGACCCGGTAATGGGCGCACAGGGCCACTTCCAGTCCCCCGCCCAGCGCAGTGCCGTGGATGGCGGCGATCACCGGCTTGGTGGAGCCCTCGATGGCGTCCTGCACCTGGGGAAGGGAGGCACCGGCCATGGCGCCGCCAAACTCGGTGATGTCAGCGCCGGCGATGAAGGTGCGGCCGTCACAGATCAGCACAATGGCCTTGGCGGCCGCATCGGCGTTGGCCTGGGTGAAGGCGTCGAACAGACCCTGGCGCACAGCGGCCGACAGGGCGTTCACCGGCGGGGAGTTCAGAGTGATGACGGCGACGTCACCGTCGAGGGTCAGGTCGGTGACCGGATTGATCTGGCTCATGCGCGTCCTCAAAAGTTTCCATTGGGCCGCTTCTCGGACGGGCGACCTGGCTGATTCAAACGCGTGTTATAGGCCTTGCCCGATGGGGGCGAGTCAATCGGGCTCGCCGTCGATCGCCGCGCCGCCAAGGCTTACTGAGGGCCAGCGGGGCCAGGGACACGACAAGCAAAGGAGGCGCATCATGGCGCTCGATCTCTTCACCCTTCAGGGGCGCGTGGCGCTCGTCACCGGCGGATCGCGGGGCATCGGCAAGATGATCGCGGCGGGCTTCCTGGCCCAGGGGGCCAAGGTCTATATCTCCTCGCGCAAGGCCGACGCCTGTGACGCCGCGGCCGAAGAGCTGTCGCAGGGAGGCGGGACCTGCATTTCCCTGCCGCAGGACGTTTCCTCGGTAGCCGGCTGCCAGGCCTTGGCGAAGGCCATCGAAGAGCGCGAGGGCCAACTCGACATCCTGGTGAACAATGCCGGGGCCGCCTGGGGGGCGCCCTTCGAGGAGTTTCCCGAGCACGGCTGGGACAAGGTCATGGACCTGAACCTGAAGTCTCCGTTCTTCCTCACCCAGGCCCTGCACCTGGCGCTCAAGAAGGCCGGAACCCATGACCAGCCGGCCAAGGTCATCAATATTGCTTCGATCGACGGCATCCGTCTGAACCCGCAGGACACCTATTCCTATCACGCGTCCAAGTCGGGGCTGATCTACCTGACCCGGCGTCTGGCCGCTCGCCTGATCGCCGACAACATCGTGGTCAGCGCCATTGCGCCGGGGGCCTTCGCCTCTGAAATGAACCGCACCGCCCGCGATCACGGGGAAGCTGTGGCCAAGGCCATCCCGGCCCGACGCATCGGGCGAGACGAAGACATGGCCGGTGCGGCGATCTACCTGGCCAGTCGGGCTGGAAACTATGTGGTCGGCGAGACCATTGCCGTGGATGGGGGTGTTGCCCTGGCGACAGTCGGCTCCATCGGCTGAAAATAGGGTTGGGCGCCGTCGGGCCGTTGCGCCCGGGGGCGCCCAACCACGACTCAAGATGCGACCCGCAGGCGCTTTGCGCCAATCGCCATGTTTCGATAGATGGAGGCACCCTTTCCCCTGCGTCTCCCTGCGCAGTGATCGTGGGACTTGGAGCTGCCATTTCCATGGCCGAACTTAGCGCCCAACGGGCGACGGATCGTTATGAGCGCAAGCGCGAGGACATTCTCGACGCGGCAACCCTGATCCTGAACCAGAAGGGGGTCAAAGGCCTGACCCTGAGCCTTGCGGCTGGCGCGGTGGGGCTCTCCACCACCAGCGTCACCTACTATTTCAAGCGTAAGGACGATCTTGCCGCCGCCTGCCTCATGCGCGGGGTGGAGTGGTTGATCCATCTGGCTGCCAGCACCGAGGCCGAGGCCACACCTGCCGCCCGGCTGGAGCACCTGTTTGACCTGCACCTGGAGCGCCTGCGGCTGACGGCTGTGGGCCTTGCGCCGCCCCTGCCGGTGCTCTCCGACATCCGCGCCCTTAGCCAGCCCCGCCGGGCTGAGGTGTTTTCCGCCTACATGAAAGCCTTCCGTCGGATGCGGCAGATCTTCGAGGCCCCGGAACTGGCCGCCTTGACCCGGGGGCGACGAACAGCCCGCACCCATATGCTGCTGGAGCAGATCTCATGGGCGGCATTCTGGCTGCCGAAATTTGATCCGGAAGACTATCCCAGTGTCTGCCAGCGAATGGCCGACATCCTGCTGAACGGCTTGGCGGTGGAGGGCTGCGTCTGGGAGCCCCGCCCGCCATCTATGGGCGATCTGGCGCCGGGGGATGGCCAGGACATGAGCCGCGACGCCTTCCTGCGGGCGGCAACCCGACTGATCAACACCCATGGCTATCGCGGCGCGTCGGTTGAGCGCATTTCCGCCGAGCTGAATGTCACCAAGGGCTCATTCTACCATCACATCGACGCCAAGGACGATCTGGTGGTGGCCTGCTTTGAGCGCAGCTACGAGGTCATGCGCCGGGTGCAGAGGCTGGCCATGGCAAGGGACGGCGATCAGTGGAGCAAGCTGTCCAGTGCGGCGGCCGCGCTGGCAGAATACCAGCTCTCTGACTTTGGCCCGCTTTTGCGCTCCTCGGCCCTCTCGGCCCTGCCGGAGGCGATCCGCGAGGAGATGGTCCAGCATTCCAACCGGATATCCGACGGCTTCGCCTCGATGATCTCCGATGGTATCGCCGAAGGGTCGATCAGACCGGTGGAGCCGTTCATCGCTGCTCAGATGCTGACCGCCACGCTCAATGCCGGGGCCGAGCTCAGTTTCTGGGTCCCGGGGGTTCGACAGAAGGCTGCCCCGGCGGTTTTCGTGCGTCCCATGTTGATGGGTATCTTCCGCACCTGAGACCACCGCAGGGCGTCGACGGGCCTGTTGCAGCTTCAGGGTCTCGATCCCGTCCGCCGGTAGCTGCCGGGTCCGCGGGCAAGGCCGCAGACCCGGTCGTCTCGTTTAAGTTAGCGAGTTCGGCCCGCGATCAGCCGCCGGCGGCGGGCGCCCCCGACTCTGCGGCCTTGGCCTGGGCGGTGTCCTCGAGCTTGCGCAGGTTCTCTTCGTGGGTCGCCTTGTCGATCTTGTACAGGAACAGGCACCCGATAGCGATGCTGTAGAAGAACAGCATGGTCGGCAGATAGATCAGACCCATGTTGCGCAAGATCTCCTCGTCCACCCCGCCGCGAACGGCGCTTTGCGGGAATGCGATGAAGGCCAGGACAACGCCCGATACAAAGACCCCGACGCCGGAAACCACCTTCTTGAACAGGTTGTCGAAGGAGAACAGCAGGCCCTCTGACCGACGCCCGGTCTTGACCTCGGAATCTTCGACTACGTCAGCGATCATTGAGGCCAGCATGACCCCGGTCATCATGGCCATGGCACCATTGGCGATTACGTCGACGAACAGGATCCAGAACAGCAGATCGGTGCCATTGGCTGGCATCCACCCGACCAGCCTGAGGGCGATCGGGCCTAGCAAGGCGATCACGGCCCCCGCGAACATGGTTGCGGCCCCGTTTCGCTTGCCCATTTTGGCGGCGACCTTGGGTGCCAGGGAGACGCCCATCACGGCGGCGATCACCCCGGCCACCGTCAGCAAGGACAGCTGGGTTTGGGTCAACTCCCAGAAATAGAGGAAGAAGTAGAGTTCCAGGCCCCCTTTCACCCCCAGGGACATGGACATGAACATGCCCGAGATGGTCAGGGCGACGAAGGAGCGGTTGTTCAAGGTAGCGCCCACCTCCTTGGCCATGCCCAAAAACGTGATCTTCCGGGTTGGAGGCTTGGTCAGGTGGGGGATGTACTTGTGAGTGCCAGCGGTGGACCCGAGGATCAGTACGAAAATCAGGGTCGCGGCGCACAGGGCGTAGCTGAAATAGCCGTCCCGCGACAGAACCCCGCCGCTGCCATCGGGATTTTCCCGCATAAAGACCTGATAGGCCAAAAGGGTCATCCCCAGGCCGCCGGCCACCCCAAAGAAGGATCGCAGGGCGATCAGACTGGTGCGCTCGTCATAGTTCTTGGCCAGTTCCGGGGCCAGCGCTGCCGACGGCAGTTCGAAGAACGTATCAAATAGGCGAATGGTCAGCAGGCAGACGAGCATGAACGCGAAAATCTGCGCCTGCTCCCAGCCCGCCGGCGGGTTCCAAATGAAGAAGAAGGCCACGGCCACCGGCAGGGCTGCGGCATACATGAACGGATGACGGCGGCCCCACTTGGACCGGAAATTGTCCGACACCTGGCCGACCAGGGGATCGACGAAAGCGTCGAAGATCAGGGCGAACATGATCGCCGTGGAGACCATCTGCGGCGGCAGACCGATCACCTGGTTGTAGAACAGCAGCAGGAAGGTCGAGAGCCCACGCTGCTTGATGGCGCTGGCGGCACCGCCGGCCCCGTACAGGATCCGCGTCGTCAGGGTGAGCTGGCGGTCGGCAGGCACGGCCTGAGGGGCCGAGTCAGTCAATGCGGTCACAATGGTCCCCTATCAGGCCTTGGAGCCCAGGGGGGGCGTGGTGCCCCCTGGCAAGATGTCGGTGTCAATGTCGCGGGCACCCTGGTTGGTGCCTGCAGCCTTGGCGCTGGCCTCGTCGAGGATGCGCAGGTTGTCTTCGTGCTTGGCCTTGTCGATGTTGAACATGGACAGGCAGACGATCCCCATGCCGTAGAGCAGGGTCACCAGGGGCAGATAGATCAAGCCCATGTTCTGCAGGATTTCCGGGGCGACCCCGCCTCGGGTGGCGTTCTCCGGGAAGCTGACCATGGTCAGCACGGCACCGGAGATGAAGATCCCGACGCCGGAGACGATCTTCTTGAACAGGTTGTCGGCCGACATCAGCAGGCCTTCAGACCGTCGGCCGGTCTTGACCTCGGCGTCCTCAACCACATCGGCGACCATGGAGACCAGCATCACCCCGGTGGCCACCGCCATGCCGGAGTTGAAGAAGGTCTCCAGCAGCAGGATGTAGAACAGCAGGTCCGTGCCGTTGGGGGGCATCAGGCCCATGAGCCGCAGGGTGATGGGGGTGATGCCTACGGCCAGGGCGCTGGCGAACATCAGGATCGCCCCACGCTTCTTGCCCAGGGCCCGGGCCACGTGGGGCGCAGCCAGCACCCCGCCCAGACTGCCGACCACGCTGACGGCGGTCAGGATGGCCAGCTGGGACTGGGTGAGCTCCCAGAAATAAAGGGCGAAATAGATCTCCAGCCCGTTCTTCGATCCCGCCGCCACGGCGATGAACATGCCGGTCAGGGTGGCGATGACGAAGGCCCGGTTGTTGAGGGTGTGCAACACCTCCCGGGTCATGGCCTTAAGCGTGATCTTCCGGGTCGGCGGCTGGCTGAGATAGGGGATGCGGTTGTGGGTCCCGGCCGTCGAGACCAGGATCACGACAAAGATGATGAGGGCTGAAACGACCGAAAACGCGAAATAGCCGTCACGGGCCAGAATGCCGCCTGAGCCGTCTGGGTTTTCGGCCAGGAAGTATTGATAGGCCGCCACGGTCATGCCCAGGCCGCCAACCACCGAGAAGAAGGCGCGCATGGAGATCAGGCTGGTGCGCTCGTTGTAGTCCCGGGTGAGCTCCGGGGCCAAAGCCGAGGAGGGCAGCTCGAAGAAGGTGTCGAACAGGCGCACGGTGAGCAGGCAGGCTACCAGCCAGATCACGATGGATTGATCGCTCCAACCCTCCGGCGGGTTCCACAGCAGGAAGTAGGCGACAGCAACGGGCAGGGCCGCCAGATACATGAACGGGTGGCGTCGCCCCCACCGGGAGCGGAAATTGTCTGACACCTGACCCACCAGGGGATCGACAAAGGCGTCAAAGACCAGGGCGACCATGAGCACCCCGGCCACCGTGGCCGGGGGAAGCCCCACCACCTGATTGTAGAAAATCATCAGGAAGGTGGCCAAGCCCCGGCCCTTGACCGCATTGGCCACCGCGCCGAGGGCATAAAGTACCTTCGTGATCAGGTTTAGGGGCGGAATCTCCGAGGAGACGGTCGTCATCAAGGTCTCCTGCCGCGACAATTTCGGCGCGCAGACAGGGGTCTGAACGACAGGGGCCGAACATCATCCATTGCGGGCCTGCGCCCCGTCAGGCGCAGCGGCACAATCCCGCCTGCAGGAATTTTTCGGCTCAATACGTAGTCCTCCCTGCCGGGCCTCAGTCGGGTCCGGTCATTCTTGTATCCCGTCCGCTCCGATGAACGCTCATCATCGCCCCCGGATCGATCATGTTGCAAACCTGGGGGAGGCCTATCGCAGCGTCAACGCTTATGATCTTGCAAGTCTGACACAAACTAACCGTTGGCCTACAACGGGTTGAGGTCAAGGCGGCCGATCGACCTGCAGACGCGCCGCACTGGTAGGACCACCGGACAGAGCGAAGTTGAATCAAGCCACCCAAAGACTCATTCTTTGGGTGGGTACTGCCAAGCGGCCCGTGCCGCCCCGCCCGCGCGCCACCCGGGCAAGATCAGGGGCGGAGCATGATCTTGCCCAGATGGGTGCCGGCCTCCAGCGCCCCATGGGCCGCGGCGGCCTCTTCCAGCGGGAAGACGCTGTCGATCTGCGGGCGAAGGCGGCCGGCGACGATCCACGGCCAGACGGTGGCCTCGACCGCAGCGGCCAGCCGGGCCTTTTCATCTGCGTCCCTGGGGCGGAGGGTCGAGCCGGTGACCACGGCGCGCTTCATCATCAGGGCACCGATATTGAGGTCCACCTTGCCCCCGGCCTGGGCGGCGATAAAGACGATCCGCCCCCCGGTCTTCAGGGCGGCGAGATCCTTGGCGAAATAGTCACCGCCGACCATGTCCAAGACGACATCGCAGCCGCCGTCGGCCAGGGTCAGCTCGGCGAAATCCTGGGTCGTGGCGTCAATCGCCAGGTCCGCGCCCAGGTTGAGAGCCTGGCTCGCCTTGTCGGCCCCCCGGGCGGTCGCGATCACCCGCGCCCCGGCCGCCTTGGCCATCTGGATCGCCGTTGTCCCAATTCCAGACGTGGCACCATGAACCAGCAGGGTCTCGCCGGCCTTCAGACCCCCATGCTCGAACACATTGGCGAACACGGTGAACACCGTTTCCGGCAGACCGGCGGCTTCCAGGGCGCTGAGGTCGCCGGGGATCGGCAGGGCATGTCGGGCGTCGCAAACGGCGTACTGCGCATAACCGCCCCCGCCCAGAAGGGCGCAGACCTTGTCACCCACCTTCCAGCGTCCGGCGGCCACGACCACCTCGCCGGCCACTTCCAGGCCCATGGTCTGGGGCGCGCCAGGGGGCGGCGGATAGAAGCCCACCCGCTGAGCGATGTCGGGCCGGTTGACCCCGGCGGCCTCGACCCGGATCAGGATTTGCCCCGGCCCAGGTTGCGGCATCGGAAGGCTAATCGGATGAAGGGCGCTTGCAGGGCCCTTGCCGCCCTCGATGGCGATGGCCGTCATCTGGTCAGGAACAGTCGCTTGCGCCATCGTCATAGCCTCCGGATGCTTGCGCCAAGGCGGCGCAGGGGCTTGGATAAACCGCTCCGGGGCCCGGGCAAAGGGAGGCGCGAAGATGGAAGAACCCGCTGAGGTGCGACTGGGGCGCGGTCAGCGTCTGGTCGAGGTGACACGAGAGGACCTGGAACTCTACGGCGTTGAGGAGTTGGAGGCCCGACTTGAGGTGCTGGAGGCGGAGATCACCCGCACGCGCACCTTCATCGAGCGCAAACGCGCCGGCCGGGCTGCTGCGGACGCCCTCTTTCGGCTCTAGACAAATGGCCTGGTCTGGCGCGGAGTCTGCAACCCAGACTGGGGCGTGACATCAACCCGCAGGGGCCGCTATGGCATGGGGGTTGCAAGTGGGACGCTGACGGACGATCGGTCCGCTCGGTGTCTGCAGGGGCTTAGGAATTCGATGAGCGAACTCACGGCATTGGCGAAGCCCTGGCGTAGCGACGTGGTCGCCGATTTCGCCCGGTCTGAACTGTTCGAGCGGACCTTCCAGGAGGGCATGGACCTGGTGGAGGAGACTGCGGCCTATCTGGATGGCGGCGGACGTCAGGAGTCTAAGCGCCTCGACCGCAATGCGGCCCTGGCCTACGCCGCCGAAAGCATGCGCCTGACCACACGGCTGATGCAGGTGGCCTCGTGGCTGCTGGTTCAGCGGGCGGTCCGGGAGGGGGACATGGCCCCCGAAGCCGCCTGCGAGGACCGCTATCGCCTGGGGGCAGAGACCTCCCGCCCGTCGGCGCAGGCCATCGAAATTCTGCCCCCTGGGCTCGCAGAGCTGATGGAGCGGTCTGAGCGCCTGTTTGAGCGTGTCCGGCATCTGGACCGGCGGATGTATGTGGATGCCACTGAGGACGCGGCACCCAATGCGGTCCTGTCCCAGTTTGATCGGCTGCGGGACGCTTTCGGGGCCAGTTGACCGGGCCAACCCCCATCGCCTGGCCAAGGCTGAACTTGAAGACTCGCCGAGCCTGAAGACACAAAGAAGACGCCGCAGGCCTGGGGCTTGCGGCGTCTTCTTTGTTTAAGCCAGGCCGGCCGCCCGCCGTCGGGCAGGCCAGGCGCTTACTTGCGGGTGAAGCCGCCGAACTTGGCGTTGAACCGCGACACGCGACCGGCGCGGTCCAGCAGGGTGTGGGCACCGCCCGTCCATGCCGGATGGGTCTTCGGGTCGATATCCAGGTTCAGGGTCGCGCCCTCTTTCCCGTAGGTCGACCGGGTCTGATAGGTCGTGCCATCCGTCATCACCACGGTGATGAAGTGATAATCGGGGTGCGTGTCTTGTTTCATCGCGAGGACAACCGACGTAAGAGCAGCGGGTGATGCGCCACCTGACCTGACAGGCCCGGTGCGCAAACGAGCCGCGCGTATACAGAAACGGCGGCCCTGAAGCAAGGGCGCACGGATTTCATGAGCCAGCCAGCCGACATTTCCGCTGACGCCGCCTCCGGGCCGCAGGGGCGTCCTGGGGTTGGTGCCGAACTCGTTCAGAACCTGCAGGAGGCCGCCGAGCGCCGGCCCCGCAGTCGCAATGTGGGGGCCCTGCGCCGGCTGATCCCCTTTGCGCGGCGGCGCAAGGGCGAGGCGATCGGGGCGCTGATCTTCCTGGTGGCGGCCACCGCAGCGACCCTTGGGCTGTCGGGCGCAGTCCGCCTGCTGGTGGACGCCCTGACGTCGCCGGATATCTCGCCAGCAAAGGTCAATCTGTGGTTCGCCCTGATCGGCGGCGTGGCCCTGGCGCTCGCCCTGTCTTCGGCCCTTCGCTATTTCTTCGTCACCAAGCTCGGCGAGCGGGTGGTGGCCGATCTGCGGGAGGCGGTTTACGCCCACATCCTGACCCTGGATCCCGGCTTCTTCCTTCGCACCCGCACCGGCGAGGTGCTGTCGCGGCTGACCACCGACATCCAGATCGTCGAGAGCCTGATGGCCACCTCAGTCTCGGTGGCCCTTCGCAATCTCCTGACCCTGATCGGCGCCTTGATCTTGCTAGTCTGGGTCAGTCCGGGGCTGACGGGGCTGGTGCTGTTGATTTTCCCCTTTGTGATCGCGCCGCTGTTCCTGTTCGGGCGGCGGGTGCGCCGGCTGACAGTCTCCACCCAGGACCAGTTTGCTCAGGCGGTGGGCCAGGCCGGGGAGACCCTGGATGGCCTTGAGACCGTCCAGGCCTTTGGTGGCGAGGCGGCTGCGGCCCGGGACTTCGATAAGGCAGTGGAGCGGGCCTTTGACACCTCTCTGCAGCGGATGACCGCGCGGGCGGTGATGACCGCCCTGGTGATCGCCCTGGTGTTCGGCGGGGTGGTGGCGATCTTCTGGCTCGGGGTCCACGCGGGGCTGCGCGGCGAGATGAGCTGGGGCGCGCTGTTTCAGTTCGCCTTCCTAGCGGTGATGGCGGCGGGCGCAGTCGGCGCGCTCGGGGAGACCTGGGGGGATGTTCAGAAGGCCGCCGGCGCCATGGACCGCATTGCTGACCTGCTGGACGCCCGACCTGGCATTGCGGCACCGACCACGCCGGCCATTCTGCCCAGGCCGCCCCAGGGGGCGGTGAGCTTTGAGGCCGTCACCTTCGCCTATCCCGGTCGCCCGGACCTGCCGGCCCTTCAGAACTTCAGCCTGAGCGTCGCCCCGGGCGAGCGGGTGGCCCTGGTGGGGCCATCAGGGGCCGGCAAGAGCACCGTCTTCCGGCTGTTGCTGCGCTTCTACGATCCCGACCAGGGAAGCGTTCATCTGGATGGGGTGGACCTGCGACAGGCCGATCCCCGGGAGGTGCGGGAACGCATGGCCCTGGTGGCGCAGGACTCGCCGCTGTTCTCCGGCACTGCCGCCCGCAACATCGCATTTGGCCGCCCTGACGCCCAGCCTGAAGACATCCTGGCCGCCGCCCGGGCGGCACAGGCCGAAGCCTTCATCGAGGCCTTACCTGAGGGCTTTGAGACCCCTCTGGGGGACCGGGCGAGGTCCCTGTCTGGCGGCCAGCGCCAGCGGCTGGCCATTGCCCGGGCCCTGATCCGAGAGGCACCCATCCTGCTGCTGGATGAGGCCACCAGCGCCCTCGACGCCGAGAACGAGCGGTTGGTGCAGATCGCCCTCGACGAGGCCATGACTGGACGCACAACCCTGGTGATCGCCCACCGGCTGGCCACCGTCCTCAAGGCCGACCGGATCGTGGTCATGGATCAGGGACAGGTGGTCGAACAGGGGACCCACGCCGAGCTTTCAGGCCAGGGCGGGCTCTATGCCCGGTTGGTGGCCCTGCAGTTCGGCCAGGCCGCCTGAGGGCCTCAGGCGCCGAACACCTCCCGCCGCACCTCGACGGCCAGGGCCGTGAAGTCCGTGAATACGCCATCGACCCCAGCCCTGTAGAGGGCGCGCAGCAAGGTGGCAGAATCCCCATGGGCGGCCGGGTCTGTGCCGCGCTGAAGCGAGGCTGGCAGGAAGTTGTTCTCAGCCCGATGGGTCCAGGGGTGGACTTTCAGCCCCGCCGAATGGGCCCGGGCAATCAGGCTGGTCGCCGCAAGGTCGGGCTGATCAAGGTGGAGCACCATCTTCATCTCCGGCCCCAGGCCATCGGCAAAGGTCGCCATGTCGGCCAGGTCAACGTCCGACAGGTCGCCCTCACCGATCAGCATCACGGTCGGCGCTGAACTGCGGGCGCGGAAGGCCCGGAGCGGGGCAGCCTCGAAGCACTGGACGAATACCGGCGCATCCCGGCGGTCCATATTGTTGTCGCGCAGTGCCGCGGCCAGGGTCTCGCCCATGGTCAGGCCGAGCCCTTCGAAATAGCTGGGATGCTTCATCTCCGGATAGACCCCGATGGTCCGGCCGGTCCGGGCGCTCTCTGTCCTCGCCAGGTCGATCACCTCCGGGAAGGTGGGGACCAGAGCCTGGCCGTCAAAGGCGACGCTGGCGGGGCGCAGGTGGGGCAGGCGCTCCCGCGCCCTCAAGGTCTTCAGCTCGGCCAGGGTAAAGTCCTCGGTGAACCAGCCGCTGAAGGTTTCCCCGTCGATCACCTTCTGGGTCTGGCGCGCGGCAAATTCCGGCCGGGCGGCCACATCGGTGGTTCCGCCGATCTCGTTCTCATGCCGGGCGACCAGCACGCCGTCACGGGTCATCACGAGGTCAGGCTCGATATAGTCGGCCCCCTGATCAATGGCCCGCTGATAGGCCATAAGGGTGTGTTCTGGCCGCTCGCCGCTGGCACCCCGATGGGCGATCACCAGGGGGCGGGGCCATCGCCGCGCCTGGGCCTGGCCAGAGGCTGCCGCCAGGGCGAGGGGGAGGGACGCCGTAAAGGCGCGACGGGACATGGCGCTCATGAACCTGCTCTAGCCGCCCCATGTGACGGTTGCATCAAAGGGAGCCTAGGCGGCGGCGCGCAGGCGCTCCAGCAGTAGCGGATGCAGCTCCAGATTGGCCGTACAGACCGAGCCTGTGGCGAGGACGTCTTCGCCCCCATCAGCATCGGTCACCTTGCCGCCAGCCTCGGTGATCAGCAGGATCCCGGCCGCCAGGTCCCAGCGGTTGAGATCGCGCTCCCAATAGCCGTCGAACCGACCAGCCGCCACATAGGCCATGTCCAGGGCCGCTGAGCCAAAACGGCGAACGCCAGCCACCCGCTGGCTGATCTGATGCAGCTCTTTCAGGAACTTGGCGTGTTGTCCGTGGCCGAGGAAGGGAATGCCGGTGGCGATCACCGATTCATCGAACCGGGTCCGGGCGGCCACCCGCAGGCGATGGTCATTGAGGAAGCAGCCCTTGCCCTTCTCGGCCCAGAACAGCTCGTTGCTCACGGGGTTGAAGGTGAGGGCGGCCACGATGGCCCCCTGGCGCTCCAGGGCGATATTGATGGCGAAGTGCGGGATGGCGTGCAGGAAGTTGGTGGTGCCGTCCAGGGGATCGACGATCCAGGTGTGGGTCTTGTCGGTGCCCTCGATCATGCCCCGCTCTTCCCCGAGGAAGCTGTAGCCCGGGCGCGCCGCCATCAGGGCCTCGAAGATGGTCTGCTCGGCCTTGATGTCGGCGGCCGAGACAAAGTCCGCCGCGCTCTTCTTGGAGACCTGCAGCTCGGCCAGTTCGCCAAAGTCGCGGTTGAGCCCGCGGGCGGCCTTGCGGGCGGCGTCGGACATGACTTTCAGAAGTGCGGTCTGCGTGGCCACGGTGTGTTCCAGTGCGCGCAAGGGACGGGCGGCGATGGTCGTCGCTCGGGCGGGAAATGGGCGGCGGAACCTAGTCGCCACACCGCCCTATGGCAAGGCAGGCTTCAGGCCTCTCCCGCATTGAGCTGGGCCACGGCCCGTCGGGCCAGCCCACGGGCGATGGCCGCGTTCAGTTCCCGAACGGCGACGGCGGGGCCCAGCGGATGGGTCCAGACCCCGGCGGAGACGGCAAGGAAGTCGGCGCCGGCGGCAGTCAGGTCCTCTGCGGTGTCGACGGTGATGCCGCCGATGGCCACGCAGGGGATCTCCATGGACTCCTGCCAGATGGTCAGGAGTTCAGGCTCAGCGCGGGTCGAGGCGTCCTTGGTGGTCGTGGGATGGAAGGCGCCAAACGCCACATAGTCGGCCCCGGCCTCGGCCGCCTCCATGGCGAGATGGCGGCTGTCATGGCAGGTGACGCCGATCATGGCGTGTTTGCCCATGATCCTGCGCGCCTCCCGGCAGGGGGGATCGTCCTGACCCACATGCACCCCGTCGCAAGCCAAGGCGGCGGCGAGGTCTGGGCGGTCATTGAGGATCACGGCCACGTCCCGGCTGTGGGCGATCGGCATCAGCACGTCCACGGCCGCGGCGATCACCTCGTCCGATGCGCCCTTCAGACGGATCTGCAGGGCGGCCACGTCCCCGGCGTCCAGGGCACCGCCTAGAATATGGCCAAAGGCCGCCAGATCGCTGAGGACCGGCGGGGTGATCAGATAGAGGCGGCAGTCCGGGGGCGAGGTCATGCCATGGCTTCTAGCGCTCTGACGGGGGGAAGGGGAGGGGGTGCCCCGGCTACAGGCTGCCCTCCAGGTCAGTTGCGAATTCATCTGCAAATGACTTGCAAGGACGTTCGCATCTGGTAAATGTCAGGGCGTCGCCCAGGGAGCACCACCGCTCGTGTACGTCTGCAATTGCAATGGCATTCGGGAACGCGAAGTCCGCGCCGCCGTCGCGGCGGGCGCTAGCCGGCCGGCGGAAATCTTCCAGGCCTGCGACGCCAAGCCCCAGTGCGCCCGGTGCGTCTGCGACATGCGCGAAATCCTCCAGGAACAGCAGCAGACCCTGCGCTACGCCGCCGAATAGGCGGGCGTTCCAAGGTCTTGCGGTCGATATCTTCGACAGCGCAAATCACTTGCAAACATAGGCTTTGACACGGCGCGGACTTCGCATGAGGTTGCGCTCAATTCTGTGCGCGGCGTGAGGAAAGGAGCCACACATGCAGGGCGACAAGGCTGTTATCCGAATGCTTAATGCGGTGCTCACCAATGAGCTGACTGCTGTTAATCAGTATTTCCTGCATGCTCGCATGTTCGAAAACTGGGGTCTGCGCCGTTTGGGCAAGATCGTCTATGAAGAGTCGATCGGTGAGATGAAGCACGCCGACAAGCTCATCAACCGCATCCTGTTCCTGGAAGGCCTGCCCAACCTGCAGGACCTGCACAAGCTCAAGGTCGGCGAGACTGTCGGCGAATGCCTGGAGTCTGACCTCGCTGTCGAAACCGGCGGCCGGGCGACCCTGATCGAGGGCATCAAGATGTGTGAGGGCGTCGCCGACTATGTGTCGCGCGAGCTGCTGCGCGAGATCCTCTCCGACACCGAAGAGCACATCGACTACCTCGAAACCCAGCTTCTGCTCCTGAAGTCGCTTGGCGAAGCCAACTTCATGCAGAGCGCCATGGGCGAGATGGAAGGCTAGGGCCTTCCATCAGCGCCACGTGCTGATGAGCGGAATGCAAAATGAAAACGCCGGCCAGGAGGTCCTGGCCGGCGCTTCTCGTTCGGGATCGTGCCTGGAAGCCTACTCGGCGGCCTGGCGGCTGACGCCGATCTTCGGGTCCAGTTCGCCGGCGGCGTAGCGCTTGGCCATGACCGAGAGCGGTAGCGGCTTGATCTTGTCGGCCCAGCCCGCGCAGCCGAACTCCTCGAACCGCTGCTGGCAGACCGACCGCATGGCGTCCATGGCCGGCTTCAGATATTTGCGCGGGTCGAACTCGCCGGGGTTCTCGGCGAACACCTTGCGGATGGCGCCGGTCATGGCCATCCGGTTGTCGGTGTCGATATTGATCTTGCGCACCCCGTGCTTGATGCCGCGCTGGATCTCCTCCACCGGCACCCCCCAGGTCTGGGGCATTTCGCCGCCATACTGGTTGATGATGTCCTGCAGGTCCTGCGGCACCGAGGATGAGCCGTGCATCACCAGGTGGGTGTTGGGCAGGCGGCGGTGGATTTCCTCGATCACGTTCATGGCCAGGACGTCACCGTCCGGCTTGCGGGTGAACTTGTAGGCCCCGTGGCTGGTGCCCATGGCGATGGCGAGCGCGTCCACCTGGGTGGCTTTCACGAACTCGACGGCCTGGTCGGGATCGGTGAGCAGCTGGTCATGGCCGAGCTTGCCCTCAAAGCCGTGGCCGTCTTCCTTCTCGCCCATGCCGGTCTCAAGGCTGCCCAGCACGCCCAGTTCGCCCTCGACGCTGGCGCCCACCCAGTGGGCCATGTCCACCACGTTGCGGGTGACCTTGACGTTGTAATCGTAGTCGGCCGGCGTCTTGGCGTCGGCCATCAGCGAGCCGTCCATCATCACCGAGGTAAAGCCGAACTGGATCGCCGTGGCGCAGGTGGCCTCGTTGTTCCCGTGGTCCTGGTGCATGCAGATCGGGATGTGCGGATACATTTCCGCCAGGGCGTCGATCAGGTGCTTCAGCACGATGTCATTGGCGTAGGAGCGCGCGCCCCGGCTGGCCTGGATGATCACCGGCGCGTTGACCGCATGGGCGGCCTCCATGATCGCCAGGCCCTGCTCCATATTGTTGATGTTATAGGCCGGCACGCCATAGCTGTGCTCGGCAGCATGATCGAGAAGCTGTCTCAGGGTAATCCGGGCCATCGCCGCCTATCCGTTGCTCTTGTTGTCTCTTACTGGCTCAAAGCCGCCACACCGGGCAAGGTCTTGCCTTCCATCCATTCAAGGAACGCGCCGCCAGCCGTCGAGACGAAGGTAAAGTCATCGGCGCAGCCTGCCACGTTCAGAGCTGCCACCGTATCACCACCGCCGGCCACGGCCACCAGCTTGCCGGCTTTCACCAGCGAGGCTGCATGGCGGGCCGCGGTAACGGTGCCCTTGTCGAAGGGCGGCATCTCGAACACGCCCAGCGGGCCGTTCCAGATCAGGGTCTTGGAATTGTCCATCGCCCGGCAGAGGCGCTCGACCGTCTCCGGGCCGGCGTCGAGGATGCGCTCGTGCTCGTCCACGGCCCCCAGGGTGCGGACTCGCGCCGGCGCGCCCGGTGCCATCTTCTCGGCCACCACGATGTCCAGGGGCAGGAAGAGCTTGCAGTTGTGCTGGCCGGCCAGGCGAATGATGTCCCGGGCGGTCTCGGCCATGTCCTTCTCGCAGTAGGACGCGCCGACATCGTGGCCCTGGGCGTAGAGGAAGGTGTTGGCCATGCCGCCGCCGATGGCCAGCTTGTCGAGCTTGGTCACCAGGTGGCTGAGCAGGTCGAGCTTGGTCGAGACCTTCGAGCCGCCGACGATGCCGAGGACCGGGCCCTCGGGCTTGCCCAGCGCCTTGTCCAGGGCCGAAAGCTCCAGGCGCATCTGCTCGCCGGCATAGGCGGGCAGCACGCGGGCCAGGCCCTCGGTGGAGGCGTGGGCCCTGTGCGCGGCCGAGAAGGCGTCGTTCACATATAGGTCGCCCAGGGCACCCAGGGCCTTGGCGAAGGCGGGATCGTTGCCCTCTTCGCCGGCGTGGAAGCGGACATTCTCCAGCAGCAGCACGCCGCCGGGTCCCAGGGCGTCCACCGCCGCGGCAGCGGCCTCGCCGACGCAGTCGGCCGCGAAGGCCACCGGGCCGCCGAGCACCTTGGCCAGGGCCGGGACGATGGGCTCCAGGCTCATTGACGGCACCACCTTGCCCTTCGGGCGGTCGAAGTGGGCGAGCAGCACCACCTTGGCCCCGCCCTGGCGCAGCTTCTGGATGGTCGGGACCGCAGCCTGAAGGCGGGTGTCATCGGACACCTCGCCCTCATGCATCGGCACATTGAAGTCCACCCGCACCAGGGCGCGCTTCCCGGAAAGATCCACGTCGTCGAGAGTCTTGAAGGTCATGGGCCCTTAAGCGGTCCAGAGGGGCAGGGGCGAAGGCCTCGACCCGCCAGGACCGCCCGCGGCCCAGGGTCGAGGCCCTCAGCGGCGGCGGTCGACTCTAGATCAGCTTGGCCATGGCCAGCGCGGTGTCGCTCATCCGGGTGGAGAAGCCCCACTCGTTATCATACCAGGACAGAACCCGGCCGAGCTGACCCTCGATCACCTGGGTCTGCGGCAGGGCGGCGGTGGAGGACGCCGCAATGTGGTTCAGGTCGATGGACACCAGCGGATCGTTGGAGGTGTCGAGCACGCCCTTCATGGCGCCATCGGCAGCCGCCTGCAGGGCAGCATTGATCTCGTCCTTGGTCACCTTGCGGCCCGGCACGAACTTCAGGTCCACCACCGAGACATTGGGGGTCGGCACGCGGATCGAGGAGCCGTCCAGCTTGCCAGCCAGCTCCGGCAGCACCAGGCCCACGGCCTTGGCCGCGCCGGTGGAGGTGGGGATCATGGACATGGCCGCGGCGCGGCCGCGGTAGAGGTCCTTGTGCATGGTGTCGAGCGTCGGCTGGTCGCCGGTATAGGCATGGATGGTGGTCATGTAGCCACGCTCGATGCCGCAGAGGTCGTGGATCACCTTGGCGATCGGGGCCAGACAGTTGGTGGTGCACGAGGCGTTGGAGACGATCAGGTCATCCTTGGTCAGGACCCCATGGTTGACCCCATAGACAATGGTCTTGTCGGCATCGTCGCAGGGTGCGCTGACCAGCACGCGCTTGGCACCGGCCCGCAGATGGGCGCTGGCCTTGTCCTTGGAGGTGAACAGGCCGGTGCACTCCAGGGCGATGTCGACGCCCAGTTCCTTGTGGGGCAGGTCGGCGGGATCGCGGATGGCGGTGACCTTGATCGGCCCGCGACCCACATCGATCGTATCGCCGGCCACGGTGACCACGCCGGGGAAGCGGCCATGCACGCTGTCATAGCGCAGCAGGTGGGCATTGGTCTCCACAGGCCCCAGATCGTTGATGGCCACCACCTCGATGTCGGTGCGGCCATGCTCGATGATCGAGCGCAGGACGAGCCTGCCGATGCGGCCGAAACCGTTGATGGCGACGCGGACGGTCATTGTGGTGTTCTCCTGGCGAGATGAGGGGCAGCGGACGACGTTTTCCGATTGTTTTGCCGGGGTTTTGTGCGGGCGTCCGCGCGGGAGTCAAGGGGAAGTGAACCTGATCAGCCTGACCGGTTGGCGAATGTGATCCGGTGGATGTCTCAACCGACTTGAAAGCGATGGACGTGCCGGTCTCCCAGGAAAATCTGCTCCACCTGGCGACCTCCGGCGGCGGCGATAGCCCGGGGCCAGAAGGCCAGTGCGGGGGCCGTGGCGACGTAGACTTGAAGCTCCCAAAGACCAGGCCGGGTGGTAAAGGCGGCGCAGGCTGCGGCCAGGCCAATTCCGGTGCGTCGCCACGGCGCTAGAACGCAGAATTCCGCAACCGCCGCATCGCAACCCAGGCCAGACGGGGAATAGCGGTTCACCAGCACAAACCCGGCCCGTACCGCGTCGACCAAGATCCACAAGGGCTGGCGCTCGGGTTCGGTCCAATAACTTTCAAAGTGGGGGTAGTGGGTGGGATCACCGTGGTGACGCCGAGGATCAACGATGTCGGCATGGGCGACCAGGTAGGGATCGAGCATGCGGCGCAGCTCAGTCTTCTCCGACGAGCCGATTGGCGTAAGGCGGACCTCGACCATGACCGCTCCTAGTCGCCCTTAACGACCCTGACCTTGGCTGCAGCCTCCAGGGCGCGGGCCCGGGCGACCTCGGTCGTGGCGGCGCGGGCCAGGGCTACGCCCATGCGGCGCCGCTCAAAGGCCTCCGGCTTGCCGAACAGACGCAGGTCGGCGCCGGGCACAGCCAGGGCCTCGGCGACGCCTTCAAAGGCCACGCCCCTGGCCTCCATACCCCCATAGATCACCGCGCTGGCGCCGGGTTCGCGCAAGGTCACGTCCACCGGCAGGCCCAGGATCGCCCGGGCGTGCAGGGCAAATTCGCTCTGAACCTGGGTCGAAAGCGTCACGAGGCCCGTGTCATGGGGGCGGGGGCTGACTTCCGAGAACCAGACCTCGTCGCCCTTCACAAACAGCTCGACCCCGAACAGGCCAAGGCCGCCGAGGCTTGCGGTGACGCGGGCGGCGATGTCGCGGGCGCGCTTCAGGGCCAGCGGGCTCATGGCTTGTGGCTGCCAGCTCTCCACATAGTCGCCCTGGACCTGGCGATGGCCGATGGGTTCACAGAAGTGGGTGGCCACCTCGCCGTCGGGCCCCCGGGCCCGCACGGTCAGTTGGGTGATCTCGAAGTCGAAATCGATCCGCCCCTCGACGATCACCCGGGCCTGTTCGACCCGGCCGCCTTCCAGGGCGTAGCGCCAGGCCTCAGCGATCCCGGCGGGGTCCTGCACATAGGACTGGCCCTTGCCCGAGGACGACATCACCGGCTTGACGAAGCAGGGATAGCCGACGGCCGCTGCGCCGGCCGCCAGCTCCGCCTCGGTGGAGGCGAAGGCATAGGGCGAGGTGGCCAGACCCAGTTCCTCAGCGGCCAGGCGGCGGATGCCTTCGCGGTTCATGGTCAGTTGGGCGGCCCGGGCCGTGGGGATCACCACCGAAAGGCCGGCGGCCTCGATGGCTGCCAGTTCGTCGGTGGCGATGGCCTCGATCTCGGGCACGATCAGGTTGGGCCGTTCGGCCTCGACCAGGGCGCGCAGGGCTGCGGCGTCCGTCATGGCGATGACGTGGCTGCGATGGGCCACCTGCATGGCCGGCGCATCGGCATAGCGGTCGACGGCGATCACCTCGCAGCCCAGGCGCTGCAGCTCGATGGCCACCTCCTTGCCCAGCTCACCTGAGCCCAGCAGCAGGACGCGCAGGGCGCTTGGCGAGAGTGGCGTGCCCAGGCGCATGGGCCTAGACCTTGGCCTGGACGGCGTCGGCCACAGCCTGAGCGGTGATGCCGAATTCCTTGTAGAGCCGCTCATAGGGCGCGCTGGCGCCGAAGCTCGACATGCCGATGAAGACCCCGTCCTCGCCGATGAACCGCTCCCAGCCGAGGCTGACGGCGGCTTCCACGGCTGCGCGGACCGGCGCCTGGCCGATCACAGAGGCGCGGTATTCGGGCGTCTGGGCGGCGAACAGCTCCCAGCAGGGGACCGAGACCACCCGGGTAGGCACGCCCTTGGCCTGCAGCAGGTCACGGGCGGCGAGCGCAATGGAGACCTCGGAACCGGTGGAGAAGATGGTGGCCTTGGCCTCGCCGTCGGCGGCGCGGAGCTCGTAAGCGCCCCTTGCCGACAGGTTTTCCCCCGCAGGTTCGGTCCGGGCGGCAGGCACCTTCTGGCGCGACAGAGCCATGATCGAGGGCGTCGTCGGCGTCGACAGGGCCAGCTTCCAGCACTCGGCGGCCTCCACCGCATCGGCGGGGCGATAGACGTTCAGGTTGGGCATGGCCCGCAGGGCGGCCAGGTGTTCCACCGGCTGGTGGGTGGGGCCGTCTTCGCCGAGACCAATGGAATCATGGGTCATCACATGGATGACACGGGTCCCCATAAGGGCGCCCAGCCGGATGGCCGGGCGGCTGTAATCGGAGAACACCATGAAGGTGCCGGAATAGGGAATGACGCCCCCATGCAGGGCCATGCCGTTCATGGCCGCCGCCATGCCGTGCTCGCGGATGCCGTAATGGACGTAGCGGCCAGAATAGTCGGGGGCATCGAAGGCGGGCGTGCCCTTGACGAAGGTGTTGTTCGACCCGGTCAGGTCGGCTGAACCACCGACCATTTCGGGGATGGCTGGGACCAGCTGTTCCAGGGCTGCGCCGGAATGGACGCGGGTGGCGTTGGCCGGGGCGGTCTTGGCCATTTCGGCGATGTGGGCGTCGAGCCGCTCAAAGGCACCGACGGGCAGTTCGCCAGCCATGGCCCGCTGGAACTCAGCCTTCAGGGCCGAGGCGCCCAGGGCCTTTTCCCAGCGCTTGCGGGGCTTGGCACCCTTGCGACCGGCGGCGCGCCAGGGCTTGTACACGTCCTCGGGAACCTCGAACGGCGCATGGGGCCAGCCCATGGCCAGGCGGGAATCGGCGATTTCGTCGTCGAACAGGGTGTAGCCGTGGCTGTGGGGGTCGCCTTCCTTGCGGCCCGCGCCCTTCGAGATCTTGGTCTTGCAGGCGATCATGGTCGGCTTGTCCTGCCGGGTCGCCCAGCGCAGGGCTGCGGCAATCTTGCCGAAGTCATGGCCATCCACCGCCTTCACCGCCCAGCCGGCCGCCTTGAAGCGGGCCATCTGGTCGCCGGTCTCGGCGATGGTCGCCTCGCCATCGATGGTGGTGTTGTTGTCGTCGAACAGGACGGTCAGCTTGTGGAGCTTGAAGCGCCCGGCCATGGAGATGGCCTCCTGGCTGACGCCCTCCATCAGGCAGCCGTCGCCGGCGATCACCCAGGTGCGGTGGTCCACCAGCTCATCACCGAAGCGGGCGGCCAGGTGACGCTCGGCCATGGCCATGCCCACCGCCGTGGCCAGACCCTGGCCCAGGGGGCCTGTGGTGGTCTCGACGCCCGGCGTGTGGCCAAACTCCGGATGGCCGGCGGTGTTGGAGCCCCACTGCCGGAAGTTCTTGATCTCCTCCATGGTCACCGCCTTGAAGCCGGTCAGATGAAGCAGGGCATAGATCAGCATCGAGCCATGGCCGGCTGAGAGCACGAATCGGTCGCGGTCGGCCCAATCGGGGGCGGCGGCGTCATACTTCAGGAACTTCGACCACAGGACGGTGGCCACATCGGCCATGCCCATGGGCATCCCCTGGTGCCCGGACTTGGCGCGGTGAACGGCGTCCATGGAGAGGACACGGATGGCGTCGGCCATGGTCTGAAGCTGGGCGGGCATGGGCGTTCCGGGAAGTCTGGAGGGCTTGAAGGCGGGCGCAGGCTGGCGGGGTCGCATGCACGAGCGGCGCGGTCAAGAAATGCGCCGCTTTCAGGCCACGCCCTGGGCAGTCTATAGATTAACGGACACACGTCGGGAGTCCTGAATGATCCGTGATCCTGCAAGCGAAAGCGCTATCGACCTGGCCGCCCGTCGGCTGGAGCGCGCCCTCGCCCTGCTGGAACAGCGCCTGGGCGAAACCAGGGGCCGAGGCGGTCCGGAGTCCGGGGGCCTGTTCGACCAGGACCGGGCCAGGCTGGCAGCGGCCCTGGACGAATCCCGGGCCCGGGAGCGGGCCCTGGCGGCGGCCGGCGCCGAGGCCTCGGCGGCCCTGGGCTGGGCCATCGCCGAAATCCGCGAGGTGCTGGAGGCCGATGCGGCGGTCCCTGACGACCCCGCGCCAGAGGCCAGCGACGGCACCGAAACCCCCGACCCCATGATCCGGGAGGACTGACCCCATGGCTCAGGTGACCATCGAGGTGAACGGCCGGCCCTATCAGGTGGGCTGCGAGGATGGCCAGGAGGCGCATCTTTTGGAGCTGGTGCGGCTGTTCGACCGTCAGGTTCGGGCGGTGTCTCAGGACATGGGTCAGCTGACGGAGACGCGGCTGTTCCTCATGGCGGCCCTGCTGATGGCAGACGAGCTGTGGGATTCCCGCACGCGCATGTCCAGCGTCCAGGCCGAGCTCGCCCGTCTGCAGTCTGACCGGGCGCGGATCGAATCGAAGGCCGTGGCGGCGCTCGACGGGGCGGCCAAGAAGATCGAGCAGCTGGCCGCCGAATAGGCCGCGCGCGCCTTGTTATCGCCGTGGCCCGCGCCTAGATTAGGCCTCGGCGGGTCTGCTGTGGCCCACGTCGAAGGCAACCTAATTCCTCCGACCTTAATTGTCTCGAAGGGAGCTGTCCCTGTCCGGCGCCGTGGCCCCGGACACATGGTGCCCACCTGGTTATCCAGGTCCGAGGGGATTAAAATCGTCCTTCACGGTTCTCGCGGCGCCGCCACCCACTTCCCAAGATTCACGCCGGATTTCCCTTCGCCGTATCGGTTCGGCTAAGAGCCTGGCGGTGACCTCTGTCTCCGATCAGAAAACAGCCCTGCGCCAAGCCCTGCGCCGCCTGCGCCGCAGGCTGGCTGCCGGTGATGTTGACGCCGCCGCCAAGGCCCTGGCTCATCTGCCTGTCCGACGGCTGGGGGCTGGCCCGGTGGCCGGCTATGTCGCCAAGGGTGCCGAGCTTGATCCAGCCCCGCTGATGGAAGCGCTTGCCCGCGCCGGCGCAGCGCTGGCCCTGCCGGCGGCCGTGAGCCGGGATGCGCCACTGATCTTCCGCGCCTGGACCCCGGGCGCGCCCCTGATGCCGGACGCCTTCGGAATTCCCGCCCCGCTCGCCGACCAGCCGAAGGTAGTGCCCACCGCCCTGATCTTACCGCTGCTGGCCTTTGATCGCCGGGGCGGGCGGCTGGGCCAGGGGGCGGGCGTCTATGACCGGGCGATCGCGGCGCTGGGCGCAGACCATCGCCCCTACCTGCTGGGCTATGGTTATGCTGGCCAGGAGATCGAGGACCTGCCGCTCGAGCCGCACGATCAACGGCTCGACGCCATTTTGACGGAAGCCGGACTGATTGAAGTCCGATAGGATGACCTGATGCGTTTCGCCTTTTTCGGAGATGTCGTCGGCCGGTCCGGCCGCGAGGGTCTCGCCGACCACCTGCCCATGTTGCGTCGCCAGCTCGGTCTCGAGTTTGTGGTTATCAACGCCGAGAACGCCGCCGCCGGCTTCGGGATCACCGAGAATACGGCGCGTGAGCTGTTCGACGCCGGCGCCGACTGCCTGACGCTCGGCAACCACTCCTGGGACCAGAAGGAGGCGCTGACCTATATCGTTCGCGAGCCTCGGCTGATCCGGCCCTTGAACTATTCGGTCCTGGCCGATGCGCCGGGCCGCGGGGCCAATCTGTTCGAAACCCAGTCGGGCCGCCGCATCCTGGTGATCAACCTGCTGGGCCGGGTCCATATGGACTCCCTCGACGACCCCTTCGCCGCGGTGGATCGCGAACTGGAGAAGGCGCCGCTGGGCATGGTCTCCGACGCAGTCATCGTCGACATGCACGCCGAGGCCACCAGCGAGAAGATGGCCATGGGCCATTTCTGCGACGGCCGGGCGAGCCTGGTGGTGGGCACCCATACCCATGTGCCCACAGCCGACTGCCAGATCCTCAACGGCGGCACCGCCTATCAGACCGACGCCGGCGCCTGCGCCGACTATGACAGCGTCATCGGCAACCAGAAGGAAGAGCCCCTGCGGCGCTTCACCACCCGCATTTCCAGCGGCCGCTACAAGCCCGCCGAGGGGCCGGCCACGGTGTGCGGGGTGTTCGTCGAGACCGATGACGCCACGGGCCTGGCCCGGCGGATCGAGCCCATCCGGGTGGGCGGCCGGCTCAGTGAGACCATCCCGAGGCTGGACACCGTCCAGGCCTGAACCCGCCATGAGGGGGCGAAATGGGGTGATGGGGTGACGACATCCCCATCATCGGCGACTATGGCGCCAGATCGGGCGGTCCAGACCGCCTTCACCTCCAGGGGGTCCCATGCTGGCCAAGTTCATTGTCCGCGCCATCTTCGCCGCCATCGGCCTGTGGCTGTCCTCGGTTCTGCTGGCCGGGGTGTCTTTCGCTGACCTGGGCAGCCTGATTCTCGCGGCGGTGCTCCTGGGGGTGGTCAACGCCATACTGCGGCCGATCCTGTTCATCCTGACCCTGCCCCTGACCTTCCTGACGCTGGGCCTGTTCCTGCTGGTGCTCAATGCCGCCATGATTGGCCTGGTGGCTGCCCTGCTGGGGGGCTTCACCGTCAGCGGCCTGTGGGCCGGCGTCGGCGCGGCGGTCATCACCGGCGTCACCAGCTGGATCGGCCACATGATCCTCGGGGAAGGACGGGAGGACTGAGGGTCAGGCGAAATAGTCTTCGTCGACGCTGCGCAAAACATAGGTCTGGCGAGCCCGAACCCCGACTTCATAGGCGATCATCAAGTCGGTCAGCTTTCGGCCGTTGATTAGAACGACGCGGTGCTGAACACGCTGGATATAATCCCGTGCCTCGCGAGAGAAATCCGACGTTGTCACGAAGACGCCTTTGGTTGCGCCCTCCCCAGTCAGAGACCCGATGAAGCGTTGAATGTCGGGTCTACTGACCTTGTTTTCCGGCGCATATCGTTTGGCCTGGATGTAGACCGCATCCAGACCGAGTGCGTCCTCGTTGATGATGCCGTCTATCCCGCCGTCGCCGGCGGTGGGAGTCATCGAGGCGTTGTCGAGCCGACCCCCGCCGTAGCCCATGGCGCTCAACAGATCCAAAATGATGCGCTCGAACCTCTGCGGGGTTACCTCCAGCAGGAGGCTGAGGAGATCGTCGCTCAGCGTCGAGTTCAAGATCGCGGTCGCAGCCTCTATCGCGTCCTCAGGGGTCTGCCGGTCGTCGATCGGCGGCGCTATGGGAGAACCGGCTTCTGTGGATCGAGGTGTGATGGATAGCGCTCTCCAAGCAGCGAAGTCATCAAACTGACTGAGGATCGTATTGCTGATGTGATCGGGATTCGTGGCCAGGAATTCATGCCCTAGCTGAGTAATCTCATGCACATTCCGCCGAGGAGACCTCAGCAGGCCGGCCTTTGATAGATAGGTTCTGGCCCAATGGGCCCGGCTCTGCAGCGTGGTGAGCCGTCCGCTAGGGATTAGCTGGTTTGCTTCCTCGTCGCTAATCGAGAACTCGGCCCGTAGGTGGGGAAGACAATCGGCGACGCTTTTCGCTGCCCCGTTGGAGAAAAGCTTAAGGACAGGCAGCATGAAGGTCTCGTAGTCCGGTATCGGCATCTGTCCCCGCCGTTCGATTCAGCATTAGCTGTCACCTTCATAGTGGCCGGTTGACGCACAAAGAAAAAGGGCGGTGCCCGGAGGCACCGCCCTTCTCGTCTTGAGATCGCTTGGAAGGCTTGGACTTAGAAGTCCATGCCACCCATGCCACCCATGTCGGGCATGCCGCCGCCGGCACCGCCGCCGCCCTTCTTGGGGGCTTCAACGATGGCCGCTTCGGTGGTGATCAGCAGGCCGGCGACCGAAGCCGCGTCCTGCAGAGCCGTCCGGACGACCTTGGCCGGGTCGATGACGCCGGCCAGGACCATGTCGACATATTCTTCGGTCTGAGCGTTGAAGCCGAAGGTGGGAGAGTCGCTTTCCAGCACCTTGGAGACGACGATCGAGCCTTCGACGCCGGCGTTTTCGGCGATCTGACGGATCGGGGCCTGCAGGGCGCGACGGACGATGGCGACGCCAGCTTCCTGGTCGTCATTGTCGCCCTTGAAGCCGTCCAGGATCTTGGAGGCCTTCAGCAGGGCGACGCCGCCGCCGGGAACGATGCCTTCTTCAACCGCGGCGCGGGTCGCATTGAGCGCGTCGTCGACGCGGTCCTTGCGTTCCTTCACCTCGACCTCGGTGGAGCCACCGACGCGGATGACCGCAACGCCGCCGGCCAGCTTGGCCAGACGTTCCTGCAGCTTTTCCTTGTCGTAGTCCGAGGTGGTGTCTTCGATCTGGCGCTTGATCTGGCTGATGCGGCCTTCAATGCCTTCCTTCTCACCCGAGCCGTCCACGATGGTGGTGTCGTCCTTGGTGATGGTGACCTTCTTGGCCTTGCCGAGCATGTCCAGGGACACGTTCTCGAGCTTGATGCCCAGGTCTTCGCTGATCAGCTGGCCGCCGGTCAGGATGGCGATGTCTTCCAGCATGGCCTTGCGGCGATCGCCGAAGCCCGGCGCCTTGACGGCGGCGA
>NZ_JAKRSA010000024.1:2139-186357 GCF_022402485.1 Phenylobacterium sp. | reverse complement strand
TGAAGAGCCGACCCTTCGAACCCCACCCCCTCTTCGCCAGCTTCATCGGCGCGGCGAAGGAACGGAGCCGGTTGGTTTAGCTTTCCCACGCCGTGGGAAGGTTTGAATAAAGCGCCTTAATCATCTGCGATTGTCCACTGGGCGTCCAGAACGCTAATCTGCTATTCGGTACTATTCGAATCACAATTCTGGGCGCTTTTAAGATGATATCGCATCATTTTGCCATGAGAATGGGTGCCGCTTGTGCGATAGCAATTCTTTCGTCATGCGCTCCTGGTGATGAACCGAATGGTCCGGTGAAAGAGCCTGTGGACTTATTTTGGTACGCGCGGGCTAATAGCGACGATTACATTCGCATTCCTGGCTTTCGTACGATCGAGGATTGCCAGCAAGCTGGGTTTGCTATGTCCAGACTTGTTGCCGATGAACGGCAAGCGTCCTGCGAAATTGCAGCGGCGCTTTCTGGCGTCGAGGTGGCTGCAGAGGGAGTTGTCGGCTGCGAGGACATCACGGAGCTAAGGAAACCTTGGTTTGAATGCGGAACGCGATGCAGACCCTGGGAAGTAAACCCTGCCATTGCCCGATGCCGCGATACAGTGGAGTCTCAGTGAGCGAGGAGGTATCCTGAGACTGCTGGCTTTGCGTGCGGTGAGAGAGCTCCTGCGTCTCGCGTATTTTGAGATGCGTGCCGTGCAGACGATTGAGCTTGCTTGCCACTCACACAAAGCCTCTTCCAGCGCTTGAAACCCCTCGCGGATTGCGTCATACACGCGCGCTCATGTCGGCGGCCCCCGTGGCCGCCGTCTCAATTATTATACGCCTGCGAGATTCCCATGGCCGTTCCTAAGCGAAAAGTATCGCCCTCGCGGCGCAACATGCGGCGCTCCCACGATGCGCTGGGCAAGAACTCCTTCGTCGAAGACAAGGAAACCGGCGAGCTGAAGCGCCCCCACCACATCGACCTGAAGACCGGCATGTACAAGGGCCGTCAGGTCCTGACGCCGAAGGAAGACTAAGGCTCCGTCAGAGCCCGTCTTTCGTCGCAAGACATCAAGGCCTCGCCCGAACAGGGCGGGGCCTTTTGCGTGGCCGATTGCCGCGCGGGGCGAAGGTGGCTAAGCCTCCCGGGCCTTTCTGCAACCCTGCGCTGACCCGCTAACGAGGACCGCCATGACCGAGATCGTCGACATCACCGCCCGCGAGATCCTCGACAGCCGTGGCAACCCCACCATCGAGGTCGATGTGGTGCTGGAAGATGGCGCGCTCGGCCGCGCCGCGGTGCCCTCGGGCGCCTCCACCGGCGCACACGAGGCCATGGAAAAGCGGGACGGGGACAAGGGGCGCTACCTGGGCAAGGGCGTGCTTGGCGCCATCGATGCGGTGAACGGCGAGATCTATGACGCCCTGGCCGGCTTCGAGGCCGAGGACCAGCGTCGACTGGACGCCACCCTGATCGAGCTGGACGGCACGGCCAACAAGTCGCGCCTGGGCGCCAACGCCATCCTCGGTGTCAGCCTGGCGACGGCCAAGGCTGCGGCCATCAGCGCCAACCTGCCGCTCTACAAGTATGTGGGCGGGGTCTCGGCCCGGGTGCTGCCGGTGCCGATGATGAACATCATCAATGGGGGCGCCCATGCCGACAATCCCATCGATATCCAGGAATTCATGATCCTGCCCACCGGCGCTGACACCTTCGCCGAGGGCCTGCGCATGGGCGCAGAAATCTTCCACAGCCTAAAAAAGGCCCTGAAGGACGCCGGCCACAACACCAATGTGGGCGATGAGGGCGGCTTTGCGCCGAACATCGGCAGCGCCGACGAGGCCCTGGCCTTCATCGTCAAGGCCGGTGAGGCGGCGGGTTATCGCTGCGGCGACCACTTCCACCTGGCGCTCGACGTGGCGTCCACCGAGTTCTTCAAGAACGGCAAGTATGTTCTGGACGGGGAGGGCAAGACCTTCGATCCGGCCGGCATGGTCGATTATCTGGCCGCCCTGGTGGCCAAGTTCCCCATCGTGTCCATCGAGGATGGCTGCGCCGAGGATGACTTTGCCGGCTGGAAGCTGCTGACCGACAGGCTGGGTTCCATGGTTCAGCTGGTGGGCGATGATCTGTTCGTCACCAATCCGGCCCGCCTGTCGGACGGGATCAGCCAGGGCCTGGCCAATTCCATCCTGGTGAAGGTCAATCAGATCGGCACCCTGTCGGAGACCCTGGACGCCGTCGATATGGCTCACCGGGCCGGCTACACCGCCGTGATGAGCCACCGCTCAGGCGAGACCGAAGACTCCACCATTGCCGACCTGGCTGTCGCTACGAACTGCGGGCAGATCAAGACCGGGTCCCTGGCCCGCTCCGACCGGACGGCGAAATACAACCAGCTGCTGCGCATCGAGCAGGAGCTGGGCGACCAGGCGCTTTACTTGGGGCGCAAGGCGATCAAGCAGATCTAGGGATCGCCAGGGGCGGCCTTGGTGGGGCGGCCTTGGTTCGGACCCTCCGGGCAAACCGCTGAGCTGCAACGCAAAATTAAGCACAGCCAGAGACTCTGCAGCTTCATCAACGCAGAATCACCGTGCTCAACGCAGTCCGCCCCTACCTGTCCACCGCCGCCCTGGCGCTATTGCTGGCCTATTTCGCCTATCACGCCTTCACCGGCGAACAGGGGCTGCTCACCTCGGCACAGCGCAATCAGGCCCTGGCGGTGAAGGTGGCAGAGCTCAAACAGCTGACCGCCGAGCGTCAGGATCTGGAAACCCGCGCCAAGCTGCTGCGCGACACATCCCTGTCAGCTGACCTCCTGGAAGAACGGGCCCGCTCACTCCTGGGCTACAGCCACCCTAAAGACTATGTGATCCGGATCGAGCACGAAGACGCCGCTGGCGGCTGACGGAACGCTTGGCTCTGGGTTAGGTTGTCCACACACAAACACGATCCTGGAGACTCACATGGCGCGCGCCAAACAGGCCGCCAAAACCGGCGCTCCGCCGGCCGAGGCGGCAGAAAGCCTTGGCAAGGATCGTCTCCTGGGATTCTACCGGGACATGCTGCTGATCCGGCGCTTCGAGGAGCGAGCCGGGCAACTCTACGGCATGGGTCTGATCGGGGGCTTCTGCCACCTCTACATCGGCCAGGAAGCCATCGCCGTTGGCGTGCAGTCGATCCAGGAGGAGGGTGACCAGGTCATCACCGCCTATCGGGATCACGGCCATATGCTGGCCTGCGGCATGGACCCCAACGAGGTCATGGCGGAACTCACAGGTCGCTCCGGCGGCTCGTCCAAGGGCAAGGGCGGGTCGATGCACATGTTCTCCCGCGAGGCCAACTTCTATGGCGGCCATGGGATCGTCGGCGCGCCGGCCCCCCTGGGCACCGGGCTGGCCTTGGCCAACCGCTATCGCAACAACGGCAAGGTGGCCTTCACCTATTTCGGCGACGGCGCGGCCAACCAGGGCCAGGTCTATGAGAGCTTCAACATGGCCGCCCTGTGGAAGCTGCCTGTCGTCTATCTGATCGAGAACAATCAGTACGCCATGGGCACGTCCCTGGAGCGTTCGTCCTCCGAGACCCACATGTACAAGCGTGGCACCTCCTTCCGGATCCCCGGCGAGGAAGTGGACGGCATGGACGTTCTGGCGGTCCGTGATGCCGCCAAGCGCGCGGCCGCCCATGCCCGCAACGGCGAAGGCCCCTTCATTCTCGAGATGAAGACCTATCGTTATCGCGGCCACTCCATGAGTGATCCGGCCAAGTACCGCACCCGGGAGGAGGTCGAGGAGGTCCGTAAGACCCGCGATCCTATCGAGCACCTGCGTGAACAGCTGGAACGGGACGGGGTCGCTGATGAAGCCACCCTGAAAGCCATCGACGCCGAGGTGAAGCGGATCGTCGCCGATGCAGCGGAGTTCGCGCGCACGTCCCCGGAGCCGGAACTCTCCGAGCTCTATACCGAGGTCTATGTGGAGGCCGCCCAGTGACCGACATCCTGATGCCGGCCCTGTCCCCCACCATGGAGGAAGGCACCCTGGCCAAGTGGCACGTCAAGGTGGGCGACACCGTCGCGGCCGGTGACGTGATCGCCGAGATCGAGACCGACAAGGCGACCATGGAGGTCGAGGCCGTGGACGAAGGCGTCGTGGAGGCGCTGCTGGTCGAGGCGGGCGCCGAAGGGGTGAAGGTCAATGTTCCCATTGCGCGTCTGTCTGGCGGCAGCTCCAGCGCCAGACCGGCTCCGCCAAGCGCGGCCGCGCCTGAGGCAGCTGCGCCCGTCACCGCCCCAATGGCCGCCGTCGTGGCGGCCGATCCCGAACTCCCGGAGGGGGTTACGATGGTCAAGACCACGGTCCGCGATGCCCTGCGCGACGCCATGGCCGAGGAGATGCGTCGGGATGACTCCGTCTTCCTGATGGGGGAAGAGGTCGCTCAGTATCAGGGGGCCTACAAGGTCAGCCGGGGACTGCTGGAGGAGTTTGGCGAGCGCCGGGTGATCGACACCCCGATCACCGAGCACGGCTTTGCAGGCCTAGGTGTGGGGGCGGCCATGGCCGGCCTGAAGCCGATCGTGGAGTTCATGACCTGGAACTTCGCCATGCAGGCCATCGACCACATCATTAACTCGGCGGCCAAAACCCATTACATGTCCGGCGGCCAGATCACGACCCCTGTGGTGTTCCGCGGCCCCAATGGGGCGGCGTCCCGGGTGGCAGCCCAACACAGCCAGGACTATGCCGCATGGTACGCCCATGTGCCGGGCCTGAAGGTCGTCGCACCCTATGACGCAGCCGACGCCAAGGGGCTGCTGAAGGCCGCGATACGCGATCCTAATCCGGTCGTCTTCCTGGAACATGAGATGCTCTATGGCCAGGAATTCGACGTGCCGGAGGGGGATGACCATGTGGTCCCCATTGGCCGGGCCAAGGTCCGGCGCACCGGCACTGATGTGACCCTTGTGGGCTATTCCCGAATGGTGGGCCTGGCCCTCAAGGCCGCGGAGCTCCTCGCCGCCGAGGGGATCGAGGCCGAGGTCATCGACCTGCGCACCCTGCGCCCCATGGACCACGCCACCGTCGTCGAGAGCGTTCGCAAGACCCATCGCCTGGTCACGATCGAAGAGGGCTGGGGCCCCATGGGGGTGGGTGCCGAGGTTATCGCCCGGGTGATCGAACACGGCTTTGACTATCTCGACGCCCCGCCGGCCCGGGTCTGCCAGGAGGACGTGCCGCTACCCTATGCGGCCAATCTCGAGGCGGCGTCTCTGCCGTCGGTGGACAAGATCGTGACGGCGGCCAAGGCGGTCGCCTATCGGGCATGACCCCGCCCGGTGACCTGATCTGGCGCGCGGGCGGCTGTCACTGCCGGGCTATCCGGTTTGAGGCGGCACTGGCGCCAAACATGACTGTGCAGGCCTGCAACTGCTCGATCTGCGCCATGGTGGGTTTCATCCATGCCATCGTGCCCGAACGGCACTTCCGCCTGCTGCAGGGGGAGGGGCAGATCACCACCTATGCCTTCAACACCGGGGTGGCGCGCCACACCTTCTGCAAGGTCTGTGGGGTAAAGAGCTTCTATCGCCCCAGGTCCAATCCCGACGGCTGGTCGGTGAACGTCCGCTGCCTTGATCCGGTGGACGGTATGGACTTCGAGATCGAACCCTTTGACGGCCAGAACTGGGAAGCCCACGCCGCGGGCCTCGCTCATCTCTCCAAGGAATCCCCATGACCGACATCCTGATGCCGGCGCTGTCGCCCACCATGGAGGAGGGCACCCTCGCCAAGTGGCTGGTCAAGGCCGGCGACACCGTCTCAGCCGGTGATGTCATCGCTGAGATCGAGACCGACAAGGCGACCATGGAGGTCGAGGCCGTCGACGATGGCGTCGTCGAGGCGATCCTGGTGGCGGCTGGAAGCGAAGGGGTGAAGGTCAATACCCCCATTGCGCGACTGGCCGGCGGGGTCGAAGCCAAGGCCTCGCCCGCCCCAGCGGTGCCCGCGCCGGCTCAAGCCCCAACAGAGGCCAAAGCTGTGGCCCAGACGACGGCTACGACGCTCAAGCCAGCACCGTCCCGGGAGACCGGTGAGCGGGTGTTCGCCTCGCCCCTGGCCCGACGGATCGCAGCCCAGAAGGGCCTGGACCTCTCGGCCATCCAGGGGTCAGGTCCCCATGGCCGGATCATCGAGCGCGACGTGAAGGACGCCAAGCCAGGCACCAAGTCCACCATCGGGACCATGCCTGTCGCAGAGGCCCGAGGCGAGAGCCGCCCGGTTCAGTTCCTCCAGCAGATGGGGATAGCGGAAGGCAGCTACGATCTCATCCCGCTGGATGGCATGCGCAAGACCGTCGCCCGGCGAATGACCGACTCTTTCCGGGACGTGCCCCACTTCCCCCTGACCATAGAGCTGGAGATCGACCGCCTGCTTGAGGCCCGCGGGCGTATCAACCAGATGCTGGAGAAGGACGGGGTGAAAGTCAGCGTCAATGACATCATCCTCAAGGCCTGCGCCGTGGCCCTGAAGCGGGTGCCCGAGGCCAACGCCTCCTATTCCCCAGAAGGGATTGCCCTGCATCACCATGCCGATATCGCCATGGCGGTGGCCGTCGACGGGGGACTGATCACTCCAATCATCCGCAAGTGCGAGACCAAGGGGCTGGCAGAGATCGCCCAGGAGACCAAGGACCTGGCTGAGCGGGCCCGCACCCGCAAGCTCAAGCCGGAGGAGTTCCAGGGGGGCACCTTCAGCGTCTCGAACCTCGGCATGTTCGGCATCAAGACCTTCGCCTCGATCATCAATGAGCCCCAGGGCGCCATCCTGTCGGTGGGGGCGGGGGCCAAACAGCCTGTGGTGCGTGGCGATCAGCTGGCCATCGCCACGGTGATGTCTGTGACCATGACCTGCGACCATCGGGTCGTGGACGGGGCCACGGGCGCCCGGTGGCTTGCCGCATTCAAGGCTCTGATCGAAGAGCCCCTGGCGATGATCGTCTGAAGGGACTGAGATCCATGGACTTCGACCTGATCATCATCGGCGCCGGACCTGGCGGGTATGTGGCGGCGATCCGCGCCAGCCAGCTCGGCTTGAAGACCGCCATCGTCGAGCGGGAGGCCTTAGGTGGGGTCTGTCTGAACTGGGGCTGCATCCCCACCAAGGCCCTGCTCAAGTCCGGCGAGGTCTATGAGCAACTCCACCATCTCGCCGACTATGGCCTTGCGGCTGACAAGCCGCGCTTTGATTTCGCCAAGGTGGTGGAGCGTTCTCGCAAGGTGGCGGGACAGCTGAACTCCGGTGTCGGCTTTCTGATGCGCAAGCATAAGATCGAGGTCATTGAGGGAACCGCACGGCTAGAGAAGGGGACCCCGGCACCCAAGGTCATCATCGCCCAAAAGCGGGGCGGCGAGCGGATCCTCCAGGCCAAGCATGTGATCGTCGCCACCGGTGCCCGGGCTCGAACCCTGCCGCAGATTGGTCTGGTGCCTGACGGCGACCGGGTCTGGTCCTATCGGGAGGCTATGGTTCCCAAGGCCGCGCCCAAGTCCCTGATCGTTATCGGCTCCGGCGCTATCGGCATCGAGTTCGCCAGCTTCTACCGCGCCCTCGGGGCCGAGGTTATGGTGGTCGAAGCCCTGCCGCGGATCCTGCCCGTGGAGGACGAGGAAGTCTCCACTGCTGCCCGCAAGGCCTTTGAACGCCGGGGACTGAAGTTCCGCATTGGCGCCACCGTGAAAGCCCTGACCACCTCCAAGACCGGGGTTGCAGTTCAGATCGAAACCGGCGGCTCGACGGAAACCCTCCAGGCCGAGCGGGCCATCGTCGCCGTCGGCATCGTTGGCAATGTCGAGGACCTAGGGCTTGAAGCCCTGGGCGTAAAAATCGAGAAGACCCACGTGGTCACCGGCCCTCACGGGGCGACCGGCGTGCCGGGTCTCTATGCGATCGGTGACGTGGCTGGGCCGCCCTGGCTGGCCCACAAGGCGAGCCATGAAGGCGTGCACTGTGTCGAGCACATCGCAGGCCAGCCCGCCAAGACTCTGAACGCACCAATCCCCGGCTGCACCTACGCCAATCCGCAGATCGCCTCGGTCGGCTTAACCGAGGCCGCCGCCAAGGCCGCAGGCCGCAAGGTCAAGATCGGCCGGTTCGCGTTCCGCGCCAACGGCAAGGCCATCGCGGCGGGGGAGACCGAGGGCTTTGTAAAGACCCTGTTCGACGCCGAGACGGGCGCGCTCGTGGGCGCGCATATGATCGGGGCCGAGGTCACCGAAATGATCCAAGGCTTTGCCCTGGCCATGACTCTCGAGGCCACAGAAGCCGAACTCCACGCCACCGTCTTCGCCCATCCGACGCTAAGCGAAGCCATGCACGAGTCAGCCTTGGACGCTTACGGCCTCGTACTGCACGCCTGACGCCTCAGGGCTTCAGGGCAAATCGGTCAGGCGACCCCGCGCAGTTCAGCCTCGGCCATGCGCTGGATCGCCACATAGTCAGTCTTGCCCGTCCCCAGGACCGGAATCTCCGGCACGGTCATGATCCGTCGAGGCACAGTCAGCTCAGCAGCACCTATCGCTTTGGCGTGGACCAGCAGGGCGTCCACTTCGGCCTCACGGCGGTCGGTCAGCAGGATCAGACGCTCACCTTTGCGCGGATCAGGCACAGCGATCACCGCATGACGGCTGTCAGGCCAGACGGCGACGGCGAGGTCCTCGGCCGCCGTCAGGGAGACCATCTCCCCGCCGACCTTGGCGAAACGTTTCACGCGGCCCTGAATCTTGACCCAGTCGTCATTGCTCATGCTGACCACGTCGCCGGTATCGTGCCAGCCGTCCACGGGGGCCTCTACCGAGCCATCGGCGGCCAGATAGCCGGACATGATGTTTGGACCGCGCACAAAAAGCTGACCGCCGCCGGGGATGCCTTCCACGGGCTCCAGTCGGGTTTCAATTCCTGGAAGTAGCCCGCCCACGGTCCCGCGGCGGTTATCGAGGGGCTTGTTGACCGCGATCACCGGGGCGGCCTCGGTGGCACCATAACCTTCCAGAAGCGGGATGGGCCCGAAGCGTTCGGCGACCAGATTATGGGTCTCGTCGCGGACCTTTTCAGCGCCGCAGACCACAAACTTCAGGTCAGACAGTTCCCCAGGCTCAGCGGCTCGCGCGTACTGATTCACAAAGGTGTCGGTGGCCAACAAGATTGAGGCCTGGGAGTCCTTGATCAGGGGCGGGATCTGCTTGGTGTGAAGGGGGGAGGGGTACTGGAAGGCCTTCATGCCGGTCAGGATCGGCAACAGCACCCCGCCGGTGAGGCCAAAGCAATGGAAGATCGGCAAGGGGTTGAACATCACCCAGTCGGGATCAAGGTCGATATGGGCGGCGATCTGCTGAACATTGGCCACCAGATTGGCTTGGCTCAGCACAACCCCACGCGGGGTGCCAAAGCTACCAGACGTGAACAGGATTACCCCGGGATCGGAGGGCTTGCTGGCCGCCCGGAACTGACGGGTCATGACCCCGCCGGCGGCTGCGAACAGCTTGTCAGCCAAGCCGACCTTTTCGCGGACCTCTTCCAGATAGACCACATTGGCGATCGGCTCGAGGGCGTCGATCAGATCATGCAGCTTACCCTGCTCGACAAACCGGTGAGAGGTGAGGACGGTCTTCACGCCAGCCAGCTCGCAGGCCCCCTTCAGGTTACGGATACCGGCCGTGAAGTTCAGCATCGTCGGGGTGCGGCCGATGGCATGCAGGGCAAAGAAGGTCACCACCCCACCGGCGCTGGAGGGCAGCATCACCCCGACGCGCTCTCCCTTTGCAGTGAAGCCCGCGATCTTGCGACCCAGCGCGAAGGCCGCGCGGATCAGGTCGGTATAGGTCAGGGGATTGCGTTCCTGGTCTTCCAGGATGGGCTTCTTGGCCCCGAACTTCGCCCGTGCTGCGATCAGGGCGTCAAAGACGGATATCTGGCTGTCGCGGGGATCGTATATGGCGGTCAAGACCGAATGCCTCCCAGGTCCCTGACGCCATTCTTGCGGGCGCCTTGTTGTGGCCGCGACCCTAATGGTGACGCTCGCCAATGAAAAGATGTGTGACAGTTCGTGATGGGTGAGGACCTATCCAACGGGGGGCGCGTCTGAGGGGGGTTCGTCAACGAAGCTCGGGACGGTCTCCGGGCTTCGTCCCCCCAGGAAAGCCAGGATCTCCAGCAGCCAGGGTTCACGCACGGAGGTCTTCGCCAGATGCGGCGATGGCCCCAGATCAGGCTGGACCACGAGGCTACAGCCCGTCGGCAGCTGACAACGCCCTGCTGGTCCAGCCCCCGTTGGCGTGTCCGTCAAGATAAGGATCTGGTTCACCGCAGGGGGCTCGGGCAAGCCAGTCCATCGTGTTTCAGCGCCAATGGCCCGCCAGCCCAGGCTCACCCCACCTTGCCGCAGATCAGGGTTCGCCAAGCGCCAGCTGTGGGTCAGCCGGCCACGCCACGGATCAGAACCAACAGGTGTTGCGCGCTCCGATTCAGCCCGCGACCAGGGTCGCCATTCTGGGGCCGGCAGGCGGCCCAGGCCCACGCGCAGGGCGAGCCGTTCCCAGGTCCGCAGCGACCTGGCTTCCCCCGCCTGAGGCGCACTGAAGATCACGGCGGCAGCCGGAGTGCCGAGCTGCAGGGCTTGGAGGGCAATGTTGGCGCTGTCACCTGAGGACATGATGGTCAACGGTCGCTCCGGACCCGGCGCGATCACATGCGCAACAAGGGCTGCTACGGCCTGTGGCCCTGCCGCCGCGTTGGCCGCATGCACCATGTCGAAAGGGGCAAGCGTGCGACCCGACCCGCCGAAGGCACCCCACTCAAAGAGCCAGACAACAAATCCCGCCTGGTTCAGCGCCCGGGCCGTCTCGAACCAGACTTCTGCGGGTTCATCGGGATCTGGCAGGATCAGAACCTGTCCCCGTCGTCCGGCCCCTTCGGGGGCTGAAACCCCGTAGCGGAGTTCCGGTCCCCCTGACGGCTTTATGGCACCCCAAGCAAAACCCGGGGGTGCCAGGAACCCGGGCGCTATCCCTGGCGGCGGACGGCTGTCGAGCAGGGCTGGGCGTGTGCCGGCCGAATCACATGCCGCCAAGCCCAGGAGAACCAGGAGGAGGCCAATAATGGGGGCTGGCCAGGGGCGCATAGGTTAGTTTCAGCCCAGATGAGGGGTTGGGCGCAAGGTCGCACAATCGCGGCTTGATCCGGAGCCTCGGAGGGACGATCTAAGTCCTATGACCGTCGTCATCGACAATTTGGCCAAGCCTCGGCCCAGGCACCCTGAAAAGCAGGCCAAGCCTGACACACCTTTGCTTCGGAAGCCGGAGTGGCTGCGGGTCCGCGCGCCCGGCTCCGAGGGCTATGCCGCCACGCGCAGCATCGTGAAGGCCCATGGGCTGGTCACCGTCTGTGAGGAGGCCGCTTGTCCCAATATTGGCGAGTGCTGGTCTCAGAGCCATGCCACCATGATGATCATGGGGGAGATCTGCACCCGGGCCTGCGCCTTCTGCAATGTGACCACGGGTAAGCCCAACGCCCTTGACCCTACCGAGCCTGCCCGGGTGGCAGACGCCGTGGCCAAGATGGGCCTGAAACACGTCGTCATAACCTCTGTAGACCGCGACGATCTGGCGGACGGGGGGGCGGCTCATTTTGCTGCCGTGGTCCAGGCCATCCGCGCCGCCGCGCCCGGCGTCACCATCGAGATTCTGACTCCGGACTTCCTGCGCAAGCCTGTCGAGGCCATTGAGGCCGTGATCGATGCTCGCCCCGATGTCTTCAACCACAACCTTGAGACCGTGCCGCGGCTCTACCTGTCGATCCGTCCGGGTGCTCGATATTATAGCTCCCTGCGCCTCCTGGAGCGGGTCAAGACCCGCGATCCTGTTCAGTTCACCAAGTCGGGCCTGATGGTCGGTCTGGGGGAGAGCAAGGAGGAGGTGATGCAGGTGATGGACGACATGCGTTCCGCCGGCGTCGATTTTCTGACCATTGGCCAATATCTGCAGCCGACCCGCAAGCACGCGGCCATCGACCGTTACGTGACGCCTGAAGAGTTTGGTGCCTATGAGGAAATCGCTCGGGCCAAGGGCTTCCTGATGGTTTCGGCCAGTCCGCTGACCCGCTCGTCGCACCATGCCGGCGAGGATTTCGCCAAGCTGCAGGCTGCCAGGCTGGCCCAGGAAGCTCGCGCCGCCAGCCAGGCTGTGGCTCCGGCGGTTAAGGCCTAGGCCCACCCTTGTACCATCGCATCCAGAAGGTCCTGCCTTATGGGCCAGACCAGCTGTTCGCCCTGGTCGGCGACGTGGACCGTTATCCGGAGTTTGTGCCCTGGATCACCGGCATGCGCAGCTGGAACCTGAAGCCGGTGAGCGACGGGGTCGATACGCTCGATGCGGAGGCGTCAGTGGGGTTTTCCCTGCTGAAAGAGCGTTTCTCCACCCGGGTCCGGCGGGATGCCACAACGCGAACCATCCAGGTCAGCCTGATCTCAGGCCCGCTTAAACGGCTGGATAACCGCTGGCGGTTCCACGAGGATCCGGCCGGTACGCGGATCGAGTTCGAGATCGACTTTGAGTTCAAGTCCCGACTTCTGGCAGCCTTGCTGAGTGCGAATTTTCACGCCGCCGTCGACCGCTTGATGAGTTGCTTCGAAGCCCGGGCCGGTGCCCTTTATGGCCCCCATAGCCACCGAGCCTGAATCTCAGTTCAGGCGTTCCCGCAGCATCTCCAGGGCGGCTTGGGTGGCCGCCTGCTGGATTTCAAAGCGGCCTTCGAACTCAAACAGTTCGGCCCGATGCGTAAGGCCATGATTGGTGCGGGCCGTAGCAATATGGACCGTGCCCACAGGCTTCATCCGCGTTCCGCCGTCGGGTCCGGCAATTCCCGTTATGGCCACGGCCAGATGGGCGTTGGAGTTTTCCAGAGCCCCCTCAGCCATCATCCGCGCCACAGGCTCCGAAACTGCGCCCAGGTCGGCGATGAGGTCCCCCGGCACGCCGAGCATCTCCTGCTTGGCCCGGTTGGAATAGGTGATGAAACCCCGATCGAGAACATCGGAGGCACCGGGAATCGCGCAGATCGCAGCACTCAAGAGCCCGCCCGTGCAGCTTTCAGCCGTGACGATCCGGAGTGACTTCTGTCGCGCCTCATCAATAAGAAGCCGCGCCAAGGTCTCAATTTCCAGGGAAAACATGGGCGTCTCCACGTCGAACGCACAAAACAGGGGCCGTCCAGATCTGCGTCAACGGCGGAATCGCCGTCCTGCCGATCTCAGTGTGACCTGTATAGATCAGACCGAGGTCGAAGAGCGAAGCCGTTGATGCCTGCCCGTCGCCTTCAATCCCCGAGGACCTGAGATCGCGCCAAGGTACCCGCTTTAGGGGAATCTATGGGCTGGATGGACCCTAGGCGCCGGGCTGGCCAGACCCCACCATCGGCCAACTGAGCACAAAGCCCGAATCGGCGTCATGACCCTGCAGGACACTCTCCCCAAGGCCCAGCCCGCAGTTGCGCCGGCCTTGTTTGGCTTAACGGTGTTCGCCAGCGCCACTCTGGTCTTCATGGTGCAACCCATGGCGGCCAAGTTACTGCTTCCCCTGATGGGGGGGGCACCGGCCGTCTGGAACACCAGCATGGCCTTCTTTCAAGGGGCGCTGCTGGTGGGCTACGCCTATGCCCACCTGCTGCAGCGGGCTGGGAGCGTGCGCCGCCAGGCCATGATTCACGGGGGTGCCCTGCTGCTGGCGGCCCTCGTCCTGCCGCTACGGGTCCATGAATTGCTGGGTCCGCCGACCTCAGACCATCCCGCGCTCTGGCTGTTGGGGGCCTTGGCCCTCATGGTCGGCGCGCCCTTCGCCATCCTGTCGGCGACAGCACCGCTGGCACAGGCCTGGCACGCTCGAATCTATCGGGAAGGTGAGGGACGCGGCCCCTATGTGCTCTACGCGGCAAGCAATCTTGGCAGCCTGATTGCGCTATTGGCCTATCCTGTGGTGGTGGAACCGACCCTCGCGGTCCAGGCACAGACCTTTGTCTGGAGCCTCGCCTATGGGGGCTTCGTTGTGCTGATGGCCAGCCTTGGTCTGATGGTCGCCCGGGCACCAAAGATCGAGATCGTTCCACCCCCAGCCCAAGCGTTACTGGATATCGCCCTAAGCGGAAGGCCCTGGCCTCGGCGACTGATCTGGATCGGCCTCGCGGCGATCCCTTCCAGCCTGATGTTGGGGGTTACAACCCACATCACCACAGATGTGGCCTCGGCCCCCTTCATCTGGGTCGTGCCGCTGGCCCTCTATCTGCTGACCTTCATCATCGCATTCCAGGACCGTCCGCTGATCTCCTCGGACACAGCCCTGATGTTCCAGGCCGCAGCGGTCGTGGCCTGCGCCGTGATCATGCCCTTCCACACCACCAACCTGGTGATCCAGCTTGCCGTGCACCTTGCGGCGTTCTTCCTGACCGCCCTGGTCTGCCACCAGGCGCTTGTGGAACGCCGTCCGCCAGCCTCCCAGCTGACGGAGTTCTATCTCTGCCTGTCCATCGGCGGGGTGGTCGGCGGTGGGTTCAACGCCTTTGTCGCGCCCGTCATCTTCACCAACGTCTGGGAGTACCCCCTGGTCCTGGCGCTTTCTTGCCTGGCCAGACCTTGGGTCTGGGACCGGGGGAGCCCTTGGCGTTGGGGGCTGTTTGCCATCTGCGTCATCGCGGTCATCGCCGCGCCGGTTATCGCTGAGCAGTACGCTCAAAGTGACGCGACAGTTCGCCTCCTGCTTGGGGTCGTGACCGTATCGGCGTTCCTGCTGCGGCAGAGCACCCTGTTGTTTATGGCCAGCATCTGCATGCTGCTGATCTCGGCACAGTTGGCAGGCGACCGGGTGGATGTGCGCGAAACCTGGCGCAGCTTTTTCGGCGTCGCTCGCCAATCGGTGATGCCTGTGGAGGCCCTGGGCGGGACGGTTCACATGCTTGCCCACGGTACCACGCTGCATGGCGCACAGGCCAGGGCCCCCGAGCACCGTTGTCGTCCCCTGGTCTACTACGCCCCGGAGACGCCGATTGGGCAGGTCTTCACCGCTAAGCGGGCCGAAAAGGCGAGCTTGACGATTGCTGCTGTGGGCCTGGGCACTGGTGCCGTGGCCGCCTATGTCCGCGCTGAGGACCAGCTGACCTTCTTTGAAATCGACCCCTTGATGGTCAAGATCGCCAATGATCCGGCCTATTTCACCTACACGTCGGAATGCGCCAAGGGGCCGATCGACTATGTCATTGGCGACGCCCGCCTGACCCTGAAAGATGAGGCAGAGGGGCAGTATGACATTCTGTTGTTGGACGCCTTCTCCTCTGACGCCGTGCCTGCCCATCTGCTGACTGTGGAGGCGGTAAAGATGTATCTGGCCAGACTGAAGCCTGACGGCATCCTGGTGATGCACCTGTCTAACCGAAACCTTGACCTCATCTCGCCAGCCATGGCGGTCGCCAGTGCGGCGGGAGGCTCAGCCCTGCTGCAGCGGCATCAGGCGGCCTATGACAGCCCTGTGCTGTGGGAGTCGGCGGAGGATGTGATCGTCGTCACGCGGACGCCGGAAGGGCTGCTGCCCTATGAGAATGATGTCCGCTGGTCGCCGACCGACCCGACCCTCACTGCGCCTTGGACGGACGCCTATACTAACCTGCCAGGGGCCATGTATCGCCGGATGAAAGAGGTCTGGACCTGGCTGCCTTAGCGCCTATCGCGGCATCTCGATGGTGGCGATGGCCTGGGCAGCGAGGCCTTCCTGACGGCCTGTAAAACCCATTCCCTCTGTGGTGGTGGCCTTCACGCTGATCTGGTCATCAGCAACCCCAAGGATCTCTGCAAGTCTGCGCTGCATAGCCTCCCGGTGGGGCCTGATCTTCGGACGCTCACAGATCAGGGTAACATCGACATTGACGATGTCGCCGCCCCTAGCCCGAACCAGGTTCGCGGCATGGGCCAGGAACTGGTCGGAGGCCGCGCCGCGCCACTGCGGATCGGTCGGCGGAAAGTGCTCGCCGATGTCACCGGCACCCAGCGCGCCCAGCAGGGCATCTGTGAGCGCATGCAGGCCGGCGTCGGCATCAGAGTGCCCTACCAGACTCTGGTCATGGTCAATCCGCACGCCACATAGCCAAACGGCGTCGCCAGGACCCCATTGATGGGCGTCAAAGCCCATTCCCGTCCTGGACACCCTCGCGCCAGCGGCCAGTCGCTCGGCCATCACGAAGTCCTCCGGATAGGTGAGCTTGAAGAGCATGGGGTCGCCCGGGGTGAGTACGACTCTCCCCCCAAAACCAGTGACCACCTGGGCGTCATCGGTAGGCTCCTGGGCAAAGTCCCAGGCCGCATAGGCCTGCTGCAGTATCCCCAATCTAAACCCCTGAGGGGTCTGAGCCCGCCAGAGATCGTTCCGGTTTGGGGTCGCCAGATGACCGGGCTCTTCTCGCTTCAAGGTATCGGCGAGGGGAAGCGCGAGGACGGAACCATCTGCGGCTTCCAGGGCCTGCAGCAGACGTTGGACATGTTCTCTCGTTAGAAACGGGCGCGCGGCGTCATGGATAAGGACGGCGTGATCTCCGGGCTGACCCTTGAGGGCAGCTATCCCGGCCTGGACAGAGGCGGCCCGGGTCTCCGCACCTTGGACAAGTTCAACGCCTTGGAGGTCACCAAGAGCAGCCTTGGCGTCTGGCCGCATATCGGCGGCGACCACCACGACCACCCGGCAGGCCCCGGCCGCCAAGAGGGCCTCTACCGACCAGCGCGCCACCGGTCGTCCACCCAGGTCACGCCAGGTTTTGGGCCGCCCTGCACCGGCCCGAACACCGCTTCCTGCGGCGACCACTATGGCCGAAAAGCTCATGGGCTGTGTTTAGGCGTTCACGCGATGTTGTCCAGGCTTTACGGCGCCGCACAAAGTGCCTAAAAAGCCAGCGGTAGGGGTGATTACAAAATGGGCAAACAGCTCAAGGTCGGCACGGTGGAGGTTGGCGGGCGCGTCTGGATCGCCCCCATGACCGGCGTCTCGGATCTACCATTTCGTCGTTTGGCCAGTCGGCTCGGAGCGCCCTATGTGGCCACCGAGATGGTGGCGTCGGACGAGTTCGCCAAGGGGCGTCCTGACGTGGTCCGACGCGCTGCCGTTGGCGAAGGCCTGCCGCTCATGGTCGTTCAGCTTGTGGGACGCGATCCTGCGACCATGGCCCAGGGGGCCCGTCTGGCAGTGCGCGCGGGGGCGCAGATCATTGACCTGAACTTTGGCTGCCCGGCGCGGGAGGTCATTGGGGTAGCCTGTGGCTCAGCCCTAATGCGTGAGCCGGAGTTGGCCGAAGCCATCGTCGGCGCCGTGGTCGAGGCCGCAGAGGTCCCGGTCACCGTCAAGATGCGTCTAGGATGGGATGAGGCGTCCCTCAACGCCCCCGAACTTGCCGCCCGCTGCCAGGATCAAGGTGCCCAGGCAATCACGGTCCATGGCCGTACCCGCAGCCAGTTCTATCGCGGGGCGGCCGATTGGCGCGCTGTGGCAGCGGTAAAGTCGGCCGTCAGGGTGCCGGTGATCGTCAATGGCGACATTGTTGATGGCGCAACCGCTCGCCAGGCTCTGGATCAGTCCGGCGCTGACGGGGTCATGATCGGCCGCGGGGTCTATGGGCGACCCTGGATCGCCGCTGAAATCGAGGCAGCTCTCTCTGGGCTCGCCTTCGCGGCGCCCGATGTCGAGACGCGGCTGGCCTTGGTTCAGGCCCATCTCGACGACAGCCTGGAATTTTATGGCGAACGCCTGGGGCTGCGGATCTTCCGCAAGCACCTGGCCGCCTACATCGAAAACACGCCCTGGCCCATGCAGGCCGAGGCCAGGCGAGCCGCCCGCGGGCGGATCTGCCGACTTGAGGATCCGTCACAGGTGAAACTGGAGCTGATCGCGCTGTGGCGCGATCCTGAGACGAGGTTGGCCGCATGAACAGTCGGACCAGAACCACCCATCCGGGGCTTGATTTGAACGCTCTGAAGTCGGCCGCCTTTGACCTCAGCCCTGAGCCGGCCCTGGTGATCGATGGGCGCGGGGCCTTGGTTGCTGTCAATGAGGCGGCCGAAGCCCTGTTTGGTCAGGGGCTAGGCCTGCTCGCCCGGGGCCGGTTTCGCGCGGCTCTGCCGCCGGAGTCTCCCCTGGTCGCGCTCCTTAACCGGGTCCAGCAGGAAGGCGGTGCTGTCCGCCAACGGGGCCTGGAGATCAGCCTTTTTGGTCAGCCCACATTTGAGGCTGACGGTGTGGCCGCCCCGCTGGGTGATGGCTCCATCCTGCTCTCCTTACAGGTCAAGGGCGGCGTTTTTGCCGAGTTTGGCGGCGACGCAGCCGGTCTGCGCTCGATCATGGGCCTAGGTCGAATGCTGGCCCACGAGATCAAAAACCCCCTGGCAGGCATCCGCGGCGCCGCCCAGCTCCTCAAGGCCGGTGCCCGGGCCGACGACGTGCCTTTGGCGCAATTGATCGTCGATGAGACCGATCGGGTGAAGCGCCTGGTCGACCGCATGGAGGTTTTCGCCGACGACGCCCCGCCGGCCCGTGACCCGGTGAACATCCATGAGGTTCTGGACCGTGTCCGCGCCCTGGCAGCCAATGGGGTGGCCGACGGCCTCCTGCTGCGAGAGCAGTACGATCCTTCATTGCCGGCCACGCCAGGGGACGAGGATCAGCTGATCCAGGTGTTTCTCAACCTGGTCAAGAATGCCTCAGAGGCCGCCCATATGCGCGGGGATGGTCGCGGAGAGGTGCTGATCACCACGGCCTATCGGCATGGGGTCCGCGTGCGATCAACCAAGGATCGCCAGCTTCGCGGTGCTCCCTTGGAGATCCGTATTCAGGATAATGGCCCTGGCGTCCCGGCTCACCTGCGTGAACGGCTGTTTCAGCCCTTCGTCACCACGAAACCCAATGGGGCAGGGCTTGGCCTTGCCCTGGTCTCCAAGCTGGTGGTCGGCCACGGCGGACTGATCGACTTCGAATCCGAGCCCGGTCGGACGGTGTTCCGGGTGTTGCTTCCCATAGTGACTGAAAAGGACGTTACGGCATGAGCGCAGCCGGCAAGAAGATCCTGATCGCCGATGACGATGCTTCCATCCGACTGGTTCTGTCTCAGTCCTTCACCCGATTGGGCTATCAGGTCCGCGCCACGGGAAACGCCTCCACCCTGCTGAAATGGGTGTCCGAGGGGGAGGGCGACCTGGTCATCACCGATGTGATGATGCCCGACGAGAACGTGTTCGATGTCCTTCCGCGCATTCGCAAAGAGCGGCCCAAGCTGCCGGTCATCATCATGAGTGCGCAGAACACCCTGCTGACAGCGGTCAACGCGGCCGAGATCGGCGCCTTCGACTATGTGCCCAAGCCCTTCGACCTGGACGACATGACCGCCCTGGCGCGACGCGCTCTGGCACGCCCTGCCGACCCTGAAGCCTCCCGCGCCCAGGCCCGGGCCGTGCGTGACGAACGTCTGCCATTAATCGGCCGCTCAGCACCGATGCAGGAGGTCTACCGCACGATCGCCCGGCTGGTGGGGGCAGACCTCACCGTGCTGATCCTCGGGGAATCGGGGACGGGCAAGGAGCTGGTGGCCCGCGCCCTGCACGACATGGGGCGCCGTAAGGACGGCAAGTTCGTGGTCATCAATCTGGCCGCGACCCCCAGGGAAAGAGTCGAGGCTGAGCTGTTTGGTCGGGCCGATGGGGATAGCGGCAAGCTGGTGGAGGCTGATGGGGGTACGCTATTCCTCGACGAGATCGGCGACATGCCCCTGGACGCCCAGACCCGGCTGCTTCGGGTGATCGATGGGTCAGAGCCGGCCCTGAATCCAAAGACCGGGCGACGGCCCAACGCCCGGCTGATCGCCGCCACAAACCGCGATCTTCGGGCTCTGATCGCCCAGGGCCTGTTCCGCGAAGACCTCTATTTCCGCTTGAATGTGGCGCCCATCCGGCTGCCGCCCCTGCGGGACCGGACTGAGGATATCCCCGACCTTGCTCGCTCGTTCCTGCTGCGGGCTAACCGTGAGGGGCTGCCGTCAAAGACCATCGACCAGGCGGCCCTGGAGCGGCTGAAGCTGCACGGCTGGCCCGGCAATGTCCGCGAGCTGGAGAACCTGATCCGCCGGGTCTGCGCGCTCTATGCCGAGGAACTGATCACCGCCCGGATCGTCGAGAAGGAACTGGCCGATCAACAGCCCAGCCAGCCAGGGCAGGAGGGGCCCTTGACGCTGGCCCAGTTGGTTGAGCGGCACCTGGGCGGTTACTTTGCTGAGCAGCCCGACGGCGTGCCCCCAGTGGGGCTCTATGACCGGGTGCTGGAAGAGGTGGAGCGTCCACTGATCCAGCTGACCCTGGCCGCGACCCGGGGCAATCAGGTCCGTGCGGCGGAAATTCTCGGCTTGAATCGGAACACCCTGCGAAAAAAAATCCAGGACCTTGGGGTGGATCTGACCCGCGGGCGCCGCTGATCCGAGCGATCTTTGCCGGGCGGTCAACCTGACGTAATCAAGCAACATCTGTGTTGAGTTCCAGACACAGTTGCGCCTAGGCTAGGCTCTCATGACGCTGTCAATCAGGAGCTTTGAGGCCGCCAGACCGACCGCCATCCTGTGGCGGGCGATTCAGTCCCGCTATGCCCTCGGCGGTGGCTATATCTTGGCGGCCATCCTGACAGCGGTGGCGATCCTGCTGGCGGCCTCGCCACCTGAAGCCGGCCCCCTGAGGCCCGCCTCGACCACCATCCTGACGGTCCTCAGCCTCAACCTCGTCCTGATCCTCTTCCTGGCGGCGATTGTTGGGTTCCGACTCCTGGCATTGCTGGATGCCCGATCGGTAGATGCCGGAGCCCGGTTGCATCTGCGCTTCGTCACCTTGTTCGCCGTGGCGGCCGTCGCTCCGGCCGTGGTGGTCGCACTGTTCTACGGCGTGCTGGTCAACCGAGGCTTTGACAACTGGTTCAGCGAGCGGGTGCAGACGGTGGTGGAAAACTCCGCCACCGTGGCGCGCTCCTACGTAGAGGACCAGAAGCGTTACATCGGCGAGCACGTGGCCCCAATGGCGGTGGACCTCAACCGTGCGGCACCTGCCCTGGCGACCTCACCGGTCACCTTCACCCACTTCCTGTCCTATCAGGCGGCCTATCATGGGTTTCCAGCCGCCTATCTCATAGACCGGGAGGGCCGGGTTCTGGCGCGGGTCGAGGCACCTGATGCGCCGCCTTTCGTCATGCCCCCAGAGTCCAGTTTCCAGGCGGCTGATGAGGGCGACATCTCGGTCCCAGCCTTTGATTCTTCGGACCTGATGCGTGCGCTCTACCGGCTGAAGGATTATCCCGATGCCTATCTCTATGTGGCCAGACCCGTAGAGTCGGGGATCATCACCCACCTGATCGAGGCTGAAGGCTCTCTGATCTCCTATCGGGAGGCCGCTCAGAGCCGGGCCCGGATTCAGACGGTATTCGTCCTCAGCTATGTGGAGACCGCTCTTTTGGTCCTGGTGGGTGCGGTCTGGCTTGGCATGTCGGCGGCCAACGCCATCTCAGGCCCCGTCGCGCGGCTCGTTCAGGCCGCCGGTCGTGTGGCTGCGGGAGACCTGAGCGCGCGGGTCGAGTCCGGAAATGACCCTGAAGAAATTGCCGTTCTTTCCCGTGCTTTCAATAGCATGACTCATGATCTTCAGGCGCAGCAAGAAGCCCTGCGCCGAGCCAGCGATGAGGCTGAAGGGCGACGGGAGTTCATTGAGACCGTACTGTCGGGGGTCAGTGCCGGCGTGATTGGTCTCGACAGCCAGGGTCGGATTTCGGCCTTGAACCGCCAGGCCGCCCAGCTGTTGGGCCTGGGTAGCGGCCCGGTGGAGGGGCTGACCCTGGCTGAGCTTGCGCCAGAACTCAGCGCCGTGGCCGGGGAGGCTGCAATCTCGGGAGCGGCTGAGGCTGAGGTCGACATCCAGCGGGCGCGGGAAAGTCATAGACTGCGGGTTCGGGCAAGCCGCAGCGAGAGCGGACTTGTTCTGACCTTTGACGACATCACGCGCCTGGTGGCCGCCCAACGCAATGCCGCCTGGAAAGATGTCGCCAGGCGCATCGCCCATGAGATCAAGAACCCTCTGACGCCGATCCAGCTCTCGGCTGAGCGGATCCGTCGAAAATTCCGCAAGGACGTGGCGCAGGCCGATCTCGAAACCTTCGACCGCTGCACCGACACCATTGTGCGGCAGGTGGGCGATATCGGTCGGATGGTCGACGAGTTTTCAGCCTTTGCCCGGATGCCCGCCCCCCGGTTCTCGCAGCAGGACCTGGCTGAGCTGCTCCGTGCCCAGGTTTTCGCCCAGGGCGTGGCCAATCCCCATCTCAAGATCGTTCTCACCGATCCGACACCGGACGTGACCGTCATGGCCGACGGGCGAATGCTGGCCCAGGCTCTGACCAATATTCTCAAGAACGCCGCCGAGGCGGTGACCACGCGGGTAGAGACCACCCCCCGTCCCGCCGGGCGCATCACTGTTCATATGACGGCAGCGGCCGAAATCGTGACCATCGCCATAGAAGATAATGGCGTGGGCCTCCCCGAAAAGGACCGCGATCGCCTTACTGAGCCCTATGTCACGACCCGCGAGAAGGGCACAGGCCTTGGTCTGGCCATCGTCAAGCGGATCTTAGAAGACCATGGCGGCGAGTTGCTGCTGACCGACGCGGCCCGAGGACAGGGGGCCAGGGTGATCCTGACCCTTCCGATGGCCCATCGCCCAGCCAGCCTCGTCCAAGACCCTACACTGATCTTCGAAGGAGAAGCCCATGGCCGCTGATGTGCTTGTGGTGGATGACGAAGCTGACATCCGCGACCTGGTGGCCGGCATTCTCTCCGACGAGGGTTATGAGGTCCGCACAGCCTCAGATTCAGAGAGCGCCCTTGCGGCGGTTCGCGCCCGCCGACCTTCCCTGTTGATCCTGGACATCTGGATGCAGGGGGGCGGGATGGACGGTCTGGAGCTTCTGGACCTGCTCAAGGCCCTCGATCCCGACTTGCCAGTCATCATGATCTCCGGCCACGGCAACATCGAAACCGCCGTCAGCGCCATCAAGCGTGGTGCCTATGACTTCCTGGAAAAGCCATTCAAGTCCGACCGACTTTTGCTGGTCGTAGACCGGGCTCTGGAGGCGGCCAATCTGCGGCGTGAGAACCGTCGCCTGCGAACCCAGGCGATCATGCCCGAGGGACTGATCGGCAAGTCTATGCCCGCCCAGCATCTGCGCCAGATGATCGCCAAGCTGGCGGCGGCCAACAGCCGTGTGCTGATTGCCGGTCCGCCGGGATCAGGCAAGGAGACGGTCGCCCGTCTCATTCACAGCGCAAGCCCCAGGGCCAGGGGGGAGTTCGTGGCGATCAGCGCGGCGGGAATGACCCCAGAGCGGATGGATGTCGAGCTCTTTGGCGTCGAAGGGGAGGGCGGACGGCCCGGCAAGATCGGGGTCTTCGAGCGTGCCCATGCCGGCACCCTCTATCTTGATGAAGTCGCCGATATGCCTCGGGAAACCCAGAGCCGAATCCTACGGGTGCTGGTGGAGCAACGCTTTCGCAGAGTGAATGGCGATGGCGATGTGCAGGTGGATGTCCGGGTCATCTCCTCCACCTCGAGAAATCTGCGGGAGGAGATCGCCGAGGGCCGGTTCCGGGAAGACCTGTTCCACCGTCTGAACGTGGTGCCGGTCGCTGTTCCAGGTGTCTCCGAGCGCCGAGAGGACATTCCGGAACTGGTCGAGAACTTCATTGAGCGCATCTGCGAAGCCAGCGGCATGCCAAGACGGGTGTTGTCAGAGGACGCCATAGGCGCACTTCAGGTCCGTCCCTGGCCAGGCAATCTCCGGCAGCTGCGCAATGTGGTCGAGCGGATGCTCATCCTCAGCTCTGGCGATCCCAGGGAGCCCATCACCGCCGACATGGTGCCGTCCGATGCCCCACCGGCCGATGGCGGGGGTCTGCTAGGCGCCGACAAGATTATTGCCCTGCCTCTTCGGGAGGCGAGGGAAACCTTTGAGCGCGAATACCTTAGCGCGCAGATGATGCGGTTCTCAGGGAACATTTCTCGGACCGCCGCCTTCATCGGCATGGAGCGCTCGGCGCTGCATCGAAAATTGAAGTCCCTGGGCCTGTCAGGGGCCCGAGCCGTAGAGGAGGGCGTGGATTAGTCATGGGACGCATCGCTTATGTGAACGGTCGATATGGCCGCCATGCTGACGCCGCCGTCCATATCGAGGACCGCGGCTATCAGTTGGCCGATGCGGTCTATGAGGTCTGGTCGGTGTTCGGCGGCAAGCTCGCCGATGCGGAGGGACATTTCGCCCGCCTCAAGCGCAGCCTTGGCGAGTTGCAGATCCCCGAGCCCATGTCCCGCGCGGCGCTGACCGTTGTCCTGCGCGAAGTGCTGCGGCGCAATCATGTCCGCGAAGGTCTGATCTATCTCCAGATCAGTCGGGGCGTTGCGCCACGAGATCATGCCTTTCCAGATGGCCCCCTCAGCCCGTCGATGGTGATAACCGCCAAGTCCCTTGATCGCGTGGCCTCAGAGGCCAAGGCAGCCCAGGGCATCAAGGTGATCACCACGCCAGAGAATCGCTGGGGTCGGTGTGACATCAAAACCGTCGGGCTTTTGCCCAATGTCATGGCCCGTCAGGCGGCCCGCTCGCAGGGCGCTGGCGAGGCGCTGTTCGTTGACGATCTCGGCCTAATTACCGAAGGCGCCTCGGCCAATGCCTGGATACTGGACGGCGACGGCGTCCTTCGCACCCGCGACACTCAGGCCAACATCCTGCGCGGTGTCACCCGCAACACCCTCCTCGATGTGATCGCTGAGGCTGGCCTCAAGGTCGAGGAGCGCCCCTTCACCCCTGAGGACATGGCTCAGGCGCGGGAGGCCTTTATTACGGGAGCGGGCTCTCTGGTCCTGGCCGTCACGGCCATTGACGGTCGGCCAATCGGTGATGGCACGCCTGGGCCTGTGGCGACGCGGCTCCGGAGCCTCTATATCGAGCGGGCCAAGCAGACTGCTGTCTAGGACGCCGACTGTGATTGCACGGCGGCTAAAGGTTGGACTAGCTTGCCTTATGTGTGTGGGGGCGTGTGGCCCCTCAAACGGAGAAAAGGGCGAAAAGCCATGAGCGAAAAAAAGCAGAACCTGCAGGACACCTTCCTCAACAGCGTCCGCAAGGCCAAAACACCCCTGACCATTTTCCTTGTGAACGGCGTCAAGCTGCAGGGTGTGGTCAGCTGGTTTGACAACTTCTGCGTGCTCCTGCGTCGTGACGGCCAGTCTCAGTTGGTCTATAAGCACGCCATCTCCACCATTATGCCCGCTCAGCCTGTGCAGCTGTATGAGCCGGCGGAAGACGAGAACGATTGAGTTCATCACCCATCGACCATGAGGCGCCCGTCCAAGGCGCCCTCATCATCCATCCAGAACGCGATGGGCGAGGCGGGGCACGTTCGTCCCTGGCTCGCCTGGAAGAGGCTGAGGGCCTGGCTCTCGCCCTCGATCTCGAAATCCGCCGGGGCATGGTCGCCCCGGTGCGCAAGCGCATGCCCGCCACCCTGTTTGGCAAGGGCAAGGTCGCCGAAATCGGAGCGCTCTGCGAAGAGCTCGAGATCGATGTGGCCGTCGTTGATGACGCCCTGACTCCGGTACAGCAGCGAAACCTGGAGAAGGCCTGGAAGGTGAAGGTCATGGACCGCACCGGGCTGATCCTGGAGATCTTCGCCCGCCGAGCCCGGACCCGGGAAGGGCGTTTGCAGGTTGAACTGGCCAGACTGTCCTATGAGCGGTCGCGGCTGGTGCGCACCTGGACCCACCTGGAACGACAGCGGGGCGGGTTCGGTGTCATGGGCGGGCCTGGGGAAACTCAGATTGAAACCGATCGGCGTCTGCTGGCCGATAAGATCGGGCGGCTGAAGAAAGAGCTGCTTGAGGTCCGCCGGACACGCACCTTGCAACGCGCCGCCCGCAAGCGCAGGCCCTATCCGGTGGTCGCCCTGGTCGGCTATACCAACGCTGGCAAGTCCACCCTGTTCAATCGCCTGACGAATGCCGAGGTGATGGCCGAGGACATGCTATTTGCCACCCTCGATCCCACCTTGCGGATGCTGCACCTGCCCGATGGGCGGCCAGCGATCATGTCCGATACCGTCGGCTTCATCTCTGATCTGCCCCACGAACTGGTGGAGGCGTTTCGCGCCACCCTGGAAGAGGTGCAGGAGGCCGATGTCATTCTGCATGTCCGTGACATCGCCAGCCCTGACAGTGCTGCTGAGGCTGCCGATGTGCGTGAAGTGCTCGAACGCATGGGCGTGGAAATCGACGAGCGCCGGGTGCTGGAGGTCTGGAACAAGATTGACCTGACCCCAGCTGAAGACCGGCCGATCCTTGAGGGCGATGCCCGACGCGCCCATCCACCAGCCCTGCTGGTCTCCGCCGTCACGGGGGAGGGGATTACCCTCCTGCTTCAGGCCGTGGCTGGGATGGTGGACGAATCGCCCCCGGTCGAGGCGCATCTGCCCGCCGGTGAGGGGGCTGCCATGGCCTGGCTCTATCAGAATGGTCGGGTGATTGACCGGCATGCCGACGATGAAGGCGGGGTCCGGATGGCGGTCCGGCTAACGCCTAAGGCCCTGGGACAGTTTGAACAGCTGTTCCCAAGGATCGAGCTCGGCGCAGTCTCGGCTTCGGTGCCTTAGCGCTTTTCGGCGACCTTCGCAGCGTCCCAGAGGGCGTCCATCTCGTCCAGATCGGACTCCTGAAGCGTGCGGCCACGTTCAGCCAGACCCGCTTCAATGAACTGGAAACGGCGGACAAACTTGGCATTGGTGGCCCGCAGGGCATCTTCAGGTTCGATGTCCAGCTTGCGGGCCAGATTGGCCATCACAAACAGCACGTCGCCGATCTCACCGCGCAAGGCGTCCCGATCGCCGGACACGATCTCAGCCTCCATCTCGCCGATCTCCTCCCGCAGCTTTTCCAGTACAAAGGAGACATCGGGCCAGTCGAATCCCACGCGGGCGGCGCGTTTCGTCAGTTTCACGGCCCGGGTCATGGCCGGAAGGCCCGCCGGCACATCGTCCAGAAGGCTGACATTGCGCCCCTTGCTGGCGCGCTCCTGCGCCTTCATGGCCTCCCAAGCTGAGGTCTGCGCTTCCCCCGAAGCATAGCTTTCCTCGCCAAAGACATGAGGATGCCGGCGGATCATCTTGTCATTGATGGCACGAGCCACATCGTCAAAGGCGAAGGCCCCCTGGTCTTCGGCGATCCGCGCATGGAACACGACCTGCAGCAGCAGGTCGCCCAACTCATCCTTCAGATCGGCGAGATCATTTCGTTCAATGGCGTCAGCCACCTCATAGGCTTCCTCCACCGTATAGGGGGCGATGCTGGCGAAGGTCTGCTCCAGGTCCCACGGACAGCCGCTCTTGGGGTCGCGCAGCTGCGCCATAATGGCCAGAAGACGCTCCAGCGGTGGCAGATCACTGGGCGGGGCTGTAGCAGGCATGGGGGCAATAGACCTTGGTTCGACCTTCGGGGTCTGGGCGAGGGCGATCAGACCCCGCCTTGCCCGCCCTGACAAGCCAGGCTCAGCGGAGAGCGTAAAGCTGGCCTCGGCTGAGCCGGTGACTAAACCGTTCGAAAGTCCGTTCGGCGTCGCCCCATACGGATTGGCGACTGGAGTCGCTTATGTCCGAGGCGTACCAGGCAAAGCTCACCGGGGTCACCGCCCCATCAAAGGCCACTGTACGACCCTCAATTGATGCGCCCCCCAAGGCCGCACTGCGAAAGGAAAGGCCTGGGCGGCTCATCAATTCCTGGCGGGTCGGACGGCTGGGCCGAAGATCGGTCAGAACTAACTCGACCCGCCCCCCGGCCATGACCCCCAGCCTCTGAAGATCATCGGCCACCAATCTGCGCAGCCGCTCGGCCTGAGCCTCGAGCTCAGCCTTGCCATAGGTCTTGAAGGCTGTAGCGGCGAACTTGGGATCCACCTCGACGCTAACCTGTGGTGGAGCGGCGGCATTGATCTGAGGCTCGTGGGCGGGCGCAGCCGTGACGCCCCCCAGTCCAAGACCACAGGAGAGGGCCACGGCCAGCAGACTGCTTTGGACGATGCGCATGAGAGCCTCCAGTGAATCACCCAAAGGTTGCAGCGAAACCGTGGCGTGACTGTGGCCCGCGACCACGGCAAGCTTCAAGCCAAGACCATGCGGCCCTGGGCACAGGGCCGTCCTGCCTAGTCCAGCCCCTGCAAGCCCTTGGCCTTGAGCAGACCCCAGATCTGTTGTGGGGTTTCGGCAAAGCCAAAGAGTTCGAGATCCCGCGGCGCAATCATGCCGTGCTGGGCCAAAGCCTCAAAGTTGATCACTTCCGACCAGTAGGCTTTGTCGAACAGGACAATGGGTATGGGCGGACTCTTCTCGGTTTGGCGAAGGGTCAGCAACTCGAACAGCTCATCGAGCGTGCCAAAGCCTCCGGGAAAAATCACCAAGGCCCTGGCCCTCATCGCCAAGTGCATTTTACGCATGGCGAAATAGTGGAACTGGAACGTCAGATCAGGGGTGGAGTAGGGGTTAGGGACCTGTTCGTGGGGCAGGGTTATATTGAAACCGATCGAAGGTGCCCCAGCTTCAAACGCGCCTCGATTGGCCGCCTCCATGATCCCGGGGCCGCCGCCGGTGGCGATGACATTGTGCCGTCCCTGGCCCCCGTCGAGCAGGGCACCACCCAACTCTGAGGCCAGCCGCCCAAACTGGCGGGCAGAATCATACCACCCGCTCTGGCGGCCTGGTCCGTCCAGGGCGACCCGGGCGCTGCCAAACACCACAATTGTGGAGAGGATGCCCCAGGCACGCAAAGCTTCCTCAGCCTTGGCGAACTCGAGCTGGAACCTCACCCCACGCATGGAGTCGCCCAACAGGAAGTCCTGGTCCAGGGCGGCCGGTCGATACGAGGGAGAGGCCAAATGGGCACCGAGGGTCGGTGGCGGGGAAGGGGGGCTCGACATCCCACAAGCCTGCCGGGAGTCGCCACCCACGGTCCACCACGTCCGCCTCAAACCCAAATGGTGTAGCGTCATTCACCGTCGAGGTGAAAAATTCCCTTGAATCGAAGGCCATTGGACCATTTGCTCAGGTGACACCGGCATCGCCCCTTGGCAGTGTCGAAAGCTGATTCCCAACCTGGAGCCATCCATGAACACCTCCGACATCATCGATCGCGTCGCCGCGGCCGACGACAAGCTGACCAAGGCTCAGGCCAAGCAGGTGGTAGACGGCGTCTTCGCCGCAATCCGTGATGCCGCCATCAGCGGCGAGGAAGTGTCCCTGCCAGGCTTCGGCAAGTTCAAGGTGCAGAACAAGCCGGCGCGCACGGGCCGCAACCCCCAGACCGGCGAAGCCGTCCAGATCGCTGCCTCCAAGAAGGTGTCGTTCCAACCGGCCAAAGCCCTGAAGGACGCGGTCAACGGCTAAGCCGTCGCTCGCGCATGTCGTTCCGCCTGCCGCACGCAGGCGGCGCAATGATCAAGGCCGGCGTCTTCGACGTCGGCCTTTGTCATGGGCGATCGCTAGGGGAAGTGACCACGAGGAGCCTGATGGCCTGCTAGCCGTTCCAGACCACTTCAATTCTTCGCCTAAGATATATTATCAGAAATATGAGACGACCAGAAAGGCGCCTAGCTGACCGCCACCAATGAAACCCACGCGGATGACCGGTGAAATCCTAAAACAGGTCGAGATCGCCGTCTTCATCATCAGAGCCATAGCTGACGCCCGTGGCCGCGCCCTCGATGCGCTTGACCACATCCCCAAGGGTAATGTGGCTCAGTGCCGAGGTCAGATCCACGGCGGCTTCCTCACTGGCCTGCAGGCCAAGGTCCCGGGCGAAATTCGCCAGCGCCGTGAGATGTTGGTTCAACAGGTCAATGGCGTGCAGGTCCTGCATCACCTTCAGCCGTTCGTCCGGCGCGATGAGCTCCAGCATCTTGCCCAGGGTGTCGTCCAAATGCTGCGAAGCGTGACCGGCCATTGCGATCTCGCCAGCCAGCAGATCAAGCGCCATCGCCGGGCTGATACGAACGCGTTCCATAATCGTGGCGGCGGCTGCAGACATGAATCACTCCCCTAGGTCGGGGCACCCTGCTCCTGCGCCGCTTAAAGGCAAATGAATGACGTTCGGCGAAACGTCGCCCCCTAGGTCGGGATGACGCCGCCAAGATCTACTCACACGTGTGGTAGCGCGCGCCTGCCACTTGAGATATCCTGCAAGGTGCGAAGATAGAAGGCTGGCTCAAGTGCTGTAAGGCGGGCTTCGAGACTCTCGGCGGTTTCACCAGGGTCCACAGAAACGGTCATTCGCGCCACCTCTGGCCCGTGATCATACTCCCCGTCGACCAGATGGATGACCGCAGCACTTTCCGTCAGACCGCTGGCGATGACGGCCTCGTGGACCCGCCGCCCATACATGCCCTCCCCGCCAAATTCTGGCAGAGGTCCGGGATGGATATTGAGAACCCTGCCCCGGAAGCGGTCCAGAAACACCGGTCCGAGCCGACGGAGATACCCTGACAGGATCACCAGATCGACCTGTGCCTCGCCCATGGCCTTTGCCAGGGCGCGGTCGGCGGCTTCAGGATCAGATTTGGTGGGGATGACGGCCGTGGGAACCCCGGCGGCGGCGGCATGGTGTAGGGCCGGGGCGTCTCTTACATTGCTGACCACCAGACAAGGCTTGGCCAGAAGCGCTCCCTGCTGAATGGCGGCCAGGATTGCCCGCATGGATGTGCCATTTTTCGTTGCCAGAAAACCAAGCCTAATTGGCTGTTCCTTCACGAAAAACCTGCCTCTAATTCATGTGAAAATGTAAGACCGTCATAGGCCGGCTCAACCCCCTTGGGCAGGCGGGAGACGAGGTCTTTGTAGTCCAGATCGATGTGCATATTGGTCAGGATGGCGCGGCGGGGTGCCAGGCGTTCGATCCATGACAGGGCCAGATCCACATGGGCATGGGTCGGATGCGGACGCCACCGCAGGGCATCCACGATCCAGACATCCAGGTTCTGCAAGGCTGCAAATGACGCCTCTGGCAGGTCCACCAGATCACTGGAATAGGCGACATCCCCAAACCGGTATCCCACCGAACGCACCCCCCCATGATCCTGGTCAAAGGTCGTGACCGGGATGATCCCTGAGGGCCCTGAAATGCTGAACCCCTGCCCTAGCGGCGGGAGGGTCATCGGATCACAGATGGCCGGATACCCCCCTTCAGCTTCGAAGATGTAGCCGAAGCGGCGCTGCATCGTCGCCCAGGTTGCGGCATCCATGTAGCAAGGAATCTTAGCCCGCTGACGGATGAAAAAGGCGCGCACGTCATCAATGCCATGCACCTGATCGGCGTGATCATGGGTCAGCAGGACCCCGTCCAGGCGCTTCACCCCGGCCGCCGCCGTCTGCAGCCTCAGGTCTGGGGAGGTGTCCACAAGCACAGTGGTGACGGGCTGGCCGTCAGCCTCCTGGGGGCTGCCCCTACGGCGGACCAGCAGGGAGCAGCGGGAGCGCTGATTGCGCGGCTCGCCAGGATCGCAGGCCCCCCAGTCCCCATCGGCCCGCGGCACGCCGCCGGACGATCCGCTGCCAAGAATCGTGAACTCAAGCCTGGCGCTCACGGTCGAGGGATCCGGTCAAACAGGGCAAAGAAGGCATCCTCGGTCCTGGCCTCTGCCTCAGCCAGAGACCAGCCCCGCACCTCTGCCAGCTTGGCCAGGACGTGGGGCAGATAGGCCGGCTCATTGCGCCGTCCCCGGTAGGGAATGGGTGCAAGATAGGGGCAGTCGGTCTCTACAATAATCCGCTCGGGCGGCATCTCGGAGATCACCTGCCGGACGTCTTCTGCGGCCTTGAACGTGGCGATCCCCGAGACAGAGAACCAGGCACCTAGCGCTGCAGCCCGCCGGGCCAGATCAGCCCCGCTGGTATAGCAGTGCATCAGCATCCTAAAGGCGCCCCTAGCGTACTCCTCCTCCAGGATCTCCCCCATGACGGCATCTGCCTCCCGGGTATGGACCACCAGAGGCAGGCCGGTTTCCCGGGCGGCCGCCACATGGGCGCGGAATACCTTGGCCTGAATGTCTCGCGGACTGAGGTCGTAGTGAAAGTCGAGACCGGTCTCACCAATCCCGACCACCTTGGGATCGGCGGCCAGATCGATCAGGGTCTGGGCCGAGAGGTCTGGGTCTTCCTTAGCCTCATGGGGATGGGTGCCCACAGTGCACCAGATGTCCGGTGCCTCGGCGACAGCGCGCACAGCGGCGAAACCCGAGACCTTGTCGCTGATATTGACCATCAGGGCGATGCCGGCTGCCCGCGCCCGGGCGATGACCTCGGCACGGTCCTCATTGAACTGGGGGGCGTGCAGGTTGACGTGACTGTCGATGAGCATGGGATCAATGTCGATGGGTCAGGTGCGGGCGGCGGACCGCAACTCGCGAAGCGCCGTGAACAGGGCGTCGGCGCGGTCGAGATTGAGGCCCTCGACCTCGCGCGGCAGGGCGGTCAGCCTCTCCCACGCCTGCGCCCAAGGATCAAGGCCGCCCCGCCCCTCAGCCGCGCGCTCCCGCGCCAGGACGTGGACCCGCTCTCCAAGGCGCTCCATGAACAGGGCAAAGTTGGCAGCCCCCTCCCCGCCTCGAAACCGGTCTGTCAGCGCCAAGGCTATGGCCTCATCAAAGTCCGGCAGATCGGCAAGGATCTCCCGGGCGGCGTCATCCAGCGCTAAGGCGGCACCCGCCGCCAGGGTGAGGGCCCGCCCTGGTGCCTCCCCCGACATCCGCGCCAGCCGCAGGGCCTCCTCGGGATTGACCCGGGCATGGTCGCGGACAAAGGCCGCCGTGGCTTCCAGGCCCAGGGGACGAAACAGCAGCCGGCGACAGCGGGACCGGATGGTGGGCAGAAGTCGACCCGGCGCATGGGAGACCAGGAAGATCACGCCCCTTGGCGGGGGTTCTTCCAAGGTCTTCAGCACGGCATTGGCGGCATTGACGTTCAGGTCGTCGGCGGGATCGATGATCGCAACCCGGTGCGGGGCGCTGGCCGGGGACTTGGAGAAGAAATCCGACAGCTTGCGCGCCTCATCCACGGGAATGGATTTGCGCAGCTTGCCGTCCTCGCCCATCCGCTCGATGACCAGCAGATCGGGGTGCGATCTTGCCGCCACCTGCCGGCTCACCGGATGGTCGGGATCGACCCCCAACACCCCGTGCCCCGGCGCGGCCGGTGCGCCGAGCAGACGCCGGGCGGCGCGGTAAGCGAAGGTTGCCTTGCCGACGCCTTCCGGTCCCGTGAGCAGCCAGGCATGGTGCAGCCGGCCTCTGGATCTGGCGTCCTCGAAGGCGGCCTCTGGGCCTTCATGGCCAGTAAGATCATAGACATCCCGGGGATGGGGCGGCGCCACACGCTCAGCCAAGCGGGGCCTCCAGACGTTGGGCCACCGCTGCCCAGATCTCGGCGCTGACCACCTCCAGCGGCTGGCTGGCATCGAGGATGCGGCACCGGGCCGGTTCCCGAGCGGCGATCTCCAGGAAGGCCTGACGGAGCCTTGCATGAAAGGCCTGACCTTTGGATTCAAAGCGGGTCTCGGCCCCCGCCCGGCTGGCGGCGCGGGACAGGCCCACCTCGGCGGGAAGGTCGAGGATCAGGGTCAAATCGGGGCGGACATCACCCAAGACGTGGTGTTCTAGGGCTGCGATCAAAGCCTCGTCGGTTCCGCCCGCCGCCCCCTGATAGGCCCGGGTGGAATCGGCAAAGCGATCGCACAGTACCCAGGCCCCCCGCGCCAGGGCGGGACGGATCACCCGCTCCACATGATCGCGCCGGGCGGCATACATCAATAGGGTCTCGGTCATAGCCGACCAGCGGTCAGCCTCCCCGCGCACCAGCAGGTCGCGGATAGCCTCGGCCCCCGGCGAGCCACCTGGCTCTCGCGTGGCGATGACCTCCAGGCCCAGCGCCTTGACACGCTCCGCCAACAGGCGAAGCTGGGTGGACTTGCCGCCCCCCTCCCCGCCTTCGAATGTGATGAAATGGCCCTGGGTCACAGGGCTCAAATTGGCCGTTTCGCGGCGTAAGTCCAGCCATACTGGCGCCGTCCGCGGGCATCGCCGGGTCTAGGCCAGCAGGCGCCAGCTGGCTCAACGTCCCAATGAGAAGGGGCCGATCGACAGTCTCGCCCGCCGCACGCCAGGGTCGCTGCCACCCCCAAGGGGCGCTGGCCCGAGATAGCGGACTCGAACCCGGGCCAGTCCCTTGGACTCAAAGTCGAGCTCCCGGGCCGCGGCCCTGGACATGTCGATGATCCGGTCGCCCACGAACGGTCCGCGGTCATTGACCCGGACCACAACCTTGCGGCCATTCTCCAGGTTGGTGACCTCCACCAGGCTCGGCATGGGCAAGGTGGTGTGGGCCGCCGTCATGGCGTCCATATTGAAGGTTTCGCCATTGGCCGTGGTCTTGGCGTGGAACTGGGCCCCGTACCAGGAGGCGACCCCCACCCGGTTGTAGTTCGGGTCCTCTTTGGGCACGTACCAGACGCCGGCCACCTGGTAGGGCTTACCCACCTTATAGGTTCCCCCTGCCCCGCTGGGTGCCTGACTGGACGCGGAAGGATCCTGCGGTAGCCGACTGGCCAGCTTGGGCTTGGGCGCCGCGCAGGCGGTGACCACCAGGGCGCCGAGGCTGACCCCTACCAGGGTCCGGATCGTTGCGGTGGGCTTCCGCCGCTGGCCAAGCATGGCCGGCCTCCTGTGCACATCCTTAGCGGATGATGAACCGGGAGCCTTGAGAGGAGGTTAAGCCCGTCTGAGCCCTTGGAAGATCAGCCCAGGCCCTGCTATAGGCCGCCCCTCCGGACGGGTGGCCGAGTGGTTTAAGGCAGCGGTCTTGAAAACCGCCGTGGGTGAAAGCCCACCGTGGGTTCGAATCCCACCCCGTCCGCCATCCCCGGCATTAAGTTATTAGAATAAATCATTTAATTTGCGCATTGCGGGGATCACCCCAACCCGCGCCCTAATTTCTTGCTGGGATAAACGGTTCGATCGCTTCAGACGGTACGCCAAGCCCTAAACAGTGGTGATACTATGAAAGGCTTGGACGCGAGGTCACGCTCCGCACGAGTCCCCCGGCTCAGGTGGCGCGCATCCTGAAGGCGGCCTAGGCCTCAATCCGCTATGAGCGGGGGTCGCCGTTCAGCTTGAAGTCGATCAGCACGAAGCCGGCTTTGGGATTGCCCAGTTTGGCGGTGACGCCAACGCTTCCGGCTTTATTCCCCGCAGGCGCGGCCAGCCCACAAACTAGACGTGACCGCAAGGTTCGCGCCGCACGGTTGCACGCTCAAGTCACATCGAATACTATTGACGTTTAATATAATAGTCCTGGCGGCGCAGGAGGAACACCATGGACGGTACTCAAGGCTCATGGGTCACGCCTGAGGTCCTCGCCCTGCGGGCCTATCTGGAAGCCCAGAATGGCATCAAAGGTCTGGAGATCCTCACGCCCGCCGACACGCGGCATGCGGTCGAGCTGTTCCGACGTGACGGGTTTGTGGTCATCGCCGACGCCCTCGACTCCGAGCAGACCGAGATCCTGGCGCGGGGTTGCGCCACCGCGATAGACGAGATCCTGGCGCTGGACTCGGACAGGGCCGGTAACCGCGGCTCGCACCGCTATTCCTTCGGCGGCTCCAGCCTGACGCGGAGCCAACTGCACCGCCCCGAGTGGCAGATGCTCCTCGACAATACGGTCGTCGCCGATGTGGTGACCGGGATCTTCCAGTCCGAAGACTACGTGCTACGCGCGGCGAGCGGCGACTTCTGCCTTCCGGGCGCGGTCGGCTATCAGCCGTTGCACTCCGATGTCCGCGACTGGCGCGACACCACCACTACGCCCTTCAGCGCCTTCTACGACCCGCGCCGGCAGCTGACCATCCGCGACCTGCCCTGCCCCTATGTCTGCGCCAACTTCCTTCCCCAGGATGTGACGCGGCTGAACGGTCCCACCCGACAGATCCCCGGCACCCAGCATTCCCGTACGCCGATCCCTACGCTGGACCAGGAACCCGAGTGGATGCGCCTCTCCACCGTCTGTCCCGCCCCGGCTGGCGCGGTGATGATCCGCGACGTGCGCGCCTGGCACGGCGGCACGCCCAATGTCTCCGATCAGATCCGATCCATCCCGAACCTGGAATTCTACGCCCCTTGGTTCCGGGAACCGATCGTGCCGGGCATCACCTATGCGGACTACAAGACGTTGTCGGAACGCGCCCAGAGGATGGTCCGCCACTGCGTGGCCGACTCCAGCGAGACCCTGGTGACCGGACCGACTTTGAGGGCACCCTAGTGATTTATCGCAGGCTAGGCCGCACTGCGCTTCAGGTCAGCGCCCTCTGCCTGGGGACCATGAACTTCGGCCCGCGCACCTCAGAAACTGAGAGCTTTGCGATCCTCGATGACGCCGTTGAGGCCGGGATCAACTTCATCGACACCGCCAACCAGTACGGCGGCCATCTCGGCGTCGGCGCCACCGAGACCCTTCTGGGCGGCTGGCTGGCCGAAGACCGCGCCCGGCGCGACCGGATCGTGCTGGCCACCAAGGTCCATGAGCCAATGTCGGACGACATCAATGACCGGGGCCTTTCCGCGCGCCACATCCAGATGGCCTGTGACGCAAGCCTGAAGCGCCTTCGGGTGGACCACATCGATCTCTACCAATTCCACCACATCGACCGTGCCGCCTCGCCTGAGGAAATCTGGCAGGCGATGGATCGGTTAATCGCCCAAGGAAAAATCACCTATGTTGGAACCAGCAACTTTCCGGGCTGGGCCATCGCGCGCGCCAACGAGCGGGCCATGGCGACAACTCGGCTGGGGCTGGTCTGCGAACAGAGCCTCTACAATCTGATCGAACGCCGCGCCGAGCTGGAGGTAATCCCCGCCTGTCAGGCCTACGGCATGGGCGTCATCGCCTGGAGCCCCCTGGCTGGCGGCCTCCTCGCCGGCGCTTCCGCCGACACAGATGGCCGACGCAGCGCCGACGGCGTCATCCTGGAGGCAGACGCGCGCGCGGATCAGCTCGCCCGCTTCGCCGCACTGTGTGAAGCCCTTGGCAAGAGCTCGAGCGCCGTGGCGCTGGCCTGGCTGCTGCACCAGCCGGGCCTCACCAGTGCGATCATCGGCCCCCGCCGTCGGGAACAACTGACCTCGGCGCTGCACGCCACGGACCTGGCGCTGGATGGTGCCACCCTGGCTGAGATCGATGCCATCTTCCCACCTTGCGGGCCAGCGCCGGAAGCCTACGCTTGGTGACCAATACTTGGCGCAAAGACTTCGTGACCGTCGCCGGCAGCCATCTGGCCCTTCACCGCACCGGCGGCGACGGACCGCCCCTGGTGCTGTCGCATGGCCTCACCGACAACGGCCTGTGCTGGTCCAGGCTCGCCAAGGCGTTAGCGCCCGACTTCGATGTGATCATGCTCGACGCGCGCGGCCACGGCGAAAGCTCCGGCTTCGAAGGCGTGGAGGTTCGCGATCCAGCCCGCGACCTAGCCGAAGCCATCGACGCCCTTGGCCTCAATGCGCCCATCCTGATGGGCCACTCAGTGGGTGCCCGCGCCACCGCCGCCTGCGCCGCTGCACGTCCCGGCCTCGCCGCCAAGGTAATCCTGGAAGACCCGCCCCTGGTCCCGCCGACCGAACCCGCCTCGATCAAGCCCCGCGCCCAGCGGTTCCGCGAACAGGTCGAACGCTTCCACGCCATGACCGAAGCCGAGATCACCGCCATGGGCCGCGCTCAGTCGCCGCTATGGCATGACGACGACTTCCCCGCCTGGGCGGCTTCAAAGCGCCAGGTTGATCCAGACGCCATGCCCGCCTACGCCACACGCTGGCAGGACGAACTCGCGGCGATAACCTGCCCCACCTTGCTGATCCGCGGCGACGCCGAGGCCGGCGGAATGGTCACCCCGGCTCTCGCTGAAGAGGCCGCCGCCCTCAACGCCCGACTCCAGGTCGCCTACATCCCCGGAGCCGGCCACAACCTGCGGCGGGAGAACTTCGAAGCATACTTGGCGGCGGTGAGAACGTTTGTGGCCGAGCCCTAGGCCTCCGCCAAAGCCGTCACTATCACATTGAATTAAATGATTATTACAGGCCTCGCTCGGATCGCCCCTGCCGGTGGCGTAGAGAGTGCCGAGGAACGTCTGCGCGCCGGTAATACGAAAATGCTCGAGCGCCTCCGCGTGGTTTCCAGCGCGGTAGGTGGCCGCGCCCAGCGCAAAGGGGTCAGCGGCTTGAGCGGTTGCCGCGCTCGAAACGACAGCGCCAGAAAGCCCTGATGAAACGCCGCCCCATCGCAGACCTCATGTCCCGCGTTTTATGGCCTCGGGCGTAGACTACATCGGAGCGCCCCAACGGCTTAGCACCGTCGCGGCGAGCAGGTCCCTAAAGGCCCCATCGTCATCTTGCCAGTCCACTAGCAGCCGCACCCGTGCGCCCTCTAGGGACCGGCCTGCCCTGGTCTGGCCATGGGCGCACGGGTGCGGTCAGGCCTGTTTCCGGGGCGTTTCAAGGGGAATTACTGAGAAAGACTGCTTCTTCCCCGGCCCGGGGGGCAGCGCAAACAAGAGCGCAAGCCGGGGGATGATCGATGAATTGGCCCTTGGTCTTGAAGAGCCAAAGCCCTGCTGAACGGGGTCACGGTATAGGTGCCGCCATTTTGACAAGTCCAGACCGGCGGGTACTGTTGGCCCATGGGTGCCAAGGCGGGGGATCATGAAACGGCTATTCACCGGCTTGGCGACGGCCTTGACCCTTGCGTTGCCGCCAACGGCGGTGGCCCAGCCGGTCGATTTTGGCGATGATCGCAGCGAATGGGCCCTGGACGGGGAGTGCGATGATCTTCGCTTCGTCGGACCTGGAATGACCCAGACCACCCTCTTAGAAGCCGATGTACGGCACGACGCAACCGACTGCCGCATAGCCTTTCAAGACGGCCGGATCTGGCCGCGGGATGGCCGAGGGGTGCCGACAATTGAGTTCGGCGATGACACAAGCACCTGGGCCTTTGATGGGGAATGTGACGATCCACGCTTTATCGGACCCGGGATGACCCAGAGCACGCTTTTGGAAGCTGATGCCCGGCGGGACGCCACCGACTGTCGTACCGCTTACGAAAGCGGTCGAATCTGGTTGCGGGGCGGCGGAAGTTGAGCGGTGACGCCACGGCGAGCAGGCTGACGCTAACTTCCGATAAGTTGCGCAGCCCTGATGATCAGCGACCACTGGCTCAAACGGCGGGGACTCTCAGCGGAATATGAAAACCATGGGGCTGATCTGCGCAGTGGCCCTCCTGGCTTGGCCACAGGCTGTTGAGGCCCAAAGCGCCCAGCAGCTGTTCCAGACCGGCAAGGACCACAGCGTCATGGGCGAGGAGGCTCCGGCATTGATCGCTTACGAGAAGGCGGCAGCCTTGGGGCTAGCCGACGCGGCCCATTTGGCGGCGCAGAGCTACCATTATGGCTGGACCGGCATCCGGAACTTCCGAAAGGCGGCCAGCTACTACAATCAGGTCATCGCCGCGTCAGACCGGGCCTACACCGTTCAAGAGGCCAGGACGCAGCGCGAGGCCATGCTGCGGGAATTGGGCGACATGGCCTTTGACGCCGCCCGCAAGCGCGACCTGTCCACAGCCGAACGCTACTACAATCTCGGGATCGAGCTGGGGGACGGGAGCGCGCTGGGCAACCTCGCCCATTTTTACGAGACAGGACGCTTTGGCTGGCCCCGGGACGAGGTCAAGGCCAGGGCGCTCTATGAACGTCAGGCGGAACAGGCCCCCAACTCCTCGGGGCTTTGGGCCCTGGGACTCATGTCCAAGGACGGGCGTGGCGGCCCGGTGGATTACACCCGCGCTGAGTCCGCCTTCCAGGCGATGATCGATATGGGGTCACAGGCCGGCTATGTGGAAATGGCGAAGCTCTACCTTGAGGGCAAAGGGGTGCGCCAGGACCGCGGCATCGCCCTCGAACTGCTCCAGCGCCCCTGCGATCTGGGCATTCACGAGGCCTGCGACCTGGGCGGTCTGACCCCCGCCCCCTTGCCTGGCTCCTAGGTCTAGGGTGCCCCGCCTCAGCTCTTGAACAGCACGGCCTCAGGCCAGGGCAGTGACGAGCAGACGGAAGGTGGTGTCGATCTGTTGGCGCTGGATCGCTTCAGGCAGGGCGCGCCGGTTGGAGACCCGCAGGCCCTCATTGACCAGCATCAGGAATGAAGAGAGTTCCGCCGCCTTCTCAGGGCCGCAGCCCGTATCCTTCAGACACAGATGAAAGGCGTCCTCGACTTCGGAGAGCCGCCGGCGGGCATAGTCACAGATGTCTTCGTCGACATCGGCCATTTCCAGGACCGTGTTGACCAAGAGGCAGCCCCATGCCGAGCGATCCTCAACAGACATCGCAAAGCCATGGTCAAAAAAGGCGCGGAGCGCCTCAAGGGGCGCTTGACGGGCGCGCGCTTCGGCCAGGATGGCGATGCTGCGGGCGGCAAACTGATCCAAACACTCCAGGAACAAGCCACGCTTGTCTCCAAAGGCCGCGTAAAAGCTCGACCGACTAATCTGCAGGTCGTTTGTCAGATCCGACAGGGAGGTGGCCTGATAGCCACGGCTCCAGAACAGCATCAGGGCCTTCTGAACGGCCAGGGTACGGTCAAATTCAAGGGGACGCGCCATAGCGCAATTATGGACCACGCATTCCACAACGCAAGCCGAGCAGCGTCGGCATCCCTTGCCCCCGGGACCTTGCCTGCTCAGACAGTTCAATCATATTGGAACTATGGAACCTGATGCCGCCATCATCGCCCTGTCCGCCCTCGCCCAGCCCACCCGGCTAGAGGCGTTCCGGCTTCTCGTGCGGAACATGCCACAAGGCCTGCCGGCGGGTGACATCGCCCAGGCGCTCGGCGCCCCCGCCAACACGATGTCAGCCCACCTGGCCGTTCTGGCCCGCGCCGGCTTGGTCAGCGCCGAACGCCGCAGCCGCTCAATCATCTACCGGGTTGAGCTGGGTCAGATTCAGGCCCTGACCCTGTTCCTACTGAAAGACTGTTGCCAAGGCCGCGCTGAGGTTTGCGGCCCGCTGGTTTCTGAACTGGCCACCTGCTGAGGGCGTTGATCGTCATGGACATCATCATTTATCACAACCCGGCCTGCGGCACGTCGCGGAACACTCTAGAGCTCATCCGCCATCTAGGATTTGAGCCTCATGTCATTGAATACCTTAAAACACCGCCGAGCCGGACCCTCGTCGCCAGCCTCGTGGCACGCATGGGGATTGGGGTCCGCGGCATCCTCCGGGAGAAGGGTACGCCCTATTCAGACCTTGGCCTCGACGATCAGTCCCTGAGCGATGAAGCCCTGCTGGACGCCATTGAGGCGCACCCGATCCTCATGAACCGCCCTGTTGTCGTAACCGCGCAGGGGGTGAAGCTCTGCCGGCCTTCCGAAGCGGTCCTGGATCTCCTGCCCCCCACGGCCTTTTCCCCCTTCACCAAGGAGGATGGAGAGGTGGTGCGCGCTCGGCCTTAGTCTTCGCCAGCGAGCCTGTAACCTACGCCGGTTTCGGTAAGCAGAATGCGGGGTGCCGATGGGTTCTCTTCGAGTTTCTGCCGCAACTGCGCCACCAGCACCCGGACAAACTGCGCGTCCACAGAGGCGTCTGGGCCCCACACAGCGGCAATGATCTGCTTATGGGTGACTACCCGCCCGGAATGGCGCGCCAGGGTGCGTACTAGGTCGTACTCCCTGGGGGTCAGGCGCACCTCTTCACCTTGGATATAGGCCCGGCGGGCCGCAAAATTGACTTCCAGTTCAGCGCTGCGGAAACTGGCGCGGCCGGCAAGACGCAGGTCTCGGCCCCTGAGCGTCGCCCGCACCCTGGCCAGCAACTCGTCAACCGCAAATGGCTTATGGACAAAGTCATCGGCCCCGAGGTCGAGGGCAGCGATTTTCTCTTCCACGAGATTGCGAGCGGACAAGACGATAACCGGGATCTCGGACCACTCCCGCAGACGGGTGATCACATCCTTGCCGTCCATGTCGGGGAGCCCCAGATCCAGAATGACCAGGTCACAGGGCTCTCCAGCCAGGTAACTCAATGCCCCCGCGCCAGTCTCGGCGGTCGCCACGCCATAGCCCGCCGCCATCAATGCTGGTCGCAGGGACCTGAGAATCTGCGGCTCATCGTCCACCAACAGAAGATGTGCGCCGGCGCTCATGAGTCCCCCCTGGGCAACTGCAGCCGCACAATGAGCCCGCGGCCCTGCTCCCCCAGCCGGGCAACCGCTGAGCCGCCCATCGCCTCCATCAATCCCCTGACAATCGACAGACCAAGGCCTGCCCCCTGGAGCGTTTCTCGCGTGGTACTGGATCGGTAGAACTTGTTGAAAATGAGCTCGAGTTCGTTTTCAGGAACCCCGCTTCCTTGATCCATCACGTCAATCGCCAGAACATTCCCCTCATACCGGGCGGCGATGGTGACAACGCCGTCCTCGGGGCTGAAACGAAGGGCATTGTCGAGAACATTGCCGAGGACTTGCTCGAACAGGATCGGATCACCCAGGGCAATCAAGGGGTGTGCCGAGGGTGTCATGGCCAGCTGGCGGCTCCCCTTACGGCGCTCATAGCGACGCAAGGTGCGGTCGAGCGCTTCAGATACGTCGAAGGCAGCAGACTGGGGCGAAAGCGCTGTGGCCTCCAGCCGGGTCATGCTGAGCAGGTTGCCGACGAAGGCGTTCAAACGTTCGGTTTCTTCGGTAATCGTATCCAGCAGGTCATCCTGAACCTCCGGCTCAAAGACCCCGCGAAAGGTCCTTAAACTGGAGGCTGAGGCAAGAATGGCCGCAAGCGGCGTGCGAAGATCGTGAGAGATTGAGGACAGCAGGGCGTTTCGGAGGGATTCGGTACGTTCCCGAGCTTCAATCTCGGCCCAGGCCTGGCTGAGACGAGATCGGGCAATGGCGGTGGTGCCCATGTCGATCAGCACATGGATCAGGCGGCTCTGATCGGCTTCTTCGATCGTCACGATGGTGGGCCTCCAGGCCGCCGCCCCAAGCCTACGGCCCTCGGCCAATAGGGCCCGCAGGCGCCAGCCATCGGGTCCAGGAGCCAGAACGCCGGTGGTCTGGCATGCCTCCAGGGCTTCGATGAGGGCCGGCTCCAGCGTCATTACGCTCTGACTCTGTCGAACCCGACCATCGATCAGAAGCACCGCTTCCCCTTGGGCCGCCTCAGCAAGTCCTTCGACGAGACGTTCGGCGATGGGGGCCTCATCGCCCAAGGCCGCGAAATCGCGGCCTGCCTGAAACAGCACCGACGTGGTCCGCGCTCGATTGAGGGACCGGCTGGCTTCGTCACGCACCCTGCCGGCCAGCCCCCCGGTAAGCATGGCCACGGCAATGAAAACCAACAGAATGAGATAGTCTTCAGACTCAATTCCGAGGGTGAACTGGGGCTCAACCAGATAGAAATTGTAGCTGAAGAAGCCCAGGATTGAGGCCAGATAGGCCGGACCTGAGCCCAGCTTGACCGCGCTGATCAGCACGGCGGCCAGAAAGATCATCGAGACGCGGGCATAGCCAAGCCAATGGTCCAAAGGCAAGGCGACCAGATTGGCGATCACCACAACAACCACGGCTGCGCCATAGGTCGATAGACGCGGGTGGCGTCGGATCACGGACTGGGTATAGGCGCGCATGGGCCCCTGGCGGCCCGCAGGGCCGATGACATTGAAGCTCGCCGACGCCGGCATGATCTGGGGGGATCAATTGGGCGCCGGCGAACCGGGCCGGTAGCGGCCGGCCGGAACTGACGCTGAGGCCTGCAGGTCGGGGGGTCAATTATGGGGTCATTATGCCGCTCTTATAAGGCCCCCGCGCTTGCTCCGACGGCAAGCAGGCGGCTCTCTAACCTGAGTTTCCGGAGAGCCTAAGGGCGACTCTGGGCCCTCAACGGCAGGCTTGGCCTGCGCCTCCGGTTAGAGCGCCTTATGCTGCGTCCAGGACAGCCAGCCCCTTGGTTCATTACAGGATCCCCCGTCAATCCTGAGTTCGCCTTTGGAAGCCTGGGCGGCTACTTCCTCCTTCTGCTGTTTCTGCCTGAGGACGTCGAGGCCAGAGCCAGGGCCTTGGATCAGCTGAGAGCCACCACGCAGCTTAGAGCCCAAAAGAACATTCCAGCCTTCGCCGTGGCTCGGGATGATGCGACGATTGCCACCGCCAAGGACGAGCCTGGACTCCAATGGTTCTTTGATCCTGATGGCTCGGTCAGTCGGCGCTACCATGCCCTGAGCGCGGAAGGCGTTCCTAACCCGCATTGGGTCCTGATCGACCCTTCTATGAGAATTTATGCGGTGGCGGGAATCGATCAGACGGACGCCCTCATGACCGTGGTCGCCCGGCTGCCAAAGCCAGACGACCATGCCGGCGTACCGCTACATGCACCCGTGCTGATCGTCCCGCGCGTCTTTGAGCCGGATATGTGTCGCCAGCTCATCGGGTTCTATGAAGGGCATGGGGGCGAGCCGTCCGGTGTGATGCGGGAGATCGCTGGCAAGACCGTTCCGGTCATGGATTCCACCAAGCGGCGTCGCGACGCCGTCATTGAAGACGAAAGTCTCAAGGCTCTGGTCCGTCACAAACTCCAGACCCGCCTGCTTCCGGAGATCAAGAAGACGTTCCAGTTCGAGGCCAGCCGGATCGAACGCTACATGGTGGCCTGCTACGACAGCGAAGGGGGGGGCTTCTTCAAACCTCACCGTGACAACACGACCGCGGGTACCGCACACCGCCGTTTCGCCTGCTCCATCAACCTCAACACCGAAGGCCACGTAGGGGGTGAGCTGAGATTCCCTGAGTTCGGATCGAAGACCTATCGCCCCCCCACGGGCGGGGCAGTGATCTTTTCCTGCTCCCTTTTGCACGAGGCCACCCCGGTGACCCAAGGGCGGCGCTACTGCTTCTTACCGTTCTTCTATGACGAGGCTGGTGCCCGGATCCGGGCCACTTACCTCAACACGTTGAAGGCAGACAGCGCGACGGCCGGCACCACACCTGCCGTTCAAGGCGAAGCCGAGTCCGAACGCGCCTGAGGGCGAGGGCGAGAGGATCTTCCGATCAGTTCGACGGGGTGTCGGAGCGAAAACGAGCTCAGCTTCCGCTGAGTGTGGCCCCCGGACCCGAGGTCTCGCAGAAGCGTCCTGCAGCCTATCCTTCCGCTGCAACCAAGCTAGCGACCTGGGCCACATAGGCCTCAGCATTGAAGCTCTTGAAGGTGTTGGGACCCATGGATCTCACCGTACCGAACACGGGCTGGGTGGGCCAGGGACGGTCATGCAGGCCAAAGATCCAGCCAACATTGGCGTAGGAATTGGCGTCGCGGCCGTCGAGCAGATAGCGGTTATTCAGGGCGAGAACGGTTGCGAACGCCTCCTGAGGCGTGGCGGACCACTGAAGGATCTTTTTGCCCCAGTACATGCGCAGCCGGTTGTGCATATAGCCCGTGACCTTCATCTCGGTCATGGCGGCGTTCCAGTAGGGATCGTGGGTGGCGGCCTGGTCAAACTGCTCGTAGCTATAAAGGAAGGGACGCGGGTCAGAGCCGTGGGCCGCCATCGTCGCCTTGGCCCAGGCGGGCAGGCCCTCATACTGGTCATAGTCCGGCGCCCACCAGACGTGATTGATCGCCAGCTCCCGTCGAACAATCAGCTCCTCCAGATAGGTGTCCCGGGAGTCCTCCGGGCCGACGCCTGAAGCCCGGACCGCCAGGGCGATCTCCACGGGCGAGATCTGGCCAAAGTGCAAATAGGGGCTGAGATAGGACACGGCCTTTGCCTCAGGCTTGCCCCGGGCAGCACCATAGTTGGCCAGGCCACGCGCAAGAAAGGACGCCAGGCGTGCGCGGGCCTCGCCCTCCCCGCCTTTGAAACGCACGACCGGGGGGCAGCTGTGATCGAGCCGGAGCCGACTGACCTCTGCGGCAACGTTGTCCAGGTCGATATCCGACGGCAAACCCAGATCGACAGGCCGCGCCACGGGCTGGGCGTGCAGGGGCGCGATGAAGGGTTCCATGATCCGCTGGATCCGTGGCCGAATGGTCCGCGCAGCGTATTCGTGCTTGTTCGAAACCTGGGCGATGGGGGCGACCACATCGCCCTCGACTCGGATGAACCTGCGATCTAGGCCATCCGCCAGCCTGCGCCGCCATAGTCGCGGGACCCGCAGATAGCCGGCGTCACAGATGACCAAAGCTGCCTGCCAGGAGAGCTCCAGGGCCACAGCGTCGGGGTCGCCCAGCCGAATGACGAAACTAATGCCGCGGGCGAGCAGGCGTCGGCGCACCTCGGCCAACCCCTGCAACATGAAGGCATAGTGGCGGGCATTGGCCTCAGGATAGCCATCGGTCAGGCCGAAGGCGACCAGCAGCGGGAGATTACGCTGGTTGGCCGCCTCGAGAGCGAACTCCAGGGCCGGGTTGAAGTCAGCCCGCTGGGATGACTGCATCCAATAAAGGACATAGTGGCCATCGGACTGCTCGGGCGCATCCTTAAGGGTCCGGACGCGGGTCGTCTCAATCGACTTCAAAACTCAGGCCTGCGTTTACTTCTGGACCCAAGCGCCATTGGAGGCCTGATAATACTCCCCAGGCCGCAGTCGAGTGCTGACCACCTCTGTAAAGGCCGCCGCACCGGCGGCCTCAGCGGTGACGCCATTTCGCGCCGCCGCCTGACGATAGAGCTGCGCACGGCCAGCATTGATTTCGTTGACGGCTGCCTCGAGGGCGGCGTCGGAGGACGAGATCACAAAGCCCAAAAGACCATCATTGCGTTCGCCCACCACCCCTTGGGCCTTAGCGGCGTCGACTGTGGCCTTCGCCTGCGCGGTCTGCGCCAAGGCCGGGCCGACGGTCAGGCCAAGTGTGGCCACGCCAGCCGCACCAAGTATGACAGCCGCGAGAGCCAGAGACTTAAAACGGGTCATGATCATCCCCTAGAACAGGTTCGGGTTCTGCTGGATCAGGGCCCGGACATCCTCGTCCAGGCGCACACGCACATCGGCGTCCAACTTTGCGTAGATGGTGATCGGATCCACCTGGACCCGAATGGTGGGGGCGCAGGCGCTCAGCCCCGTGGCCAGGGCGGCGGCGGCCAGGATCGCGCCAGTGATCTGTCGCTTTGAGGTCATCAAGTTGGCGGCTCCTGGGGTTGCGGCTTGGACGGTCATCTTGGCTCAGGCGGCTGAACCTCACCTGAACCACGCACGGTCTGCGCGTCAGCGTAGTCGGCCAAGAGCTGATCCAGGTTGAGGGACGTGTCCAGCGTCAAATCAACTTCTGTCCCTGAAGGGAGGGGCAACTCTCGGTTCATGAAGTCGCGCCGGATCAATTCGCCGAGGGTCAGTCGTATCTCCTGCGGCTCCGGCGGGCTATGGGCACCCCGGATATTGAACAAGACCCCGAGACGGCCTCCGGGCAGGCTGTTGACCTCAGCATTCAGGACATCAAAGGCTAGGTGTTCCATGGCCTGATAGGCGAACTCGACAGCCGTATTGGCTTCGGTGATCGGGGGTGTTGCGGCGATCTGCTCACCCAACTCGGCACCCAGACCCTCCAGATCGGCACGGGTGCCCCCACCCGAGGCGCTGATCTCGGTCAGGGCGGCCCGGCGGATGGACAGGCGTCCAGGCTCAATGGCTTCCAGTCGCCCTTGAACGAACTTGATCCCGTCAGGGCCCGCGATGAAGGGCAGGCGTCCGCTGACCCTGGCCGACAAGGAAACCCGGTCAGCAAAGGGCGTCGCACTGACAATGTCCGCCAACTGCACACCCTCAATGACCAGTTCGCCCCGCCAGGACTTATGGATGTCCAATGGAATGATCATGGGCTCCAGACGCACCGTTCCGCCGCCCACGTCCACGGCCCCCGCCGATACCGTCAGGCTCTCACCGAGCAGTTGAAAGGTTGCGCGCGGTGCGGTCAGCGGAGTCAGGAGCTGCAGGTCCTGAGCCTTGAGCTGCTGCCCAGGCGCAGTCTGCAGCGGCGCAAGACTATTGAAGGCGATCTCACCGGTCAGGCCGCGAACCGGCCCAGCTGGACTGGCAAAATCTAACCCGGGCACGGACAACAGCCCAGAGCTGGTCAGACCTGCCGGTGACCACTGAAAGCCTCCAGCAAAACGTAGTGAACCCACGGCCGGCGCGCCGATGGCGGCGGCCAAGGGCGAGAGCTCGGACGGTTGAAGCCCCCCCTCGGTGAACAACAGCAGACCAGTGTCCACCTGAGCAGCCCCCCGACCGTCACTGCCATCGTGATCCAGGCGGATGTCGGCCACCGCAGCGCCACTGGACGAGAGTTTGAGGTCTCCCCCCCACACCGCTTGATTGAGCGCCACGCGACCGGTCACATCCAGGGGGTTGAAGCGGGGGCTGGTCGCCCGATCCACAACCTGCCCATTCAGGATCTGCGCCTGGCTGAACAGGCCGCCGGCATTGACGCCAAACACGACGTCCGCCCGGCCACGCTCCAGCCCGGCTTGCAGGAACGGGGCCTGGGCTGACACCCCCTGCGCCCGGCCACTGATCCGCCACCGTCCGTCCTTCAGGGCAAACAAAGGATCGGCACCGGGACATAGGCGAAGGCTGATGGCCTCAACGCTCGTCTCGCCAGCTTCGAACCGGGAGAAGGCGACGGGCACACAGGTCGTGGCCACGTAGGTCACCTCGCCATCGCCCACACGCAGGCGACCTGATGCCTGGCTCTCCAGGCCTTGGATTGGGCCCAAGTCCGTCGCCACACTCACCCGTGTGTCGGCCTCGAAGCCATTCTGGTCCAGCTGGTAGCGGACAACCTCGGCGTCCAGGTTCGGCAGACCGCCGCCAGACGCCTCGACATCAAACGCCCCGCCACCATCAGCAAAGATCGCCGTCCCGCCCCGGGCGGCCAGACTGACCGTACCGCTCGAGGCTGAGACGATCCGGGCCGGGGCGGTCAGACTGAGCCGAACCCCGTCCTTGCCATAGGCCACTTGAACGGCTGGTGCCGTGCCGGCAAAGGCTTGGGCGGCGCGCTTCACGGCACCAACGGTGTCGAGATCCTCGGGCTGCACAGGCCCAAGCCCGCCCCAGCGACCCGCAAGGCTCAGCGGCCCCACAAGGTCCGCCGTCAGACTGCCGCCAGCCTGCCGCACGGGTCCGATGAGATCGAGAGACACCCTGGACAGGGCCAGATCTTCGCGGTCAAGGTCCCTGCCCCGCACACGGATCTTGACATCGCCAGAGCTCTCGGTGTTCGGGCCTCGACGCCAGGTAAGGTTGGCAGACTGGGCAGAGCCAAAAACCGCGCCAAAAGTGAAGCCGGCTCCCCGACCAGACCCCGCGTCCAAACGAATATCCCCCCCGCCACGCAAGGTCAGGTCCGCCAGACCCCCTGCCGATCGACCTTGAAAACGCGCGGAGAGAACGAAGTTTTTCAGCTCCACTTCATGCCGATTGAGCTCTGCGCTGCTCGCCGTGACAGCCATGGCAAACGGCCCGGTCCCCAGGGGAGTTTCAGCCGTGGGATAAGGGGCATTGAGCGCCAGCGAAACGTCTCCAGCTCCAACCGACAGCGCGCCGAACCGCCCTGAGACCAGCTGTGCTGCAAGGCTGACACTGGTACCGCCATCGCGCGTGACCAGCCCCAGGCGCGCTCCGCCAATGTCCAAGGTCAGGTCATCTAGAAACAGACGTGTGGGCGCCAGTCGTCCTGAAAGCTTCACCAGAACGCCTGCTGTCATCAGGGCGTCGGCCTGGATCTCAGCCAAGCCAGCATTATGCTCAAGCTTCAGCAGCCCATTGTGGATGATGATGTCGGGTGAAGGGGTCTCGGGCCTGGACGGCCTGCGGCGAAACTCGGCGATCAGGGGGTCGAGAGCCCCGAGACTTGGTCCCTCAGGCGTCAGCCGCGCATGAATCACCGGATTGAACAGGGCGATTTCATCCAGCTCCACCCCAAATGGCCGTCCAACCCAAGGGCCCGTCAGCCGATATGACAGGGTGGCCCTCTCAGCCAGAATCACAGGTTCTTGCGGCGGTCCAATGCGCAACGTCCCTGTCAGGCCGCTTGGCTCCAGGGTCTCGAAATTGACATCAGCTTCGACGCCACGGGCGTTCAGCCACCCGATCAAGGCCTCCCTCGCCAGGACACGCCGAGCAAAATAGCTGGCTGCCAATGCCAGGATCAGACTGAAGATCAAGAGCCCGGTGACCCATGGCAGCCACCGACCACGCCCAACTGAGGGCGCGGTCCGGGGCGCGGAAAACTCCGCAACAGAATCTGGCGGGTTGGGATGAGTCACAGGAAGCCGCCGGCATAATGCGCAGAGGTCGACTTAAGCTCCAGCCTTCTCCGGCGCTCGTTCAGCAAACTCAGCACCATCCTCCTCGCCGGTGACAGCTGCGATGGCGGAGAGCAGATCGCTGGCACGAATGGGCTTGGTCAGATGCCAATCACCTCCGGCGGCTTTGCCCGCCAGGACATGCTCCTCCAGGGCGTTGGCGGTCAGCATGATCACGGGCGTACGTGGCCGCTCCTGGGCGAGCTCCCGACGGCGGAGTTCAACTGTGGCGCTGAGCCCGTCCAGCACGGGCATCTGCATGTCCATCAACACGACATCAAAGTCGGCGCTCTCCAGCGCATCCAGGGCGGCCTGACCGTCCTCCACCACCACTGGAGTAATCCCGACCGACCCCAGGATCAGCTGAACGACCTTCTGGTTGGTGGGGTGATCTTCCGCCAGCAAAACCCGAAGGGCGAAGTCCGGCACCAATGCGCCAAGATCTGGCGTGGCGGCGAGGCCGTCGCGCGACACCGGTGCCTCCGGGAGCTCCAGGCGAACCCGGAAGTCAGACCCCTGCCCGGGTGTGGATGAGGCTGAAATCTCTCCCCCCATCAACTCCACCAGGGAACGACTGATGGCTAGGCCAAGGCCGGTTCCACCGAACTGCCGCCGGATCGAATCGTCAGCCTGCTCGAAGCGCCGAAACAGTCTGGCGCGGACCGCCTCGTCAAATCCGATCCCGGTATCGACGACGGAGAATTCCAGCCGTCCGTCAGTCCTGAGGACCGTCAGTCTTACGCCCCCTGTCTGGGTGAATTTCACCGCATTGCTCAAAAGATTGGACAACACCTGGGTCAGCCGGACCGGGTCGCCGAGATAGCCCCCCCGCGCTGCCGGCTCGACGGTCCACTCCAGGGACAGGCCTTTGCTCTCGGCAGAGGCCCTGTGCAGTTCGGCAATCCGCCCAACCAGAAGGTCCAGGTCGAACGGTTCCGACGCCAACAGGATGCGGCCAGCCTCAATGCTGGAAAAATCGAGGATGTCGGTGAGCACCTGCTCAAGCAATCGCCCGGAGGAGACGATCAGTTCGGCAAGCTCTTGGTCCTTTGGGCTGGACTGCCGCGCCTTGAGGGTCTGTGAAATGGCGATCACGCCATTCAACGGCGTCCGCAGTTCATGGCTCATATTCGCCAGAAAGCGGGACTTCTCGGCATTGGCCTGTTCAAGCTCAGCCGTTCGCTCAAGGACGCGCTCCTCCAAGGTCGCCCTGGCCCCTTCAGCCTTGGCGCGCTCCGCAGCAAGGGCGCGGGCTAGAAGACCAACCTCATCCTGCCGCGACTCATCTTCAGCCAAGCGCGAAGGGCTTGCCGGCCCCAGCTCTGGATCACAGGAATCGGCCAGTCGGCGCATGGGCCCGGTGATGTGCTGGCGCGCCATGTAGACCATGAACAGGGCGTGCAGCATGCCCGCGAGAAGGCCAATGATTGGGACCCAAGCCACGGATTTCGCCGCGCTGATCAACAGCGCGCGCTTGGGATAGACCAACAACAGATTCCAGTCGGCCACCATCAGGCGCCCAAAGGCGATGATCGCTGAACCATCGGGGCTATCCATGACGCCGAAGCGCTCAGGATGGGCGTTGATCGCAGCGGCGATGGCCCTGGTGCCGTTCTCCAGCTCCAGCGCCTCAATTTGAGCCCTTGATGCAAGACCTTCAGGACCAAAGGCAGGGTCGGCAATGATCTCCCCGTCCCGGGTCATGATAATGGCGACCGCGCCTGGCAGGGTTTCACTGACCGCGCTCTTGAACAGGCCTGACAGCTCGATAGAGGAGCCGAAGGCCCCAACGAACTTCCCATCGATATAGACGGGCGTCACGCAGGCCGAGCCCATGCGCGGACTATCGACTGTTTCCTGGACCAGCCGCTGCAGACGCGTGCAGCGGGTTTCGCCCTTCGGATTGTTGGCCGGCAGAGAGATCTGCGTCATTTCCTCGCCACTCACATCCAAGGTGGCAGGTGCCAGTTCGCGGAAGAACATCAGCCGGTCTGGGCGATCAGGACCAAACATCACCAGCCGGGTGGACGGGGTGAAGAAATAGAAGTTGTCGACATCTGCGCCACCGGCTTGGCCAAGCTCGGACACCACGCTGAAACTGGCCACCAGGGCCGCAAGTTCGTCTGGGGGCGTAGCCTCTGCCTCTGCGATAAAAACGCCCATGCCGTAGAATAATCCGCCATTGGGGCGCCGGACGCCGTCGAAATACTCCGGCCTACTACGGCGCGTGCCGTCGGCCCTCATCGGAAAATAACGATCAGCCAGACGCTCCGCCTCACCAGGTGCCAATGCCAAGGTGCGACGGCTCAGCTCCGCCCCGGCTGTAGCCTGCAGCGCTGTGAGATTAGCGAACCGCCGATCGAGATTGAGGCTTCGCTCGCGGACATAGTCCCCCAGAAAAGCGACCTGCCGGTGGGCCAGTTCATTCTGGAAGATTGCCGCGACCACCACTGTCGCCACAAGGGTGAGGCCCAAAGTGATCAGCCCCGTGCTGATCAGGAACTGGCGGGTGATAGACTTCATGAACGCGTCGGCTCCATGGGGATTCCCTAGCCGTACCGCCGTTGTTCCATAAACCGCCTTAAGATCAAACCGTGCGGCGTTGAGCCGCAGGCCTGGCAAGGTTGCGCTGGTCAGGGGCTGTCGGTTTGGTCCCGGACTTCCTCTGAGACCGACTGAACGTTATGGGGCACCATGTCTTTACCTGAGATCCTGGTCGACAGCCGTGGCCACCGCTGCCCCGTCCCCACCTTGCGTCTGCGCCGGGCGCTGGAGACTGCTCAGCCTGGGGAACGAGTCCGTTTGCTGGCCGATGACCCCTTGGCGCGGATTGACGTCCCCCACTTCGTCAACAGCGCTGGAATGACCCTGATCGAGCAGGTCGATCAGCCCGACGGCATCAGTTTTCTGGTCGAGAAGGCAGTTGGGGGCTCTTTGGCCTGAGGTCAGCCAGCAAGGCCTGTCGGCGGTGCTCATCCAGGCGGATCTCGATTTCCGTCGCCAAGGCACCGCCAAAGAATACGGCGTTCACGCTCCAGGACAGCCAGATCAGAAACACCACCACGGCGGTGATCGATCCGTAGGTCGCGCCGAGATGGGCTATCTGCTCGACATAGAAGGCGCTGGCCCAGGAGGCAAAAAGGCAGAGGATGGCGGCCACAAATCCCCCGCAAACCGCTGCCGCCCAAGCCACCGTGCGCCGGGACATGGCATACCGGTAGATCAGGCTCATCCCCAGGGTCAGGCCTGCGCTGGCCCAGGTCCATTCGCTGTAGAGCCATGAAACCCCGGCCAGGGGCCGCAGATCCAGGGTGGCCGCGGCCACTCGCAACCCCAGGAACATGGATGACACGATCCCCATCATGGCCGCCGCAGCCAAAAGGACGATCAGGGCCATCAGATTGAATCCGACGAACCCCCTGGGATCGGGCTCATCGTGAATGAAGGACAATCCGGCCAGCAAGGCCTTGAATCCCCGATGGGCGGCATAGGCACCGATCACAAGGGCCACCCCGCTCTGGGCGGAAATAGCGTCCCGAGGGGCCCGGGCGAGGCGTTCCAGTTCGGCCTGAAACAGATCACGGGCACCGGTTGGCATCAGCCTGGCCAAGGCTTCAGCCTGGAACTCCGCCTGGGCCGGATCGGCCAGCAGGCTGTAGGCCCCGATCAACAAGGCAACGGCCGGAAAAATGGCGAGCATGATGAAGAACGATGTGCCGCCCACATAGAGCATCACATCGCGGCCCCACAGGCGGGTCAGCGCCCGCCCCACCGTCGACAGGCCAAGGCGCGCCGCACGGAGCGGCTCCCATCGACGCATGCCCAAGCGGCCCAGCTCCTGGTGGATCGACATGTTTGCAGGTTGATCAAGGAAACCGCGGCGACGCAAGCACCACCAAGGGGTGACGACGCGTCGCCGGGATCACCGGAGACGCGTCGTCGATGGGCGTGTCCGCCATCAAGTCAGGGCCGCTTCGAGGGACGGGAGAGCGCAGCCCATAACCTTCAGCCAGGCTATGAAGTCCCCGCTGAACGCGACCTGAACAGCAATTCAGCATTAGGTTCAGACCCTTATGCCTCCTCCGAGACCGCGCCGGCGGCTCGCAGGGCCGAGATCTCGTCGCCTGTGAACCCCCAATCACTCAGGGCTTCATCATCATGGGCACCAATCGCTGGCGGCGGGCCCTGAATGGCCCCTGGCGTTGCTGAAAAGCGCGGCGCAGGCGCCGGCTGCACAACACCTGACACTTCCACGAAGGTCTGGCGGGCCTGATTGTGCGGGTGGGCCGGGGCCTCGTCCATGTCCAGCACAGGGGCAAAACACACATCTGTGCCGCCCATAATCGCCGTCCACTCGTCGCGGGTCTTTCCGGCAATCACCTCGGCAAGCTTAAGGCGCAGACCCTCCCACTCCCCACGGTCCATCTGCTTTTGGAAGGCGGGATCGGTGATGCCCGTCTTCTCCAGCAGGAGGGCGTAGAATTGGGGCTCGATGGACCCGATGGAGACCCAGCGCCCGTCCTTGCACTGGTAGGTGTCATAGAAGTGCGCGCCCCCATCAAGCATGTTGTTACGTCGGCCAGGACGCCACATGCCAGAGGCCTTGAAGCCGTAGAACATCGCCATGAGCGAGGCCGCACCATCGCTCATGGCGCAATCGATCACCTGGCCCTGGCCGCTCTCGCGGGCATGGATGACGCCGGCCAGCAAGCCAAAGGCCAGATAGAGGGCTCCGCCGCCAAAATCGCCCACCAGGTTCAAAGGTGGAACTGGCTTTTCCTCGGTCCCGATCGCCTCCAGCGCGCCGGTTATGGCGATGTAGTTCATGTCGTGGCCCGCCGCATGGGCGTAAGGCCCCGTCTGGCCCCAGCCGGTCATGCGCCCATAGACCAGCTTTGGATTGCGCTTCAGCGCCACCTCGGGGCCCAGGCCAAGACGCTCCATAACCCCAGGCCGGAAACCCTCGAAGATCGCATCGGCGCCTTCCATGAGTTTCAGGCAGGCCTCGATGGCATCGGGCGACTTCAGATCCATGCCAATGGACCGACGGCCACGGCTGGTCACATCGGCCGGCGAAGCGCGGCCTTTCCCCTTGCGATCAATCCGCACCACATCGGCACCGAGATCCGAGAGCAGCATGCCGCAGAACGGGCCTGGCCCGATGCCGGCGAACTCCACCACCTTCAGTCCGCTCAAAGGTCCCTGGCGCATGGCGCGATCCTCCAAAGTTCTGATCTGTCTTTCGACCACCTAGGCGCCATGACGCGCCGTCAGCCAAGACGATGTGGGCGAAGACGTCCTAGGGCAGAGACTGACCATCATCGACAGTCACCAAGGTTCCTGTGATCGCCGCTGCCGCAGGACCGGCGAGCATCAACAGCGCAGCGTCCAGGTCAGCCGCCTCCATGAGCCGCCGACGGGGGAACCCGCGAACCTGTTTCTGCCCGTTCTCGGTGGCAAACCAGGCGCTGTTGATATCGGTCTCCACATAGCCCGGGCACAGGGCGTTAACGGCGATATGGTGCCGCGCCCATTCCCGGGCGAGGGCCTTGGTCATCATGCCCACCGCGGCCTTTGAGGCGTTGTAGGCGCTCAGGCCGGGCAGCACCGTGTGGGCGGCAATGGAGGCGATATTGACGATGCGACCGCCGCCAGACGCCGCAAGGTCAGCAGCGATCATCTGCCGTGCGGCCGCCTGGGCGCAGAAGAACACGCCACGGACATTGACGTTGAAGGCCTGATCCCAGGCCTCCGGGGTCAGCTCCAACGCCCGCCCCTCGCCGCCGACGCCGGCATTGTTGATAAGGACCGAGACCGGACCGATGGAGGCCGCCACCTCGTCGAACAGGGGTCCAATCTGCTCAACCTTGGCCACATCCAGGGCTCGGGCATGGGCCAAGCCTCCGGCGTCGATGATCTGGGCCGCCCCGGCCTGAACCATGTCCAATCGCCGTGCGGCGAGCACCACCTCGGCACCAGCCTCAGCCAACACCTGGGCGAAGTGCGCCCCGAGTCCTCCCGAGGCGCCTGTGACCAGGGCAACCTTGCCCTTCAGCGTGGTTTCAGCGACCATGAATTCCTCCTACCCCATGAGGCTTTACGCCTCATCCCTCGCCCGCGACGTCCCAGCGGGATATCTTCGCGGACGCCCGATTCTGGCGCCTTGAGCGCAAGCCGGGGAAATTTTGTAGCGTCAAAGGTGCAGAGAATGGCCGCAGGCGTCCAGGCGCGGGTTCTTATCGTCGCGCGAGACGACGGGCTGGCGGGACCGTTGGCCGAAGGGCTGGATCGTCTTGGCTGGCGCACCATCACAGCGCGGGGACCCTATGCAGGGATCGCCGCCCTTGCTGATCTGCAGATCGAGGCGGCCATTGTCGACCTCCGCAGCGGCGGGCCCGAAGCCCTGACCCTGGCGCGGCGACTGAAGGCCGCCTGCGCCCCTCGCCGTCTGCCGGTGGTGGCCATTGGTGAGCCTGAGGACGGCGCGCAGGACTTTGATCTGATCCTGGCGCCGCCACTTCATCCGGCCCAGGCCGTCCTTCGCCTGGAAAATCTGGTGCGAATGGCGGTGGCTGAGGAGGAGTACGAACTCCGCCAACAGACCTTCGCCGAAAGGAACAGGGCTCTGGACTCTGCGGAGTCCGATCCTGCGCCCTTCCGAATCCTGGCCATCGGGGAGCCTGCGCCACAGTTTCTCGCCCTATCCAACGCTTTGGCGCGGGGCGGAGCCGAGGTGGTGGGGGCCTTCACCGCCTACACGGCCTTTGACTATCTGCATGAGCGGCCCTTTGACACCGTCGTGCTCTGGGCCGGGGAAAACCCCCACGAAGCCCTGTCCATCGCCGCAGGCATGCGCCGCAATACGCGCCTCTATCATGTGCCCGCCATGCTCTACATGCAGGAAGAGAGCTTTCTGACCATGTCGGAGGCCTATCACCGTGGCATCTCCGACGTGGCTTCGCCTGGTTCAGCCGAGTCTGAAACCGCCGGGCGAGTGATCGAACTGGCCCGGGCCTATCGAAAACAGACCGCGACCCGCAAGGCCCTGGAACGGGCCCGCAGTTCCGGCCTTATGGACCCGGCCACGGGGCTATTTACCCGGGAACTGTTCGCCACCCATTTGGGCCGACTGGCCCAGGCCTCCCGGATCCGCAATCGCCCCTTAAGCGTCTGCGTCCTGAAGGTCTCGGAGCGGGAAGATGTCACTGAGGCCCGCGCCCAGGGCTGGCTCGACCGGGCGATACCGCAGATCGGCGGCATGATCGGTCGTCTGGTGCGGGTTGAGGACACAGCCGCCCGGCTGAGCCACGAGGTCTTTGCCCTGGCCCTGCCCGCCACGCCGGCGGCCGCTGCCCGGGCAGCCGGCGAGCGGATTGCCGCCGTGATCGGCTGCACAGCCTTTGAGGCAGGCGAAAACCGACCGCCCTTTGTGGTCGAGTTTGATATCGGGGTGGCCGAAGTCACCGGTGCCCACGGACCAGGCCGGGCGCTGGAAGAAGCCGCCCGCAGGGCCATGGCCACCTGAGAGGCCGGGCCACAGGCCCTCAGGGCTCAGACGGCCAGAGCCAGGCGCGACAGCTCGGTCAGGATGCGTTCGGCGGCGTTGAGCCGCTGTTCAGGGCTTTCCCACTCGCCCTTGACCACGGCCTTGTTGTCGGGGCGCAGACGCCAGCCCATCTGGTTGCGATGCACGAATTCGATCAGGCCGCCGGGATTTGGGAAGGCGTCATTGCGGAAGGTGACGACCGCGCCCTTGGGGCCTACGTCGATTTTGGAAACATTGGCCTGACGACACATGCCCTTGATCGCCACCACCTTGAGAAGCTGGTCCGTCTCGGGTGGCAGGGGGCCGAAGCGGTCGATCAGTTCGGCGGCCAGGGCCTCACGATCTGCCGCCTGCTCAGCCTCTGACAGCCGGCGATAGAGCGACAGTCGCACATTGAGATCGGGGACATAGGCCTCCGGAATGAGCACCGCCGCGCCGGTGTTGATCTGCGGCGACCAGCCCCGATCCTGCACGCCCTCTGCGCCGACCAGCTCCTTCAGCTCGTTGACCGCGTCCTCCAGCATCTGCTGGTAAAGCTCGACGCCGATCTCGCGGATGTGGCCCGACTGCTCCTCACCCAGCAGGTTGCCCCCACCACGAATGTCGAGGTCATGACTGGCCAGCTGGAAACCTGCGCCAAGGCTATCGAGAGATTGAAGCACTCTGAGGCGCTTCTCTGCGGACAGGGTGATCACCTTGTCCTCTGGGGTGGTCATGTAGGCATAGGCTCTCGCCTTGGCCCGGCCTACCCGGCCCCGGATCTGATAAAGCTGCGACAGGCCAAACATATCGGCCCGGTGGATGATCAGGGTATTGGCCGTGGGCACGTCCAGGCCTGACTCCACGATGGTGGTCGACAAGAGGACATCATACTGCCCGTCATAGAAGGCCGACATGACCTCCTCGAGCTGGGTCGGCGGCATCTGGCCATGGCCGACCACAAACCGGACTTCGGGCACCTGCTCGCGGAGGAAGCGCTCCAGATTGGGCAGATCGGCGATCCTGGGGGTCACGAAATAGGCCTGACCGCCACGGTACTTCTCACGCAGGAGCGCCTCGCGCACCGTGATTGGATCCCAGGGCGTCACATAGGTCCGCACGGCCAGCCGGTCGACGGGCGGGGTGGCGATGATCGACATCTCGCGGATGCCAGACAGTGACATCTGCAGGGTACGTGGGATCGGGGTGGCCGTCAGGGTCAGCATATGCACATCGGCGCGAAGCTCCTTGAGCTTCTCCTTGTGCTTGACCCCGAAGTGCTGCTCCTCATCGACGATGACCAGACCCAGGTCCTTGAACCCGACCTGCTTGGACAGCACCGCATGGGTGCCGACAACGATCTCGATCTCACCCGACTTCAAACCCTCGCGGGTCTCGGCGGCCTCCTTGGCCGGGACCAGGCGCGACAGGCGCCGGACCTTAACGGGCCAACCCTGGAACCTCGCCTCGAAGGTCTTGAAGTGCTGGCGCGCCAAGAGTGTCGTCGGACAGACCACAGCCACCTGTTGACCGCTCATGGCCGCCACGAAGGCGGCGCGCAGGGCGACCTCTGTCTTGCCAAAGCCCACATCGCCGCAAATCAGCCGGTCCATGGGCCGGCCTGATCCCAGGTCGGTGAGCACATCGCCGATGGCGTTGAGCTGATCTTCGGTCTCCTCATAGGGGAACCGGGCGCAGAACTCGTCAAAGACCCCATGCGGCGGATCAATGCCCGGTGTGGACTTCATTGCCCGCTCAGCAGCGATGCGGATCAGGCCCCCGGCCATCTCCCGAAGCCGCTCCTTGGCCTTGGCCTTGCGCGCCTGCCAGGCTGCGCCACCCAGGCGGTCCAGGGTCACCCCCTCGGACTCCGCCCCGTAGCGGGTCAAAAGGTCGATGTTCTCTACGGGCAGATAGAGCTTGGACTCACCGCCGTACTGCAATTCCAGGCAGTCATGCGGGGCACCCTGGACGTCTAGGGTCTTCAACCCCTCATAGCGCCCGATCCCGTGCTCAATGTGCACCACCAGATCGCCCGGCGTCAGGGCGGAGGCTTCGGCCAGGAAGTTGGCGGCCCGGCGGCGCTTTCGCGGTCGGGCGAGGCGATCGCCCAGGATGTCGGTCTCGGAGATGACCACCAGCCGGTCGGTCTCAAAGCCCGCCTCGAGCGGCAGAACCACCCGCTGAGGAACCTTAGGGTCGGCCGCCTTGGCCGCCTGCCAATAGGGTGCCAGGGCGATCCGTGACAGGCCGTGATCGGCGAGCATGCCCCCGAGGCGCTCAGATGCCCCCTCGGTCCAGGAGGCGAACAGCACCCGCTTGCCCGCAGCGCTTTGGGCCTTGGCATGGTCGACTGTGGCTTCGAACAGATTGACGCTGTCGCGCTGACGTTCCGGCGCGAAACTGCGTCCGGCCCGGGCACCCAGGTCGATGACCTGCTCACCCTCGACGGCGTTGAACGCCGAAAAATGACGGTTGGGTCGTATTGAGAGCGCCTGCTCCCACTCTTGGGCTGTAAGGTAGAGTTGGTCCGGCGGCAGGGGGCGGTAGTTGGACTTGCGTCCCGCTTCAGCCCGGGCGCCAAAGGCATCGGTCAGCATGCTCAGACGCTCGTCCCGCGCCTCCGCCGCAAGGTGGTCCACCGCGATCAAGGTGTCGACCGGCAGGTAGTCAAAGACGGTCTCGAGGCGGGGATAGTAGAGCGGCAGCCAGTGCTCCATCCCTGCCCGCCGCCCGCCCTCGCTCACCGTGGCGTAGAGCGGATCATCACCCGCTGCGCCGAAGGTGGCCACATAGCCGGTGCGGAACCGCGAGATCGCCTCGGCGTCCAAAAGCGCCTCGCTCACCGCCAGCAGGCTAACCTCAGTGAGTTGCCGGGTAGAGCGCTGGGTTTCCGGATCAAAGGCGCGGATCGACTCCAGGATGTCGCCAAACAGATCCAACCGGACGGGCTCATCGGCCGACGGCGGGAAGACATCAATCACCCCGCCTCGGATAGCGAACTCGCCCCGCTCCGAAACTGTGGAGGCCCGCTGATAGCCATTGACGGCAAAGTAGCGTTCGAGGTCAGCAATCTTTACCTGGCGGCCCACACGGGCGCTGTAGGACGCGGCCTCCACCGCGCTTCTGGGCGGCACGCGCTGGATCATGGCCGGAATCGCGGCCACCAGCAGGGCCGGCTTTTTCGGTGCAAACCCGCCACTGGCCAGGCGAGCCAAGGTCGTCATCCGCTGCGCCGCTACACCCGGCGAGGGCCCGATCCGGTCATAGGGAAGGCAGTCCCAGGACGGGAAGCGCATGACCTCAACGTCCGGGGCAAAAAAGGCGAACGCGTCGGCAAACGCGCTCATCCGGGCCGTATCCCGGGCGATGAAGACGCTTAAGCCCCCCCGCGCCCGCACGATGTCGGACATGACCAGAGCGTCAAACCCTTCTGGCGCACCGACAAGATCGATGCGCTCAGGGTCGGTATTGATGCGCTTGAGTTGGGTGGCGCTGGGGGCGACGACGCCGTCAGCCGCCACGGGCGCCGCCAATCGTCGTGTGAGCTTCGTCGCGGAACCGCCTGATCATCAACATGATTTCTGTGTTGAATTCAGGTGGTGTTGGCCCACGCTCAACGATCCAGCCATAGATGTCATGGTCGGGTTGATCGAGCAGGTGTTCCAGGACATCCAATTGCGCGGGGCTGAGGTCCTTGGCGTAGCGATCAACAAAGCCGCCAAGAATGAGGTCAGCTTCCACAAAGCCCCGATGCCAGGATCGGAACTTGAGGCGCTTGAGTCGGATGTCGTGTGTGTCGGGCATGGCGAGCGCGGATATAGAGCGCCAGCCAGCGAAGCGCCAGGGTCAAGGCACATGGAACCCGCCGGGTGCCCGACGCCCAGAAGGTGGCAAGCTCTGACCCCTGCTCCCACAATCCTCAGCAACGCTTAGGTCTGAGGGCGTCCAGCACGCTATGTTCAGGAGCATGCGACCGGAGATTCTCTATCCGCTCTTCGCCCCCATAGACACGCTGAAAGGCGTGGGGCCTCGGGTTGCGCCGCTGTTGGTCAAGCTGGCAGGCCCCCTGGTGCGGGATGTGGCGTTCCTCGCGCCCCACAGTCTGATCTACCGGTCCCACGCCAGGGTTGATGCAGCGCTTGAAGGCGCGGTGCAGACCTTTGCTGTGACCATAGAGGCCTATCAACCGCCACGCAGTCCTTCGCAGCCCTGGAGGGTGAGAACCTTTGACGGCTCCGGCTTCCTAACCCTGGTCTTTTTCGGTGCCCTGGGCGCCCGGATTGAGGCGCAGCATCCTGTGGGGGCCCAGCGGCTGGTCAGCGGTAAGGTCGAGCGATTCGGTTCAGAGATTCAGATCGCTCATCCGGACTATCTTGTTGGCCCCGAAAAGGCCGACCAGATCCCCGAGATCGAGGCTGTCTATCCCGCCACGGCCGGCTTGCCAGCCCGCACGGTCCGTCGACTGGCCCTCGACGCCTTAACCCGAACCCCAGCCCTGCCGGAATGGCAGGACCCGGCCTGGCTGGCCAAGCAAGGGTGGGGAAGCTGGCGAGACTGTCTGGCGCGCTTGCACGCCCCGGAAACCGAGGCTGATCTTGGCCCTCAGGCGCCCCACCGCCAGCGCTTGGCCTTCGATGAACTCCTGGCCCACCAGCTCGCCATGGGACAGCGACGGGCCGACCGGCGCGCCGAGCCCGCTCCGCCCATCGGGCCTGGACGCCTGGCAGACGCCCTGCAGCACGCCCTGCCCTTTCGACTGACGGGGGCGCAGGAACGCGCTCTGGCTGATATCAGGGCCGACCTTGCCAGCGGAGAGCGCATGTCGCGGCTGCTGCAAGGGGATGTGGGGTCGGGCAAGACCGTCGTGGCCATGCTGGCCATGGCCGCGGTCGCCGAGGCCAAGGGGCAGAGCGCCCTGATGGCTCCCACCGAGATCCTGGCCCGACAGCATTTTGAAACTCTGGCCGCTCCGCTGGAGGCCCAGGGTCTGGCCGCGGTCCTGCTGACTGGGCGGGACAAGGGCGCGGCGCGGACCGAGAAGCTCAAGGCTCTGGCCAGTGGGGCCGTCCAGGTGGCCGTTGGCACCCACGCCCTGTTCCAGAACGATGTCGCCTTCCAGGACCTGCGCCTGACGGTCATCGATGAACAGCATCGGTTCGGCGTGGCTGAGCGCCAGCGCCTGCAGGCCAAGGGCGCGGCTACACACCTTCTGGCCATGTCGGCGACGCCCATACCACGCACTCTGGAATTGACTGTCTTCGGAGACCTGGATGTCTCGCGGATTGACGAAAAGCCCCCGGGGCGCACACCGGTCGCCACCCGCGCCATCCCGATGGGGCGTATGGCTGAGGTCGAGGCACGATTGAAGGCGGTGGTCGGGGCCGGGGCTCAAGCCTTCTGGATCTGCCCCTTGGTCTCGGAGTCCGAGAAGACTGACCTGGCCGCCGCCGAGCGTCGAGCCGAGGAGCTTCGCCACCGGATCGGTCCCAGTGTGGGCCTGGTCCACGGCAAGATGGCTGGCCCCGAAAAGGACGCCGTTATGGCTCGCTTTGCGCAAGGTGAGCTGTCGGTGCTGGTGGCTACCACCGTGGTGGAAGTCGGGGTCAATGTTCCCAATGCCACCATTATGGTCATTGAACAGGCCGAGCGGTTCGGCCTGGCCCAGCTGCACCAGCTCCGCGGGCGTGTGGGGCGCGGTCGCGCCGAAAGCGCCTGTGTGTTGCTCTATGATCCGCCCCTGTCAGAGGCCGGCCAAAAGCGGCTGGATATTCTGCGCCGCACGGACGACGGGTTCTTGATCGCCGAAAGAGACCTGGAGCTGCGGGGCGGTGGCGACCCGCTTGGCCTTCGACAGAGTGGGTTTCCCGCCTACGTGTTCGCCGACCCCATCGCCCATCGAGATCTGATTGCCGCCGCCGGGGATGACGCGCGGCTGATCCTGGCCCGGGACCCTGAACTGACGACGCCACGGGGTGCAGCGCTCAAGGTGCTCCAGGCACTGTTCGACTGGCAACCCCAGTCCACCCTGCAAGACGCCGGTTGAACGCCAAAACAGCCTCAGTCGATGCGGCGCACCGGGAGGGTCTGAACTTCCGCGCCCCTGGGAATGGGACGTGCCGCCCGCGGAAAGCTCGGATCGCTTAGAAGCGCACTAAGGCGTAGCTCATAACTGGCCTCAATATCCCCATAGAACAGATTGTATCCAGGCATTTTTCTACGGTTTGCCCAGGATCCTGTAGGACGGAAGGCCGCCGAACGTGGCCGAGTCACACGGAGGATGCCCGCCTCGCACGTTGCGCTAACCTGACGGGTCTGCAACGCCGGCCTGGCCCCCCACTCCAGGTTCGTCGCATTGGTCGCGCCCTTGGCCAGCCGCGCCGGTGCCTCAACCTCACTCACCGCGCCCAGCAAAGGGTTATAGCAGGCAGCCGGTCCTTGCAGATTGACCAGTTGATCCCCGTTGCTCCAGACCAGGGAACGGTCCCGAAGCATCTGAGCGCGCTCCCGATCGCCTTCATAGGCTGACACCCATGCCGCCAGGCAGCCCGTCTCCTCCGGCCGACGGCAAAGCGGTATCGGCGGCGAGTCGGCCGGCACGGCGGTCTCGATCAGATAGGCCGCCACCAGGCGACGGCTAAGGTCCGGGTCGTCCGCCACTACCTCAGCCAAAAGCCGCGCCGCCAGGGTTCCCCCCTGCTCCACCCCAACGATGACAAAGGGTCGACCGTGGTTATAGGCGCTCAGATAGTGGGCGAAGGCCTCACGCACATCGCCATAGGCGAACCGCCGCGCCTCCCGGGCATCATCGCGCAGGGTAAGCATGGAATAGAGACTGGCCTGGCGATAACGCGGGGCGAACACTCGGCCCATCCGGACGAAAGGCCCCACATAGTTGGGGCCCACCGTGCGCCGGAAGAACTGGTCGGCACCAGGATCATCAATTGGCCCATTCCAGTGGCCACCGCCATCATAGCTGGTTGGCCCCACGAAGAAGACGTCAGCCGGCGGGTCATCATCCCCCCAGGTCTGAGGCTGAGCAGGCAGCAAGCTCCAAGCCTCTCTCTGACCGTACTGGGGCACAGTCGGCGGCTCATAGGTTTGAAAGGGCTCCTTGGGATCAAGCCCTGTCCGCAGGATGTCATCGCGCCAGACCACGGCGCTGGTGATCACCAGCCCCACCAGAAGCAGGGCCGCGCCCATGAGCCAGAGCCTGGTACGTCGAGAAACATCGGCCATGCAGCAAGCTTAGCGCCTTCGGAGCCCCGAAGAAATCAGCCGTGAACCCCCGCCCTAGAGATAGGGGTCGGACTGCGACAGGTAGCCTGTCACATAGTCGCCGATCCCCGCTTCCAGGGATGTGAACGGTGTCTCATAGCCCGCCCGGCGCAGCCGGCTCATCTGCGCCTGGGTGAAGTACTGGTAGCGGTCACGGATGGCCGGCGGCATCGGGATATAGTCAATCTCCGGCGCCCGGCCTGCAGCGGCGAAAACCGCCCTCGCCATATCGGCAAAGCTCCGCGCCTCGCCCGAACCCAGGTTATAGACCCCATTCACCTGCGGATTGGCTGCCAACCAGGCCACAACATCGGCTACGTCGCGGACATAGATGAAATCCCGCAGTTGCCCCCCGTCAGCGATCCCCTCCCGATGGGACTGGAACAGCTGAACACCCTGACCGTCACGGACCTTTGGCCAGATCTGCGCGGCGACGGATTTCATGGCCTGTTTATGGCCCTCATTGGGGCCGTAGACGTTGAAGAACTTCAATCCGGCCCACTGCGGGGGCGCATAACCTCGGGCCGCCTGACGCACCGCAAAGGTGTCAAACAGCGCCTTGGACCATCCATAGGTGTTGAGCGGGCGCAGGGCCGCAAGGGCTTCAAAGTCGTTGTCGTCACCAAAGCCCAACTGGCCATCGCCATAGGTTGCCGCCGACGACGCATAGATCAGCCTTCGCTGCCGGTCGGCACACCAACGGAACAAGTCTCGGGACAAGCCAAAGTTTGAGGAGACGATCTTGTCGGCGTCCGGCTCGGTGGTGGAGGACACAGCCCCCATGTGAACCACCAGCTCCACATCGCGCCAGCGCTTCTCGAGCCATTCGAACATCTGCTCTGGCGCGACGAAGTCACCGATCGGATGCTTGGCGATGTTACGCCACTTGCCAAGCTCAGCCTCTCGCAGCCGATCACAAACCACCACGTCCAGGCTGCGGTCCTGCGCCAGACGGGCGACAATGTTGGAGCCGATGAAACCGGCACCGCCGGTGACGAAAACGATTCGGCGGCTCATGCCTTCTCCTGCATCCGGCTCAAGGCTGCGGTGGTGGAATAGCCATCCACGATTTGGGCCAGTCGAACCTCGCCCCCCCAGCCCTTCACCTCGGCTGCGCCGACCACCTGTTCCTCGGAATAGTCCGCCCCCTTGATCAGCACGTCGGGGCGGGCGAGTTCAATGAGCGCCATGGGGGTATCTGCTTCAAAGGGCACCACAAGATCGACCGCACCTAGCCCTGCCAGCACCACCGCCCGGCTCTCCAGATCATTGACCGGCCGGCTTTCGCCCTTCAGCCGGCGCACCGAGGCGTCGTCATTGACGCCGACAATCAGTCGGTCGCACCAACCCCGCGCCTGGTTGAGATAGGCCACGTGGCCCTTATGCAGAATGTCAAAGCAGCCGTTGGTGAAGCCGACCTTCAGGCCCCGAGCCTTCCAGCGCACAACTTCCTCGACCATGCGCTGAGGCGTGCTGACCTTGGCTTCGGCAGGGGCTTGATGCGCGGCCAGGGCTGCTTCAATCAGCTCTCCAGGACTGACCACCGCCGTGCCCGCCTTGCCCACGGCCACGCCGGAGGCCAGCATGGCGAAGGCGGCGGCATCCTCAATGGTGGCGTTTGCGGCCAGGGCCAGGCCCAGGGCCGCCAAGGTGGTGTCACCGGCGCCAGAGGCGTCAAACACTTCCTTTGGCGTACCCGGAAAATGGCGTACCGGCTGATCTCGGACCGCCAGGGAAATCCCTTTGGCTGACCGGGTCACCAGGATCGCGCGGGCTTCACAGAGGGTCAGCGCATGGGCCAGGGCCGCCGCGACCTCCGCATCTGTGGAGGTCGGCATGTCTGTGGCATGGGCAAGCTCCGCCGCATTGGGCTTGATGATGTCCACCTCGCCATAGCGAGCGAAACTGCGGGCCTTTGAGTCGACAATCACCCGGGCACCGGCCGCCCGGCAGGCGGCGATCACGGCCGGCGTCACCACGCCCTTGCCGTAGTCCGACAGCAGAATCAGTCCCACATCAGCGGCCACATCGCGGATGGTGCGAACCAGTCGTTCCTCAACCTCGCCCACTGCAGCACCGGCGACTTCCTCGTCCACCCGCAGCAACTGCTGGCCACCGGAAACAAAGCGGGTTTTGAGCGTGGTCGGTCGCGTGGCATCGGTGACAACAAACCCTTCGACGCCCGACTCTGCCGCCACAAGGCGAAGGGCTTCGTGCCCCTGCGCATCGCCGCCCACCAGGCCGACCAGGCAGACATGGCCGCCAAGGGCGGCCACATTGCGCGCCACATTCCCTGCAGCGCCCAGCATGACCATCTCTCGCTGCCGCGCCAGGACGGGGATCGGGGCCTCCGGCGACACACGCGTCACCTCCCCATAGACGAAACGGTCAATCATCAGATCGCCGACGCAGGCGACGCGAACGCCATGCAGGGTGGACAGCAAGTGCTGAAGGGCGGCCAGATCCATCGGCGAGGTCCTCAGGCCTGAACGGCGTCGCGAAGGGCTTTCAGGGTCCGCAGCAAGGGCGCGGCGTCCGTAAGCGGCAGGCAACTGGGACCATCACAGAGCGCCCGGTCCGGATCATGGTGGAATTCCAGGAACACCCCGTCGGCACCGGCGGCTACCGCGGCCTTGGCGATGATCGGTACGCCGGCCCGGCGCCCACCTGTGGAGGCGCCATTGGACTTGGGGTTGGCCCCTGGCAACTGGACCGCGTGGGTGGCATCGATGGTCACAGGCGCACCCAGGGCCTGCATCTCGGCAATGCCCAGCATATCGACCACCAGATTGTTGTAGCCGAAGCTGACCCCCCGCTCGCACAGGATGGTCATGTCGACCTCCACCGCCTCCTTGATCTTATCGAGGATGTTGCGGCAGTCCCACGGGGCCAGGAACTGGCCCTTCTTCACATGAAGCAAGCCCCCTGCGGCCTTGGTCGCCTGGGCCGTGGCGACCACGAGGTCGGTCTGACGGCAGAGGAATGCGGGGATCTGAACCAGGTCGGCCACGGCGGCGACGGGCTCGGCCTGATCGATCTCATGGAGGTCCGTGCAGATGGGAACGTCGAACTCCGCCTTGATCTGACGAAGGACCTCCAGACCCGATTCGAGCCCTGGACCGCGATAGCTATGGATGGAGGAGCGGTTGGCCTTGTCAAAGCTGGCCTTGAACACATAGGGCAGCCCCAGTTCGCCGCAGACCGCCTTCAGGTGACGGGCGGCATCCCGGGCCAGCTCCAGATCTTCCAGCACATTGAGGCCCGCAATCACCACCAGGGGATGGCCAGCACCGATGGGAAGGTTCCAGCGCTTGAGTTCGAGTGCGGCCATGGGGCATCCCTGGGGTGAAAAGACCTGGGTCTAAGTGGCGCCGGGCTTACGGCTTCACAAGCCGGAAATCCCGCGTCACGGTCACGACGATTGCGTCCGGCGCAGCGTTAAGGTCGTACAGTCTGGTTCGGGCGAGTGTCGCGCCCATGGGCCACTTTTGCTAGTTTATGTTCCGACACGGGGGGTAAGCGACGATGACCATCGCCCATAACTCGTCATCTCTGGTCGAGCTTGCCATGGCGCCGGGGGCGCTTCGCCGGGCGCCAGAGCTGCGGGGGGCACCAGCCGCTTTCCGGAGCGCCCTTGGTCTTCTGGCCAGGAACTGGACCGTCGGAACCCTGACATTCGTCCTGCCCACCGGGCGGGAACTGGACCTGGTCGGACCCGAGCCCGGCCCATCGGGCCGCCTGCTCATCCGCGACTACGCCTTCATGAACCGCGTGCTGGCGGCCGGAGACATCGGGTTTGCCGAGGGACACATGGCCCGCCAGTGGGAGACTCCGGACATGGCGGCCCTGCTGTGCGTCTTCAGCCTGAACTTCGACAAGATCGAGCGGTTGGCCCTGGGTGCTCCCTTGATGTGGATGTTGAACCGGGTCCTGCACCTGTTTCGGGACAATAGCCGCACGGGCGCCAAGAAGAACATCCATGCCCATTATGACCTGGGCAACGCCTTCTATTCCCGGTGGCTGGACTCCACCATGACCTATTCAGCGGCCCGCTATGCCCATGCAGGCCAACCCCTGGCCGAAGCCCAGATCAACAAATATCGCACCTTGGCCCAGCACATGGGTCTTCAGCCCCATCATCATGTCCTGGAGATCGGCTGCGGCTGGGGGGGATTTGCCGCCTTCGCCGCCGGCGAGGTGGGCGCAAAGGTGACCGCCATCACCATTTCCCAGGAACAATATGACTTCGCCGCCAAACGGATTTTCGACCTGGGCCTGACTGAGCGGGCGACCATCAAGCTGGTGGATTACCGCGACGTCACGGGTGCCTACGACCGGGTCGCCTCCATCGAAATGTTCGAAGCCGTGGGTGAGAAGTACTGGCCCAGCTACTTCGGCAAGATCGCCAGTGCCCTGAAACCCGGTGGACGGGCTGGGCTTCAGATCATCACCATCAAGGACGAATTCTTCGAGGGGTATCGCCGCCGCGCCGACTTCATCCAGCGCTATATCTTTCCCGGCGGCATGCTGATCAGCGAGACCCGCCTGCGGGCTGAAACCAAGGCCTGTGGACTTGAGTGGGACGAGCTCAGCCGCTTTGGCCAGGACTATGCCGACACCCTCGCGGAGTGGATGCGCGAGTTCGAAGCTGCATGGCCCGAGATCGAAGCCCAGGGCTTTGATGACCGGTTCAGGCGTCTTTGGCGGTTCTATCTCGGCTACTGCGAGGCAGGCTTCCGCACCGAACGCACCAATGTGATTCAGTTGGCCCTCACGAAAACCTAGGCACAGGCCGCCCTTACCCCTGTTCGCCTGCCTGGCTCGGCTCTAAATAACGGGCATGACCGTGGCACACAGCGTACTCGACATCATCGGCAATACGCCGCTCATCCGCCTCAACCGGGCCAGCGACCTGACCGGTTGCGAAATCCTGGGTAAGGCGGAGTTCATGAACCCTGGGCAATCGATCAAGGATCGCGCGGCGCTCTACATCGTCCGTGACGCCGAGGCCAAGGGCCTGCTGCGGCCCGGTGGCCGAATCGTCGAGGGCACCGCGGGGAATACCGGGATAGGCCTGGCCATGGTCGCCAAGGCCCTGGGCTATAAGGCAACCATCGTCATCCCCCGGACCCAGAGCCAGGAGAAGAAGGACGCCATCCGCCTGTTCGGTGCCGAACTGGTGGAGGTTGACGCCGTCCCCTACGCCAACCCCGACAATTATGTGCGCTATTCCGGCCGCTTGGCGGAGGAACTCGCGGCCAGCGAGCCCCACGGGGCCATCTGGGCCAACCAGTTCGACAATGTCGCCAACCGCCGGGCGCACGCCGAAACCACTGGCCCGGAAATCTGGAGTCAATCCGAGGGTAAGGTGGACGGCTTTATCTGCGCCGTCGGCTCAGGCGGCACCCTGGCCGGTGTCGCCCAGGCGCTGCGGGCAAAGAAGTCTGACGTCCAGATCGGCCTGGCTGATCCCCATGGCGCAGCCCTTTATGCCTATTACACGACCGGTGAGTTGAAGGCCGAAGGCGGCTCGATCAGCGAGGGGATCGGCCAGGGCCGGATCACGGCAAATCTCGAGGGCCTGAAGGTCGACCGCGCCTATCGTATCGATGATGCGGAGATGCTGGCCGTGATCTATGACCTCGTCGAGCATGAAGGCTTGGTGATGGGCGGCTCCACGGGTATCAATGTGGCCGGTGCCATCCGCTTGGCCAAGGACCTCGGGCCGGGCCACACCATCGTCACCATCCTCTGCGACCAGGGCGCGCGTTATCAGAGCAAGATCTTCAACAAGGCCTTCCTGACGGAAAAAGGCCTGCCTGTTCCGCATTGGCTCTGAGCATGCACCTTAGCCCCATCGTCTCCGTGGACTGGCTGGCAAAGCACCTGGGTGACCCTGATCTCCGGGTGGTGGACGCCACCTGGTACATGCCCGCCGAGAATCGGCCTGGCCTGGCGGAGTTTCAGGCCGGCCACATTCCTGGCGCGGTTTTCTTCGACATCGACCAGATCGCCGACCGGTCGAGCGACTTGCCCCACATGCTGCCCCCCCCAGACGACTTCGCCCGGGAAGCTGCAGCCCTCGGCCTACATCCCGATGACAGGATCGTGGTCTATGACGGCCACGGGATCTTCTCGGCGCCGCGGGTGTGGTGGACCTTGAGGGTTATGGGTTTCACCCAGGTCGCCGTGCTTGATGGCGGCCTCAAGGCCTGGCGCGCAGCCGGTCATGCGGTGGAGACCGGTGATCCTGCCCCTCGCCCTTCTCAGAGCGAGGCCCGCCTCCAGTCGCATCTGGTTCGCGACCTTGGCCAGGTGCGCGACGCCCTTGAGGCCCCCGACATTCAGGTTCTCGATGCCCGTCCCGCAGGGCGGTTCTCAGGCGCGGCCCCAGAGCCCCGGCCTGGCCTCCGCGGAGGGCATATGCCCGGTGCCTGCAATCTGCCTTGGAGCGCCGTGGTCGGCCCTGAAGGGACCCTTCGCTCCCCAGACGACCTGAGGGCGGCCTTTGCTGCGGCAGGCATAGATTTGCAGCGTCCGATCATCACGACCTGCGGTTCTGGCGTCAGTGCGGCGGTCCTGACCCTGGCCCTGGCTCGCCTGGGGCTGGATGAGGTCCCGATCTATGACGGGTCCTGGAGCGAGTGGGGCGGCCGGCCAGATACCCCTATAGTGACCGGGCCGTGAGCCGCGAGATGATCGTCCGCCCCGCTCGGCCGGAGGATCTTTCCCAACTACCCGGGATCGAAATGTCAGCCGCCACCTTGTTTCGGGACGAGGGTCTGGAGGTCTTTCAGGGCGAGACGGTCGACACGGCCATCGACTTCACCCCGGCCGAGATCTGGGCCCCCATCATGGCCGAAGGCCTGCTCTGGGTCATGTCCGAGCCGAGTGGACCGCCAGTGGCCTTTTTGGCGGCCCGGCTCGAAGAGAACCGCCTGCATATCCTGGAGTTTGATGTCCATCGCGAACATCAGGGCCGAGGTTTCGGGCGCCGCCTGCTGGATTTCGCCATCCAGGAAGCCCGGCAGCAGGGTTTGGCAGGCCTAAGCCTCACCACCTTCCGCGACGCCCCCTGGAACGCCCCCTTCTATGCTTCAGCGGGCTTCGCAATCGTCGAGGGTGATAATGCGCGCGGCGCCCTGCAGGCCTATCTGGATCGAGAGGCCACCCGCGGGCTAGACCCCGCCCGCAGGTGCGCCATGGTTCTTTGGCTCTAGCGCACGGGCGGCGCGTAGATCAGACCGGGATCAGCCGCGCTCCAGAGGGCGTTCAAGCCCCGCTCAAGTTTCAAACCTGAGTCCGCCCCCAGATTGCGGCGGAAGATCTCGTTGTAGGCCCCCACCTGGGTCAGGACCTGATAGGCCCAGTCGGCCTCCAGCCCAAGCAAGGCACCCAGGTTGCCTTCAACCCCGAGAAGACGGCGGGCCTCTGGGTCCACGCCCCCCTCACGGGCCTCTTCTGTTGTGGATGATGTCAGCCCGAGTTCTTCCCCAATAATCAGAGCATTAACGGTCCATCTGACGATATCAGTCCAAGCTGGATCGTCCTGCCGGACCACGGGTCCCAGGGGCTCCTTGGAGATGACCGTGGGCAGGATCACATGGGCGTTGGGATTGCTCATCAGAGATCGGGCTGAGGCGAGGGCCGATACATCGGCGGTAAACACATCGCATGTCTCAGCCTCATAGGCCGCCCGGGCCGCGCCTTCATCGTCCAGGGTCACTGGGGTGAACTCAAGGCCCCGGGCCCGGAAATAGTCCGCAAGGTTGGTCTCCGCGGCCGTTCCCACCTGCACGCAGATCCGGGCCCCGTTCAGCTCGTCGGCGCTGGTCAGGTTCAAGGAGCGCGGCGCCAGGAAGCCCTGGCCGTCGTAATAGGTGATCGCCGCAAAATCGAGGCCGAGCCCGGCATCCCGCGACAGGGTCCAGGAGGTGTTGCGCGAAAGAAGATCGACCGATCCATCCTGCAGCTCGGCAAACCGCGACTGGGCCGAGAGCGCCCGGAACCTGACCGCGTTGGCGTCCCCCAGCACCGCCGCCGCGACGGCGCGACAGATGTCCACATCAAAGCCTCGCCAGACGCCGCGCACGTCACGGACCGCAAACCCGGCCAGACCTTCATGGACCCCGCAGATCACATGACCACGTCGGCGTACGGCCTCCAGGGTCGGACTCGCCGTCGGCGCAAAGTCCCGCGCGACGGCCGGCGTTTTGAGGGCCGGTGCCGGGTCCGGCTCGGGGGATTCCGCCTCGCGCCCACACCCGGCCAGGGCCAACGACAGCACAGCGGACGCCACGAGGCGTCGGATCATGGGGGGCTCCTTGATCGGACAGAACGGGATAGGTCTAGTACAGGGAGTTTCGCCCCTGATGTCTCATGAACGTCAACCCGCATGACCGAAGAAACCCGCCTGATTCACTCAGGTCTGGCGCAAACGCCCCTGGCCCGCACGGTGGGGCCGCCAATCCAGCGCGGCTCAACCGTCCTGCTGCCCAACGCCGCATCGCTTTATGATGACGACGCCCAGGTCACCTATGGTCGCCAGGGTCTGGCCGCGCATCAGGCGCTGATCTCGGCCCTGGCAGAGCTTGAGCATGCCAGGGGCGTAACGCTCTATCCTTCCGGGCTCGCCGCCCTCACCGGTGCCCTGCTGGCCGTCTTGAAGGCTGGCGATGAGATCCTTGTGGTGGACTGCGTCTACAAGCCTACCCGGCGCTTCTGCGACAGGGTGCTGCGCCGGTTTGGCATCCAGGTCCGCTACTTCCCGCCGCAGCTGGGCGCCGAGGCCCTGATGGCCATCTGCGGGCCGTCCACCCGCCTGATCCTGCTGGAATCGCCGGGCTCGCTCAGCCTGGAGTTTCAGGATGTTCCGGCCATTGCAGCGGCCGCCTGCCAGCGGGGCATCCTCACCTTGATCGACAACACCTGGGCCGCCGGATGGCTGTTCAAACCCTTAGACCATGGGGTCGACATCAGCGTTCAGGCCCTGACCAAATATGTCGGGGGCCATTCCGACGTCTTCATGGGGTCGGCAGCGGCCAAGGATCCCAAGGTCGTCGAAGCCCTCGACGCCGGGGTGCTCGACATCGGCTGGGCCGTTTCCCCTGACGACGCCTATCAGATGTTGCGGGGCCTGCGGACCTTGCCGACCCGCATGGCGCGACACGATCAGTCAGCCCGACGCATCGCCGCCTGGCTCAGCGAACGGCCAGAGGTCGCAAGCGTCCTGCATCCAGCCCTGCCCGGCACCCCTGGTGGCGAGATCTGGCGGCGGGACTTCAGCGGAGCCTGTGGCCTGTTCGCCTTCACCTTGAAGTCAGCCAGCCCCCCGGCCACAGCGGCCTTTCTGGACGCCCTTGAGCTGTTTGGCCTTGGCTTTTCATGGGGCGGGTTTGAGAGCCTCGCCATCGACTGTGTCCCGCAGCTGGCCAACAGGCTTGCACCAGACGCCTATGGCGGTGCCTTGATCCGACTGCACGTCGGGCTGGAGGACCCGGAAGACCTGATCGCTGACCTTCTCAGAGGCTTTGCCGCCTGGGGCGCGGCAGCCTAGATGCCGCAGGCCCCAGACTGGATCGCCGACTTCCTTCAGGACGAGGTCCTGCCCGAGGCCTACCGACTTACGATTTCCGAGGTGGCTGAGCCGCTGGCTCTGCAACTCCAAGCCATGAGCGCCGGCCGCCAGGAGCCCTTAGTCGCCGGTGTCTGTGGCGCCCAGGGGTCGGGCAAGTCCACCCTGTGCGCTGTCGTGGCGCGCCTGCTCCGTCGACGGGGTCTACGGGTGGCCGTGCTCTCTCTGGATGATCTCTATCTTCCCCGGGCGCGCAGGCTAGATCTCGCCGCCAACATCCATCCCCTGTTCGTCACCCGGGGTCCGCCAGGCACCCACGATGTCCCCCAGGGGCTGGCCCTGCTGGAGGCTCTGTCGAAGCCTGGCCCTACCCGCCTGCCCCGTTTCGATAAGGCCACGGACGATCCCGTTCCTCTAGACCTCTGGCCAGAGGTCCAGGGGCCTGTCGACCTGATCCTGCTGGAGGGCTGGTGCGTCGGGGCCAGTCCTGAGCCCCCCGATGCGTTGCTTAAGCCGGTGAACCGGCTAGAGGCGGAGGAGGATCCAAATGGGGCATGGCGTTCCCATGTGAACGCCGCCCTGGCCGGTCCTTATCAGACCCTGTTCGGACGCATCGATCATCTCACCCTGCTGCGGGCACCCAGCTTTGAGGTGGTGGCGACCTGGCGCACGGAGCAGGAAGACAAACTGCGCCGCCGCCGTCAGGCGACCGGTCAAGGTCCTGAGCGCACCATGGACGCCGATCAGATCACCGCCTTCATCCAGCTCTATGAACGGCTCACCCGCCACATCCTGGCGACCCTGCACGAAGGGGCAGATCTGGTGGTTGAGCTGGAGACAGACCGGACCATGCACCGGCTGATACGATAAATCTGCTCAGGCTCTGGTCCCCGGACTTACGCAAATCAAGCCACAAAGGTCAGGCTGGGCGAACGACGTACAGCATATAGCCGGTCTCGTGCGCCACCGCGCGCCAGTCGGACGCTTCCTTGCGGGCTGCGGCGATGGCGGCCGCCACGGCCTCGCTCACCCCCGCCGCCTCAAGGGCGTCACAGCGCGCCATCATCGGTTCATAATAGGCAGCCCAGGCCGCATCCGAGAGGGGGCGAGCGGCGAGCACCCGCCAACCAACGGCGGCGATCTCATCGCGTGTGGTCTGCTCGGTTTCGATGCCGCCTGGCTCTGCTTCCCAGAAGGCCAGCGCCGCTTCGGACGGTGTATCGGTGAACAGGCAGGGATGGCTGAACGCGACGGCACCTTGGTCGCTCAACGCTGCGCGCCAGGTATTCAGCGCTCCCGCCACGCCAAGGAAATAGACCGCACCAGCCGACCAGATCAGATCATAGGGACCGCTGAGGCCCTCCATGCTCTCTCCAACGATCCGCACCGAGGGGTCGCCAGCGAACCTCTTCCTCGCCGCTTCGACGAAGTGCGGCACCGTTTCGAAGCCATCTATCCGACCTTGGGGTACGAGTTGTCGTAGCGCCGCAAGATCGCCGCCAGGACCGCAGCCGGCGTCGCACACCTGGCCCTGTGGCGAGATCCCGATCAGCCCCCCGACCCAGGCAACATCCTCAGCCAGCCCCGGCCCCTCCCGGGGCAGATCGCGATGAACAGCGAAGAAGGCATCCCAGTCCATTCTTGGCTCCGCGATGTGCATCGGTGATGGAATGAGGGCATGAGCCCGTGGCGGCTAGCACCGGAGTCGGAGAACAACATAACTCAAATTGGTGCGCCGGTGAGGATAAAGCTGGGAACCGGCATGTCGTGGCTTTTGCCATCACTCTGTAGTGCGTAACGGTTGCTGACCGCCCTTACTGCTCGTTGGCGCCTTTTCCGGCGAGAATTTTGGGTCGGAACTTTGTGATCCGCGCAATGCGCGTCGCTGAGGTCTTCGCCGAAGAAAGGTTGATGACGTAGCTCTTCCGGCGTCCTGGCGACAGCTGGTGAAAAGCCTCGGCAAGTTCCAAATCGGCCCCCAGAGCATCAAGAAGTTCATCGGGCAGATCGATTTCGCTGTGGTCCTTTGGCGGGCGCAGGCCCGCTTCGGCGTAGCCCATCGCCTCCTTCAGATAGGCCGTAATCGTCTCCGCCATGGCCGCCGCTTGCGCACTATCGGTGAAGCGAAACATGTCGGGGATGCGGGTGTTGGGGCCTTGCCGTTCCAGAACGCCCTGCGGGTCATGCATCAAAGCTGCGTTGAAAAAGCTAAGGCGAAAATCGTCCCGTAGGGCACCGATGATCGCAATGTTGCAGCCCGCGTGCATATAGCAGGGGTGGCCCCACTTCACCGCTTCAGTTAAGCCCGCCTCACGACATAGGCGGCGCAACTCAACTAGGCCAGCGGTCCACCTTCGGGTCGAGCAATTTGACGTGGCGAACCGCGCGCACCGGCCGCATCCCTTTGCAAAGTAATCTTCGATTTCCGTAATAATGACGCGCCTCACTTCGCAAACATTATCCTGAATAGTCTATCGGATAAAGTGAATGCTGGCCACCACACCGTCGAGGGCATGGCAACTTGCAACCGCATGGCCAATTCACGACCCTGACCAGCGCAGCACAACAAGATAAACTGGATTTGGCGCGCCCTGCAGGACTCGAACCTGCAACCGTCCGCTTAGAAGGCGGATGCTCTATCCGGTTGAGCTAAGGGCGCTTTGGGAGGCTTGAGGCCTTCAGGCCAGGCTCTAGTGGGTCCAGGGGACCTTGCGGCCGAAGGCGAAGTTATCGGCATAGGCCTTGATGATGCGTTTGGCCGGCTTGGGATCATAGACCTCGAAGGCGATGCCATTCTGCTCGGCATAGGCCACGGCCTCCTCCTTGGTCTCAAAGGAAAGACGCAGCTGGCCGCGCGTATCGTCAGTCTGAGTCCAGCCCATCAGGGCGTCCGGGCGACGGGCGCTGGCGGGTTCAAATTCCAGGACCCAGTCCTTGGACTTGCCCCGGCCAGACTGCATGGCGTTCTTGGCCGGACGAAGGATGCGCGCAAGCATGTGGCTGTCCCTTTGGCGATCGTGACCGCCGGATCCGGCCAGGGGACCGACCCTGCGCCTGATCGCCGGACGTCAACGGCGAAACCCAAACCCACCCCCTGTCCCATGACCGGGATAGAGCGTCAGGCCCGATGTCGGCGTCTGGTCGGGGCGGCGTGATTCGAACACGCGACCCTCTGCTCCCAAAGCAGATGCGCTACCAGGCTGCGCTACGCCCCGAGACGGACGCCAACAACGGCCGTCTCATGCCACGCAAGGCGCTGCGCCGCAATGTGAGCCTCTACGATCAGTCCCGGCGATGCATCAGTTTAAAGACACCCGACCCCCGCACCACGTCCCGGCGGCCCACATAGACTCGGCCCTCCACAAAGGCGACCTCTTTGGTGAGCCGGGTGACTTGGGACTCGCCCATGACCCACTCCCCCACCCGCCCCATGTGCAGAAAGTCCACCGACAGATGGATGGTCACACCCGGGCGACGGGCAGCGCGGAACACGGCTGCGCCCATCAAGCCATCCAGGAAGCTGGTCAGCATCCCTCCATGAACCAGCCCTAGGCCGTTGGCATGGCGTGGCAGGGCGAAGAAGGCCTGCTCCGTCGTCTCGCCCGGCACGGCGCGGTGGAAATAGGGACCGTTGTGGCCGGAATAGGCACCACGGCCTTCAGAGCGCACAAATCCCTCGGGCGGTGCGGGGATCGACTCAGTCGGCTCATCCACGGGGGAAGATCCGGTGAATCACGCGGTCTCCCGGCAGGGCACCGATTTGCGCCGCCCGGCCGCCGATCAGCTCAAGAACCGCTCGGACGGGGCCACCAGACGGCACACCTTCTTCCGAGAGGGGCACGGTGTTGCGCGCAATGGACAAGATGCGCCCGTCGGCCCGAATGAAAATCATGTCCAGGGAGATGTAGGTGTTGCGCATCCAGAAGGCGACCGGACGCGGGGTGTGAAAATCAAACAGCATCCCCCGGTCCGGAGCCAGGGACTTGCGATACATCAGGCCCTGGGCACGGGTCGCGTCATTATCAGCGATCTCCACCTGGAACCGGACCGGACCTCGACCTGTGAGGATCTCCAGGGGCTCCAAGGCCACCGGGGTTTTGGCGCGCAAAGTGCCAGGGGCGGCCAGGGCGGCGATGCCGGCCAGCATGGCGCGCCGGTGGACGAGGGAACTGGACAAGAGACATCTCCGGCAAACTTGAGGTCTAGGACGCCCCTGACGCCCCGCTCCGGAAGATCGGGGATAAAGGTGGTCTTAGGCCAGACCTATCGGCTCGATCTCGGCCACAACAAGGCCTTTCGGGCCCTCTGCGAACCGGACCCGCACATCGTCACCAGGCTGGAGATCTTCTAGCCCTGCCCGGCGCAGGGTTTCGATATGAACGAAGATGTCACCGGGGTGGGTCTCTCGGACCACAAAGCCATAGCCTTTGGACCGGTTGAACCACTTGACCTTCGCCCGCTCCAGAGGCCCGCCGGCCAGCACCGGGCGACGAGGGCGGGGAAAGGACTCACTGCGTTCATGACCACGATCTGGGGCTTCACGACGCCCTTCGTCGCGGCTGCGACGGGGTTCGGGCGGCGGTGCCGCACTTTCGTCAAGCTCGAGCACCTCAGACACCTGCCAGCCCTTGGGCCGGCGAATGGCGTCACAGACGATGACAGCCCCCTCCAGGGCGCTCTCATGGCCGGAGTCTCGCAGGGACGTGACGTGCAGCAGCACATCCTTCAGATCGGTTTGGCTGGGATCATCGGGAACGACGAAACCATAGCCCTTACCGGCGTCGAACCACTTCACGCGACCACTGATGCGTACAGCCTCGTCGGCGCCAGCATCCTGAAAATCGTAACCAGACATGAGCCCCTCTGACCCGGTCACTCTCGATCCACAGAACCGCGCCAGTTATAACACTGTTCTCGTAACAGGAGAGCCGTCAATAACCATTTGGCTGAACATGCTTGGCCACGATGAAAACGCCGACTTGTCAGGCATATCTGTCAGTGCATGAAGGGCTCAGACCCAGTCACATAGGCCGCAATCTGGAGACAGGTGTGCTGGCAGGCCGCTTATCTGGCACCAGCAAGGTCAGGGCCGTCACGCAATGCGGGGTGACGACCGACAACCGGAACCGAGCGCAAACTCAGGCTACGGGACAGGTCGCCGCCTCGGAACGCGGCTCAGATCCAAAATTTGATGGAAGGCCCCGCGTGGCAGTCCCTAGGGGAGTCGAACCCCTCTCTCCAGGTTGAAAACCTGGCGTCCTAACCGATAGACGAAGGGACCACTCGACGCGGAGGGCGGCTCTATATCTGCCTTCCCTGCCCCACGCAACCCGCAGCCTAGACGTTTTTGCGACGGGGGTCAGCGATGTCGTCGATCTCCAGCTCCACCCCCTGGCGTCCATTCCAATCATCCGCCTTCAGACGGCCGACAACGTGAAGCGCCCCGCCACCGCCCATCAGCCGACGGCCCAGCTCGGTCTCTTCCGCCCGCCACGCCACGGCCTTCAGGCGCCCCCCAGAGCGGTCTGTGAGCGTGCAGCGGACGTGACCACCCCGCAGCATTATTGGACGCTCCACACGGACCTCAGCCAGGGCAAACAGGGGCTCGGGATTTCCCGGCCCAAAAGGTGCCAGGCGTTGAAAAGACTCCAGCAGACCCCGATCAGCTCCTGCCGCCGTGATCAGGGCGTCAATATCCAGGGCGTCGGCCTCGCTGGCGGCCTCAGCCTCCACCTCGAGCTGGGCGCAAAGAAAATCTCGCAATTCCGGCAACAGTCCTGGGCGCACTGACAGGCCAGCCGCCATGGCATGGCCGCCGCCCGCCAGCAGCAGGCCCGCCTCAAAGGCCCCCTGAACCGCCCGCCCGAGATTGACCCCCGGCTGCGAGCGACCTGACCCCTTGCCCACATCGGCAGCGCGGTCGATGCCGATCACCAGGGTCGGCTTGCGATAGCGCTCCCGCAGCCGCCCGGCGACGATCCCAATCACCCCGGGGTGCCAGTCGTCGGCGGCGACCAACAACAGCGGCTGGTCTGCAAAGTTGCTCTCCCGCTCGACAATCCGTACGGCGGCTTCAAGGACTTCGGCCTCAACTTCCCGCCGCGACGCATTCAGAGCGTCCAATTCCAGGGCAATCTTTCGCGCCTCATCTGGATCATCTGTCGAGAGCAGCCGCGCCCCAAGATCCGAGCGACCGATCCGGCCCCCAGCATTGATCCGCGGCCCAAGCACGAAACCTGCGTGGAATGTCGTCGCAGGTCCCTTGGCCCCAGCGGTCTCCAAAAGCGCCTTCAGCCCGGGATTACCCCAGCTCGACATCACCTTAAGCCCCTGGGCGGTGAGCGCTCGGTTGAAGCCAACCAGCTGTGTGACGTCGCAGACCGCCCCCATGGCCGCCAGGTCAAGCCACTGCCGCAGGTCAGGCTCGGCCTGCGCGGTAAACAAGCCCCGCGAACGCGCCTCCCGGTTCAGCGCCGCTAGCAGGACAAAGGTCACACCGGCAGCCGCCAGCACCCCCTGGCCTGAGGTACAGTCGGGACGGTTGGGATTGACCAGGGCCGCGCAGACCGGAACCTCGTCGCGCATCAGGTGATGGTCCACCACCACCACGTCGAGGCCGATCTCAGCCGCGCAGGCGATCGCATCGACCGCCGCCGCGCCACAGTCCACGGTGACCACCAGGTCTGCGCCCTCATCCCGCAATCGACGGAAGGCGGCCGGCGACGGGCCATAGCCCTCGGCAACCCGGTCGGGGACATAGATACTCAGGACCTTGCCCATGGCGGCGAACCAACGGACCAGGAGCGCCGCGCTGGACGCGCCGTCCACGTCATAGTCGGCGAACACCACGACGGCCCTGTCCGCCAGAAGGGCGTCCACCAGGATCCTCGCGGCCTTGTCCATGTCGGCAAAAGCCGACGGATCGGGAAACAACGCCTTCAAGGTTGGCTGCAGATAGGCACCGGCAGCTTCAGCCGTGATACCCCGGGCCGCCAGGGCACGCGCCATGGGCTCATCCAGCCCCAGGGTCAGCTGATGGGCCCGGACAAGGGCGGGGTCGGCTGGCCGCGCCCGCCAAAGCCTACCGCTCAACGAGCGGTCAACATCCAGATAGCCCAACACGCCGGCACCATCGGCCATGGTCACACCGGTCGCTTCATCCGCACTTCCCGAACAGTGCGGGTGAATGAATTCATGACCATCGAATGGGTGTGCACAAAGCCGTTCTTCAGCCTTACGCCGTCCAGCATCACGCCCTTGGTGACACCGGTCGCAGCGAAGATGGCGTCGGCCCGGACCATCTCATGGAGGTCGTACTTCTTGTCGAGCTCAGTGATGCCACAGCGTTCGGCCCGCATCCGCTCATCAGAATTTCGAAACACCAGCCGGCCCTGGAACTGCCCGCCCACGCATTTGAGCGCCGCACAGGCCAGCACGCCCTCAGGGGCGCCCCCTTGCCCCAGATAAAGATCAATGCCGGTTTCAGAATCGGCGGTGTTGATCACACCCGCCACGTCCCCGTCGGTAATCAAGTGCACCCGCGCGCCAGCTTCGCGCAGGCTGGCAATGATCTCGCCATGTCGCGGTCGGTCCAGCACACAGACAGTGATCTGACTGGCGTCAACGCCGCGAACCCGAGCCAGGGCCTTTACGTTTTCAGCGGGGCTGGCGTCCAGATCGATCAGGCCCGGCGGATAGCCCGGCCCACAGGCGATCTTATCCATATAGGTGTCGGGGGCGTTCAACAGACTGCCCTTGGGTGCCCAGGCCATGACGGTCAAGGCGTTGGGCATCGCCTTGGCGGTCAGGGTGGTCCCCTCCAGCGGGTCCAGAGCGATGTCCATGGCTGGACCGCCCCGCCCCACTTTTTCGCCGATATAGAGCATGGGGGCCTCGTCGCGCTCGCCCTCCCCGATCACGATCTCGCCGTCGATCTCAAGGTCATTGAGCGCGGTGCGCATGGCGTCTACCGCCGCCTGGTCGGCGGCCCGTTCATCACCTCGCCCCACCAGGCTCCAGGCGGCGATCGCGGCGATCTCCGTCACCCGCACCGAGTCCAGCACCAATCCGCGGTCGAGGGTCTCAGCGCTCATGTCGGTCTCCGTCCTGGCCCCGCGGGGCCATCAGTCTCCAGGAAGTCTCATATCCGGGCGATTCGCAGCAGTCGCGGTGCCTGGATCACGGCGGGGTGGCGTCCGATCCGTTCTACCGCCTTTGACAGCACGGCCTCAGGCACGGCGTGGGTGGTGAGCACGATGGGCACCCCCTCGGTGTCTTCCACCGGCTTCTGCAGGAAGCTCTCGATAGAAACCCCCGCCTCGGCCAGGGTCTCGGACACGGCAGCGATGACGCCAGGCTCGTCCTTGACCAGAAGGCGCAGATAGGCGCGCACGACGTTGCGCCCGCGGTCCACCGCGGGACAAGGGACGAGATTCTGAGCCGGACGCTGGAACACCGGACGAACGGCCTGGGTCATGACATCGGCAATGTCGGCGGCCACGGCTGCTGCGGTGGGACCGGAGCCAGCGCCAGCGCCCTGAATAAAGATACGACCCAGCCGCTGGCCCTCGATGAACAGGGCATTAAGCGCCCCGCCGGCCTGGGCCAGGGGATGAGACAGGGGCACCAAAGACGGATGCACCCGAACAGAAACCCCCTCATCGCTGCGATCGGCCGAAGCGATCAGCTTGATGCGATATCCGAGATCCTTGGCCATCCGGATATCGAGCAGTTCCACCTGGTCAACGCCGCTCACTTCACAGGCGGCGAAATCCGGGGCGCAGTTGAAGGCCAGGGCCGCCAGGATGGTGATCTTGTGGGCCGCATCAAAGCCGCCCACATCCATGGTCGGATCAGCCTCCGCGTAGCCCAGGCGTTGGGCTTCGGCGAGCACTTCGGCAAAGGCCCGCCCGCCTTGCTCCATCTCGGTCAGGATGAAGTTGCAGGTGCCATTCAAGATGCCGGAGATGCTGCCGATGTCATCGCCGACCATGGCCTCGCGGACCACCTTTACCGCCGGCGTGCCCCCCATGACCGCCGCCTCGAACAACAGCGGAACCCCCGCCGTCTCGGCCAGCAGAGCCAGTTCTGCCCCATGCTCTGCGATCAGCGCCTTATTGGCGGTCACCACAGGCTTACCCGCCTTGAGTGCCGCCTCGACCGCCGCCTTGGCCGGGCCGTCTGACCCGCCGATCAGCTCAACGAACAGGTCCACGTCCGGCGACTGCGCCAGCGCCACCGGGTCGTCGAACCAGTTCAGGCTGGAGATATCAAAAGGACGCGGTCGGCTGCGCGAGCGGGCCGAAACGCCGGTGACGGTGACCAGCCCGCCCGCCGGTGCGAAATCCGGACGGGCGCTGAGAAAGCTCAGTAGTCCGGCCCCGACGGTACCCAGGCCTGCGACGCCGACGCGCCAGTTGCGAGACCCCATCAGCCGCCCACCGAGTTATGGGCCCGTGCGAGGATCTCGTCGGCATTCCCCAGGAACTTCTTCACATTACGGGCGGCCTGGCGAATGCGATGTTCATTCTCCACCAGCCCGACCCGAACAAAGCCCTCGCCATATTCTCCAAAGCCCACGCCCGGGGCGACAGCGACGCCAGCCTCCTCGATAAGCAGCTTGGAGAAGACCAGGGCACCAACCTCCTTGAACTTGTCGGGCACCGGTGCCCAGGCGAACATCGAGGCGTCTGGCGAGGGAATATCCCAGCCTGCCCTCTTCATGGAGTCCACAAGCACATCACGGCGGGACTTATAGATGGCGCGGATCTCCGCCACGCAGTCCTGCGGGCCGTTCAAGGCCGTCGCCGCGGCCACCTGGATCGGCGTGTAGGCCCCGTAATCGAGATAGGATTTGACCCGGGCCAAGGCGCTGCAGATCCGCGCATTGCCCACCACCATCCCGACCCGCCAACCGGCCATGGCATAGGTCTTGGATAGGGAGTTGACCTCGACAGCGATCTCTTTGGCACCTTCAACCTGCAGAACCGAGGGCGGCGGATTGTCGTCGAAATAGATCTCCGAATAGGCGATGTCGGAAATCACAAGCAGATCATGCTTCCGCGCCAGGGCGATGGCGTCCTTGTAGAACTCCAGGTCGACGCACTGGGCGGTCGGGTTGGAGGGATAGGACAGGATCAGCACGGTGGGCGGGGGTGCCGAATGCTTCACCGCCCGGGATACCCCGGCCAGATACTCCTCTGGCGAGTGAGCTGGCACATGACGGATCACACCGCCCGCCATGATGAACCCATAGGCATGGATCGGATAGGCGGGGTTCGGGCAGATGATCACATCGCCGGGCGCGGTTACGGCCTGGGCCAGATTGGCAAAACCCTCCTTGGACCCCAGGGTTGCGATCACCTCGGTGTCGGGATTGAGGTCGACGTCAAAGCGCCGCTTGTAGTAGCCGGCCATGGCGCGGCGCAGACCGACAATCCCCTTGGAGGCGGAGTAACGCCCCGCCTTGGGATCGCGGGCGGTCTCGATCATCTTCTCGACGATATGCTTGGGCGTCGGCATGTCGGGATTGCCCATCCCGAAGTCGATGATGTCTGTGCCCTCGGCGCGAAGACGCGCCTTGATGCGGTTGACCTCCTCGAGGACGTAGGGCGGGAGGCGGCGGATACGATGGAATTCCGGGGTCATTGTAAGCTCTGCCGCTTTGGCGGCCTCTGGGAGCTGAAAGTCGCGCATGGATAGACCCCGGATGGGGGTCCGCCAAGCAGGTTTGAGGAACTTTTCGCCTCCGCAGGTCCCGTCAACGGGACGACGGAGGCGGTGTAGCTCGCTCCCGGGCGTCCCGTGCAAAACCTTCGGTATTGGCCGGTGCGCCAGCGATCGGCGGGGGTTCAACTTGGGACAGGGCTTGGGCCGCGAAGGCCTCGGTATCGCTGAGCGTCCAGGTCTCCGGCGCAGTCTCAGCATAGAGGCTGGACCGGGCGGCCTCGACATCCTTGACCGCTACCGCCCAGGCACGGGCCGGACGCATGTCCGTTGGCGCAGGCGGAATGTCGCTGAAGCGGGGGTAGGACCGGTCGGCCTTAGCAGCTTCTAGAATGGCCGCACCCGCTGGAGACTGAGGATCGACAGGTGCCTCGGCAAACGGGCTACCACCAGCACAGCCGACCACCATCATCGCCCCAAGGCACACGGCCGCACCGCGCCGAACGTGGACGCTTCTGGAGTTTTGAAAAAGTCCGGCTGATACATTCATTTCCGCCTCGGTCTTATGACATGATGCGGTCCAGCGGAAGGGCTGCAATGGGCCCAACGACCTGGAGGACGGTCTGTCATGAGCGAAAAGAGTCCGAAGACCCGCAAGGCACCCAAGACCTCCCCAGCCGTCCCCAAGGAAAAGAGCACGGCGACCATAGAGACAAAGCCCAAGGCCCAGAAGGCGGCAAAGCCTGATAGCCCGCCGCCGAAGACAAAGCCCAAGCCAGCCAAGGCCCCAAAAGTCTCCGCGTCGCCGGTGCCCCCCGCGCCAGAGCCGACCCCACCCCCTCGGCAGGCACCCTCGCCCACCGCTGCCGCCCCGCCCGAACTCACCGTTGATCAGCAGCTTCTGCTGGAAACCCTCTCAACCAACCTCGCCCGGGCCGCCATGACCGCCCAGAGCGCGATCGCAGAAGCCGCGCTTCGCAACGCCGACCGGCCCGCAGCCCTGTCCACCGATCCCTTCCACATTGCCCCTGCCATGACCGAGGTCATGGGCAAGCTGGCCAGTCAGCCCGACAGGCTGGTCCGGGCACAGGCTGATCTGCTGTCACGGTATATGGACCTCTGGCAGTCCACCGCCCGGCGGATGGCTGGCGAAGTCCCCGCTCCTATCGCCGCGCCCACCAAGGGGGACAAGCGGTTCCTGGATCCCGACTGGACCGAAAACCCCGTCTTCGACGTGATGAAGCAGTCCTATCTGGTCACGGCCGACTGGTTGAACACCCTGGTGAGCGGGGTAGAGGGCGTCGATCCCATGGCCCGTCGCCGGGTCGAGTTCTTCATGAAGCTGCTCACCGACGCCTTTGCCCCGACAAACTTCCTCGCAAGCAATCCCACTGCGCTGCGAGAGATCATGGCCACCGGCGGCGAGAGCCTTGTGCGCGGTATGGAGAACTTCGCGGCAGACCTTGCGAGGGGTGGCGGACAGCTTTCCATCAGCCAGACCGACTACGAGCAGTTCAAGATCGGCGAGAACGTCGCCACCGCCCCGGGCAAGGTGGTGTTCCAGAATGAACTTCTGCAGCTGCTGCAGTTTGATCCCACGACCGAACAAACCCACCAGATCCCGCTGGTGATTTTCCCACCCTGGATCAACAAGTTCTACATTCTCGACCTGCGGCCGGACAATTCGATGATCCGATGGCTTTCCGCCCAAGGGATCACCGTCTTCGTCGCCTCATGGGTCAACCCAGATCAGAGCCTGGCCGGGAAGACCTTTGAAGACTACCTGCGACAGGGGATCTATGAGGCCACTGACGCCGCCATGACCCAGGCGAGCGTGGATCGGGTCAATGCCGTCGGCTACTGCATCGGCGGCACCCTCCTGTCGTCCGCCCTGGCGCATATGGCCGCAAAGGGTGACCGCCGGATCGCCTCGGCCACGTTCTTCGCGGCCCAACAGGACTTTTCCGAAGCCGGCGACCTCCTCCTGTTTACAGACGAGTCCTGGTTGAAGGACCTGGAACAGAAGATGGACGCCGAGGGCGGGGTCCTGTCGGGACAAGCCATGGCCGACACCTTCAACATCCTGCGCTCCAACGACCTGATCTGGTCGTTCTTCGTGAACAACTATCTGATGGGCAAGGAGCCGCGCCCCTTCGATCTGCTGTTCTGGAATTCCGACCAGACCCGCATGCCCAAGGCGCTGCACATGTTCTATCTGCGCCAGTTCTATGGCCAGAACGCCTTGGCCAAGGGCGAACTGATGTTGGACGGCGTCCAGCTCGACCTCGGGACCGTGCAGACCCCGATCTATGTACAGTCTTCACGGGAAGACCACATCGCTCCGGCCGTGTCGGTCTATCGCGGGGCACGCCTGTTCGGTGGGCCCGTCACCTTCACCCTGTCGGGTTCCGGGCATATTGCAGGCGTGGTCAATCCACCAGCCGCCCAGAAGTACCAGCACTGGACCTTTGACCAGCTGCCCGCCACGCTGCCGGAATGGCAGGCCGGCGCGGTAGAAACCCCCGGCTCTTGGTGGCCCCACTGGGCGACCTGGCTCAAGGGTCACTCCGGACCGCTGGTTCCCGCCCGCGACCCGGCCAAGGGGCCCCTGAAGCCGATCGAGGACGCGCCGGGAAGCTATGTGAAGGTCAAGTCCTGAGGCCCATAGCGCTCGGGCCTCGTCAGATGACGTCACCGGCCAGGAACCAAGGAACAGCGGCAATGCTACAGAGACCGTTCATTGGCCTGTTCGCGGGCCTGTTGCTGACAACTCAAGCCTGGGCGCAGACGCCCATGACCCAGTCCACTCAGCAACTCGAGCTCAAGCCTCGGCGGGTGCCAGGCCTAATGGGCTACGGCTTCGATTTGGCCGAATACAAGGGTGAAACCGCCACCCGAAGCACCAGTTTCCGCGCCCTGGGCAATGCGATCTCCCGAGACAGTGCGCGAACCCGTTACACGGTCACAAGCCCCTCGATACCTGAAGTCGAGGCCGATTGTGCCGGGGGCCAGCGTCGAACCCAACTCGGGTGGATTGCTTTTGAGCGGGAAGATCTGAGCTATTCCTGCACGTTTAGCCGGGAGGGACAGGTTGTTGAGGGGATGGTGTTCGACCTGGCCCTTCAGAAGGCAGGCCTGCTGGCGCGGATGTCACAGCCCCAACGGGCCGGGGAAATGACCTATGGCGGTCAGACCATCCGTGTTCAGACCCAACGAATCGGCGGCCTCGCCCTGCCGACCGGGCGCATCGCGGGCTATGTTTTCCTCAAGGATGGACAGGAGATCGGCGGGATCGATTTCAACAGGATCATGGCACCGGCCATTTATCTTCCGCATCCCGGCTCGCCGGACCGCGACATCGCCACCTTGGCGGCGCTTTCCATCCTGTTTTTCGCCGACCCCGCCAATCAGTCCAACTAGGACAGACCGCCTTGAGCGCCCCTATGGCAGGGTGAGGGCCTCATAGACCCGCCGTGGCGAGATATCCCGCAAAGGCGGGGTGCCCGCCCCCGGAATGCTGCCGCGGAGATTCTGAATCATGCCGACAAACACCAGGTCGTGGGTGGGATCGATCCAGAACCAGGTCCCGAACGCCCCGCCCCAATAGAAGGAATTGAGACCCTGGGGTGTGCCCGCCGCCGCGGGATCGGTGATCACCGCGAAATCCAGACCAAACCCGACGCCCGTCTGGCTGGGCCCATAGAGATCCACAGTGACCCCCTCCGCCAGGACGTTGGTGCGCATGAGCTCAACGGTCTCGGGCTTCAGAACTCGCACGCCGTCCAGCTCACCGCCATTGGCCAGCATCTGGGCGAAACGCCAATAGTCCTCGGCAGTGGAGAACAGCCCCCCGCTGCCTGACAGAAAGACGGGGGGCGCCGCCGGGACGGAGCGCACCTGTCCGGCCGGCGCAATCAAGCCATCAGACCCATAGGTGTGGATCGCCGATACCCGGCCGAGCTTTTCCGCATCCACATGGAACCCAGTGTCGATCATCTTCAGGGGCTCAAACAGCCGAGTCCTGAAAAACTGGTCCAGGGTCAGGCCTGACAACTTCTCCACCAGATAACCCTGAATGTTGACGCTCGGGCCATAGCGCCAATCGCTGCCAGGCTGAACGGCCAGGGGCATCGCGGCGAGTTTATCGATCATGGCCTGGAGATCACCATCCTGGAGGCCAGCGGCCTCGTAGCCTGCACTCACATCGAACCCCGCCGTATGGCTCATGAGCTCGCGCATGGTCATGGGGTGAGACTGCGGCACGGTTTCGCCAGCCGGCGTGGCGACCCTCAGATCGGCGAACTCCGGGATGTGCTTGGCTACCGGATCATCAAGGCTCCAGCGCCCCTCCTCCCAGAGCATCATCATGGCCACGCCGGTCACGGGCTTGGTCATTGAGGCAATGCGATAGATGGTGTCGCGCCCGGTCGGCTGTCCCGTCGCCACATCCTGGACGCCATAGGCTTCGAAATGGACCACCTTGCCCTTGCGCGCCAGCAAGGTGACCGCCCCGGCCAGCTTCTTCTGGTCGACGAGGTGTTGCATGTCGGCCCTTAGGGCATCGACGCCGGCAACCGAGAATCCGGCCTCCGGGGCCGGCGACAGAGCGACTTCCGCTAGGGCTGGGCCGCTCGTAAGGGCCAGAAGGGCGGCGATCGACGTCACCGCAGCCAGGCGGCAAGCATGAAGGTGGCGCATCGGTTCTCCCTAAGGTGTCATCCCTTGTTACAGGAGCTTTTAGGGCACCAGCTGAGCCCAGCCCAGCGGCCTTTCCGCGCAGGCTCGATCAGGCTGGGATGAACTTCAGCGCCACGCCGTTGTTGCAGTACCGCAGGCCGGTAGGACGAGGTCCGTCCTTGAACACATGCCCCTGATGGCCCAGGCAGCGGAGGCAATGATATTCAGTGCGGGGAAATCCGATCTTGAAATCGATCTTTTCGCCCAGGGCACCCTCAATCGGGCGATAGAAGCTCGGCCAACCGGTGCGGCTGTCATACTTCCAGTCTGAGCGGAACAGGGGCAGGTCGCAGCCTGCGCACACATAGGTTCCCCGGCGGGTCTCCTTGTCCAGGGGGCTGCTCCAAGGCCGCTCGGTGCCCTCCTTGCGGAGCACCTGATAGGCGGCCGGCGACAGCCTCGCCTTCCACTGGGCGTCGGTGAGCCGCCGCCAGGGAGACTCGGCATAGGGATCCTGGGGCCTGGCCTGTGGCGCGCCCGAACAGGCGGCGAGCGCGGTGGCCCCCAGCAGGAGGGCCCGACGATGAATGGCGTTCAGCAGGTTCATGGTTCAGATACGGGTCGCGTCCGCCTTTGGATACATCAGCTGAGAAATTACCTGAGCCCAGGAACGCCAGCCAAGACCCCTACCCTAGGCGCGGGTGAGGCCCGCGCTCTCCTCAAGGCCAAGCATCAGGTTGAGGTTCTGTACCGCCGCGCCTGACGCGCCCTTGCCGAGATTGTCTAGCACAGCCACCAGCCTGGCCTGCCCCTTAGGCTCGTCACCGAACACATAGAGCTTCAGAGAGTTGGTACCGTTCAGCGCCTCGGGATCAAGAGCCTGGACATAGCCGCCGGCTCCGGCCCGCGCCTGACTAAGACTTGCGATCTCCAGGTCGGTGGCGACGGTCACGAAGGCTTCGCCGGCATAGGCCTCAGACAAGGCCGCGCTCAGGTCGCTGACCTTCGGCTGCCCCGGCAAGGCCCATAGCGCCAGCGGGATCTCAACAATCATCCCCTGGGCATACCGCCCCACGGCCGGGGAGAAGATCGGCGGATGGGCCAGACCTGTTCGGGCAACCATCTCCGGCAGGTGCTTATGGGCCAGAGTCAGGCCGTAGGGTCGGAAGGCGTCGGCCGAATTTGCCGGCGCCGGCTGATCCTCAAACTCGGCGATCAGGCCCTTGCCTCCACCGGAATAGCCAGAAACCCCATGGGCGCTCAAAGGAGTCTCGGCGGGAATAAGACCGGCGCGGACCAGGGGGGCGGCCAAGGCGATGAAGCCCGTGGACCAGCATCCGGGGTTGGTGACGCGCTTGGACGCCGCAATCGTTTCTCGGTGACCGGGGCTCAGCTCAGGAAAGCCGAAGGCCCAGCCCTCTGAGGTCCGGTGGGCGGTGGAGGGGTCGATAACCCGGACCTCTGGGTTGACGATCATCGCCACGGCCTCACGGGCCCCCTCGTCCGGCAGGCAGAGAATGGCCACATCGACGCTGTTGAGCAGCTCGGCCCGGGCCGCAGCGTCCTTTCGCCGCGCCGGATCAATCGACACGAGCTCCAGGTCTCGCCGGTCAGCCAGGCGTTGGCGGATCTGCAGGCCAGTGGTGCCGGCTTCGCCGTCGATGAAAATCTTATGGGCCATGGCGGTCTCCCCATTGAGACAGGATTGGTTTGAACGAGGACCAAGAAAAAGGGCGCTCCGGTGTCCCGAAGCGCCCCAATTCGCATACGCGGTGTTCGCGCGCGACTAGCGCTTCGAGAACTGGAAGCTGCGGCGGGCCTTGGCCTTGCCGTACTTCTTCCGCTCGACGACGCGGGAGTCGCGGGTCAGGAAGCCGTGCGGCTTCAGGACCGGACGCAGGCCCGGCTCGTAATAGGTCAACGCCTTGGCGATGCCATGACGGACCGCACCGGCCTGGCCCGACAGGCCCGAACCCTTGACGGTGACGATGACATCGAACTGGCCTTGACGGTCAGCGATCTGCAGCGGCTGGGCGATCATCATGCGCAGCACAGGGCGCGCAAAATAGATCTCCTGGTCGCGGCCGTTGATGGTGATCTTGCCCTTGCCGGGCTTGATCCACACCCGGGCCACGGCGTTCTTGCGCTTGCCGGTGGCGTAGGAGCGGCCGTACTGGTCGATGACCGGCTCACGGGGGGCCGACTCGGGGTTGGACGAGAGGCTTTGCAGGGCCTCGAAACCTTGGGTCTCGGACATGGGCCTCAGGCGCTCCGCACGTTCTTGGCGTTCATATCGGCGAACGCGATGGTCTCGGGGTTCTGGGCAGCATGCGGGTGCTCAGCGCTGGTATAGATGCGCAGGTGAGTCATCTGCTTGCGAGCCAGAGGGCTTTCCTTGGGGAGCATCCGCTCCACGGCCTTCTCCAGAATGCGCTCGGGGAACTTGCCGCCGAGGATCTTCCCCGCAGTGCGTTCCTTGATGCCGCCCGGATGGCCGGTGTGCCAGTAGTAGATCTTGTCGGTCAGCTTCTTACCGGTGAACTTCACCTTGTCGGCGTTGACCACGACGACATAGTCGCCGCAATCCACGTGGGGGGTGTAGTCGGGCCGGTGCTTGCCGCGAAGACGCATGGCGATGAACGAGGCGAGGCGGCCGACCACGGCGTTCTCAGCATCGATCACGATCCACTTCTTCTCGACCTCGGCAGGCTTCAAAGAAGCCGTGGTCTTCATCATGGGGACGATCCGTTAGTTGCGACGGCGGCATAGCGCCGGCGACGTGAGGCGCGGCATGTACGTGCCATCCGTCAGGTTGTCAACTCAGAGTGCCGCAAAACCCTTATGAATCACGGCCCATTGGCGCTCGGTATTATATTACCGCAAGCCTGGCTATTCCCCGCGGTTGACGATGGCGGCCGTGGCCACGAGATCATTCAACAGGGACAGGGTGGCTGCGCCGGAGCATTCGAAGGGATCAAACTCCAGCCGGCGGAAGTACTTCAGCACCAGGGAGGGATTGAGCTTCTTGATGCTCACCTGCCCCATGGTCCAGTTTCCGAACTGGCGCTGAGTGATTTCCTCGTAGGAGAGCATCCGCACGTTCTGATGGCGATCGTCCCGGACGATGGCGTTGTAAAGCTCACAGACCTCGTCACGCCCACCTTCGATGACCTGAACGAACAGGTTGTCAGAGACACAGAGCAGGCCGGTGATCCCCAGGGCAGGGTTGTTCTTGCGGGACTGATGGAGAATGCGGTCGAGCTCTGGGCCCTCAAGGGCTGACGAGGGACGGCTGGCGTAAAGACAACGGACGAGCATAACGCCTTACCTACTTGCTGGACTTGATCAGCGAGAGGAACTCGCTGCGCAAGTTGTGGTCTTTCAGGAATGATCCGCGCATCACGCTGTTGATCATTTTGGTCTCGGTATCCTTCACTCCCCGCCAGTGCATACAGAAGTGATCGGCCTCCATCACCACGGCCAGTCCATCGGGACGAACCTTCTCCATCAGCAGCTCAGCCATCTGGGTGATGGCTTCCTCCTGGATCTGGGGCCGCGACATGACCCACTCCGCCAGACGGGAGTATTTGGACAGGCCAATCAGATTGGAATGCTCATTGGGCATCAAGCCCACCCAGAGCCGCCCCATGATCGGACAGAAGTGGTGACTGCAGGCGCTGCGCACCGTGATCGGGCCGACGATCATCAGCTCGTTCAGGGCCGAGGCGTTGGGAAACTCCGTCACCGGCGGCGCTTCGGAATACCGACCCCGGAATACCTCGGTGAGATACATCTTGGCCACGCGCCGGGCCGTGTCCTGGGTGTTGTGATCGCTGTCGGTGTCGATCACCAGGCTATCGAGCACCGAGCGAAACTTGAGCTCGACCTCATCCAGCAGGCCGTCGAGATCACCGGGTTCCAGAAAGGCGGAGATGTTGTCGTTGGCGAAAAAGCGTTTGTTGGAAGACTTCAGCCGCGCCCGAATCCGGGCCGATACGGCTGATTGCTCCGGCGCGCCGGAGGGCGGTTTGGAATCGCTCATGAACCATCTGTCGAAATGTGAGACCCCGGAGGGCCGAGAGGTCCAATAGGTGCGCCTCCCAGGATGACTGTATCAGGTCCAGCCCCCCCGCCTACCCGCTTATGCCCTTTAATTGACCCGCGGCTTCAAACCCTGCTGCTCAAGCCGCCATTTGAATTGATCAAACCGGTCCTGTCCGAAGAAGGGCTCGCCGTTGAAAGCGATCATCGGAACGCCATAGTGCCCGGCCTGCCGCTGGGCCAGCTGATTGGCTTCCACCACGGCGTCTAGCCTGGCCGCCTCAGCATCTACAGCTGCGGCAAGCTCGACCGGATCAAGGCCAGCCCGTTCGGCCGCCTGGGCCAGATGGTCGCCGAGATGCCAGTTCTCCACCTCACCGCTCCAGATCACACGGCTGACTTCGGTCAGATAGGCCAGGCCCTTGCCTCGCTCAGCGGCAGCAACCCCCATCTGGGTCAGCCGATGGATGTGGGGCTGTTCCTTCGGGTAGGTCCTGGTGGCGAAGTCCATATAGACCGGATCAGGGCGCGGCCAGCCGAAGGGCAGACCGAGGAAGGCCGCCTCCCGGTGGATGTCGGTCAGGAAATAGCTGAACCAGAGCGGATCGCGGGACTCGAAGAACTCCGGCGTACGCACAGCCAGCGGATAGACCGGACGGATGACCCCCGTCACATCATAGGCCGCCTCCAGTGCCATCAGCCGCGAGGTGATCATGTAGGAATAGGGCGAGCGGAAGGACCAATAGAGGTCATAGGTCAGGGTCAAGGGCAGGCCTCCACAGATCGCTCAGGCGGAACCCCCGCCCGCAGGTATTGACACGATAACTGTCATATCGATGCGATCCAACCGAGATTTGACCCGCGTCATCGCCTCGCCGCAGGTTTGGGGTAAACTGCCCCAGAATCCAGTCCTGACCCGTGGTGTTCCATGTCCCTTGATCGTCGCGCCCTGCTGGGTGCCGCCGCGGCCGGCGCGGCCTTTTCCGGCTATGCCCTCAGGGCCCAGGCCCAATCAAAGCCCGAGACCTACCTCAATGAGGTTTATGGCTATGGCCCCCTGAAACCTGATCCCTACAAGATCCTCGACCTGCCCGAGGGTTTCTCCTACCGGGTCATCTCCCATGCGGGTCAGACCATGGATGACGGCTTCTTTGTCCCATACAAGGCCGATGGCATGGGGGTCGTTCCCCTGGGCGGCTCCAAGATCGCCCTGTTGCGAAACCATGAGCTCAGCCCCCGGGACCTGAACTACGGCCCCCTTGGTCATGGCCGCCAGCTAGCAAGTCGACTGAAGCCGGAACAGGCCTATGACCTCGGTGCCGACGGCTATCCCCTGGGCGGTGGCGTGACCACCCTGATCTACGACATGAAGCGCCAACAGGTGGAACGCCAGCACCTCAGCCTGACCGGCACCCTGGTCAACTGCGCCGGCGGCGTCACGCCCTGGGGCTCCTGGCTGAGCTGCGAGGAGACCACCCTGTCGCCAAAGGCTGGGCTCGGCAAGGATCACGGCTGGGTCTTCGAAGTGCCGGCCCGCGCCAAGGGACTCGTCGATCCTCAGCCCCTGCGGGCCATGGGCCGTTTCCAGCATGAGGCTGCAGCCGTCGATCCCTCAAATGGGATCATCTACCAGACCGAGGACTCCCTTGACTCCAAGGGGTTGTTCTACCGCTTCCTGCCCAATGACCGGCGCAACCCCGCCAAGGGCGGACGGCTACAGGCCCTGGGCTTCAAGGATGCCCCGGAAGGCGGCGATGCCCGCAATATGAAAGGCTCTGAGCCGAGCTGGAGGATTGGCGATCGCAAAGCCTGCGTCTGGATCGATGTGGAGGGTGCAGACAATCCCCACGAGGACCTGCGGTTCCGCATGCAGAAGGCGGGGGCTGCGTTCATCGGTCGGGGGGAAGGCGTCTTCTGGAGCCCGCAGGGGGTCTATTTCACCTGCACCTCTAGCGGCCCGGCCGGCCATGGTCAGGTGCTGCGGTATATTCCCAGTCTGCATGAGGGAGAGGTGGGCGAGGCCGATGCGCCCGGGCTGCTGGAGCTGTTCGTTGAGCCGTCGGACAACCGGGTGATGGACTTCGCCGACAATCTTGCCATCTCCCCCTGGGGACACATGTTCGCCTGCGAAGACCGCTACTCAGAGACCCTGCGCAATCACCTCAAGGGGATCACCCCGGATGGGAAGGTCTATACGATCGCTCGGAACATGTTCGAGGGGAACGCCGAGCTGGCAGGTGCCTGCTTCTCGCCGGACGGGTCAACCTGCTTCGTCAACATCTATTGGCCGGGCCTGACTGTGGCCATCACTGGCCCCTGGAACAGCTTCAAGGCCTGACGCACTAAGCCGCCCGCTCTTCCTCAGACCCGGCGAACCCGCCATGCGAAGGCGGTCGCCAGGCCAAGGACCAGGGCGGCCAGCAGCTGATGGATCAGGCTGAGCCAGAACGGCGCCGCCAGCATCAGGGTGGCGATCCCAAGCACCACCTGCAGCAAAGTGGCGTGGGTCGTGGCCATCATCAGCCGCTTGGCCGTTGGCGGCACATAGTTGGTCCGCCGGGCACTGATCGCCATCCAGATCACCACGCCGGTGAGCAGATAGCCCACGAGACGATGGTGCAGCTGCACCGCCCCTTGGCTGTGAGCCAGAGTTCCCCACAGGCCATCGCCGGCATAATCGCGTGGGAACAGGGTGCCATTCATCAACGGCCAATCGTTATAGACCCGACCCGCGTCATTGCCGGCCACCAAGGCGCCCAGCAAGATCTGCAGGAAAATCAGCCCCATCAGCCCCAGCGCCAGGGCGCTCCACGGGCTGGGCAAGGACTGGCGAGCCTCCCCGCGCCAGGCGTCGAGCGCCGTCCAGATCAGGGCTGAAAACAGGATAAAGGCCAACCCCAGGTGAACCATCAGCCGCTCAGGCGCCACCGACACGCGGTCTGAAAGCCCGCTGGAGACCATCCACCAGCCAATGGCACCCTGCAGGCCGCCCAGGGCGAACAGGCCCGCACATCGCAGGATGAGGCGCTTGGGGATCTGCTTGCGAATCAGGAAATAGGCCAGTGGCAGGGCATAGGCGAGCCCCACCAGGCGACCGAGGAAACGGTGACCCCACTCCCACCAGTAGATCACCTTGAACTCGTCCATGGACATGCCGCGGTTCACCAGCTGGTACTGGGGAATCTGGCGGTATTTGTCGAACTCTGCATTCCACTGGGCGTCTGATAGCGGCGGCAAGGTGCCCGTCACCGGTCGCCATTCAGTGATCGACAGGCCAGAGTCCGTGAGACGGGTCGCCCCACCAACGACCACCATGAGCAGCACCAAAGCTGCGACGATGGCGAGCCAGATTGCGACCGGTGTCGACCGGTCCGAACGCAGGAACGAGGTCATTTCGGCGGGATCGCGCTCCATTGGGGTTTAATTGCGGCCATGGGCTAAAGCACATGGGGGTTGGCGTCCATGGCCGGTGTTGCTTGCCAGGGCCATTGGAACCCCCCAAGCTCGCCCCCGATCACCGTGTGCGGTCGAAGAGACCCGACTTAGGAAAGAGCAGAGCATGAATGGTGTGGGACTCCTGGGCGCGATCCTGATCGGGATCGTAGCAGGCTGGATCGCCGAAAAAATCATGAAGCGAGACCACGGGCTGTTCACAAACCTCGTGGTGGGCCTCATTGGCGCGCTCATTGGCGGTTTTATCGCCAATGCCATCGACTTCCCCTTCAACGGCTTTGTCGGGAGTCTCATCGTTTCCACAGTCGGGGCCATCCTGCTGCTGGCGATCCTGGGCCTCATCCGCCGCAAGTGACATTGGACAGGGGCGCACCCTATATGGGGTTGCGCCAAGCCGGCGCGAGACCCTCACGAGGATCTGATGAGTGCCCGTTTGCGTAAATTGATTGGCCTGTTCGGGATCGTCGCCTTCGTGGCGCTTTATGCCGTAGTCGCCATCGCCATCGGAGAGCGCCTTCCAGACAGCCTCTGGGTCCAAACTGCCTATTTTGCCGTGGCGGGGCTGGCGTGGGGTATTCCCATCCTGCCGCTGATCAGCTGGATGAACCGGGGCCACTGACCCCATCAGAACGGGGGCTGCCTGCCGGCGGCCCCGAGTTCGACCCCGCCCCTAGGGACGATGGTCGGAGCGGCGGGATTCGAACCCACGACCCCTTGACCCCCAGTCAAGTGCGCTACCAGGCTGCGCTACGCTCCGTCGCCAGCGGCGAGGTCGCGTCTTATAGGCGGGCGCCCCGCGCCGGGCAACCCGCAAAGTCAGCCCCGCGGGCCGGTGTCCCCAAGACCTTCATCGAGCAGATCTTTGGCGGCTTGAAGCTCGTCCAGAATAGCCCAGAGCCTCTCTCGCTCAGCGGTATCCAGGGGCTGCAGGAAGGCCGTCTGCGCGTCGGCCTCCCGAGGCGAGTCGTCCATAAGCCGCCGGACCCCCTGCTCCTTGTGCAGCTTCTGGACGCCCTTGATGGTGTAGCCCTCGTCGTGTAGCAGGCGCCGCACACTCTGCAGGACGGCAATGTCCTGAGGTCGATAGAACCGCCGCCCTCCGGCGCGCTTCATAGGGCGGATAAAGGAGAACTTGGTCTCCCAAAACCGGAGAACATGCTGAGGCACGTCCAGCTCCTCAGCGGCTTCCGAAATTGTCCGGAAGGCTTCGGGGCCCTTGGCCATGGCCTAGTCGTCCCCTGCGAGCGCCTTGTCGACCCTCGCCTTCATGACCTGGGACGCGCGGAAACCGATGACCCGGCGAGGCTCAATGGCGGCTGGCTCGCCAGTCTTGGGGTTGCGGCCCATGCGAGCGCGCTTGGCGCGGACCTGGAACACCCCGAAGCCAGACAGCTTGACCTGTTCCCCGGCCTCCAGAGCCTGGATCATCAGCTCAAGGGTGCGTTCCACCAGGGTGGCGCTGTCCTGACGCGACAGTCCAACCTCATCGTGGACCGCCTCGCAAAGATCAGCCCGCGTTAATGTCGAGCCCTTCATACGCCCCCCACCACACACAACCGTGTCCATTCCTCATGCCGTGATTGTCGCACAAGGTCAAAGGGTTCCAGACGGCTTCTGCGCTGGCGATTAGAAGCGCAGCACACAGGCGCCCCAGGTCAGACCGCCGCCCATGGCTTCGAGCAGAAGCAGGTCACCCGGCTTGATCCGCCCATCCTCGACGGCCACCCACATGGCCAGCGGAATTGACGCTGCCGAGGTGTTGGCATGCTCGGCCACCGTGGTGATCACCTTGGACTCGGCGATCCCCAGCCGTTTGGCGACCCCCTCCAGAATACGCAGGTTGGCCTGGTGCGGGATAAACCAGTCCACCTCGGCCACCTCGACATTCGCGTCAGCGGCGGCCGCGACCACCGCCTCAGAGATGTTCACCACCGCATGGCGGAAGACCTGGTTGCCCTGCATCCGCAGCTTGCCCACCTCGCCATTGGTCGAGGGGCCGCCATCCACATAGAGCAGGTCCTGCTTGGTCCCATCAGCCCGTAAGGCAAAACCCAGCAGGCCACGGTCTTTTGTCGTCCCCTGACCCATAGCTGGCTCCAGCACGACAGCGCCGGCCCCGTCCCCGAACAGGACGCAGGTCCCCCGGTCTGTCCAGTCCATGAGGCGGGTCATCATCTCCGCCCCGATGACCAGGGCGCAGCGGCTGCGCCCGGCGGCCACAAAGCCATCGGCCACCGAGAGCGCATAGACGAAGCCCGAGCACACCGCCTGGATGTCAAAGGCGATCCCCACAGGACAGCCCAGCTTGCGCTGCACGATGGCGGCTGTCGCCGGGAAGGTCAGGTCCGGGGTTGTGGTGGCAACAATGATCAGGTCCACCTCGGCAGCCGTACGCCCGGCCGCCGCCAGGGCCCGCTGGGCGGCAATCACAGCAAGGTCGGAGACCGCCTGATCTGCACCCGCCCTTCGGCGCATCTGGATACCGGTTCGCTCCCGGATCCATTCATCACTGGTGTCGACAAACTTGGCGAGGTCGTCATTGGTGACGATGTCCTCCGGGAGATAGCCCCCCACGCCGGTGACGGCGCTTCGACGCACAGAACTCAAACTACTCGCCTCCCTGGCCCGCCACGGCGGTCAATGGACGGGCTGCCAAGCCCAACTCAGACAGGCTACGCGTGATCTCAGCGGCGAAGTCGCTCCGCGCCAGATCCACAGCCACCTGGATGGCGTCCGCAAACTCACGGATCTCTGCGCCCCCGTGGCTTTTCACCACCACGCCATTGAGACCGAGCAGAGGCGCCGCGGCGGGCGGATTCAGACGCTCCCGGAACGCCAGCAAAGCCTTGCGAGCCAGCACAGCCCCCAGCTTGGACAGCAGGGTCGAGGTTAGGGCGGTGCGCAATTCCCCGGAAATGAACTTGGCCACCCCCTCGGCGGTCTTCAGCGCCACATTGCCGGTAAAGCCATCCGTGACGACCACGTCCACGACCCCGCGGGTCAGGTCGTCGCCCTCCACAAAGCCGTAATAGTTCAGGCCCGTGCCGCCCTCCCGCAAAATCCGGTGCGCCTCGCGGACCTCCTCGTGCCCCTTGATGTCCTCCGAGCCCACGTTCAGCAGGCCGATGGTTGGGCGCTGCACCCCATGGGCGGCCCGGTGAAAGGCTTCACCAAGGACAGCAAACTCCACCAGTCGTGCCGCATCGCAATCCACATTGGCACCCACATCCAGAACCGTGGTGAACCCCTTTACGGTGGGCCAGCTGGCCGTCAGGCAAGGTCGGTCAAGATCGGAGATCATCCGCAGGATCAACTTGGAAATAGCCATCAGCGCGCCGGTGTTTCCGGCCGAGACGGCGCCGCCCGCCTCCCCTTGCTTCACCGCCTCGACCGCGTTCCACATGCTCGAGCCCTTGCCACGACGCAGAGCGGTCGCAGGCTTCTCATCGCTGGCGACGGTCTTGTCGGTATGTCGCACCTCAACCTTGCCCGCCAGCTCCGGCCACCGGGCAAGTTCAGCCTCGATCCGGGCACCATCCCCATGGGCCAGAAAGCGGACCCCGCCCCCCAGCCGGCGAACCGCCTGGGCCAGGGCCGGGATGGTGACCCCGGGGCCATGGTCGCCCCCCATGGCGTCAATGGAGATGGTGAAGGTTTGGCTCACAGCGTGGTTACAGCCCTATCTCGCCTCCCGGCGAAGATCGTCATGACGATCTCCCGCGGATGATCACCCATTATCGTCTTTCAACCGCTTAAGCACGGCGAAGGGCGAGTCGTCATCCTGTGGCGGCGCATACGTGAAGGTTTCCCCCGGCCGCCTGGGGAAGGGATCAATCTCCACAGCCAGATGTTCCACCACATAGGCCGCCACATCGACGACGTCGCCTTCAAGAATTTCCGGCGGATCAGGCGCTTCAGGGTCCAGGTCGATCTCAATTTCAGGATCAGGCGCGTTCGGGCTGCCGGCGGGGACCAGGCGAACCTCCAAGGGGCCTTCGACCCACTGATCGAACAGGTCCAGAGAGAGGCCGGATTCCTGTTCCACCAGGGCCTTGAACCGACCACCGATCTCCACACCGTCCAGCCAGGTTCGCAGGCGAACCTCTGCGTTCAGGGACTTGAGAACCCTCACGCCCAGATGCTTGGCTAAGGCGCGCCGGGTCGCCTCGTCGGCTTCCAGGTTCAGCACCACCGGGCCGCGCGCCAGATCGGCCAGGCGGAACCTGTGCGACCAGATTGGGAGCTCACTCATGGGGCCAACCAGTCAACATCTCCAGCCAGAATCGAATCCAGCGGCTGATCAGCCAGGAATTGACGCTGGCGCAGGACATAGGCCACCAAGGGGTCGGCCTGAGCCCCCTCGGCCTCGGCATAGACGGTCCTGACAATCAGGCCCGTCAGGGGCGACTCATCAGGCAAGCTCTCCAGGGCGGTTTCGTAGGACTTGACCCGACCATAGAAAGCCTCACCGAGTTTTCGCATCTTCTTGCCGACCGACAGGTCGCCGACCCCCATCTCGCGGAGTGCGTCGTCGAGGGCAGAGACATAGGCGTCAAACAGCGCCTGGGCTGTGGTGCCGGCCCCCGCGCCCTGTTGCTTCAATCGGTCAAGCAGCAGAACCACGTGCAGGGAATAGAGCTCGAAGCGCCCCTCCACCGTGTCAGGGCAGCCATACTGGCTGTAGAAGTCGGGCCGGCGGGCTTGGGAAACCACCCCGGCATAGAGTTTCTGCCCGGCGATTTTCGCGGGCTTGGGACGAAAGAGACGCTCCAGGATCATCTTGGCCTCGATTTCGCCGCCACAGGGGGGTAACGGCGGGCATTGAACTAAGGCCCCGCGGGCGATAGGTCAAAGTCTTGAAATCTTGAACAGGTCCGGTTCCCACATGTTTGCCCGTGTCGCCTTCGCCGTCTTGTCGGTCGGACTGCTGGCCACCAGCGCCTGCGCGCCGATCACCAGCTATTCCGGATTCCAGGCCATCGACGCCAATCCCGCCGATGTGAAGGTGGGCGAAGACACCAAATCCGTCGTACGCGGGCGGCTCGGGTCCCCCTCAACGACCTCCACCTTTGAGGACGATATCTGGTTCTACATCTCTCAGGTGAAGGAACAGGTGGCCTTCAGGAAGCCGCAGGTGGTGGAGCGCGAGGTGGTGGCCATCCGGTTCAACGCCGATAGCGAAATCGTGGAGTCGGTGGATCGCTACGCGCTGCAGGACGGCAAGGTCGTCGCCTTCAATGACCGGGAAACCCCGACCCGTGGCCGGGAGCTGACGGTTCTGGAGCAGCTTCTGGGCAATGTGGGCCGTGGCGGCATGCTGCCGCGGGACGACGAGGGTGTTCCCGGCAGCCGCCCCGGTGACCAACGCTAAACACCCAGCGCGGCCTCTGAGGGCGCCCAACGAAAACGCCCCGGAGATCACTCTCCGGGGCGTTCGTCGTTCTGGCTCCGGCTTGAGCGGGCTTAGCCGCCCACACCATGAGCCAGGATCGCCAGCAGCAGCAGAGCCACAATGTTGGTGATCTTGATCATCGGGTTCACAGCCGGACCGGCCGTATCTTTGTAGGGGTCGCCGACGGTGTCGCCGGTGACGGCGGCCTTGTGAGCCTCCGACCCCTTGCCCCCGTGGTGGCCTTCCTCGATGAGCTTCTTAGCGTTGTCCCAGGCGCCGCCACCCGAGGTCATCGAGATCGCCACGAACAGACCGGTCACAATGACCCCCATGAGCATGGCACCCAGGGCCGAGAAGGCGTCAGCCTTGCCGGCAATGGCCATGATCACGAAGAACAGCACCACCGGAGAGACCACAGGCAGAAGGCTCGGCACGATCATCTCGCGGATGGCGGCCTTGGTGAGGATATCCACGGCGCGACCATATTCGGGCTTAACTTCGCCCGTCATGATGCCAGGGTTTTCCTTGAACTGCCGGCGAACCTCGACCACGACGGCCTCAGCTGCGCGACCCACGGCGGTCATCGACATGCCACCGAACAGGAAGGGCAGCAGCCCCCCGAACAGCAGGCCGACCACCACGTAGGGGTTGGACAGATCAAAGGCGACCACGCCCATGCCCTCGAAGAAGGACCCCGGCGCGGCGGTGGCTGAGAAGTACTTCAGATCCTCGGTATAGGCACCAAACAGCACCAGGGCACCGAGGCCAGCCGAACCGATGGCATAGCCCTTGGTGACAGCCTTGGTGGTGTTGCCGACCGCGTCCAGGGCGTCCGTGGACACGCGGACATCGGCAGGCAGACCGGCCATCTCGGCAATGCCGCCGGCATTGTCCGTCACCGGGCCAAAGGCGTCGAGGGCGACGATGAAGCCGGCCAGGGACAGCATGGCGGTGGTGGCGATGGCGATGCCGAACAGGCCCGCCAGACCATTGGCCACAATGATGCCGGCGATGATAACCAGGGCCGGAAGGGCCGTGGACTCAAGGCTGACCGCAAGGCCCTGGATGACGTTGGTGCCATGGCCCGAGACGCTGGCCTTGGCCACCGACTTCACCGGACGGAAGACCGTGCTGGTGTAGTACTCGGTGATGACCACGATGGCCGCGGTGACGGCGAGGCCGACCACGCCGCAATAGAACAGCGAAAGGCCATCGAAGCTGCGGGTCCCCAGGGTGACCATGTCCGGGACCATGCGGGTGGTGACCCACCAGATGGCGCCGACGGACAGCAGACCGGTGACAATCAGGCCGCGATAGAGCGCGCCCATAATGTTCCGGGACTTGCCGAGACGGACAAAGAAGGTGCCGATGATCGAGGTGATGATACAGACGCCGCAGATGGCCAGCGGCAGCATCATCATGGTCTCGACCAGGGGCGTGCCCCGGAAGAAGATGGCGGCCAGGACCATGGTCGCTACCGTGGTCACGGCGTAGGTCTCGAACAGATCGGCCGCCATGCCGGCGCAGTCACCGACATTGTCACCGACGTTGTCGGCAATGGTGGCGGCGTTGCGCGGATCATCCTCAGGGATGCCAGCCTCGACCTTGCCCACCATGTCGCCGCCCACGTCGGCACCCTTGGTGAAGATGCCGCCGCCCAGACGGGCGAAGATGGAGATCAGCGAGGCACCGAAGCCCAGGGCCACCAGCGAGTCGACCACTTCACGGCTGGTCAGTTCATAGCCAAGGGGACCGGTCAGCACGAAGAAATAGCCAGCCACGCCCACGAGGGCGAAGCCCGCCACCAGCATGCCGGTAACAGCGCCCGAGCGGAACGCCAGCGAAAGACCCTTTTCCAGGCTTTCAGAGGCGGCCTGGGCCGTGCGGACATTGGCCCGGACGGAAATCCACATGCCGGCGAAACCAGCCGCGCCCGACAGGACGGCACCGATCAGGAAGCCGATGGCCGGGAGAACCCCCAGCAGGACGCCCACACCGATGAGGATGACCACACCCACCATGGCGATGGTGGTGTACTGGCGCCGCAGATAGGCCTGGGCGCCTTCCTGGATGGCTGCGGCGATTTCCTGCATGCGGGGGTTGCCGGGGGAGGCCCGCATCAAAGATGCGGACTGGACGATGCCGTAAAGCACCGCCAGCAAGCCGGCGACTATCACCAGCATAAGCTCGAGACTCATAGTTCAGACGCCCCTATTCAATGGCGCGAAACCACGCCTCCCCGCCGCAACGGTGGAGAGAACGGGTCGCAACGTTTCCTCTGGGTTGAGACGCCTTCAATGCGGCGCCTCTATTTTCTTGGTCGCGGCGCGACTGTGCCAAGGTTGCGATAGGGGCGCAACGGATTGTGGCACTCAGACCCTATGGGCTCAGGCGCCCGGATGCTTGGGCAAGCCACTCTGCCGCTTGGCGGTCTGGGACATCACGGTCACGCCTTGAACGTCCTTGCCGCCCAACCGGACGGCCTCCTTCAACATCACAGCCTTGAGGCGAGCCTCATCAAGGGAGACAAAGTCCTTCTTGCCCGTGAAAGGCGCGCGATGGCCCGCCCGCACCAGAGCATCGCGGAAGAAGGGCTCCCTTGCCTGCAACTTCTGGATATTGGCCATGGGGGAGAGATTCAGGCGCACATTGACGAAGATGTAATTCACCACCCGGCTACCGAGCACCACGGGCAGGGCCAAGGGTGAAATATCCAGGTGTTGAGCGCTTGCTTCCTTACCCGCAGGCTTGCCGGCCGCAGAGGCTTGGCGGGCAAACAGAAGGACCGGAAGGGCAGCTATGAGGCTTCTGCGACGCATGCTTGAACCCTAGGCGAAACAGGGTTTCTGCATTCTTACGATCAGGGATGTGTCCAGCCGGTTTTGCCGAGGACCAGCGGCACGCCGTCCAGGGTGACGCTCACCCCCGAGCCCGCCTCCACCACACCGATGATCGGAAGGCCCAGGGCTGATGCGGCGTCAGGGGGCGCGGTGATCAGCAGCTCATAGTCGTCGCCGAAGCCGGCCAGCGCCGACCGGGCGGCGGCGGCGTCCGATTGCGCGACAATCCAGGTCTCGGCGGCCGAGGACACCGGCATATTGGCCAGATCGAGCCTCAGACTGACCCCGCTGGCCTGGGCGACATGGGCCGCATCAGCGATCAACCCGTCGGAAATGTCCGCACAGGCCGACGCCCATCGGCGCAAACCTTCCCGCAGATCAAGCCTCGGGGCCGGTAGCTGGTATCTTTCTGTCAGATAGCCACTGGGGTCTGGCCAGCGACCTTGCACGGCGGCCAGGCCAAGCCCCCCGTCCCCGATCGGCCCGCTGACCATAACCAGGTCGCCAGGTTCGGCACCCGAGCGCAACACCGCCCGGCCCTGCGGGACCCAACCCAGCAGGGTCAGGCTGGCCACCAGGGGTCCCGACGTAGAGACGGTGTCGCCACCTAGAAGATTGAGGTTGAATGCTGCACCATCCACCTCAAGACCCCGTGCAAAGGCCTGACGCGTGGCAAAATCAGTCCCCTGGGGCCACGCCACGGCCAGGAAGTAGCCATAGGGTTCAGCACCCTTGGCGGCGAGATCAGAGAGATTGGTGCGCAAGAGCTTGCGCGCAATGAGGTCAGGAGCTTCGCCGAGCGGAACGTGGACGCCGGCGACGATGGCGTCCTTGGTGACCACCAGGTCGAAGCCGGGCCTCGAAGGGATCACCGCAGCATCATCCAACAGGCCCAGGGCCTCAGGCGCGCCCCGGGTCAGGGGCCGGTAGAGCCGGGCGATCTGTTCAAACTCTCCCGGCGGCTGGCCGGGGTCGTCAGGTCCGGACATCCTGGGCTACCCCGTCCAGGGCGCCATTCACAAAGCCAGGTTCTGGGCCCTCGAAGAACGACTTGGCCAGTTCCACATACTCATCGATCACCACCTCGGTGGGGACATCAGGGCGCTCCGCAAGCTCGTAAGCCCCTGAGCGCAAGATCGCCCGGACGGTGGCGTCCAGACGTTCCAGCCGCCAACCCTGGGCCAGACGGCGGACGACAGCGCGGTCCACCTTGGACTGATGTTCAACCACGCCGCGCAGCAGTTCGGCGAAGAACACCTCATCGGCACCAGTGAGGGCAAAGCCCTCCAGATCCCGCTCGAAACGGTGATCTGCAAACTCCCGGATCACAGCCTCGACCCCGGCCCCGGACACCTCCATCTGGTAGAGCGCCTGAACCACGGCCAGACGGGCCACAGAGCGGGCCTGCCGCGCCGGCTGAGGCGCAGGCGGAACGTCCGTCGTCATTGGTCGTGCCCAGACAGCCGGGCTTTCAGGCTAATCATTTCCAGGCAGGCACGCGCCGCGCCGCCTCCTTTATCGGCCTCGCTGGCCCGGGCGCGGGCCCAGGCCTGGGACTCTTCATCCACCGTCAGGATGCCGTTGCCGATGCACAGCTTGCGGCCAAGGGTCAGGTCCATCAGCCCCCGGGCCGACTCGTTGGACACCACTTCGAAATGATAGGTCTCACCGCGGATCACGCAGCCCAGGGCCACATAGCCGTCATAGGACACGCCGGCCCCAGCCCCTGAAGCGTCAGCCATGGCGATGGCGCCAGGAATCTCCAGGGCCCCCGGCACGGTCACCACGTCAAAGTCGACGTCATGTGCACTCAGGACATCCGTGGCCCCGGCCAGCAGAGCGTCGGCGATCTCGCTATAGAACCGCGCCTCGACCACGAGGACGCGCAATTTCTCGTCTTGCATCGTAGATTCCATGGACCGCAGAAGGCGGTCGTCTCCCTGCCTTTAGGCGGTTTCGCGCCAGCGCGCGAGATAGCGCGCCAGCATGTCGATCTCCAGATTGACCCGGACACCCGGCCTCAGCGCGCCCAGGGTGGTGACGTCCCAGGTGTGCGGAATCAGGTTCACGCCAAAGATGTCATCCTCCACCTCGTTCACGGTGAGCGACACCCCTTCGACCGTGATCGAGCCCTTGGGCGCGATGTAGCGATGCAGCGGTCTGGGAACCCGCACCTGCACCCGGTGTGAGCCGCCTTCGGAGCGCACCGAGGTGACCTCCCCAACTCCATCCACGTGGCCAGAGACTATGTGCCCGCCAAGTTCGTCACCAACCTTGGCTGACCGTTCAAGATTAACCGGATGGCCCACAGCCCACTGACCAAGGGTCGTCATGTTGAGGGTTTCGCCGGAAACCTCGACGGCAAACCAGTCCGCCCCCTTCTCCACCACGGTCAGGCAACAGCCGGCATGGGCGATAGATGCCCCGATGTCCACGGTGCTGAGATCAAAGCGGGTTTCGATCTCGAACCTGCGGTCACGGTTGGTGTCGCGTACGGCGCGCACCTTGCCGATATCGGTGATGATGCCGGTGAACATTCAGATCCTTTCGTAGCTTTCCCATAGGTCCTCGCCCAGAACGCGAACCTCGGTTCGGCGCAGGCGGGGCGCATCCGCCAGGGCGTCCAGAGACAGAGCGTCGACGGCTGACCGTCCATCCCCGCCGATAATGATCGGAGCGCGGAACCATTCGAGACGGGTCACACGCCCGCGCCGCAGAAAACTCGCCGCCGTCTCGCCACCGCCCTCAACGAACAGTCGATGGAGGCCAAGCTCCCCAAGGGCCGAGAGAGCTGCGGTGAGATCAGGCCTCCCGGCGGCGTCGGCCCTTACCCCCACCCCCCTTACCCCGAGCCGCGCCAGGGCGGGATCAAGGGGCGCGAGGCTGACCAGATAAGTCGGAATGTCCCTTGCCGACAGGGCAAGGCGCGAGGTGACCGGCAATCTCTGATGACTGTCGAGGACAATTCGGGCCGGCTGTGGTCCGTCATAGGCCGGCAGGCGCACAGTAAGTTCAGGGTCATCGGCCAGGGCCGTTCCGACCCCGATCAGCACGGCGTCATGGGTACTGCGGAGCCGGTGTACCTGTTCGCGGGCCTCTGGCCCCGTAATCCAGCGGCTCTCCCCTTGGGCGGTGGCAATACGACCGTCCAGGGAAGTGGCCAATTTCAAGGTGATCATCGCCGGATGCCGGCGCCAGGCACCAGGGCCTAGCGCTCCTCCTCGGAGGGGTCGCCAAAACCTTCGCTACCCAGGAAATCTGCGAAGTCACGGGTCTCGCGGAAGTCCCGGTAGACCGAGGCATAGCGAACATAGGCCACGTCATCGAGGGACTTGAGCGCCTTCATGACCAGCTCGCCGACCACCTGCGACGGGATATCGGTCTCCCCCATGCTTTCCAGCTGACGGGTGATGCCATTGACCATCCGGTCGACCTGCTCAGGGTCGACAGGCCGCTTGCGAATGGCGATGTCGATGGACCGCATGAGTTTCTCGCGGTCAAAGGGCGTTCGCCGTCCCGACCGCTTGATGATGATCAGCTCACGCAGCTGCACCCGTTCGAAGGTTGTGAAGCGGCCGCCACAGGCCGGGCACAGCCGCCGACGGCGGATCGCCGCACCGTCTTCCGACGGACGGCTGTCCTTCACTTGGCTTTCGGCGTGGCCGCAGAACGGGCATCGCATCGGTTCAGCCCCCTTTGGCCACTGCCGCTATGCCTAGTTGTAGATCGGGAAGCGCCGGGTCAAGGTCTCCACCTCGGCGCGCACCTTAGCTTCGACAGCGCTGTTGTCACCGCCGGCGGCAAGCCCATCCACGACTTCAGCGATCAGCTGGCCGATCCGGCGGAACTCCGCAGGACCAAAGCCCCGCGACGTGCCGGCCGGAGATCCCAACCGCAGGCCCGAGGTCTGCATGAAAGGAAGCGGATCGAAGGGGATGCCGTTCTTGTTGCAGGTGATGTTGGCCCGTTCCAGGGCGACCTCTGCGTCGGCCCCCGTAACACCCTTGGGCGTAAGGTCCACCAGCATCAGGTGGCTGTCAGTGCCCCCAGACACGATCTTCAGACCCGAGGCTGCAAGGGCGTCGGCCATGGCGCGAGCATTGTCGACGACCTGGCGGGCATAGAGCTTGAAGTCCGGCTTCAGGGCCTCGCCGAAGGCCACGGCCTTGGCGGCGATGACGTGCATCAGGGGGCCGCCCTGTAGCCCGGGGAACACCGCCGAATCGATTTTCTTGGCCAGCTTCTTATCGTTGGTCAGGATCAGACCGCCACGGGGACCGCGAAGGGTCTTGTGGGTCGTCGAGGTCACCACGTGGGCGTAGGGCATGGGGTTGGCATATACGCCGCCGGCGATCAGGCCGGCATAGTGGGCCATATCGACCATCAGGATGGCGCCCACGCTGTCGGCGATTTCCCGGAACCGCGCCCAGTCGAACTCGCGGCTGTAGGCCGACCCACCGGCGATGATCACCTTCGGCTTGGCGCTGAGGGCGATCTCTGCGGCCTGGTCATAGTCGATCAGCTGGTCCTGCTGGCGCACGGTATAGGCCACAGGATTGAACCACTTGCCCGACTGGTTCACGTCCTTGCCATGGGTCAGGTGGCCACCGGCCGCCAGATCCATCCCCATGAAGGTGTCCCCCGGCTTCATGGTCGCCATGAAGACCGCCTGATTGGCCTGGCTGCCGGAATGGGCCTGGACGTTGGCGTATTCAGCGCCAAACAGCCGCTTGGCCCGCTCGATGGCCAGGGTTTCGGCCACATCGACCTCTTCGCAGCCCCCATAGTAGCGCTTGCCCGGATAGCCCTCGGCGTACTTGTTGGTCAGGACCGACCCCTGGACCTCAAGAACCGCCCGCGAGACGATATTTTCCGAGGCGATCAGCTCGATCTGATCCTGCTGGCGCTTCAGCTCCTGGCTCAGGACATGGGCGATCTCTTGATCGGTATCGGCCACGCCTTGGCTGAAGAAGGCATCGGTGGCGGAGGTGGTTTGGGCTTGTGCGGTCAAGGGCGGGCCTCGGGTCGGAATCTGGTGGGGGCGGTGGCGCCTTTTACTCCCATCCCCCTCAGGTTCCAACCAAAGCCCGCAACGCACGGAACGAACAGCTCAGATGTGCGTTTTCAGACAATGCGTGGCTCCCGTTGAGCGCCACGACGGCGTTGCGTTCCGGCAGGAGACCTGGGTTTATGAGTATCGAAGACGAGGCCGCAGACCGCGCACGCGAAGCACTGCGACTGGCTGGGGATATTGTGACGGCCTATGTCAGTCGCAATGCCGTGAGCCTGGATGCCTTGCCAGATCTCATCAAAACCGTGCATGCCGCGCTTTCGCGCCTTGACCAGCCTGAGCCCATCGCCCTTGCTGAGCGCCCAAAGCCTGCAGTGCCCGTGAACCGCTCGATCCAGGAAGACTACATTGTCTGCCTGGAAGACGGAAAACAGCTGAAGATGCTCAAGCGCTACCTTCGCACCCGATACAATCTGAGCCCCGAGGACTACCGCCGCCGCTGGGGCCTTCCCGCCGACTATCCAATGGTCGCGCCAGCCTATGCGGCAAAGCGCTCGCAATTTGCCCGGCAGATCGGCCTGGGCAGGGGCGTCAGGCGGGGCAGCTAACCTGCGGCCCTAGGCGGCGACGCCGCCCACCCGCTGGATGTTGCAGTGGACCCAGAGGGTCTCAAGCGACTGCGCCAGATGATCCATCATCTCATCGGTATGAGAAGGCGACGGCGTAAAGCGGAGGCGCTCAGTCCCCCGCGGCACCGTGGGGTAGTTGATGGGCTGCACATAGATCCCATAGTCGCTCAGCAGGATGTCGGAGATCATCTTGCAATGGACGGGATCACCCACGAGCACCGGAACGATATGGCTCTCTGACGGCATCACCGGAATCCCGGCCTTGGCCAGCCGAACCTTCAGGGCCTCCGCCCGCGCCTGGTGGGCCTGACGGACCTCATCATGCTCCTTGAGGTAGCGGATCGAAGCCACCGCTCCAGCCGCCAGGGCCGGCGGGATCGAGGTGGTGAAGATAAAGCCGTCTGCATAAGACCGGATCGCATCGACGATCACCGCATCGGCGGCGATGTAACCGCCCATCACCCCAAAGGCCTTGCCAAGGGTGCCCTCGACAATGTCGATCTGGTCCATGACCCCGTCGCGTTCGGCGACGCCAGCACCGCGCGGGCCGTACATGCCAACCGCGTGGACTTCATCAAGATAGGTCATGGCGCCATAGCGCTTGGCCAGGGCAACCATCCCACGCATGTCAGCGATATCGCCGTCCATGGAATAGACGCTCTCAAAGGCGATCAGCTTGGGGGCATCGGCCGGTGCCGCGGCCAGCAATTCTTCGAGATGCGCCAGGTCGTTGTGGCGGAAAACCCGACGCTGCTCCCGGGCCCCGGCGCGGATGCCAGAGATCATCGAGTTATGATTCAGCTCATCGGAGAACATGATCAAGCCAGGCAGGATCTTGTACAGCGTCGAGAGCGAGGCTTCGTTCGACACATAGCCCGAGGTGAACAGCAGCGCGGCTTCCTTGCCGTGCAGATCGGCGAGCTCGTGCTCCAGCTCCACATGATAGTGGGTGGTGCCCGAGATGTTGCGGGTGCCGCCCGAGCCAGCGCCAGCCTCATCAATGGCCTGCTTCATGGCATCGAGGACAACGGGGTTCTGGCCCTGGCCAAGATAATCGTTGGAGCACCAGACCACCACGTCCTGAGACCCGCCATCCGGCTTGGTCCAGGTGGCCCTGGGAAATGCGCCGCGATGTCGCTTGAGGTCGGCGAAGACCCGATAGCGACCCTCGGCGTGAATCCGCTCGAGCGCGTTCTGGAAAGCGGTCCTGTAATCCATCGCAACGAAATCCGGCCGTGCGCTCGACGATCTCACGCCGCAGCCGTTCCCCTATGATCCGCCCCGGTTTTTGGCGCCGGGTACGGAAATTGTCTACATGGCGCAGCGTCGCGCCCGCTTGATCTACGTCAATGGCCGTCAGTTCTGCGCGAACGGTCAGGCCAATTGGTCGAGCCGCCCCCGCAGGAGCTGAAGTAGGCTCGAAAAGTCCTTTTCGCCATAGCCTAGCCGATCAAACAGCGCATAAAGCGCTTCGGCCTGCGACCCCAGGGGCGTTGAGACGCCAACTGTGGCCGCGGCGCCCTGGGCCAGCTTGAGATCCTTGAGCATCATCGAGACGGCGAATCCCCCCTCATAAGCCCGGTTCGACGGCGCGGTCGCCACGGGTCCTGGCCAGGGACAATAGGCGGTCAGGGACCAGCACTGACCCGATGACGCCGAGGCGATCTCGAAGAATCGCTCGGGATCCAGTTCCAGTCGTTCGGCCAGGGCCAGGGCTTCGCAAACCCCGATCATCGAGACGCCCAGCAACATGTTGTTGCAGATCTTGGCCGCTTGGCCTGCGCCGGGTTCCCCCGCCCAGGCCACTGTGCGGGCCATGGGCGATAGCGCAGTCTTCACCCGAGAAAAGTCCTGTTCGGGACAGCCCACCATGAAGGTCAGCGTTCCAGCGGCGGCCGCAGCAACCCCACCCGACACTGGAGCGTCTGCGGCGGCGAACCCGGCGGAATGGGCCTGCCGGGCCAGATCCCGCGCGGTGTCTACATCAATGGTCGAGCAGTCGATCAGCAGGGCCTTGGGGTCGGCATGGGGCAGGACCGCTTGCTGATAGACGTCCCGCACATGGGTCCCCGCCGGCAGCATGGTCAGCACCACCTCGGTGCCGCGCACCGCCTCGACGGCAGAGCCACTGGGGCTGGCCCCAGAGCCCGCCGCGCGCTCGAGGGCCTTAGGCGAAAGGTCGAAGGCCTGCACCTGATGTCCCGCCTGGGCCAGCACGGCAGCCATGCCGCCGCCCATATTTCCCAGGCCAATGAGGGCGTAGCGGGTCATGACCACCCCCGTGGAACTTGCCGGCGCATCGCGAGACTCCCATGAACTGGCGGTCCGTCGCCGCCTTAGTCCAAGGGTATCGGTCGCCAGGTCTGGGCAGAAGGCAAGGGGGCGAAAATTTCGTCGAGCATCGCTTCGGTGACCCCGGCCAGCTGGTTCGGATTCCAGCGCGGGGCATTGTCCTTGTCGATGATCACCGCCCGGACCCCCTCGATGAAATCATAGAGCCCCACGACCCGGGCCCCAATCCGGTACTCCATCTCCATGTTCTCGGCGAAAGTTGAGGCCTCAGCCCCCAGCGCCAACTGACGGAACGCCACCTTCAGGGTCTGGGGGGACTTGGTCTTCAGCACGGCCAGCTGCGCGCCAGCCCAGTCCCCGCCATCCGCCTCCAGGGCGGCAAAAATGGCCTCGACGCTGTCACCGGAAAACAGGTGATCCATCTCATCGCGGTGCGCCCCGAGCGGCGGGCGGCCGGGGTCAGCCTCCAGAAGGGTGAGATGGGTCTCAACAGCCGCAGGATCGGCCAAGATGCGCGTCTTGAGATCCTCCAGCTGGCTGGTGAGGATGTAGTCGGTGGCCAGGCCCAGCAGCTCGCAGTCGGCGGCCTTGATCCGGGCACCCGTGAGGGCGAGCCAAAGCCCCGACTTCCCCGGCAGTCGCGGCAGATGCCAGCCGCCCCCAACGTCGGGAAACAGGCCAATGCCGGTCTCTGGCATCGCAAAGCTGGTGCGTTCGGTGGCCACACGGTAGCGCGCGGGCAAGGCAAGCCCCACGCCGCCGCCCATGGTGACGCCATCCATGATCGCCATGACGGGCTTGGGGTACTCAAACAACAGGTGGTTCAACCGGTACTCGGTGAAGAAGAACTCCCGGGCCTCGAACCCGTCTCGGGCACCGCTGGCCGCCAACATCCGGATGTCGCCGCCGGCGCAGAACCCCCGCTCGCCAGAATGATCGATCAGCACGAACTCGACCGCCGGGTTGCTGCGCCAGCTGACCAGGGCGTCAATCATAGTCCGGCACATGGCTGTGGTCAGGGCGTGCAGGGCCTCAGGGCGGTTCAAGGTGAGGCACCCCACAGCACCTTCAAGACGGGCGTGAACCTCGGATAAGTCGCTCATCTGAACATCTCCCGGGCGATGATCACCCGCATGATCTCGTTCGTCCCCTCCAGGATCTGGTGGACGCGCAGGTCGCGGACGATTCGCTCCAGCGGGTAGTCGGCAAGGTAGCCATAGCCGCCGTGCAACTGCAGCGCCTCATTGGCGATCTGGAACCCGGCATCGGTGGCGAAGCGCTTGGCCATGGCGCAGAGCTTGGTGGCGTCTGGCCGGCCGGCGTCCAGGGCGGCGGCGGCCCGGCGCACCATCAGCCGGGCGGCCTCCAGTTCCGTGGCCATGTCGGCGAGCTTGAACTGCAAGGCCTGAAAGTCCCGCAGGGGTCGGCCAAACTGCCGTCGCTCGGCGAGATAGGCCTGGGCTGTATCCAGGGCGAGGGCGCCGCCGCCCAGCGAACAGGCGGCGATGTTCAGTCGCCCCCCGTCCAGCCCCATCATGGCGAACCGGAACCCCTCCCCTTCGCCCCCGATTCGTTGGCCAAGGGGCACACGAACATTGTCGAAATGGACCTGGGCGGTGGGCTGGGCATTCCAGCCCATCTTGCGCTCCAAGGCCCCGAAGGACAGCCCTGGCGTCCCCTTCTCCACCACGAAGGCCGAGATGCCGCCCGACCCGGCCCCGCCTGTGCGCGCCATCACAACATAGACGTCCGAGATCCCTCCACCGGAGATGAAGGCCTTGGTGCCGTTCAGGACATAGGTCTCCCCATCGCGGCGGGCCGTGGTGGCCAGGGCTGCAGCATCCGACCCCGCCCCAGGCTCGGTCAGGCAATAGGACGCGATCAGCTCCATTGTGCAGAGCCGCGGCACGTAGCGACGACGCAGAGCGTCATCGCCGAACCTGTCGATCAGCCAGGACGTCATGTTGTGGATGGTCAGATAGGCGGTGCTGGCCACGTCGCCATAGGCCAGCGACTCGAAGATCAGCGCGGCGTCCAAGCGCGACAGGCCAGACCCCCCAAGGTCCTCCGACAAATAGAGGCCGGCAAAACCCAGCCCAGCTGCCTTGCGCAAAGTCGGCACCGGAAAGTGCGATTCCCGGTCCCAAATGGCGGAAAATGGGGCCATTTCGGCCGCTGCGAAGGCCTGTGCCGCCGCCTGTAGGGCGCGCTGATCCTCTGAAAGTTCAAAATCCATGGTCTGGCCCCTCCATGGGCTTGAGGAACTTGCCCGGGCGGCGCACCCTGTCAACGACAGGGGGAGACAGCATGACCTTTGACGGCAGCGGCGCGATGGCGCGCGACCCGGCCCGCAACCTGGCCCTTCTGAACTACGGCCTGTTGTTCGCCTCCTTTTTCTTCGCCGGCGTGCCGGCCCTGGTGGCGGTGATCATCGCCTATACCCAGAGGGTTCAAGCGCCCGAGCCCGAGCGCAGCCACTTCACTTTCCAGATCCGCTGCTTCTGGATCGCCTTCATCCTGGCCTTACTGGCGGGCATCAGCGGGCTAGCTGCAGTGATCCATGTGGTGGCCTCGCTTTATGGGGTGGCCAACACCTTGGGCTGGGACGGGTTTGACAAGATGGAGGTGGTGATCGGGCAGTTGGCGATCGACGCGTCCCTGCTGTTTCTGATCATCGGCGCCGTCGCCCTGGCCTTTCTGTCGGGGCTCTGGCTGGTGGGAACCTCGGTGATCGGCGCCATCAGACTTGCCTCCGACCAGGGGATCGGTAAGAGCCGCCCCCTATGAGCCATCCCCCCCTCGCCGCCTACCCCGCCCTGCGCCTGCGTCGACTACGCCAGGCCGACTGGATCCGTCGCCTGGTCCGCGAGACCGTCCTGACCCCATCCGACCTGATCTGGTCGATGGTGGTGCACGAGGGCGAGGGCCAGGTCCCAGTCGCCTCGATGCCCGGCGTCGCCCGCCTGTCGGTGGCTGAGGCCGCCAAGGCAGCCGTGGAGGCGCGGCGTCTGGGCATTCCAGCCATCGCCGTCTTCCCGCACATCGACATGGCCCGAAAAGACTCCATGGGCTCCCTGGCCGCAGACCCCGACGGGCTGATCTGCCGGGCGGTCAAGGCCATGAAGGACGCCGCCCCCGAGGTCGGGATCATGTGCGACGTGGCGCTAGATCCCTTCACCGACCATGGCCATGACGGCTTGATTGAGAATGGCCGCATCCTCAATGACGCCACCATAGAGCGGCTGGTGGAGCAGGCCCTGGTCCAGGCCAGGGCCGGCTGCGACATCCTCGCCCCCTCCGACATGATGGACGGCCGGGTCGGTGCCCTGCGCACGGCGCTCGAGGCTGACGGCCTGCAGGACGTGATGATCATGTCCTATGCGGCCAAGTACGCCTCGGCCTTCTATGGCCCCTACCGCGACGCCATTGGCTCAGGGAAACTGGGCACAGGGTCTGTGGATAATCCTGGGGACAAAAAGACCTACCAGATGGACCCGGCCAATACCGAGGAGGCCCTGCGCGAGGTCGCCCTCGATATCGCCGAGGGCGCCGACATGGTCATGGTCAAGCCCGGCCTGCCCTATCTCGACATCCTGCGCCGTCTGGTGGAGGCCTACGCCCTGCCGACCTTCGCCTTCCAGGTTTCGGGGGAGTACGCGATGATCAAGGCCGCCGGGGCCAACGGCTGGATCGATGAAGACCGGGCGATCCTGGAGAGCCTGGGCGCCTTCAAGCGCGCCGGCGCGGCCGGAACCATCACCTATTTCGCCCCCCACGCGGCGCGCCTCCTGGGAGCCTAGGCCCTCAGCCAATCCACCAGGATCGCATTGACCGCCTCAGGTGCCTCCTGCTGGACCCAGTGGGAGACGCCGGGCAGTCGCTTGATCTGCAGGTCTGTGACATAGGCCTCGGTCCCTTCCAGGGTCTCCAGGCCCAGCGCCGCATCGGCCTCGCCCCAGACGATGAGGGTGGGGATCTCGATCTTCGCCCAGGGCTCGCGCATGAACTCAGAATGGCGGGCCGCAGCCCGGTACCAGTTGATCATGCCCGTGATGGCACCGGGCCGCTGGGCATCCAGGGCATAGCGATCCAGTACCGCCTTGGGGAACCGGCTCTTGTCCTTGGCCATACCTGCAAACGCCCGCCGGATGGCCCGGGCGTCATTGGCCAGCAACATCCGCTCCGGCAGCCCGCGGATCTGGAAGAAGGCCATGTACCAGGAGCGCAGCATCTGCTTGGGCGAACGGCGCAGGACCTGGGCGAACACCGCAGGATGGGGCACGTTCATGATCACAAGGCGCGACAGGGGCCGGACCTGACGGGCAGCAAAGGTCCAGGCGACGGCCGCACCCCAGTCGTGGGCCACCAGCATGACCTCCCGGGCACCTGCGGCGTCGATCAGAGCGGCCACATCCTCCAGCAGCCGCTCCATCCGGTAGCTATCCACATTCTGCGGCTTGGGCTCGGTCTCCCCATAGCCTCGCAGGTCCGGAGCCCATACGCGGTAGCCCAGGTCCGCCAACACCGGCATCTGGGCCCGCCAGGAGAACCGGCTCTCAGGAAAGCCGTGCAGGCATAGGGCCAAGCGGTCGCCCTCACCGGCCTCGTCGACGGCGAAGGTGAACCCATTCGCCTCGACCGTGCGCGTGGTGATGGTCATGACCCCTCCAAAGCCTCCAGCCGCGCCACAAGGCTCGAGGTATCCCAGCGCGCGCCGCCCATGGCTTGAACTTCACCATAGAAGCCGTCCACCAGCCGAGTCACATCCAGCCTGGCACCATTGCTCTGAGCCTCATCCAGCACCAGCCCCAGGTCCTTGCGCATCCAGTCGACGGCAAAGCCGAAGTCGAACAGCCCCTGGGCCATGGTAGGCCAGCGGTTGTCCATCTGCCACGACTGCGCCGCGCCCCTGGAGATGGCCGCCAGCACCTCTTGCGGATCAAGGCCCGCGCGCTTGGCAAAGTGCATGCCCTCGGCCAGCCCCTGGACAAGGCCGGCGATGCAGATCTGGTTGACCATCTTGGTCAGCTGGCCGGCACCGGCGGGACCCATGAGTCTGATCGCCTGAGCGTAGGCCCCCATCACGGGTTCGGCACGGGCGAAGGCCTCGGGCGTCCCGCCGCACATGATGGTCAGCCGGCCAGCCTCTGCGCCCGCCTGGCCCCCGGAAACCGGAGCGTCGATGAAGCTGCAGCCCCTGCGGGCGGCGAGGTCCGACATCTCCCGAGCCAGCACCGCCGAGGTGGTGGTGTGGTCGATGATCACCGCGCCCGGGGCCAGGACCTCAAGGGCCTCACCCACCACCTGGCGCACGTCATCGTCCCGCCCGACGCAGAGAATCAGCATTTCCGCCTGATCGGCGGCCTCAGCAATCGTGGGTGCCCAGCGCCCTGGATGGGTTTCTGTCCAGCGCTCCGCCTTGGCTGGGGTGCGATTGAAGACCGTCACCTCCTGCCCAGCCCCTGCCAGATGCCCGGCCATGGGGAAGCCCATCACCCCAAGACCCACAAACGCCAGCTTCATGTTCGCCCCCCAGACTCACAAATCGCAACGCCATCTTAACGCCGACCAGAGACCCTAACGCAGAATTAGCGTTAACCGGGGTGCGGACGATGGCGTCGGGCGAGCGGCCGATCATCATCAAGAAGATCAAGAAGGCAGCCCATGGGCACCATGGGGGTGCCTGGAAGGTCGCCTATGCCGACTTCGTCACCGCGATGATGGCCTTCTTCCTGCTCATGTGGCTGATCAACACCACGAGCCCCGAGCAGAAGCGCGGCATCGCTGATTATTTCGCCCCGGCCAGCATATCCTCCACCACCTCGGGCTCCGGGGGCATTCTGGGCGGCACAGCCCTGGGCGAAGACGGAGCCAAGTCCTCGGGCTCCATGTCGATCATCGAACAGATGTCGCCGGAATCTCCCAACCCTGATGAAGCTGGAGAAACCCAGGACCAGTCGGCAAAGAGCCGCCTCCAGGACGCCAGCACCGAAGCCCTGCGCGACGCGCTGCACAAGCGCGAGGAGGCCGCGTTCCAGTCCGCCGCCCAGTCTCTGCGCCAGGCCCTGCAGGACATGCCTGAGCTGGCCGAGCTTTCGAAGAACATCATCGTCGACCAGACCCCCGAGGGCCTGCGCATCCAGCTTGTGGACCAGGAAGGCCGCTCCATGTTCGCTGAAGGCTCTGGCCAACCCAATGACCGGGCGCGTCTTCTGCTCCGGGCCGTCGCCAAGATCGTCAACCAGTTGCCCAATCGGGTGAGCATCTACGGCCACACCAGCGTCAATATGAACGGGGCGCGCTCGGAGGGAGACTGGGCCCTCTCAGCGACCCGAGCCGACTCGTCCCGACGGGTTCTGCAAGGGGCCGGGGTGGCCGCCGATCGCATTTATCAGGTATCAGGCAAGGCCAATTCCGAGCCGCTCTACCCAGACGACCCCACCCTGCCCGGCAATCGGCGGATCGCCGTGGTCTTGCTGCGTGAGGCTCCGGTCCTGCCGCCGGATGTCCAGCCCTGAAAAGGTCCCGGATATGGGTGAATTGGCCCAGCTTCACCAAAATGTGCAGCTTGCCTGAACGGTCTCCTTGCCGCCTAATCCACGGCGACACAGAGGCTTAAGGTCGAAACCCGGTCCGTGACGCAGCATTTCCCAACGCGACAGCTCAGGTTCTTCCTTACCGCACCGTCGCCTTGCCCCTACCTGCCTGACCGCTACGAGCGAAAGGTGTTTGCACACCTGCCGCTGACCGACGGGCCCAGCGTCAATGACTCCCTCACTCAAATGGGGTTCCGCCGCTCCCAGAACATCGCCTACAGGCCGGCCTGCGAGTCCTGCATGGCCTGCATCTCCGCCCGCCTGCCGGTCTCTGACTACACCTTCTCCCGGTCAGAGCGTCGGACACTGGCGCGCAACGACGACATTCAGCGCTCCGTCGTCGAAGCCGAGGCCACCGCTGAACAGTTTGACCTGCTCCGCCGTTACCTGGTGACCCGCCATGTGGACGGTGGCATGGCCGAGATGAGCTGGCCCGACTATGTCGCCATGGTCGAGGACACCGCCGTGCGCACGCATATGGTCGAGTATCGGGTCCGCTCGGCCGATGGCGGCCCAGGCGATCTGGTGGCCTGCGCCCTCATCGACCTGATGGGGGACGGACTTTCCATGGTCTACAGCTTTTACGATCCCGACCAGGCCCGGCGCAGTCTGGGATCATTTATGATCCTCGACCATGTGGTGCAGGCGGGCCTCCTGGAACTGCCACATGTCTATCTGGGCTATTGGGTCCGGGGCAGCGACAAGATGGACTACAAGGCCCGCTTTTCTCCCATTGAGCTCCTGCGGCCCGAGGGGTGGGCGCGGGTCAACAGCCGCGAAATCCTCAATCCGCCGCGGGGTTGATCGGACCGCTCAGTCACGGGAGCCTTCCAGGGTGAAACCCACCTTCAGATAGACCTGAAAGTGGCCCACCTGGCCTTCGACGATCTCGCCCCGTGTGGCGGTCACCTCGTACCATCGCATGTCCCTAAGGGACTTCGACGCCTCGGACACGGCGTTACGGATCGCGTGGTCGATGCTCTGATCGGACGACCCTACCAGTTCAACGACCCGGTAAACATGATCGGACATGCAAAACTCCTTATGGCGGTGCCAAGGTGACACCCTGAGTTAGCGTCCGATCGCGCGGTGCGTTCCCGCTTGCCCCACAGTTGAGATCGTCTCGTCCCCAGGCCACAGGTCAGGCTGCATCGACCCCCACGGGCGAGCCTGCTAGGTTCGCCCGTGATCGCGTAACCTCTTTGGATAGGGACCATGGCCCGGCAGCTTCGGCTGAAGCTTCGACGTCCTCCTGCCTACGAACGGGATGACTTCGCCCCGGGGCCATCAAATGCCGCAGCGCGGGAGGCCCTGGCGGCCAGGCCGGCCTGGCATGGGGGAACCCTGGTGTTGGTGGGGCCGTCGGGGGTCGGCAAGACTCACCTCGCGCGGCTATGGGCCGAGACCGTCACAGCCCATGAGCTTTCCCCTCATGGCGGCGATCTGGCACAGATGGGGCCTATCCTGATCGAGGATCTCGACCAGGGGTTCGACGAAGAGTTCCTGTTTCACCGGATCAACATGGCCGGGCGCGACGGGGGCGGCCTCTTGCTCACCGCGCGCAGCCTACCCTCAACCTGGCCTGTTCAACTGGCCGACCTCCGGTCACGACTCAACGCCCTGCAGGTGGCCGAGATCGAGCCCCCCGATGATGAGGTTCTGGAGGCACTGCTGCGGGGCCTATTCACCCGCTGCAACATCACGCCACACGATGATGTGATCCCCTATCTGGTCAAGCGCATGGAGCGGTCCGCCACAGCGGCCTGGGCGCTCGTGCAGCGCCTGGACGTAGTGTCGGGGGAGACCCATCGGCCTGTATCCCGTGTTCTGGCCCGTCAGATACTGGAAGAGGAAACGGAGAATCTTGACCTTTTCGAGTGACCCTACCGGCATGATCGGCGAGGTTTCCGGTCACTCCGGCTCATTGAGGTCCCTATGTCCGATGTTGCATCCACATCCCCAGAACGGGGGCGGAAGACCAGTGGGGTCCTCAGCCGGGATGTAGAGCTGGCAAAGTCCGGGGACAGGTTCTTCAACCGCGAGCTTTCCTGGCTTGCCTTCAATGAGCGGGTGCTCTCGGAAAGCAAGAACCCCCGACACCCGCTGCTGGAGCGGCTGCGCTTCCTCGCCATTTCCGCCAACAATCTCGACGAATTCTACATGGTCCGCGTCGCGGGCCTGAAGGCTCAGGTGCGGGAAAAAGTCCGCAGCGTCAGTCAGGATGGCCTTTCCGCCGCCGAGCAGCTGGAACGGGTCAATGCCGAAGCCGCCATGCTGATGACCGATCAGCAGACCCGGTGGCGAGACCTGCGCCAGGAGCTGGCCGGGGAAGGTCTGAGGCTCGTGGAGGCTGACGAGGTGACGCCCGCCGAGCGTTCCAGCCTTGAGGCGGCTTTCCTCAGTCTGGTTTTTCCTACCCTGACGCCTCTGGCGATTGACCCTGCCCACCCGTTTCCCTTCATCCCCAACCTCGCCTTCTCCCTGGCTCTGACCTTGCGGCGGGACGCCGATGGGCGGAAGTTCAACGCCCTGGTGCCTATTCCCGCCCAGGTCGCCCGCTTCTGGCAGCTGGAATCCGCCCGACTGGGCCGAAAGCCCGCCAAGCCCCAGCGCCGGTTCATCTCCCTGGAGGGGATGGTCGCCCTGTTCATCGACCACCTGTTTCCCGGCTGCGATGTGGAGGCTGGCGGGGTCTTCCGCCTGATCCGCGACTCCGACGTGGAGATCGAGGAGGAGGCCGAGGATCTGGTTCGCGAGTTTGAGGCCCGCCTGAAGCAGCGGCGCCTCGGCTCCGTGGTCCGGGTCGAGATCGAACAGACCATGCCGGAGTCCCTGCGGGGCTTCATCTGCGAGAACCTGAGCGCCCAGCCCGATGACGTGCTGCTGGTCGACGGCCTCCTTGGCCTGGACGAGCTTTCTCAGCTGATCCCGTCCGACCGGCCAGACCTGAAATTCAAGCCCTTCACTGCCCGTTTCCCGGAGCGGATTCTGGACCACGGCGGTGACTGCTTCTCCGCCATCCGGGAGAAGGACATCCTGGTGCACCATCCCTTCGAGAGCTTCGATGTGGTGGTGCAATTTGTCCGGCAGGCGGCCCGGGACCCCCATGTCCTGGCGATCAAACAGACCCTTTACCGGACCTCATCGGACAGTCCGATTGTCGCAGCCCTGATCGAGGCGGCCGAAAACGGCAAGAACGTCACTGCCGTCATCGAGATCAAGGCGCGGTTCGACGAAGAGGCCAATCTGAAATGGGCCCGGGACCTGGAGCGTGCCGGGGTCCACGTGGTGTTCGGCTTCGTGGAGTATAAGACCCACGCCAAGCTCTCGGTGGTCGTCCGCCGCGAAGGTGACCAGGTGCGCACCTACTGCCATTACGGCACCGGGAACTATCATCCTGTGACGGCGCGGATTTATACCGACCTGTCGCTGTTCACCACCGATCCCGCCCTGGCGAGAGACTCCTCGCGGGTGTTCAACTTCATCACCGGTTACGCTCAGCCCACCAAGCTCGAGCGGCTGTCCTTCTCGCCGATCACCATGAAGCGCGACCTGATCGCCCTGATCGGCCAGGAAGCCGCCAATGCCCGGGCCGGCAAGCCTGCTGCCATCTGGGCCAAGATGAATGCGCTCGTTGATCCTGTGATCATCGATGCCCTTTACGCCGCCAGCCAGGACGGGGTGTCCATCGACCTGGTCATCCGAGGCATCTGCTGCCTGCGGCCCGGAGTGCCGGGTCTCTCGGAAAACATCCGGGTCAAGAGCATTGTCGGCCGTTTCCTCGAACACTCCCGAATCGTCGCCTTCGCCAACGGGCATCCCATGCCGTCGGGCCAGGCGCGGGTGTTTATTTCCTCAGCCGACTGGATGCCCCGCAACCTCGACCGGCGGGTTGAAAGCCTGGTTCCCGTGGAAAACCCGACAGTGCACCAGCAGGTTCTCCATCAGATCATGGTCGCCAACCTCAAGGATGAAGCTCAAAGCTGGACCCTGGACCCCCAAGGGGGCTACACCCGCGATCCCAACTGGGACCATCCCAGCGCCTTTTCCGCGCACGAGTATTTCATGACCAATCCCAGCCTCTCCGGACGAGGCCAGCGCGTAAAGGACATGCCGCGCGCGATCGATCATGCCGCGCCCCGAGCTTAGGGCCGACAGCCGCCAGGCGGCGGTCATCGATGTCGGGTCCAACTCGGTCCGTCTGGTCATTTATCGCCTCGAAGGCCGCGCCATCTGGACGGTCTATAACGAGAAGGCCCTGGCTGGCCTTGGCCGCGACATGGCCGATACGGGACGGTTGGCGCCCGATGGCATAGAGGTGGCCGTGGGTGCCCTTCGCCGCTTCCGTGCCATCCTGCAGGACTGGGCACCCGACGACGTGATCGCCGTGGCCACGGCTGCGGTTCGGGAGGCCAAGGACGGCCCAGCCTTTGCCGAGTTTGTCCGCACCGAGCTTGGCCTGCCCCTGAGGGTGCTGACAGGCGAGGAAGAGGCGCACTATGCCGCCGCAGGCGTCCTGGCCGGACATCCCAGCGCGCAGGGCCTGGTGGGCGACCTGGGGGGGTCCAGCCTGGAACTGATTCAGGTCGGCCCCGAGGGGCCTGCCCCCGGCGTCACCCTGCCCCTTGGCCCCTTCGCCCTCGGGGCGCCCCGGCTTCTGGAGGTGGATGCGACACGGCAGACGATCATTGCCAGTTTGTCGACCCTTCCGCGGGACAGCGACAGCCGCGAGTTCCATGCCGTCGGCGGGGCCTGGCGCAACCTTGGCCTGCTGCACATGATCATGACGGACTACCCCTTGCGGGTGGCCCATCAGTACGAGATGTCCAGGACCGAAGCCCTGGATCTGACCAGGTTCGTCGTTCGCCAGTCCCGGTCGTCCCTGGAGCGGATCGTCGGACTGTCCAAGAAGCGCTACGAGACTCTCCCCTACGCCGCCCTGGTGCTGGAAACCCTGATCGAGCAACTCGGCCTGGAGCGCATTGTGGTGTCGGCCTTCGGTTTGCGGGAGGGGCTCCTTTGGAACGGCATGGACGCCGATGTCCGCCGCCGCGATCCTCTGCTTGAGGGTTGCGAGGCGATGAGTGTCATGCGTGGCCTCTCAGCCGGAGACATGCCCCAGGCCCTGGAGCGCTGGCTCGCGCCAGCCTTTTCCAAGCTGGACCCGCAATTTGGCGACCGCGATCCCCTGCTGATCGGTGCCGCCTGCCGCTTGGCCGATCTGGGGGGACGCCTGCATCCAGATCATCGGGCTGAACTGGCCTTCGCTCAGGTCTTGCGCGCGCCGATCGCGGGGATGTCCCATGCCGAGCGGTGCTTCCTGGCCCTGGTGACCTTCGCCCGTCACTCAGCCTCCAGCACCGTGCCAGAACCCGACACCCTGAACCGCATCCTTAGTGCCGAGCGGCGCGCCAGAGCCAGGGCGCTCGGCGCCGCACTCCGCCTGGGATGCGATCTGTCAGGCCGCAACGGACGTCTGTTGGGCAAGGCCGACCTGTCCATCGAGGACGACACTCTGCGGCTGAGCGCCGCCGGAGGATGGTCAGATCTTCTGCTCGGTGAGCAGACCGCCAAGCGCGCGGCCACCCTGGCCGGGGCCCTGAAGCTCAAGCTGGCCTTGAGCTGAACCTCAGCCAGTGGCCTTGGGGGCCCGCCGAACTTCCACCACCCGCACCCGGGCACCATCGAGGACCAGGGCAAGTTCACCCCGCTTGATCCGCAGGGCGTCGGCACCAAAGGCCTCCAGCCGCCAGCCCTTGAGGGCGGGACTCTCGGCCTCATCGTCATTGGCGATCATCTCAAGGTCCGAGACCGTGGCGATCAGCTTGGAGGCCACGCCAGTGTCCTCCGCGCGGGCCTTCAGGAGCACCTTGAGCAGTTCCACAACCGCACCAGCGGCGGGGGAGCTGACGGTTTTGGCCCGTTCGACCACGGGGGCATAGGCCTCGGGGTTCTTCAACGCCTCGCCAATGGCTTCCAGCAGATCAGGCCCGAACTTTGACCCGGAAAAGCCCTTGGGCACCGAGCGTAACCGGTCCAGGCCAGCGGCATCCGTCGGGGCCTGGGTGGCCACTTCATCGATGGCCTCGTCCTTCAAAATCCGGCCGCGGGGCTGATCGCGCAGTTGGGCGGTGCGCTCGCGCCAGGCGGCGACCGCCTTATAGACCGCCAGATACTTCGCCGTGTGCCGCCTGGGCTTCAGCCGCTTCCAGGCATTCTCCGGCACCACGTCATAATTGGCCGGATCGGTAAGGGCCTGCATCTCGTCGGTCACCCAGACGAGGCGCCCTTCTTTCTCCAGACGCTCGCGGAGCATGGGATAGAGCTTGGCCAGATGGGTCACGTCAGCCAGGGCATAGGTCAGCTGCGACTCGGCCAGGGGCCTGCGGGCCCAATCCGTGAAGCGGCTGGACTTATCGAGCTCGATCTTCAGCATCTGGCGGACCAGGGCGTCATAGGCGATCTGCTCGCCGAAACCGGCGGCCATTCCAGCCACCTGGGTGTCGAACAGGGGCCGAGGCATGGCCTTCAGATTGTTGAAAATCTCCACATCCTGTCGGGCGGCATGGAACACCTTGAGGATGCTCTCGTCGCGCATGATGTCGAGGAAGGGCTCGAGATCCATGCCCTCGGCCATGGGGTCGATCACCGCCTCATCGGAGGCGGTCGCCGCCTGGATCAGGCAGAGCTTTGGCCAGTAGGTGGTCTCGCGCATGAACTCGGTGTCTACGGCGACGAAGGGCTGGCCCTTCAGTCTGTTGCAGAACGCCGCGAGTTCGGCGGTGGTTGTAATCGGCGTCATGCCGTAGCTATAGCCTCGCGCGCGACCGAGTCTGCAAGCGCCCGATGCAAGGGCGCATCACTTTATTTACGTCCCCCTGGGGCGAGGGCTTTCAAATGACCGAACGGCCAAACGGGCTGACCTATGCCCAGGCAGGTGTGGATATCGACGCCGGCAACGCTCTGGTGGAAGCCATCAAACCCCTGGCCAAGGCCACGCGCCGGGCCGGGGCAGAAGCCTCCCTCGGCGGGTTCGGGGCCCTGTTTGACCTGAAGGCCGCCGGCTACGACGATCCCCTGTTGGTCACCACCACCGATGGGGTCGGCACCAAGCTGAAGATCGCCATCGAGACCGGCCTGCACGACACGGTCGGCATCGACCTGGTGGCCATGTGCGTCAATGATCTCCTGGCCCAGGGGGCTGAGCCCCTGATGTTCCTGGACTATCTGGCCACCAGCAAGCTCGACGTGGCCGTCGCCACCCGTGTGATTGCCGGTATCGCCGAGGGCTGCAAATTGGCCGGGGCGGCCCTGGTGGGTGGCGAGACTGCCGAGATGCCGGGCATGTATGCCGGGGACGATTATGACCTCGCGGGCTTCTCGGTCGGCGCTGTCGATCGAAACCGGGTTCTGCCGCGGATTGATGATCAGCAGGCCGGCGACCTCCTGATTGGCCTGGCCTCCTCTGGTCCGCACTCCAACGGCTATTCCCTGATCCGTAAGATCGTCGAGCGCTCAGGCCTGGCCTGGGACGCCCCGGCCCCCTTTGCCGAGGGCCAGACCCTGGCTCAGGCTTTGATGATCCCGACCCGCATCTATGCGCTCAGCCTGACACCGCTGATCAAGGCCGGTCAGATCAAGGGACTGGCCCATATCACCGGCGGCGGCCTGACCGAAAATCCCCCCCGGGCCATCGCCAAGGGCCTTGCGCCGCGCTTTGACTGGGAGGCCTGGACGTTGCCGCCGGTCTTCACCTGGCTGCAGGAGACCGGTGGGGTGGCCCTGGAGGAGATGCGGCGCACCTTCAATTGCGGTCTGGGCATGGTGTTGATCGTCGGTGCCGCAGAGGCCCCAGCCGTGCTTGAAGCCCTGCTTGCCGCGGGCGAAGACGCGTTTATCTGCGGGGAATTGGCGACCGCCTGACGCGATCTGCTCTCTTCGTCATGAAAAGGGCCGCAGCGGCTTCCGCTGCGGCCCTTTCCGATTTCAGCCGATCTGGCCGATCAGCCGACGATCTGGTCTTCGGTGAAGAACTGGGCGATTTCCAGCTTGGCGTTGTCCTGGCTGTCGGAGCCATGCACCGAGTTTTCGCCAACATTCTTGGCAAACAGCTTGCGGATGGTGCCCTCAGCGGCCTGTTCCGGGTTCGTCGCGCCCATGATCTCACGATACTTGGCCACGGCGTTCTCGCCTTCCAGAACCTGGACCACCACAGGCGCAGAGGTCATCTGACCAACCAGCTCGCCGTAGAACGGGCGCTCCTTGTGGACCTCGTAGAAGGTCTTGGCCTGGGCTTCGGTCATACGGATGCGGCGCTGGGCCACGATGCGAAGGCCAGCGCCTTCGATCACCGCATTGATCTTGCCGGTCAGGTTCCGCTCAGTGGCGTCCGGCTTGATGATCGAGAAGGTGCGTTCAGTCATGGGATTTTTCTTCAGAAATGGGGTCTAGGGGCGGGGTTTCGCCCAGAGGCGCGCGTGTATAGCCCTGAGACCCGCAGACGCCAAGCCGCGCCGGGCGATACCCCCTGACGGAGGGGCCTGACCTCTGGTATGAGCGCCGCCACGGTCGGGACGGCGGCGGCGCAGATCTCGGAACTTCCGGCCCTCCCCCTCCCACGGCGCGCGTGATCGTGTCGCTGCGTCCGTCATTGGCGGACTGCCCCTCAAGTGTTGTGCCCTGACTGACCATGCTGCTGATTCAAGAACTCGTTTTCGACGCCTGGGGTCGCCGTTTCTTTGACGGTGCCAGCGTTACCCTGCCCCGGAACGCCAAGGTCGGGTTGGTCGGCCGTAACGGCATTGGCAAGTCCACCCTGTTCAAGTTGATCAAGGGCGAACTGGTGCTGGGTTCAGGCGAGATCACCCTGCCCAAAGGGGCAAGATTAGGGTCGGTCGACCAGGAGCATCCGGCCACGCCGGTCTCCCTGATTGATACGGTCCTGGCCGCAGACGAGGTCCGCCATGGGCTGCTCGCCGATCTTGAGACCGCGGAACCTGAACAGATGGGCGAGATCTATGCCCGTCTCATAGAGATCGACGCCGATCGGGCGCCTTCACGGGCCGCCGAAATTCTTGCCGGCCTGGGCTTTTCCACCGAGGACCTGGAACGGCCGATGTCGGAGTTCTCCGGCGGCTGGCGGATGCGGGTGGCCCTGGCCGCCGCCCTGTTCTCTGAGCCAGACATGCTGCTGCTCGACGAACCGACCAACTATCTCGACCTGGAAGGCGCGCTCTGGCTGGAGGCCCGGCTGCGCACCTATCCCTACAACGCCCTGGTCATCAGCCATGATCGGGAGCTCCTGAACAACTCCATCGACCACACTCTGCACCTGGCAGACGGCAAGCTCACCCTCTATGCCGGCGGCTATGACGCCTTCGAGACCCAGAGGGCCGAAAAGGCGCGGCTTCAGGAGGCCATGCGCTCGAAGATTGAGGCCAAGCGGGCCCACATGCAGGCCTTCGTCGACCGCTTCCGCGCTAAGGCGAGCAAGGCGACCCAGGCTCAGTCCCGCCTCAAGGCCCTGGCCAAGCTGCCGGTGATCGACGCCGTGGGCAGCGAGCATGTGGCACCCTTCACCCTGCCCTCCCCGGAGCGGCCCCTGGCTCCGCCGCTGATCCGTCTGGAGGGCGTCAGTGTGGGCTACGGTGGCCCCCCGATCCTGCGGGACCTGAACCTGCGCCTGGATGTGGATGACCGGATTGGCCTCTTGGGCGTCAATGGCGCCGGCAAGTCGACCTTTGCCAAGATGGTGGCCGAGGCCCTGGCCATCGAGCATGGCCATATGCACCGGGACCGCCGCATGCGAGTGGGCTGGTTCCATCAGCATCAGATCGAGGCGATGGACCCTACGGACACCCCGCTGGATATCATTCGACGGGCCATGCCTGAGGCGTCCGAGGCGTCCAGGCGATCTCGTCTGGCCCAGTATGGCTTCAACCGGGACAAGGTCGAAACCACGGTTGCAGATCTCTCAGGGGGTGAGCGGGCGCGGCTGCTGTTGAACATGGTGGCAGCTGAGGCACCCCACCTGCTGATCCTGGATGAGCCGACCAACCACCTGGACATCGACTCCCGCCGCGCCTTGCTGGAGGCGCTGAACGAGTTTGCCGGTGCCGTCATCCTGATCACCCACGACCGGTCGCTGATGGAGATGGTGGCCGACCGGCTATGGCTGGCCGCGGACGGAACCATCGTCCCCTTCGACGGGGATCTGGAGGACTATTCCCGCTATGTGATCGAGCGGGCCAAGGCGCGGGTCCGGGCACCCACCCAGGTGCGTGAGGACGCTCCGCCACCGCCGCCACCGACACCCGCGCCGGTCCGCAAGGCGCCTACCGGCAATGCCCGGAGACGGGCGGAAGCCGCCGAGGCCGCGCTGGCCAGGGCAACGGAGGCTGTGGCCCGAATTGACGCGCAACTCAGCGATCCGGCCGTCTTTGAACAAGGCCCCGAAAAGGCTGCAGCCCTGGGTCGACAAAGAGCCAGTGCTCAGCGAGATCTGGACGCCATAGAAGCCGAATGGCTGGCCGCCGTAGAGGCCTATGAGCTTTTGAAATCAACCCCTGGGTGATTGAAGCAGTCGACCCCACTAGTTTACACTGTCAACTTTCGGTGAATATTTTGCGTTTGTTCACGACCTACCCCTAAAACTGGCCATGCAATGCGGCCCGAAGTCCGGACAACAACACAGCAGGACCAGACCGCGGCGATCCAGCAGGATGGTCGCCTAGCCCGTGCGCTTGCGGCTGTTTCACACGGCATGGCGCTGATTGATCTGACCGGCCGCATCACCTGGACCAATGACGGCTTCACCGCTGTGACCGGCTACACCGCCGAGGACGCCATCGGCCACTCGATCATCGACACCCTGCTCAGCCCCAGCGACTGGAGCCAGGAGAGCCGGGAGGCCCGCAGGGATCTTGCCCGGATTGGACACAGGGCCGAGGCCTCCGCTCAACGCAAGACCGGCGAGACCTATTGGGTCGATGCAGACATACGCCCGGTGAAAAACGGTGAGGGGGAACTTGAGGGGTATGTTCTCACCCTTACCGACATCACTGATATCCGACGTAAGCAACGGCAGTCGGAGGCCGCCTCCGCGGCCCTGCGCGACGCCGCACGCCTGGCTGGCCTAGCCGGCTGGGAACTAGACTTCCGAGAAGACCAGGCGCGCTACAGTCCTGAACTGCGCGCGATGTTAGGACTGAACGAAGCTGCAGCCCCTCTGAGCACAGCCCTCAAGATCTATGCCCCAGAGTATCGGTCAGCCGTCGCGGCCGCCACCCGAGATACCGTCCAGAATGGGGCGCGGATGGACTTCGAGGCAGAGGTCTTGCTTGGGAGCGGGGGCCGCCGCTGGCTTCGGGTCATGGGGGTGGCCGAGGTGATCGACGGGGTCTGCGTGGCGATCCGCGGTGCCAGTCAAGACATCAGCACCATGCGCCAGACACTTGAAGATTTGCAGGAGTCTGAAGGATTCGCCCGGGGCGTCATCGATGGGATCGCTGCCATGGTGGCCGTGATCGACGCGGAAGGACGCCTCCTGGAGGCCAACCGTAGTTTCCGAAATGAGGGCAGCACGATCCTGGCGTCGGCCGAAGCCAGCCCGCGTCCAAGCATGTTCGATGTCTTCCGCCGGCTCCCCAATGGGCATGGACGCGCCCTTGAGCGGGGTGTTCGCCAAGTCCTGGCCGGCGAGCGCGAGACCTTTACCCGCGCCTACGAAACACGGCGAGGCGAATGGTACCGTATGAGCGCGTCGCGCTTTGTCGGCGACGGTCCCGTCCGCGTGGTGATGTTCACCCAGTCCATCGCCGACCTTAAGCGCTCGGAGCGGCGGCTGCGGGATCTGAATGAAAATCTTAAACGCGCCCGCGACCAGGCCGACGCCGCCAATCTGGCGAAGAGCGCCTTCCTGGCCACCATGAGCCACGAAATCCGCACACCGCTGAACGGGGTTCTGGGGATGGCTCAGGCCATGGCGCGGGAGGACCTGCCGCCGCCGCAACAGGAGCGGCTGGGGGTGATCCGGCAGGCTGGGGAGACCCTGCTGGTGCTGTTGAATGACCTGCTGGATCTGTCGCGCATCGAGGCTGGTCGCCTGGAGCTTGAGGACGGGTTGATTGACATCGCCCGCATCGCGGCCGGCGCCCAGTCCACATTCACAACCCTGGCGGCCGAGAAAGATCTGTCCTTCGAACTGGTGATCGATCCTGAGGCCCCGGCATTCTGGCGCGGAGACCCCACCCGGGTGCGCCAGATTTTGTATAACCTTGTCTCGAACGCCGTGAAGTTCACCCCGCGAGGTTCAGTGCAGGTTTCCGTCACTGGAACCTCTGGAGACCTGGTGATGATGGTCACTGATACCGGCCTGGGCATCGCGCCAGAGCGGCTGGGTGTGCTGTTCGAGAAGTTCGTCCAGGCGGACGCCTCCACGACCCGGAAGTTTGGCGGCTCAGGACTGGGCCTTGCCATCTGCCGGGAGCTCAGTGGCCTCATGGGCGGCGCCATTGAGGTCAAGAGCGTCGTCGATCAGGGGTCGAGCTTCACCGTCAGGCTGCCGTTGCCTGCCGCCGAAGCCCCCGAATTCGACTGCCTTCACGATGAGGCTGGCGGTGGCCAGCCACAACTTCTGGAGAGCCCGCTACGGATCCTGGCGGCGGAGGACAATCTGATGAACCAGCTGGTTCTGAAGACCCTGCTTGAGCCCCTGATGATTGATCTTCATGTGGTCAATGACGGCGAAGAGGCCGTGGCGGCGTGGGCGGACAGCCATTGGGACGCCATCCTGATGGACATCCAGATGCCCGGCATGGACGGCCCCACCGCCACCCGGCTGATCCGCGCCCGCGAGGAAGCTGAGGGGCGCCCGAGGACCCCGATCATCGCCCTGACCGCCAATGCAATGTCGCATCATGAGCGTGAGTATCTGAGCGCGGGCATGGACGCCTTGACCCCCAAGCCCATCGAGCTTGAACGCCTCCTTGGGGCCCTAGACATGGTGCTGACCGGCGCCCCATCCTGACCGGGGGAAGTACGGAGCCGCCGGCCAATGCCTGAATGGGCCCAACTGATCTATCTGTTGATGGCGGCTGTCCTGGTGGGGCCCGCCGCCATCGCCATAATTGTGCGCTGGATCAAGCGCCCGCCTCGGGACTGAGACGCGAGGCCGCCCTAACCGCAACGGACCTCTTTGATCAGGCCCGTCTCAGCGTCATAGAAAAAGTTCAAGCGACGGGGGTGAAAATCCATCGTCACCGGGCAGGTGGTACAGGCCACCCTCTGCAGCCCCGGGTTCACCGGCACCGGAATCTCGCTGCGATGACGGCCAACAAGACCCTGAGCCTGGCTTGCGCCACACTGGTCCACCGGCGCTGGCGCTGGCCGAGGGGCCGGGTCCTGAGGAGCAGGCGGCGGCGGCGGCGGGGGCTCACTGGCGCAGGCACTGAGAAACAACAGACCGGCCCCCAAAGCCAGGGTGAGCTTGCTCTTCATGCCTGTTTCTCCCATCCCCGGGCCATTTGCTTCCAGTAACTCACCGGCAGCCCGGTCGCCTTGATGACACGCCATTGCGCCCGCGCTGTGGCGAGCACGGCCTCGTCACGACCGTCGAAGAGGACGATGCATCGGACATAATCGTCAAGGGACCCCGCATCCGCACCATCCAGCAGAAACAGCACATCGGCCTTGTTGGCGTTCTCCATGCCCATGGTCAGCAGCACAGGCTGCTGGGCGGCATGGGGCTCATCGACCCGCCCGTGGGCGAGGAAGCTATCGTCCCGGTAGGTCCAGAGGTGAGTATCCAGTTGTTCCAGTCGCTCAGGGAGGCGTGAGCGCACCAGGGCCTTCCAGCTTCGCCCCAGGGTGCGCTCCAGCAGTTCAGGCAGCACCTGATCGAGGCTTGAGCGCTCCATGTGGTAGAACCAGACCTCGCAGGGGCCCTCAGCCATCGGGCGGCTCCGACAGGGCCTGACCGAGGGCAAACACAGACGCCGAAACCTCCCGCGGGGCGGTCAAGGGCGAGAGGTGATTGAGCTGCAGGCGGCGGGCCCGCCACCCAAGGGTCCGTGCCCCTTGCGCCTGATCCTCATAGGCACCGCTCAGTTGGAGATAGGCACCAGGCCCCGTCAGCCCCCCCGGCGGCGCGACTTCCTCGAAATAGGCCAGTGGCAGGGGGCCAAGCTCGGCCAGAAGATCGCGCCGTAGGCGCGCGTCTGGGACGAGCCGCTCCAGGGCCCCTGGGGGCCACCAACCATCCCAGGAGGGGAGCTCGCCCCCTTGAGATCCCAGGGTCAGGTCCTGACGCAGGCCTTCAGGTGCTGTGTCGAGCCAGCAGATGCCAGGATGGGGCAATATGGCGTCCACCAGTATCGTGCCTGCCACTGGCGCAGACAGGGCCGCCGCAAGGGCCGGGACAAGGGCACCTGCCCCGCTGTGTGCCACAAGGGTCACAGGCGCAGCCCCCGCAGCGTCGATCGTCCGCGCCTGATCGGTGGCGAGGGTTCGGTAGAAGTCACCCTGAATCTCAGTCAATGGACGCCAGGCGGGCACCTCAGCGGCAACCCCACGACCGAGCAGATCCTCAGCCACGGCCCGCCAGGTCAGCGGCCCGAGCAAAGGGCTGTGCAGCAAGACAAACCGCACCGGCTTTCCTCCGACCCCGCCGACCGCGATCAGCCCTCGTACTTGTCGGCGACCATGCGGTTGAGCAGTCGGACCCCATAGCCGGTAGCGCCTTCAGGAATGGTCGGCACAGAGGACGGCTTCTTCCAAGCGGTCGAGGCAATGTCCATGTGCGCCCAAGGCAAGCCATTGACGAACCGCTGCAGGAACAGGGCTGCAGTGATGGAGCCGCCAGGACGTCCACCGGTGTTCTTCATGTCAGCGATCATGCTGTCGATCTGCTTGTCGTAGGCTGGCGGCAGGGGCATGCGCCAAAGGGGCTCAGCCTCAGCCTTGGAGGCCGCCAGCAGATTGTCGGCCAACTCGTCATTGTTGGAGAAGACGCCGGCATAGTCATTGCCGAGGCTGATGATGATCGCGCCGGTCAAGGTGGCCAGGTCGACCATGAACTTCGGCTTGAAGCGCTCCTGGCAATACCAAAGAGCATCCGCCAGGACGAGGCGGCCCTCGGCGTCGGTGTTGATGATTTCGATGGTCTGGCCCGACATGCTGGTGACCACGTCTCCGGGACGCTGGGCGTCACCGTCAGGCATGTTCTCCACCAGGCCGAGGATGCCGACCGCATTGACCTTGGCCTTGCGACCGGCCAGCACGTGCATGAGGCCGGCCACCGCAGCGGCACCGCCCATGTCCCACTTCATATCTTCCATGCCATCGGCGGGCTTGATCGAGATGCCGCCGGTGTCAAAGCAGACGCCCTTGCCCACAAAGGCCACGGGCTGCGCCGCCGGATCAGCCGCACCGTTCCAGCGCATGATGGCCAACTGGCTATCCTTGGCGCTGCCCTGCCCCACGCCCAGAAGCGACCCCATGCCCAGGGCCTTCATCTCGGCCTCTCCAAGGATTTCGACTTCCAGCCCAAGGCTCTCCAGGGCCTTCACCCGCCGGGCAAACTCCACCGGGTAAAGGACGTTCGGGGGCTCTGACACCAGATCGCGGGCAAAACTGATGGCCTCGGCCAGGGCGGCCTGATCGGCATAAGCTGCGCGGGCGGCGTCGGGGTCAGCGCAGACGATCTCTGCCTTGACGACCGAAGGCTTCTTTTCCGCAGGCTCTTTGGTCCGGTAGCGGTCAAATCGGTAGGCCGCCAGGCTCACCCCCAAGGCCGCCCGCTCCGGCTGGGCGGCGGCCGCATCGGCGAAGGCTACCCGCAGGGTGGTCAGGCCCGAGAGCTTGACGGCACTGAAGGCACTGGCCGCGGCATGCTCGGCCCCCACGGCGTCAAACCCCTCGCGCTTGCCAGCCCCCACCAGCAACAGGCGACCCGCAGGGTGCCCGGCCGGGGCGGCAAGATCGAGAATCTGGCCCTTGGCACCGGTGAAGCGGCCTTGCCCAAGGGTTCGAGCCACGACACCAGCGCTTAGCGCATCGGCCTCCGCAGCGGCACCTGACAGCACCTCGCCCTCAAAGACAACGATGGCCAGGGCGGAAGTGGGGGCGATATCCGAGGTGGCCGTGACGAATTGAATGTCCATGCGATATCTCAACCAAAGCAAAGCGGGAGGCCCTCCACCGACAGGGCGCCCGGTCTGGCGTCACCTGCGGCGGTTGTGTGGCGCGGCGACGCATGGTTTAGAACAGCTTCGCGCCCAGGGCGCGCCAAATCAGCCCGGCGACGCCTTTTTTCCATGCGCCTGATCGACCGATATCTGCTTCGACAGTTGCTGGGCCCGACCCTGCTGGCGGCGCTCGCCCTGACGGCCGTGGCCCTCTTGAGCCAGAGCCTCTCAGCGCTTGATGTCATCATCAACCAGCGTCAGAGCGCCGGGATTTTCCTGAAGATCACCCTGCTGGCCATGCCGCAGCTGATCAACATGGTCCTGCCCTTGGCCCTCTTCGTCGCCGCCCTGGTGGCGCTGAACCGTCTCCAGAGCGAGCAAGAGCTCGTGGTGTGTTTCGCTGGCGGGATGAGTCGCTGGCGGGTGATCGCCCCGCCCATGCGGCTGGCCGTCATCACCGCTCTGTTGGCCCTGGTGCTGAATCTGTTCATCCAGCCGGCCTCGTATCGCGAACTGCGTGATACCCTGTTTGACGTTCGCACCGATCTTGCCGCCACCCTGGTCCGCGAGGGGGAGTTCACCGAGCCGGCGCCAGGCCTGACGGTCTATACCCAGAGCATCGACAGTCGAGGGCGGCTCGGCAATCTGTTCATCCACGTGGCAGAAAGCGACGGTTCAGCCACCACCTATACCGCCGATGAGGGCCGCATCGCCACCCGGGCTGGGGCACCGGTGCTGGTGATGGCGCGCGGCTCAACGCAGGAATTCAGCGCCGATGGGGTGCTGAACTACCTGACCTTCGACGAGTACATCTTTGACCTTGGCCCGCTGGTCGTGTCCGACGAGCTGGTCCACTACAAACCCTCCGATCGCTATCTTCACGAGCTGTTCTTTCCTGACCTGGAACAGGACTGGGAGCGCCGAAACCGTCTGGAAATGCTGGCCGAGGGTCACGCCCGGCTGGCGACGCCCCTGTACAACATCGCCTTCATGGCCCTGGCCCTGGCCGCCATACTGGGGGGCGGCTACGACCGGATGGGCTATGGGCGCCGGATCGCCTGGGCGAGCGGAGCAGCGGCGGTGACCCGGCTCCTTGGCTTCGTCGTCCAGGCCGCATCGGAGTCCGGTGCCTGGCTGAATGTCCTGCAGTACGCTGTTCCTCTGCTGACCATCGCTCTGGCCCTGCGCGGCGTGTTTCGCCAGCGGGTGTCCCGGTTCATCGACATGCGTAAACGCCCGGTGCGGATCGCCCGGGGGAGCCGTGCAGCATGAGATTTGGTCGGATCGAGGCTTATGTCCTGTCGCGCAACCTGTTCAGCGTTGGCGTCGCCCTGGCGGTGATCACTGCGGTCATCATTCTGGTGCAGTTCGTCGAGCTGTCGAGATCGGTCGGGGTGCGTGCAGAGGTCAGCGTCGCCGAGCTGTTTGGGCTGACAGCCTTAGGTGCCCCTAGCCTCGTCCTGGTTCTGTTACCCTTCATCTTCCTGTTCGGCTGCATGGCGGCCTATGTCAGCTTGAACCGGCGCAGCGAGTTGGTGGCGATGCGCGCGGCCGGCGTCTCAGCCTGGCGGTTCATCCTGCCGACCGCGGCGGCAGCCGCGGTGATCGGCGCGCTCTCGGTCACCTTGCTCAACCCCCTCGCGGCAGCGGCCAACGCTCAGTTTGGCCTGGAGCGGGCCCGGATCATGGACAACTATCTGGTGGATGCCCCCGAAGACATCTGGCTTCGGCAAGGCGACGAACGCAGCCAGATCGTGATTCATGCCAAGGATCGGGAGATCGTCGACGGGACGGTGCTGCTCCGCGGGGTCTCCCTGTTCATCTATCAGAAGAATGAGGCCGGAACCCCGGAGTTCCGCCGCCGGCTTGAGGCCGCCGAAGCCCGCTTGTTGCCGGGCTTCTGGCGGCTCACAGATGTCCGCGAAGCCGCCGCCGGTGAAAATTCGGTGCGCTCTGAGAGCCTGTCGCTGCGCTCTAGCCTCGACAGTGAGTCGGCGCTCGAGCGCTTCGCCTCCCCCCAAGCGATCGCCTTCTGGCGCTTGCCCGCCGCAATACGGACCACAGAACAGGCCGGCTTCAGTGCCAGTCGATACCAGTTGCGGTTTCATCAGCTTCTGGCGACGCCGCTGCTGTTTGCCGCCATGACCATCCTGGCTGCAGCCTTTTCCCTGCGCCTGGCCCGGCTGGGGGGGCTGGCGGGTTTGGCCGGCGGTGGGGTGGCGCTGGGTTTTGTGTTCTTCTTCCTCAACGAGTTCGCTGGGGCTCTGGCCAATGCCGATATCATCCCGCTGGTGGCGGCGGCCTGGGCTCCGCCCCTGATCGCCCTGCTGTCGGGCCTCACCCTGCTCTGTTACACCGAAGACGGTTGAAAGCCGCCGCCACGTCGCTATTGCGTCAGCAGACGGCGCGGCAAGAAGGGATTCACGCTTGAAGACGTCACCTCGGCGCACCTCGCTCGCCCCGGTCAAGCGCAGCCTCCTGACGGGGGTTGCGGTGGCGAGCCTTTGCGTCGGCAGCGCCTGGGCGCAGTCTGCGCCTGGGCCCGCGACCGTCACCTCACCGGGCACTGACGGCCTGAGTCCGGGCGCCATCTATCTCGAGGCAGACCAGGTGCTGCGCGAGGATGCTGTGCCAAAAACCTCAGCATCTGGCGAGGTCGAGGCCCGCTATGACGGGCGCAACCTGCGAGCCGACACCCTGGTCTATGACGAGGCCAAGGGGGTCCTGGAAGCCTCCAATGTCGAGATTTTCAATCCCGATGGCAGTGTGGAGTTCGCCCGTGAACTGGTCATGGATGATGAGCTGCGCGCCGGGGTGGCGAGGGGTTTCTCCGCCCGACTGCCCCAGAACGTAAAGATCGCCGCCGCCAGTGCCGTTCGGCGCAGCGAGACGATCAATGAGCTGAACCGGGTGATCTACACCCCCTGCGACATTTGCGCGGACAGCGAGAACAAGACGCCGACCTGGTCAATCCAGGCGGAAAAAGTGGTTCAGGACGGCGAACGGCAACTGGTCCACTATCGGCACGCCGTCTTCCGTCTGTTTGGAGCTCCGGTCTTCTACCTGCCACTGTTCTGGCATCCCGATCCTCAGGCTGAACGGACCTCGGGCCTGCTGACGCCGGCGATCTCGGCTTCTGACCGGCGCGGGCTGTCCTATGAACAGCCCTATCTCTTCGTGTTGTCAGACTATTCCGACCTGACCTTGAGCCCTCAGATCAATGCCAAGGTCGAGCCCTTCTTGAACGCCCGCTATCGCAAGCGCTTCTATTCCGGCGAGATCGACGTCCGCGGGGGATATACCTACGCGCAGGATTTCGACGCCACAGGCCGGTTCGGCGACACCACCTCGCGCAGTTACATCCTCGCCAGGGGCGCATTCGCCATCAATGAGGACTGGGACTGGGGCTTTACCGCCGAGCGATCCTCCGACGACCTGCTGTTCGACAAGTATGAGATCGGCGAGGTCTATCAGTCCCGCGGCCCCTATATCGCCGACGATCGCCGGCTGATTTCGCAGCTCTATGCCGTCCGCCAAGATGACGACAGCTACCTGTCCGTGGCCGCGTTCGATATCCAGGGTCTTCGTCCTGACGATGATGATCGGACCTTCCCGACGGTAGCACCGCTGGTCGAAGGTCGCTGGAGCCCAGATGTCCGCGTGGCTGGGGGGCGTCTGCGCCTGAGGGCCAATGCCGTGGCCCTTGAGCGGGACCTGTCCCCCAGCAGCACCTCGGCCATCTATGTGCCGGGCCTGGATAGTCGCAGGGTGGTCGCCCAGGCCGACTGGCGAAGAGGTTTCACCACCCCAGGGGGGATCCGGCTGGAGCCCTTCGCAAATCTGCGAGCCGACGCCTACAGCCTTGGCGATGTGCCTCTGGAAGGCTTTGGGGGGCGTAACGAAACGCGCCTGATGGGCACTTTGGGCGCTGATGTTAGCTGGCCATTCTATCGTCGTTTCAACAAGATGACGGCAGTTATTGAACCTCTGCTTCAGGTTATGGCCTCCCCGCAGCCTGACCAGATCCGGACGGGATTCAATCCCGCTGGAGAGCCCGTCTATCTGAATGAAGACAGCCTTGCCTTCGAGTTCGATGAGACCAATCTGCTCATGGCCAATCGCTTCCCCGGGTTCGACCTGATGGAGGGCGGCATGCGGGCCAATGTGGCGGCGCGCGGCAGCCTGCTTTGGGACGATGGACGTCGAGCGACGGTCCTGGTGGGGCGCAGTTTCCGCGACCAGGAAGAGCTCGCCTTTCCAGAACGCACGGGTCTGCGGGACACCGCATCAGATTGGATCGTCGCGGCCCAAGCCCAGCCAATTCGGGGCGTCTCAGCTTTTGGCCGCGCCAGACTGGATGGCGACAGCCTGGAGGTCCGCCGCGCCGAGGCCGGGGCGAACCTTGCCCTGGCTCGCGGGTCGGGCTTTTTCCGCTATCTTTGGGATGACCTCGACATCAATGGGGTCAAGCGCGAGAACCTGGACCTCGGGGGGGAGCTCTTCCTCACCCAAAACTGGGGCGTCACCGCCTATGGCAACCGCGACATGGTCCAGAAGGGCTGGGTGGTGCGAGACATCGGGGTGGTCTATCGGGATGAGTGTACACGGATCGAAGTCATCTATCGGCGCGAGGACACGGTTGTGGGACGCCTGGGCCCCAGCGAGTCTGTGGCTGTGCGCCTAACCCTCGCCACATTGGGCGAACCTATCTATGCGAATTAGGATCAGCGGCGCTTCCGGCCGCCACGAAGGAATGACCCAAGCAATGTTGTCTGCGCGTTCAGTCCGCGGCCGAGCGGCCTGCGGCGTGGCCCTCGTGGCGCTTCTGGCCTCCGCTGCCCTGTCCACCTCGGCCAAGGCCCAGGATGTGGCCCCGGATCGCCCTGCGCCGGCGGCTGGCCTCTCCGAATATGCCGCCGCCGTGGTCAATGACGAGATTATCTCGACCTATGACCTGGCGCAGCGGATGCGTCTGCTGATTGCTACAACGGGTGTTCAACCCACCGAGCAGAACCTGCCGCAGATCCAGCAGGAAGCCCTCATCGCGCTAGTGGACGAGGCCTTGCAGATGCAGGAGCTTCGTCGGGTGGAGGTGGAGCAGAAGTTCAGCATCATCGCCAGCGACGGGGATGTGGACGAGGAACTTGCCGAGCTCGCCCAAGGCAACAACATGACCCCTGAGCAGTTCAGCAGCATGCTGCGCTCCCAGGGCGTTCTTGGCTCTCTGCGAGAGCAAGTCCGGGCCCAGACCAGTTGGCAGCGCTGGGTTCAGGGGCGCTTCGGCTCGCGCCTTCGTATCGGCGATGACCAGGTCCGCGCCGTGCTGGAACAGCAGCAGGCCCAGGCTTCCCGCACGCAATATCAGATGAGCGAGGTCTTCATCGACAGCGTTCGGGTCGGCGGCATGGATGTGGCCTTGCGGGGTGCCGAACAGCTGGTCAGCCAGATGCAGCAGGGTGCACCGTTCCAGGCCGTGGCCCGGCAGTTCTCTGCCGCACCCACAGCCGCCGCCGGTGGAGACGCCGGCTGGGTCAGCACTGGGGAAGTGCCGACTGAGGTCGAGCAGGCCCTGGAGCAGATGCGACCGGGTCAGCTGTCACGTCCCATCCCCGTGTCTGATGGGGTTTACATCGTCTATCTCCGCGACAAGCGCTCCGGTGCGGGCGCTACGGTGGTCAATCTGAAACAGGCGGCTGTCGGCGTCGCCGCAGACGCTTCGGCGACCCAGGTTGAGGCGGCACGGAGCCGCTTGATGGCCCTGCGCAGCCGCATCACAGGCTGCGAAGACCTTGAGGCTGTGGCCGGGCAGGAAGCCGGCATCGTCGCAGGCGACCTGGGCGAGGCCGAGATCGGGGATCTGGCCCCAGCGTTCCGGGCGGCGGCCGAGACCCTTGAGGTTGGCCAGTTGTCAGAGCCCATCCGGACCGAAGCCGGCATGCACATCGTCGCGGTTTGCGGCAAGCGATCCTCCGGTGCCGCCGACCTCTCGCCCCAGCTGGTGGAGCGTCGGTTGTTCTTTGACCAGCTTGGCCTCATTGCCCGGCGTTACATGCGCGATCTTCGGAACGCCGCCACTATCGAGACCCGGTGAAAAACCGTCCCCTGGCGATCAGTCTCGGTGATCCCGCCGGGATCGGGCCAGAGATTGTCTTCAAGGCCTGGAGTGCCCTCCGCCACACGGGGCCAACCTTTGTGGTGGTCGGCGACCTGAATCAGGTGGCCTCTGCGACCGGCGGCACCAGCGGTGTCGTCAGGCCGATCAGCTCGGTGGAAGACGCCAGCCAGGTCTTTGCCGACGCCCTGCCGGTAATCGATATTCCACTGCTCGAGCCGGTGGTGGCCGGAGCGCCCTCTCCGCGGGCCGCCAAGGCCGTGATCTCATGGATTGAGACCGCCGTGGGCCTGGCCCTTTCCGGTGCCGTGGGTGGGGTGGTCACCGCACCTATCGCCAAGCAGACCCTGTATGGAGCCGGGTTTCCTTTTCCCGGCCACACGGAGTTTCTGGGCGAACTGACGCTGGATCACCGCTTTGACGGTGCCCGGGGTCCGGTCATGATGCTGGCGGCCCCAGGCTTGCGGGTCTCCCTTGTGACCGTGCACACCCCCCTTGCTGAGGTCTCGGCGAGCCTTTCGGTGGAGAAAATCGTCAATGCCGGCCTGGTGACCGCCCAGGCCCTACGGCGTGACTTCGGCATCGAGGCGCCCAGGCTGGCGGTGGCCGGACTCAATCCCCATGCCGGCGAAGGCGGGACCATCGGCCGAGAAGAGCTTCAGATCGTCGGACCGGCAGTTCGCGCCCTGCGTGACCTGGGGGTCAATGCCAGCGGACCAAGCCCTGCTGACAGTCTGTTCCATGAGGCCGCGCGGGCGACCTACGACGCGGTACTTTGCCTTTATCACGATCAGGCCCTGATCCCTGTGAAGATGCTGGACTTCTGGGGCGGGGTGAACATCACCCTGGGCCTACCCATTGTTCGAACCTCCCCAGATCACGGCACAGCTTTCGACATCGCCGGGCGGGGGCTTGCGAGACCTGACAGCATGATTGCGGCGATCCGCATGGCCATGGCGATCTCAGAGCGCCGGCCATGAGCGCCCTGAGCGATCTGCCGCCCTTGCGCGAAAGCCTCGAAGCCCATGGGCTGATGGCCGATAAGGGCCTTGGGCAGCACTTCCTGCTGGACCTCAATATCACCCGCAAGATCGCCCGGCTTGCGGGGCCCTTGGAGGGGCGACAAGTCCTTGAGATCGGCCCAGGCCCTGGAGGCCTGACCCGCGCCCTCCTGGAGGCAGGGGCGCATGTCACGGTCATTGAGAAAGATCAGAGATTTCTACCTCTTCTGAAGGACTTATCTGCGATTTCTGAGGATCGCTTGAAGATTGAGATGGCCGACGCCTTGAAGGTCAATGAGACCGACCTGACCGGGGGAGCGCCGGTCACCATCGTCTCGAATCTGCCCTACAACATCGGCACAGCCCTGCTGATCAAGTGGCTGACGGGGTCCTATAGACCGGCCTCCATGACCCTGATGTTCCAGAAGGAGGTGGCACAGCGCATTGTCGCTCGCCCCGGGGATGATGCCTATGGTCGCCTCGCCCTGATCGCCCAGGCCACAGCGCAGGCCAAGATCGTGATGGAGGCCCCCGCCAGGGCCTTCACCCCGCCGCCCAAGGTCGACTCCGCCGTCGTGCGGCTCGATCCCCTGCCCGATCGGCCCCCCGAACCCCTGATTTCAGCCTTGGAACGGGTGAGCCAAGCCGCCTTTGGGCAGCGGCGGAAAATGCTGAGATCCAGCCTGAAGGTGGTGGGCGGGGCCGACCTCTGCGAGTCCGCCGGGATTGACCCATCTCGCAGGGCAGAGACCCTGGCGCTGGAGGAATTCATGGCTTTGGCCAGTGCACTTTTGAAGGCTGAAACTACCGCTTAACCGCTGACTGGCCCCTTCGCCGGGAGCGAGCATCAGAGGCGAATCTGCCCCTCGTTTTGGCCAGCCTGATTCCCATCGGCGGCAAAAGGCTCTAGGACCAACCGATGTTGGACCTGGATCAGGCCCTCGCGGGCCTCAGCGACTACCCCCATCTTCAAACCCTTATCGGTCTCGCCCTGCTGGGGGCCCTGGCGACCATCGTCAACTGGCTGACCCAACACGTGCTGTTGCGGATCATGCGGCGGGCGTTGGGCCTCACCCTGAAGGATGACACCGAGACCTTTTTCCGGGAGGTGATCGCCCGACTGGCCAATGTGGCGCCTGCCGTGGTGGTTTATCAGGCGGTGCTGCTGGTGCCCCACCTCCCCCTGGCGGCCGAGAGCGTTGTTCGCAATGTGGCCGCAGCCTTCATGATCCTGACGGTGATCCTGGCGATCACCGGCGGGCTGAATCTGGTCAATGCGCTCTATGCCAGGCGCCCTGGGGCGCGGCAGCGGCCCATCAAGGGCTATGTTCAGGTCGGCAAGATCATCCTTTATGTCGCCGCAGCCATCCTGGTGGTGGCCACGCTACTGGACCGCTCACCCCTGCTGCTGATCTCCGGCCTCGGCGCCATGGCTGCAGTTCTGCTGCTGGTGTTCCGGGACACGATCCTGTCCCTGGTGGCTTCGGTTCAGCTGACCAGCAACGACATGATCAGGGTCGGTGACTGGATCGAGATGCCACAGCTCAACGCCAATGGCGACGTGATCGATATCGCCTTGCATACGGTGAAGATTCAGAACTTCGACAAGACGATCACCACCATTCCCACCTGGCGGCTGATCAACGAGTCGTTCGTCAACTGGCGTGGCATGCAGGAGTCCGGTGGGCGCCGGATCATGCGTGCTGTCCTGCTGGATCAGACCACCATCCGGTTCCTTACCCCCGAGGAGCGGGAGAACCTCAGCCGATTTGCCCTGCTCGACCTTTATCTGGCGAGCAAGACCAGGGATCTCGAAGCCTGGAACGAGTCCCTGGTGAAGTCTGGCCGCGACCCGGTGAACACGCGGCGGCTGACGAATGTCGGTACCTTTCGGGCCTATGTGCTGGCCTATCTCAAGGTCCACCCCGGCATCGCCAAGGAGAAGACCCTGCTGGTGCGCCAGCTCGATCCCACCCCACAGGGGCTGCCGCTAGAGATCTATGCCTTTGCCAACACCATCCAGTGGGAGGCCTATGAGGCCATCCAAAGCGACATCTTTGACCACATTCTGTCGATCCTTCCGGAGTTTGACCTGCGGTTGTTCCAGGCACCCACCGGGCGAGACATGCGGGGCCTCACAGGAGGCTTGCAGACGACATCCAGCGAAGACCGACAGACGCCGTAGCCCTAGAGCCGTTCGTCGAGCAGCCCTTGGACAAAATCGGCAAGGCCTGGGTTGCGGACCCGCTTAAGACGCTCCGCGTGATAGATATGAGCCAGGTCGGCATAGGCGCGGTCGTAGTCATCATTGACGATCACATAGTCGTAGTCGATCGCCCGCTCGATCTCCCCATAGGCCCGGCCCAGACGGCGCTGAATCACATCTTCCCGGTCTTGGGCCCGGGCATGCAGACGCCGGGACAACTCGGCCATGGTGGGGGGCAGGATAAACACCCGCACCACATCTCCGGGTGCCCGCTTGGAGATCTGAGCCGCCCCCTGCCAGTCAATATCGAACAGCACATCGTGTCCGGTCCCCAGGGCGTCCATCACTGGCCGCTGCGGGCTGCCATAGCGATGTTCATGCACATTGGCCCATTCAAGGAAGGCGTCGTCCGCCACCATCTGGTCAAAGGCGGGCCGGTCCACAAAGTGATACTCACGACCGTTCACCTCGCCTGGACGGGGGTCGCGGGTGGTGGCCGAAATCGAGAGCTCCAGATCAGCATGATCAGCCACCAGCCGGCGCGACAGCGAGGTCTTGCCCGCGCCTGAGGGACTCGAGATCAGCAGCATGAGGCCGCGGCGGGGAATGGAACTCTGGATCATCAGACTCAGATCTGCTCGGGGCGGACGCTTGCCGGGTGTCTATTCCACATTCTGCACCTGCTCACGCAGCTGCTCGATGACAGCCTTGAGCTCGAGCCCCACAGCCGTCAGGGCCGAGAGTGCCGATTTCGAGCAGAGGGTGTTGGCTTCGCGCATGAATTCCTGGGTCAGAAAGTCCAGCCGCCGGCCCACCGGACCGTCGCCGCTCAGCATGGCGCGGGCAGAGTCCACATGGCCCGCCAGGCGGTCCAGTTCCTCGCGGACGTCGACCTTGACGGCCATGGCGGCGGCCTCCTGAACAATACGCTCGTCCAGGCCGGCGGGATCGCCGATGAGTTCGCGCATCCGCCGCTCAAAGCGCGCCTTGAGCACCTCCGGCTGGCCCGTGGCCAAGTCCTCTGCCTGACGCGTGAGGTCGGCTATCTTGTCTGTGAGTCCCATGAGGACGCCTGACAGCGCCACGCCCTCGCCGTCACGGGCGGTCTTCAAGGCCTCCAGAGCGCCCGAAATCGACACCGCCATCGCCGCCTCGACTTGGGCCAGGGCCTCGGGATCGGCGTCGGTCTCGGCCACTTCGATCACCCCCCGCAGGGCGAGCAGACCATCGAGGCTCGGCGGGCTGGCACGCCCATCAGCCACCAGAGCCGCGGTAACGGCCAGATAGCGCTCGACCTGGTCGAGATTGATACGGACCTGGGCCTGGCTCTCGGTGCGCTTGGCCTGCAGGCCCACGGTGATCTGGCCCCGCTGAAACCGCGCCTGGGCCCCATCCCGGGCGATACGTTCCAGGCTCTCGAACCCGGGCGGGCCACGAAACCGAACGTCGAGATTGCGGCCGTTGACCGACCGGGCCTCTGCTGCCCAGGTCCAGTCTCCGGCTACGCCTTCCACGCGGCCAAAACCGGTCATGCCTGAAAAGGCCATGTTCAGCCTTCCCTGGGGGAGCGCGACTGCAGTGGGCCGATGATCTTCGTCACAGGTCTGGGCCTCATGGTGCCGCTGTCACCGGAGCATCCAGGGGCGCTGCAGGGGCAGAGGTGGCCGGCGCGGCCCGAGCCCGTTCGATCCTGCGCCACCGTTCCACATAGCGACGGTGTTCGTCATAGGTGGCCGAGAAGGCGTGCCCCCCGCTGCCGTCCGCGACGAAGAACAGATAGTCGGTCTGCGGCGGGTCCAGCACAGCGGCCAAGGCGGCGCGGCCAGGATTGCAGATCGGCGTCGGCGGCAGGCCATCGATCTGATAGGTGTTGTAGGGGGTCTGGCGGTCCAGCTCCGACTGACGGATCCCTCGCCCCAAGGGCCGACCCTTGGTCAGCCCGTAGATGATGGTCGGGTCACTCTCCAGGCGCATACCCCGGCGCAGGCGGTTGACGAAGACTGATGCCACCTGCGGGCGCTCAGATCCCAATGCCGTCTCTTTTTCCACCACCGAGGCCAGGATCACGGCCTCTTGCGGGCTGTTGATGGGCAGCCCCGGCTGACGCCTGGACCACAGCAGAGCCAGCACTTCATCGTGGGCGTCCATCATCCGCTTCAGGACGGCGGCCCGGTCCTCACCCCGCTCGATCTGATAGGTTTCCGGCAGCAAGGCCCCCTCGGGCGGCGAGGGGGCCACACCGGTGAGCAGGGGATTTTCCGCCAGGATCTCCACCACCATCTCCGAGGTAATCCCCTCAGGTATCGTCACGAAGTGGCGCACCACCCGTCCCGCGCGGATGTCATCCAAAACCCCGGCCATAGGCCGCCGGGCGGGAAACTCATACTCCCCGGCCTTGAGGCTGCGGGCAGCGCCTGTCGCCTGGGCGGCGGCCAGGAAGATCGGTGCCGACGAGATCACGCCGGCCCCCTCAAGCGTCGAGGCGATCTCTGGCAACCCTGCGCCGCGACGCAGGATCACAGTGGTGGTGTCTGTCTCTGCGGCTGGACCAGGCCCCTGGAACATCCATAGGGCCCAGACCCCAGCCAGGGTCAGAACCAAGGCGAAGGTCACTGCGGCGCTGACCAGAGTCACCATCAATCGGCGAAGAGGGGAAACGCCGGCGTCCGATCTGGTCGGGCGGGCGCGGGGCGTTCTGGGCATGGATCAGACTTGTTTGAAAACCACGGAGGCGTTGGTGCCCCCGAAGCCGAAGCTGTTGGAAAGCGCGACCTTGATCTCCCGAGGCTGGGCCTTATTGGCCGCCAGGTCGATCGGGGTCTGCACCGAAGGATCATCCAAATTGATCGTGGGCGGCGCGATCTGATCGCGGATCGCCAGGCAGGTGAACGCCGCCTCGATCGCCCCGGCCGCCCCCAGCAGATGCCCCGTCGCCGACTTGGTCGACGACATGGTCACGCGGGACGCCGAATTGCCCAGCAGGCGCTCGACAGCCCCCAGTTCGATCTCGTCGCCCAGGGGCGTCGAGGTGCCGTGCGCATTGATGTAGTCGATGTCTGCAGGCGTAATGCCCGCATCCTTGATCGCCGCCTGCATGGCCCGGAACCCGCCATCACCGTCCTCAGACGGCGCGGTGATGTGGTAGGCGTCGCCCGCCAGGCCGTAGCCAGCCACCTCGGCATAGATCTTGGCGCCGCGCGCCTTGGCGTGCTCGTACTCCTCAAGCACCAGAACCCCAGCGCCCTCGCCCATGACGAAGCCGTCCCGGCCCTTGTCATAGGGCCGGCTCGCCTTGGTCGGATCGTCGTTGAAGCCGGTGGACATGGCGCGGCAAGCGATGAAACCTGCAATACCGACGGGACAGATGGCGGCTTCAGCACCGCCGGCGACCATGACATCGGCGTCGCCATACTTGATCATGCGGGCCGCATCGCCGACCGCATGGGCCCCGGTGGCGCAGGCGGTGACCACCGAGTGGTTCGGGCCCTTGAAGCCATGTCGGATGGAAACCTGACCCGAAGCCAGGTTGATCAGCGCCGAAGGAATGAAGAACGGAGAGACCCGGCGCGGGCCCTTTTCGTGCAGTTCGATGCTGGTCTTTTCAATCGTCGCCAGACCACCAATGCCCGAGCCGATAATGACACCGGTCCGCTCGCGGCCCTCGTCGTCCTGCGGTGCCCATCCGGAGTCCTTCACGGCCTCGTCGGCGGCGGCGATGGCGTAGAGGATGAAGTCGTCGATCCGGCGCTGGTCCTTCTGGGACATCACGCTGTCGGGATCAAAGGCACCCTCGACATCGGCACCGCCACCGCCGCGGCCATCCACCCGAGGCACTTCGCAGGCCACATTGCAGGCATAGGCCGAGGCGTCGAAAGTGGTGATGTTCCCAGCCCCGGACTTGCCGGCCAGGATCGCTTTCCAGGTGACCTCGACACCCGCGCCGAGCGGGGTGACCAGACCAAGGCCAGTGACGACGACGCGGCGGGTGTTGGCGGTGGACATGGCGTTTCTACTCCCAGGGCCGGCCCCAAAACAAAACCGCCGCGCCTCTCCGGCGCTGGGGCCTAAGGGACGCGGCGGTCATGTGTCAGGACGTCAGGCAAAGACGCCCAGGCGTCAGGCGCCCAGACGTTCCTGGATGAACTTCACGGCGTCGCCAACCGTCTGGATATGCTCAGCGGCGTCGTCGGGGATTTCGATATCGAATTCTTCTTCGAAGGCCATGACCAGTTCGACGTTGTCGAGGCTGTCAGCGCCCAGATCGTCAATGAAGCTGGCCTTCTCGGTGACCTTCTCGGGATCGGCGTCGAGGTGCTCGATGACGATCTTGCGCACGCGTTCCAGAATGTCGGACATTCGCTTTTAGTCCCTCTAAATTCAACTGATGCATCCGCGACGGAAGACGCCTTGTCAACCTTCGGCGGTGTTGGGTTTGAGACCTCCGAAGCGGTCCCAGGCAGTCCAGGCCAGTTTAATCGGCGAGCGCCGTAGCATGTTCCTTCCGGCGAGGCCAGCCGCCAGCAGGCTTGGTCAGATCATCGCCATCCCGCCGTTGACGTGAAGGGTTTGGCCCGTGACATAGGCGGCTTCGGGGCTGGCCAGATAGACGCAAGCGGCGGCAATCTCATCCCCAGTCCCCAGACGACCCGTGGGAATGGTGGAGAGAATCTGGGTCTTTTGCGCCTCGTTGAGCGCGTCGGTCATCGGGCTCTCGATGAAGCCAGGCGCGATGCAGTTGACGGTGATTCCCCGGCTGCCGACCTCCTGGGCCAAGGCTTTGGAGAACCCAATCATGCCCGCCTTAGACGCCGCATAGTTGGTTTGGCCGGGATTACCCATCACCCCGACCACAGAGGTGATGCCGATGATTCGGCCATAGCGGCGCTTCATCATCCCCTTCATGGCCGCCCGGCTCAGGCGGAAATAGGATTCCAGATTGACGCGGATGACCGCGTCCCAGTCCTCATCCTTCATCCGCATCAACAGCCCATCGCGGGTAATGCCTGCATTGGCCACCAGGATATCCAGGGGAGCCCCTGCAGCTGCCTCCGCGGCTGCGACCAGTCCGTCCACCGAGTCGGGATCAGACAGGTTGGCCGCCGCCACGCTGACGCGGGCCTGCAACCCGCCAGCCATCTCGTCGAGCACCGCCTGCCGTGTGCCCGAGAGCACGACGTGGGCCCCCTGGGCATGGAGCGCCCGGGCCAGGGCAGCGCCGATACCGCCGGTGGCGCCGGTGACCAGGGCGGTCTTTCCCGATAGATCAAACATCTCAGCGTCTCCCGAGGCAGCTGGAACTTAGAGGGACTTGGCGAAGGCTTCGAGGTCAGCCGGCGAATTCAGCGGGGTCGCTTCGGCATCCGGGGCAATCCGCTTGGCCATCCCTGACAGAACCTTGCCCGCGCCAGCCTCGGCGAACCGGGTCACGCCGCCGGTTTCCACCAGCCAGGTAACGCTCTCGCGCCAGCGAACCCGCCCGGTCACCTGTTCGATCAACAGGCGTCGAATCTCCTCGGGGTCATGCACCGGCCTCGCCGTGACATTGGCCACCAGGGGCGCGCGGGGCGAAATGATGGTCGCGCTGGCCAAAGCCACGGCCATCTCGTCAGCCGCGGGCTGCATCAGTGGACAGTGGAAAGGGGCGGACACATTCAAGGGAATGGCACGAGCGCCCAGTTCCTTGGCCTTCTCAATGGCGCGGTCCACCGCGGCCTTGGCCCCAGAGATCACCACATTGCCCTGGTTGTTATCGTTGGCCACGACGCATATCCCAACCGCAGCGCCCGCAGCCGCAGCGGCCTCGGCCAGGGCGACATCGGTCTTGGGCCCGATCAGGGAGGCCATGGCCCCCTCCCCCACTGGCACGGCCCGCTGCATGGCCTGGCCGCGCAGCTTCAAAAGCCTGGCCGTGTCGGCCAGACTGATCGCCCCGGCAGCGGCCAGGGCAGAGTACTCCCCGAGACTGTGGCCTGCGACGAAGGCGGCGCGGTCAACCCCAACGCCAAACTCCTTCTCCAGCACCCGGCTGACGGCGAGGCTGACGGCCATCAACGCTGGCTGAGCGTTTTCAGTGAGCGTCAGGTCCGCTTCCGGACCGTCTCGCATCAGGGCGAACAGCTTTTGTCCCAGGGCGTCATCCACCTCCTGGAAAACCTCCCGGGCGGCCGAGAAGGTTTCGGCCAGGTCGACGCCCATACCGACGGCCTGGCTGCCCTGGCCGGGAAAGAGAAAGGCGAGGCTCATGGCATGGGCTCCCTGGCTGGCGGCGTCCGGAGCCCGGCGCACGCATTCGATTCCGAAGCCGCGAGGGTTAGGGGATTAGGCAGAACCCGGCAAGCTTAGGCGCCATTCCAGCCGCCGCCGGGGTGACGGACCTCAGGGGATGGTTCAGACTTTAGATGCCGAAGGGACTCACGTGGGGTCCCCATTTCGCCGGAGCCCGCCGTGAGCGACCGACACCTGATCTACTTCGCCGATCCCATGTGCTCGTGGTGCTACGGGTTCTGGCCGGTGATCAGCACGGTGCGTGCCGCCTTTGGCGACACCCTGCCGGTACGGCTGGTGATGGGCGGTCTGCGGCCTGGGACCACCGAGGCCATGACCGAGGAGGCCAAGCTCAAGCTACGCGGCCACTGGGGGGATGTGGCCGCAGCCTCAGGGCAGCCTTTCAGCGACGCGGCGATGGCCGGCGAAGGCTTTATATACGACACCGATCCGGCAGCCCGCGCCGTGGTCGTAATCCGCCGGGAACGGCCAGACCTCGCCCTCGACTATCTGGGGGCCATTCAACACGCGTTTTACGGCCAGGGACGAGATATCACAAAGGAGGACGTGCTCAGCGACATCCTGGGCAAGGTGGTGCCCGGCGCGGATCTGGACGCGTTCCGCGTCAACTGGCGCAGCGAGGACGCTGAGAACGAGACCTGGGCAGACTACGCCGTGTCACAGAAATCAGGGGTCACCGGCTTTCCCACCCTGGTCGGCGGCCCAGATGAGGCCGGCCACTACGGGATTGTGACCCGAGGCTATGCGCCACCCGAGCAGGTGCTCCCCGTCCTGGTCGACTGGATTGGTCGACCGGTTCATTGAGGCGCACAATCCGCCTTGACTGTGGTCAGCGCGGGCTGACGGCTGGCCCGCATTGCAGATAGCCGCGCTCGATCATTCGGCGCATGGCCTCATAGACCTCCGCCAACTCTTCGAAGGTGGCGCGCAGTTGAGCCAAGCGAGATGTCTGTTCAGGGGTCATCAGGTGCGATCCCCCGGCGAGGGCAAGGCCCTCCCCTACCCAAGCGGCTCGGGCATGTGCGGCCGCCAGGGCCAGGCGCTGAAACTTGGCCACATCGACCGGACCGATCATTTGCGCCACGACCTCGCGGTTTGACGCAAAGGCCGTGTAGTCAATCTGCTCCAGCAGCCCGCGCAGGCGACGATGGGCGGCCGGATCACTCTCGTCCTGGGGCTCGAAATGGTCCGATACCACCCGGCGGTAGGACGAACTTCTTCCGGAAGACATTTCTTCCTCCTTTGCGGAGCAATGGGACTCCGAGACGCCACCCTACTCACATTGGATTAACAGAGCTTTTCCGCCCCCAGCGCCCTGGATCAGCGCCCAACCGAGGTCTTGAGCCAAGCCTCCAGACCCGGTCTCAGGAGGCGCAGCTGTTCTGACCGACCAAACCCCGCCGCCCGGCGGCGCGAGCTGAGCTTGCCCTGACTGGGATTTTGGCGTACTAGCCCGCCTCTTCACGGAAGGCGGTCTCTTGCCGGAACGCGAACAGGTCGGGGCTCGCTCGACCGCCGCGCCAGAGATCCATCGTGGCCGACGGACTTCCGCCGTCGATCACGCCGCCCTCCACAACGGAAGAGGAAAAATGGCGCTCTACGAACACGTGGTCATTTCGCGGCAGGACATCTCGCCGCAACAGGCCGAAGCCCTCAATGACCAGCTCAAGTCGATGATCGAGGAAAGCGGCGGTGCCGTGGCCAAGATCGAGTACTGGGGCCTCCGCAACCTCACCTATCGCATCAAGAAGAACCGCAAGGGCCACTACTCCCTGCTGTCGATCGATGCCAAGCCCGAGGCCGTCAAGGAGATGGAGCGCCTGCTCTCTCTGAACGAAGACGTCCTGCGCTACATGACCGTCCGCGTTGATGAGCTCGACCTGGAGCTGTCGCCGGTGCTGGCCCGCCGTGACCGCGAGCGCGAACCGCGCCGCGAGGACGGTCCCCGTCGTGATGGCGAGTCCCGCCGTGACGGCGAACCGCGCCGCGACGACGTCTAAGGGGAGGATCTGGAACCATGACTGACACCAACGATACCGCCGGCGCACCCGCCGCCGCCTCGCCCCGCCGTCCGTTCTTCCGTCGCCGCAAGGTTTGCCCCTTCTCGGGTGCCGGTGCCCCGAAGATCGACTATAAGGACGTGAAGCTGCTGCAGCGCTACGTCTCAGAACGCGGCAAGATCGTGCCGTCGCGGATCACCGCCGTTTCGGCCAAGAAGCAGCGTGAACTGGCCCGTGCGATCAAGCGCGCCCGCTTCCTCGCCCTTCTTCCCTATGTCGTGAAGTGAGGGACCAGAAGCTATGAAGGTCATCCTGCTTGAACGTGTCGACGGCCGTGGTGCCCTCGGCGAAGTTGTAACCGTCAAGGACGGCTACGCCCGCAACTATCTCCTGCCGCGCCGCAAGGCCCTTCGCGCCACCACCGCGAACATGAAGGTCTTCGAGGCCCAGCGTGCGACGATCGAAGCCCGCAATGCCGAGGCTCGCGCCGAGGCCGCCAAGACCGGCGAAGGTCTGGACGGGACCAGCTACGTGCTGATCCGTCAGGCCGGCGAGAGCGGTCAGCTCTACGGTTCGGTTTCCGGACGTGATGTGGCTGACGCCGTTAACGCCGAAGGCGGAAATATCGACCGCCCGATGGTCGTGCTCGACAAGCCGATCAAGACCCTGGGCATGCATGCAGTAAAGGTTCGCCTGCACGCCGAAGTGGTCGTGACGGTTCACCTGAACATCGCCCGCAGCCAGGACGAAGCCGATCGTCAGGCCCGTGGCGAGAACATCATCACCTCGCAGTTCGAGGAAGACCGTGCCGCCGCCGAAGAAGCTGCTGCCGATCTCCTGGAAGGCGGCGCAGGTCAGATCGAAGGCGACTACGTCGAGTCCTGACCCCAGCGACCTTCCGGTCCAAGGTTTAGCTTCGGATTGGGATTGAGACGATGACGATCAACGGTCCGGAGCCCAGGCTTCGGGCCGTTTTTCATGAGCCTTGCTCATCGCCCCCTGGTGGCGCGTCATCAGTACTGGGTCGAGCGCCTCAAGCTGTCCACAGGGGCCCGGTTTTCCTGTGCACCAGGAAAGATCCCTGCGGGGCGCCGAGGCGGTGTTAAGCTATCAGCAACCTATGGCTCTCGTTCCCGCCCTTGATCTGCGCCTGCCGCAGGACGATCTGCCCCAACTGGCCCATGCCCCGGCCAATATCGAGGCTGAGCAAGCCCTGCTCGGGGCGCTGCTCTATGACAATGCCATCTTTGAGCGCCTGGGGGACAATCTGCAGGCGCGGCATTTCTTTGAGCCGTTCCATGGCCGCCTCTATGGTGCCATCGAGACCTCGATCCGCAAGGGTCAGCTGGCCGAGCCGATCTTGATCGCCGAACAGTTCGCCCGCGACCCCGCCTTCGAAGAACTGGGTGGCCTGCGCTACCTGGCCAATCTGGTGGACCGGGCCCCACCGTCCACCCACGCCCCTGACTATGCCCGCGCGGTCTATGACCTGGCCCTGCGCCGGGATCTGATCCGCATCGGACAGGACATCGCCGCGGGTGCCCAGACCGCAGACGGGGAAACCTCGGCCCGGGACCAGATCGAGTCGGCCGAGCAGCAGCTTTACGCCCTGGCTGAGACCGGATCGGTCAGTCAGGGCTTCATCCCCTTTGCCGACGCCCTGCATGGGGCTGTGGCCATGGCCGCTGAGGCCCATGCGCGGGATGGTGGTCTGGCAGGCCTCTCCACCGGCCTGATCGATCTCGACCAGAAAATCGGCGGCCTGCATCCTTCTGACCTTGTGATCCTCGCCGCCCGCCCGTCCATGGGGAAGACCTCGCTGGCCTGCAACATCGCCTTCGATGTGGCCCGCAACTATGCCTGGGAGCCTCGACCAGACGGCACCCGCAAGACCGTCAGCGGCGGCGTCGTGGCCTTCTTTTCCCTGGAAATGTCCGCCGAGCAGCTGGCCATGCGCCTGCTTGCCGAAGCTTCTGGCGTCTCCGGGGACCGCCTGCGCAAGGGCGAGATCGATGCCATGGAGTTTGGCCGGGTCCGCGATGCCGCCCTCGAGATCCAGGAAGCCCCGCTCTATATCGACGCGACCGGTGGCCTCAGCCTGGCCAAGCTCACCGCCCGGGCCCGACGCCTGAAGCGGACCACCGGCCTTGATCTCGTCATGGTCGACTATCTTCAGCTGGTGACGGTGGGGTCAGGCTCCAGCGACAACCGGGTGCAGGAGGTCAGCGCCATCACACAGGGGCTCAAGGCCCTGGCCAAGGAACTTTCGGTGCCGGTGATCGCCTTGTCGCAGCTCTCACGTCAGGTTGAGAACCGTGAGGATAAGCGCCCGCAGCTCTCGGACCTTCGCGAGTCTGGGTCCATCGAACAGGACGCCGACATGGTCATGTTCATCTACCGCGAGAGCTATTACCTCAGCCGTACCGAGCCCCGGGAAGGCACTGAGGAGCACTTCAAGTGGCAGGAACAGATGGACCAGGTGCGGGGTCTGGCGGAAATCGTCATCGGCAAGCAGCGTCACGGTCCCATCGGCACCGTGAAACTCTCCTTCCATGAGGACCTGACCAAGTTCGGAAATCTGGCCCGGGACGGTCGCTACGATCCCCACTGACGCCGGCGCACTTGCGCGACGGCGCACTGCGGTTCAAGGGGAGCAGATGGCCCCCTCCTCCCGCGCCAGGCTGAGTATCGACCTCGACGCCCTGGCTCACAACTATCGTGTGATCGCCCAAGAGGCCAACGGCGCGGAGGTTGCGCCGGTGGTCAAGGCCGACGGCTACGGCCTGGGGGCTGGACCTATTGCCCGGCGCCTCAGGGCGGAGGGCGCAAAAACCTTCTTCGTCGCCCGCCTGGAAGAGGGCGAGGCTCTGCGCAGGGATCTGGCCGAAGCTGCCGCCGATATCCTCGTCCTGGACGGGTTCACCGGTGGCTCGGGCCCCCGTCTGAGTGCCAGCCGCCTGACCCCTGTGCTCAACAGCACCGCGCAAGTGTCTGCAGCCAGGGCCTTTGCCGACACTCAGCCTGGCCCCGTGGCCTGCGCCCTGCAGGTCGACACGGGCATGAACCGCCAGGGGCTTGCGGGCATCGAGGTCCGCCATCTTGTGGCGACCGACCAGCTGGCAGGCCTGCAGATTGGCCTGGTCATGAGCCATCTGGGTTCTGGTGCCGACCCTGGCCACCCCCGCAACCCAGCGCAGCTCAGCGCCTTTGCAGAGGTTCGGGGCCTTTTTCCCGATGCCCGGGCCAGCCTTGCGGCTTCAGCGGGGGCCTTCCTGGGGCCAGACTACCGGTTTGACATGGTGCGCCCCGGAATCAGTCTGTTCGGCGGCGGCCCTCAGGAAACACCCGACCCCCGGCTGAAGGCGGTGGCCTGCCTTGAGGCCCCGATCCTCGACATTCGCTCTGTGGCAGCTGGCGAGTTGATCGGCTACGGCGTGACCATTCGGGCGGAGGCCACGACCCGGGTCGCGTTGCTGGGTGTGGGCTATGCCGATGGCGTGATCCGCGCCACCCGGAAAGGGGGTAGTGCCTGGGCAGCGGGAGCCCGCCGACGGCTGTACATCGTCGACATGGACCTCACGGTCATCGATCTGGGCACCGCCGAGGCTAGGCCAGGGGACATGGTAGAGCTGCTGGGCCCCCATGTCCTTCTGGATGACCAAGCCCGGGCGGCCGGCAGCATCGCCCACGAATGCCTGGTGCGCCTGTCATCCCGTGCTCAGCGGGTCTATCTGGGCTAGGCCACCAATAACCCGCCCGGGACAATCAAACCCCGCCCCGAGACGTTAGACTGTCGCAACACCGAATCAGGAGTTTGGCTTGGCCAGAGACGGCGCGGTCTATGTCTGCCAGTCCTGCGGCGGGGTGCATGGCAAGTGGGCGGGCCAGTGTCCCGCCTGCGGGGCCTGGAACACCATGGTCGAGGAGGCTCAGTCACGGCCGCCAGGCGCTCTCGCCCCCGTCAAGACCGGGCGGGGCCAACGGGGGCTTGTGTTCGAAACCCTGGAGACCGAGACCCCGGCTCCCCTGCGGATCCTCACCGGCGTGGCCGAGTTCGACCGGGTTTGCGGCGGCGGCGTCGTCCCGGGTTCCGCCCTGCTGGTGGGGGGCGATCCTGGTGTGGGCAAGTCTACTCTTCTGATGCAGGTGGTCGGCCAGGCCGCCTTACGCGGGGCCCGCTGCGCCTACATCTCCGGTGAAGAAGCCGTAGAGCAGGTCCGGGCCCGAGCCCACCGTATGGGCCTGGCTCAGGCACCGGTGCAATTGGCGGCAGAGACGTCGCTGCGGATCATCCTCGACGGCCTGAAACGCGACGCCTTCGACCTGGTGGTGATCGACTCCATCCAGACCATGTGGAGCGACGCCCACGAGGCCGCCCCAGGGTCGGTGACCCAGGTTCGCGCCGCGGCTGGCGAACTGGTCCGTATTGCCAAGAAGCGCGGGGTGGCCGTCATTCTGGTGGGCCACGTGACCAAGGAAGGGGCCATCGCCGGTCCCCGGGTCATTGAGCACATGGTCGACGCGGTGCTGACGTTCGAAGGCGAGCGGGGCTATCCCTTCCGGATCCTGCGCGGGGTGAAGAACCGGTTCGGCGCCACCGATGAAATCGGGGTGTTCGAGATGGCCGACGCCGGCCTGATGGAGGTGGTCAATCCCTCGGCCCTGTTCCTGAACACTGCGGGCGAACGCGCGGCTGGCGCGGCGGTCTTCGCCGGAATCGAGGGCTCGCGCCCGGTCCTGGTGGAAATTCAGGCCCTGGTGGCGCCCAGCGCCTATGGCACGCCGAGGCGCGCGGTCGTGGGCTGGGATTCAGGCCGACTGGCCATGGTTCTGGCGGTGCTGGAGGCCCGCTGCGGACTGGGGTTTGGCGACAAGGACGTCTATCTCAATGTGGCCGGCGGCCTGAGAGTCACAGAACCGGCCGCCGATCTGGCGGCGGCGGCGGCCCTGGCCTCATCGGCCCTCGATGTCGCCCTCCCGCAGGACTGCGTCGTGTTTGGCGAGATCAGTCTCTCGGGGGATATCCGCCAGGTTAGCCGGATGGACGGTCGACTGAAGGAAGCCGCCAAGTTGGGGTTTGGCCAGGCCCTGGGCCCCGTGGAAGCTGAAGGCGCAACCGGCATGAACGTCAATGCGGTGGCCCGGCTCGCTGACGCCATCAAGCGAATTGGCGAGCAGGATTGGAAAGGTCGCTCTTGACCCTGTTCGACATGATCGCCCTCGGTCTCCTGCTGATCTCCGGGGGTGTCGGCTTCTTTCGTGGCGCAGTCCGCGAAATGGCGACGGTGCTGGCCCTCCTGGTGGCGGGCGCTGCAGCCCTGTGGGGTCTGCGCGTTTCTGGCCCCATCTTCCGGGAATTCGTTGATCCTGCCTGGGCCGCCAATGTTGCCGCCGTTCTTGTGGTCTTCGTGGTGATTTATGGCGTTCTGAGGCTGATAGGCGGCCAGATGGCCAACCAGGTCCAGGCCACCCAGGTCCTGGGCTTTCTAGACCGAACGATTGGGGCCGGATTCGGCCTTGTGCGCTCTCTGGCGGTGCTGGGGGCCTTCAGCCTCGCCTTCCACGCGGCGACCCCGGCAGAGCGAATCCCGCAGTGGATTGCCGGTGCGGCGCTTTATCCCTTGACCAAGGCGGCCGGCGAGGTGCTGAAAGCCATCGCGCCCAAGGGTTTGGATGTGGCCCAAAGGCTGCGCCCAGCCATCACGGGCGCGGTTCGAGACGGCGCAGGTGATCAGCCCTCGGAAGACGGCTATGACGAGCGCGCCCGCGACGACATCGACGATCTGGTGGAGAAATCCCGATGAGCCCTGCTACCGCCACCCGATCGGCCCCCGTTCGGGATCCCGATGACGACAGCCTGCGCCTGGAATGCGGGGTCTTTGGCATCTATGGCGCGGCCCAGGCTGCAGGTCTGACCGCCCTTGGCCTGCACGCTCTGCAGCATCGCGGTCAGGAAGCCTGCGGGATCGCCAGTTTCGATGGGCAACGGTTCCACACTGAACGGCATATGGGCCGTGTCGGAGAGGCCTTCGGCGATGCGGACCTTGCCCAGCGTCTGCCCGGCGGGGCTGCCATAGGCCATACGAGGTACTCCACAGCCGGCGGCAGCTTTATCCGTAACGTCCAGCCCATGTTCGCCGATCTGGAGAGCGGCGGCATCGCCCTGGCCCACAATGGCAACCTGACCAACTTCCTGACCCTGCGACAGAACCTCGTGGCAGAGGGAGCGATCTTCCAGTCGACCTCAGATTCCGAAGTGATCCTGCATCTGGTCGCCCGGTCTCGAAAAGGGCGCATGACCGACCGCTTCATTGACGCCCTGTCGATGATCGAGGGCGGCTACGCGCTGGTCGCCCTGACCAACAAGAAACTGATCGGCGTGCGTGATCCCCTGGGCATTCGTCCCCTGGTTCTGGGCATGCTCGACACGACCTATGTCCTGGCCTCGGAAACCTGCGCCCTGGACATGATCGGGGCCCGCTTTGTCCGCGATATCGAACACGGCGAAATGGTGGTGATCGACGAGAATGGGGTGGAGAGCCTGCGCCCCTTCCCGGCTGCCCGGGCGCGGCCTTGCATCTTCGAATACGTCTATTTCGCACGGCCGGACTCGGTGGTGAACGGCCGCTCGGTCTACGAGGTACGCAAACGCATGGGCCGGCGCCTGGCTCAGGAAAGCGCCCCGCCCTGCGATGTTGTGGTCCCCGTCCCTGACTCCGGCGTCCCCGCCGCCCTGGGCTATGCACAGGAAACCGGCGTGCCCTACGAAATGGGCATCATGCGCAACCACTATGTCGGGCGCACCTTCATCCAGCCGACCCAAGGCGCCCGCGAACTGGGGGTGCGCATGAAGCTGTCCCCCAACCGCGCCGTACTGGCCGGCAAGCGCGTCATGCTGATCGATGATTCCATCGTGCGCGGCACCAATTCGCTGCGGGTGGTGCGTATGGTGCGCGAGGCTGGTGCCAAGGAGGTCCATCTCCGTTCGGGCTCGCCGCCGATCAAATGGCCTGATTTCTACGGCATCGACATGCCCGAGCGCGAACAGCTGCTGGCCGCCAATAAGAGCCTCGAGGAAATGGCCAAGCTGCTTGAGGTCGACAGCCTCGGCTTCCTTTCGGTAGACGGGCTCTACTGGGCCATGGAATCCGATCCCCGCGACCCGGCGGCCCCACAATTCACCGATCACTATTTTACCGGCGACTATCCGACCCGGCTGCTCGATCGTGAGATCGCCGAGGGACGTAACGCCGCAGATGAGCGCCAGCTGACCTTCCTGGTCGACGCGTGATCGAGGCCGTTCGCGGCGCACTCGCCCGACTCCGGATCGACCCCTACATCCTGGCCATTCTGGCCACGGTGGTTTTTGCCTCGCTTGTCCCAGCTCGGGGCGAGGCCGCCGATGTCGTGGCCATGGCGACAAAGATCGGCGTCGCCCTCGTGTTCTTCCTGCACGGTGCCAAGCTCTCGCCCCAGGCTGTGGTTGCCGGGATCGCCCATTGGCGACTGCATCTGGTGGTTCTGCTGACCACCTTTGCCCTGTTTCCAGTGGCTGGACTGCTGTTCTCTAGCCTGCCCAGCTGGATTGTGCCGGCTGCCGTGGCACCGGGGCTCATCTATCTGGCCTGTCTGCCCTCCACCATTCAATCGGCCGTAGGCTTTACCGCCGTCGCACGGGGCAATGTGGCGGCTGCCGTCTGTGGGGCCTCGGCCTCGAACCTGCTGGGCGTAGCGATAACGCCGCTGCTGGTGGGACTGCTGCTCAGCGCCCAGGGTGGCGGCCTGTCCTGGGGCGCCTTCGAAGCCATCCTGCTGCAATTGCTGGTCCCGTTCATTGCCGGCCAACTGATGCGTCGCTGGATTGGCGGATTTATCCAACGCCATGCCAAGCAAACCAGCCTGGTGGATCGCGGCTCCATTCTATTGGTGGTCTACAACGCCTTTTCAGGTGCCGTGGCCGTGGGGATCTGGAGCCAGGTCTCCATGGGCGACCTCATCCGCCTGTCACTGATCTGCCTGGTGCTCCTGGCAGGCTCGGTTGGCTGGACGGTATGGATCAGCCGCCGGCTGAAGTTCCCTGTAGAGGACGAAGCCACGATCTTGTTCGGGGGCTCCAACAAGAGCCTCGCAGCAGGCGCCCCCATGGCAGCCGTGCTGTTCCCAGCCGCCACAGTGGGCTTCATCCTGCTGCCGATCATGCTTTATCACCAGTTCCAGCTGATGGCCTGCGCGGCCATCGCCGGACATTATGCCAAACGGGCCGAGCCCCCCTTAGAGATCAGCTAGACAGGTCCCATGACGGATACCTCTTCCCAGCCCCTTGCCGGCCGCATCGCCCTGGTCACCGGTGCCAGCCGAGGCATTGGACGCGAGTGCGCCATCGCCCTGGCCCAGGCTGGTGCCCATGTGGTGGCCGTCGCCCGGACTCAAGGCGGCCTGGAAGTGCTGGATGACAAGGTCCGTGCGGTGTCTGGCCGGCCGGCCACACTGGTGCCCCTGGACCTGGCCCATGGAGACGGGATCGACCAGCTGGGCTTCGCCATTCATGAACGCCATGGCCAGCTGGATATCCTGGTTCATGCCGCAGCCATTCTGGGGGGGCTTTCCCCTGTATCGCATATTGACCCATCGGCCTGGGACAAGGCGGTGGCGATCAACCTGACGGCTACCTTCCGTCTGCTGCGGAGCACAGAGCGCCTGCTGAAGGCCGCCCCGGCCGGACGGGCCCTCGTCTTAACCAGCAGCCGGGTTGCCCGCCCCAAGGCCTTCTGGGGGGCCTATGGGGCCACCAAGGCCGCCACTGAGCATCTGGTGCGTACCTGGGCCGATGAGCTTGAGAACACCCGCGTACGGGCCGCCCTGATCGATCCAGGTGCCATGCGCACCAAGATGCGCGCCGAGGCCATGCCGGGCGAAGATCCCGAGGATCTTCCTGATCCCGCCGAGATCGGACCGATGATCGTTGAACTGGCCGGCGCTGACCTGGGCCAGCCCCATGCGCCGGTCAGCTTTTCCGAGTGGAAGGCTTCGAAGGCGTCTTCCGGCCACTAACCGGGCGCGCCCGGGTCGGACGCGCCTTGGCCCCGCCGAAGCCCGAGGCCTTGGTGGGGCGAGCGGGCTTGCCGGCTTTGGTGCCCTTGACGACGCGGGCCGCTTTTGCACCAGCGGGTTTCTTTGTCCCGGCCTTGCCAGAGGACGCCTTGGCCTTACGGGGGGCGGTCCTTGATGGGCCTGGCGAGCGGGCCTCACCTTCAGCATAGGGGTTGGCGCCGGACTTCACGGTCAGTCGTACCGGCACGCCAGGCAGATCAAAGCTCTCGCGGATCGAGTGGATCAGGTAGCGGCGATAGCTGTCGGGCAAGGTGCTGGCGCGACTGGCAAACAGCACGAAGGTCGGCGGCCGGGCCTTGGTCTGGGTGATGTATTTAGGGCGAACGCGGCGGCCGTTCACCGCCGGCGGGGGATGGCGCTGCACGGCCATGGCCAGCCAGTCATTAAGGTCGCGGGTCTTGACCTTGGTCGACCAGTCATCGTGGGCCTTGAAGACGGCTGGCATCAACCGATCGAGATTCCGCCCAGTTTCTGCTGACAGGGCGATCATCGGCGCGCCACGGACCTGTGGCAGCTTGCGGGAGACCTCTTCCTCAAGCTCCTTCAGGCGGATTTGGGGGTCTTCCACCAGATCCCACTTAGCCAGCACAAAGACCAGGGCACGGCCTTCGCGCTCCACCAGGTCCGCAATCTGCAGGTCCTGAATTTCCAGGGGGTGGGTGGCATCCATCACCAGCAGCACCACCTCGGCGAAGGTGATGGCCCGGATGGTGTCCTGTGTGGACAGCCGCTCCAGCTTTTCCTGAACCTTGGCCTTGCGTCGGAGCCCGGCAGTGTCCACGAGCCGAATAGCCCGGTCATCCCAGGTCCAATCCACAGGGATCGAGTCCCGGGTGATGCCCGCCTCAGGTCCCGTCAGCAGCCGATCTTCGCCGATCAGCCGGTTGACCAGGGTCGACTTGCCGGCATTTGGGCGCCCGACAATGGCCAGTTGTACGGGTTTGACGCCGCCGTCGTCTTCATCTTCACCGCCCTCGGGAAACCGACGGACGACCTCGGCATACAGATCTGCCATGCCCTCGCCATGCTCGGCCGACACCGGGATGGGCTCTCCAAACCCCAGGCGGAAGGCGTCCAGGGTGCCGTCATCGCCCCGTCGGCCCTCGGCCTTATTGGCCAGCAGGATCACAGGCTTGCTCGACTTGCGCAGCAGTTCGCCGAACACCTCGTCCATCGGCGCGACCCCCTCACGGGAGTCCATGACGAACAGAATCAAGTCCGCCTCTTCGACCGCCAGCTCGGTTTGCTGACGCATCCGCGCTTCGAGGCTCTCATCGGAAACGTCCTCGAAGCCGGCGGTGTCGATCAGTTCCAGGTCAACGTCGCCGAGCCGGCCCGACGCGAACTTGCGGTCGCGGGTCACACCGGGAAGGTCGTCCACGATAGCGAGCTTCCGCCCGGCCAGCCGGTTGAACAGGGTGGATTTACCCACATTCGGACGGCCGACGATGGCGATTTTGAGCGGCATTGGCGCCCCCTGGCGCGCTGGAACAGACCCTGGCCTCCATAGACCAGACTCCGCCTAAATTAGTGCAAAACCGCCTGCGCGGTCCAAGGCTGGAACGGCCCGCAGGCGGGCGAGGCCCCGCCGTCTAGTGCATTTCCCGACAAGTGTGAAACAGTTATCGGGTCAGGAAATGCTCCAAACGTCGGAAATCGGGCCCAATTCATCCCCGCAAAGTGGGGGGAGTAACGGGCACCCTTGTCCTAGCGCAGGGCGATCAGCTGTGCCTCGTCGGTCACCACATAGACCATGCCGTCCACAGCAATGGGCTCAAGCAGCACCGGTGAGCCCAGGTTCATCTTGCGATCGACCACCCCCGTCTTGGGGTTCAACACCGCAAGCTCGCCCGTGGTGGAGGCGACGATCAGCTTGTTCGACGCCAGCAGCGGCCCCGTCCAGATCGGCTTGGCTCCAGGTTGCGCCCCAACCCCCAGCACGCCGCCAACTTTCTTGGGCGTCACGCCGGCGTTGAGATCGCGGATCCAATAGACTTGACCGGTCTCACGGGAGACACAGATCACCTCGCCGGCCTTGGAGACCACATAGACCACGTCCCCGGCAGGCCAGGGGGTGGTGGTGGCGGTCACCGGCAGCGTCCACCGCGGCGCGCCGGTCCGAAGGTCAATGGCGGCAAAAGCCCCCGAGTGGCTGACGGCATAGACATCGCCGCGATAAATGGCTGGCCGTCCGGCAATGTCGCGGATTTCCGACAAGGCGTTGGTGCGGCTGCTGCGGGACAGGCCTTCGTTCCAAAGGTCGTTGCCATTTCCACTCCGCAGGGCGACCAGTTCGCCAGAGCTGAAGGCCACAACCACGGTCTCGCCCGACACAGCTGGGCTTGAGGCCCCGAGGATACGCGCTGGTTCGCTCAGCGCCTGATAGGTCCAACTGGGGACCCCCGTCGCGGTCTCGAAGGTCAGCAGCGTATTATCTACCGCCACGGCCATGACCCGCCCGGCCGTCACCGTAGGGGCCGCGTGGATAGGCTGATCTGTAGCCCGGCGCCATTCCGCAGCGCCCGTGGCGGCGTCCAGCCGGGTGACGAAACGATAGCCCGACGTGACGTAGAGTTTGCCGTCGGCAAAAGCGATACCGCCGCCAAAGCCCTCGCGCTCATCCCGCCTGGATGGGCCAAGATCGACGCTCCAGACCGTCCGACCCGTCTTGAGGTCGATCGCCGAAACCTGGGCGGAGCCATCCATCACATAGATGCGCCCATCGGCAGCCACGGGCGGAGAGGTGACATGATGGCCGCGATCGGAGCCTTCGCCGAAATCTCGACGCCAAGCGATGTCGAAACTGACCGGGGCCTCAATGTGCTCTGGCGACTGCTCCATCACGCCCCCCGGAACCGGCCATGCCGTTCGGGTGTAGGGGGTCGGCAGGAAGAAATCCGTTCCGCTCAGGGTCTCAGACGGCACGATCGTATCGTCAAAGGCCAGGACTGAGATCCGCTCTCCGCCGCTGGCGATCTCCTGCGGCTCGTCGTCACCACTGAAGGGGTTGAGCTGATTGATGGTCGAGCAACCGGACATCGCAACGGCGCTGGCCAGCAGCACGGCGACCATCGAAGGGCGGGACAAAATCATTGCGAAGCAGAACCTTGCTGCTGGGGCACCTGGGCGGCGGCCGCATCGTCAGTTGAGGCAGGCACCGCAAGCGAAGCCTTGACCGCCGCAGGCAGGGCCTTGGCGGTACCAGAATCGATCATCGCGCGGGCGGCCTGGGCACGCTGGCGGGCCACATCTGAAGCCCCCGGCATGAGGGTCAAGACGCCAAAGTCCTCACGCGCCTCGTCCATTTCACCCCCCATGAGCCTCGCAAAAGCCAGAGCTTCGAGAGCCAGGGCGCGATAGGGGCGCCCCTCCTCGGTCAGCGGCTCCAGCCGGGTCTTCAGTTCAGACAGGGGGGCAGTGTCGAGCAAGGCGAAGGCGGATTTGAGGCGGGCGGCATCGGCCATGATCGGGTCGGGTGCCTTTTCAGCCGCGGCATCGAACAGCTTCACGGCACCAGGAATGTCGCCATCATTCACGCGCAGGCCCGCCTGCTGCATCAATGCCAGGGCGGCATAGCCATCTGGACCGCTCTCAGCAACTTCGGCAAAGCGCTGCTCGGCCTTGTTCATATCGCCCGCGCCAAAGGCTTCCACCCCTTCGGCATAGGCCTGAGAGGCCTCGGCCATGGTGCGCGTTTGCCAAGCGCCCCACCCCCAGACGCCCAGGGCGACCACGAGAATGGCAGCAAGCCCGCCCAGTGCCCAAGGCAGGGCGCGAAGGGCAAGCGTCTTGTAGCGGTCGGCGCGGAGTTGCTCCTCGACCTCTTCAAAAACGTCAGTCACGAATTGGAAACCCCGCGCTCAGGCGACGAAAACAGAGGCGGCGAACCTATAGTGCAAGCGGGCGCGCCGCAACGCCGCCGGGCCGCTGCGACGCAATCGGTAACGATTGGCAGCTAGCCCGCCTTGGGGAAGTAGATTTCCGCAGGTCCCGGGAACCGCCGGGCCTGGACATCGGCGGCGTAGGTCTCCACCGCCCGCAGGATCTCTCCGCGCAGATCGGCATAGCGGCGGACAAACTTCGGGGTCCAGTCGAACAGACCCAGCATGTCGTCGGTGACCAGAATCTGGCCATCGCAGCCGGCCGAGGCGCCGATGCCGATCGTCGGCACATTGACAGCCTCGGTGATTTCCCGAGCAAGGCCCTCAGCCACGCCTTCGATCACCACGGCAAAGGCACCGGCCTGCGCAGTCGCCCGAGCCTCGTCCAGAATTCTCGTCCGCTCGGCTTCGCCCCGCCCCTTGGCGCGGAAGCCGCCGTCCACAAGCACGGCCTGGGGACGCAGGCCCACATGCCCCATGACCGGGATACCCCGCTTGACCATGTAGTCGATGGTTTCAGCCACGGTGGGGCCAGACTCGACCTTCACAGCCTGGGCCCCCGTCTCCTTCATCAGGCGCGCGGCATTGGCATAGGCTTCCTGGGCTGAGCCCTCATAGGAGCCGAAGGGCATGTCGACCACCACCATGGCGCGGCGCGACCCCCGCATGACGGCCTGGCCATGCAGGATCATCATCTCCATGGTGACCCCCACCGTGTTGGGCAAGCCATGGATCACCATGCCCACGGAATCTCCGACCAGCAGCAGGTCGCAGGCCTCGTCCAGCAGGGCCGCCATGGGCGCGGTATAGGCGGTCAGGCAGACAATCGGGGTCTTGCCCTTTCGGTCGGTGATGTCGGGTGCCGCTAGGCGTCGCACCGTCTCCTGGCGTTGGGCGGACAGGATCAGATCTCCTCAATGATGCGGGTGAGGACCAGAGCCATGGCGACGACCGCCAATCCGGCCACCAGCCAGATGGCTTCTATGCCAGCGGGTCCATTGAGCAGCCAGTCGGCCTGGGGCGCGATCTGGCGGACGCCATTGGTCAAGGCGCGCGCAGAGTCACTGGATGCCGCCTCAGCCCGGGAAAACAGGTTGGACATGATCAACTGGCTGGCGCCAATGACGCCCCCCACCAGACCCGCCGTTCCGATCAGAATCCGCCTCGCCGCCCAGCTGCGGTTCAGTCGCCGGAGCACCCGCTCCATGAAGGCGTCCGCATCGGCAGCCTCCGGTGCCCGGGCGAACAATCGCTCCAGGGTGCGTTCGACCTCAATTTCAGCTGCCGCCACGGCGTCCCTCCAATGCGTCGCCCTCAGGCGCCAGACGAACCCTGAGCTTGTCCAACCCACGCTTGACGTGGGATTTGACTGTTCCGAGTGGCAGGTTCAAGGCCTCGGCTGCTTCGGCGTGAGACAGGCCTGCACCATAACAGAGGCTGATACAAAGCCGCTCGGCCTCGCCCAAACCCTTCAACGCCTCGTCCAGGTCCATACGGCGTCCGTGGTCAGGGGCACCGTTATCGCGGACAGGGTCATTGGCCTCCAGCCGGGCCCTAAGCCGCTTATCCCGTTGCACTCGCCGAATACAGGCGCGGGCGGCGATTTTCTTGACCCACGCGCCAAAGGTCCCCTCGCCCCGGAACTCGGCGATGGATTCAAAGGCCAGGATGAAGGCGTCCTGCGCCAGGTCGTCAGCTTCACTTGTCGTAACGCCCATGCGCCGCAGCAGGGCGCGGACGGCTGATCCATGGCGACGCACCAGCTCGCCAAAAGCCTGGCGGTCGCCAGCGGCGGCCAGGCTGGCCAGCTCAACGTCATGCAGACTTGAGAGTCGGTGTCGTTCGGCCCGCGACATGGCGCTTCTCCGCCGCGTCGATCAGGACCTGTCCCGACCAATAAAGGACATCAGGATGAAGGCCAGACCAATGAAGCCGGGGAAGGCTGCAATGCCAAAGAAAATATAGGTGGCGTCAGGCTCTTCAAACCCCAAGGCATAGCCGAAAGCCGCCAGACCGACCGCAACGCCGACCCAGATGATCCCGGTCCTCAGGTCCCGCTGCGGCGACGCCTTGGGCTTGATCTTTACGTCCTGAGTGAGCGCCTGGATCAACTCCGGCGGCAGTTGCTGACCCTTCTCGTAGGCGGCCTGAATGGTCTTGTGGAGCTCTGTACGCTCCTTGGTCTTCATCGCCCGGGGCGCAACGATGATCGCCACAATGGCGCTGAATACGATCCCCGTAATGATGATGCTGGTGATACCGGCGATGGCCTCTTCCATGGGCGTTTTCCTTGACTGTGCGAAAGCGGGCGCTTCTGACCCGTTCACAGCACAAGAGGCCGCCAACGTCGCCCACAGATGCAGGCTCGGCCATGAAATCTTGGTCATGTTTGCGGCTGCCGAATGATCATCGATCGCCATGATTTGCGCGACCAATGACACCCTGAGCACAGAAAATGATCATCAGCTGCGCCCAAGGGAGATTCCCCCTCCCCCGATCAACCGGAGCGTTTACATCGCTAAATATCTATGTCGACCTAGCTCGTGACGCTGCTTTTCAACGATATTATGATACTTTGGTTCGATATCCTGCGCAGCCACCACAGGTGTAGCTAGAATATCAATCCTGGGTAGCTGACTGAAAGGCAGACGGTAGGTTCATGCTTTGGGGATCGGGCGGCATTTTTCGGCGCCGCGCCCCAGAACAGATTTTGGGGGAAGACCACATGACTGCACGCCGCACCAGATCCTTGACCGCATTCCTGCTCGCCACTGCGATGGGCCTGCCAGGGGCGGCAGCCCAGGCGGCAGCTCCTCCAGAGATGAAGTCAGCGGCGGCCGAGGGGGTTCAATCCCGCGCCAAACTGGCCCAGGAAATGGTCGATTCCGTCTACAGCTTTGCGGAACCGGGTTTCCAGGAGTTCCGCACCTCGGCCTACCTGACCAAAATCCTCGAGGACAACGGCTTTAAGATCGAGCATGGCGTCGCCGGTATCCCTACGGCCTGGACCGCAACCTGGGGCTCAGGTGGGCCGAAAATCGGCCTTGGCAGCGATATTGATGCCCTTCTGGCCCTGTCTCAGGTGCCAGGTTCCCCCGAACTGAAACCCCAAGTGCCCGGGGCTCCCGGTCACGGGGAAGGGCATAACTCCGGCTTGCCGATGATGGTGGTGGCCGCCCTGGCCGCCAAGGACATCATGGAGGCCAACAACCTGCCCGGCACCTTGATGATCTGGCCAGGGGTTGCAGAAGAACTGCTGGCGACCAAGGCCTTCTATGTCCGGGCCGGACTGTTCGACGATGTGGATGTCAATATCTTCAGCCACGTCAGCCGTGACTTCTCGACCTCTTGGGGGCCCGCCGGAAACAACGGCATGGTCTCAGTGGAATACACCTTCCACGGCAAGACCTCCCATGCCGCCGGCGCGCCCTGGGCTGGCCGTAGCGCCCTGGACGGCGTGGAACTGATGAATACGGCATGGAACATGCGGCGCGAGCACCTTCCGGTGACCCAGCGCTCCCATTACGTCATCACCAACGGTGGCGGGCAGCCGAACATCGTCCCTGGCGAGGCCAGCGTCTGGTACTATTTCCGCGAGCAGAACTTTGAGACCATCCGAGGGCTCTACGAGATCGGTAACAAGATCTCAGAGGCGGCCGCGATGGCAACCGACACCCGCGTTGAGCGCCGGGTGCTCGGCTATGCCGCCCCCAACTATGGCAATAAGCCCCTGGCAGAAGTCGCCTATGCCAACATCAAGGCTGTGGGCATGCCCGAGTGGAGCGAAGCCGACCAGGCCTTCGCCCGCGCAACTCAGGAGGTCAATCACCTGAAGGTGGAACCCCTGGCCACCACTGTCGCCGACCTGTCGACACCGGATGGCCGCGGCACGTCCATGGGCGGTGGGTCAGACGATATTGGCGACATCATGTGGACCGTGCCGACGATCACGATCCGCTACCCCTCGAACATCCCCAACACGATCGGTCACCACGTGACGGCCGCCATCGGCATGGCCACGCCAATCGCGCACAAGGGTGTCGTAGTCGGAGCCAAGGCAGTGGCCATGACCATTCTGGATCTTGTCACCACGCCGAGCCTGGTCGCCGAAGCCAAGGACTACTTCCAGAACGTTCAGTTGAGAGATCAAAAGTACGATCCGGTTCTGGCCCCGACGGACATGCCCGCCATTCACCTGAACGAGAACATCATGGCGCAGATGCGCCCGAAGATGGAGCCGTTCTATTACGACCCCAGCAAGTACGACACCTATCTGGAACAACTTGGGATCGCCTACCCCAATCTGCCGGCGAAGAAGTAGTCCCAAGGCGGCGTCCCGCGTTATCCCCTTGGCACGGGACGCCGCACGACCTGAGCAATCGCACATAGGCCAGGAAAGTCATCCTGGCTCCAAGCGATCGGAATGAGGCGGCTCGAAGACCGACCTATCGTCCCTCGGTTCGGTCCTGGAAAACAATCGGCGGCGTTGATCGGCGCGCGACCTCCCGGATGACGAAGCTGCTTCGGATCCGGGAAACATGGGGAAGCATGGAGAGCTCCCGTCGGTACACACGATCATAGTCCTCAAATGATTCAACATTGAGCATGATCAGGAAGTCCGTATCACCAGATACAAATCCGCAATAGGATACCGACGGACACTTCACGACCTCCAACTCAAACTCATTCAGCGCTTTTTCGGCTTGAGAGCTCAGCTCTATGGCCACAAAGACAACAATTCCAAAACCCAACATGGGCATGTTGAGATCGGCTGAATAACCGACAACAGCTTGTCGCTCCTCAAGACTCTTTCGTCTCCGGGCGACTGCAGTGCTTGAGAGATTTATTTTCTCTCCAAGCCAAACGTCAGAAGCTCGACCATCAATTGATAGCTCCCGTAGAATTTGGAAATCGATCGCATCCAAACCGGGCTGTTCGATTTTCGACATGCAATTCCTACTTTATTGCGCAATTCGACGGCACAACGGCGATTTACGCATATATCTGTTGTTTATCTAGATGAACCCTGCCGCCCGCAACCTAATATGAACCTGCTGAGTTAGCGGCTTATGAGTTGCAAGAGGGTGTAGGCAACTTGGGTCGTTAGCAACTGACGCATTGGAACAAATAGAACCGGGGGTAGTCTCCATGTGTGTCCACCTGATCAAGTGTTTACATTCTGCTGAGCGCGGCATCCATCGTCGTGCAGACCCTGACCTAAGCTGGCGAGGCAGCCCCTAAACACACACTCGCTTGGCCCAGCGCGTCGCCGTGCGGCAACCGCCAGGGGCTGTGAAAGCCGAGCCAAGTCTGGCGCCTGGTTGATCACCTCCCCGATCAGCGACCGCGTCCAGCCTCTCAATAGCAAGATCGCCAAGACGGGGTTCAGACAAGCCCCCTTGGGCCCATTCGCCGGCGCGCGCCTCTGGAGGGCGCGCGGGATGCTCGCCTGCGCCCTGCGCCTGGCGACACCTACAGAAAAGTCGAGAAATCTCATGACCTCTCCGTCCCCATCACCCGCCCGCACTGCCCGCCGCCTCCGCTGTTACGCCCTGGCGACGGCCAGCGCCGCGGCACTGCTGGTCCAGGCCACCCCAGGTATTGCCCAGACGCTCGCCAGCGCAGACCTCGAGGAGGTGGTCGTCACCGGTTCGCGGATCGTCCGCGACGGTTATGACGCGCCCACTCCAGTTAATGTGCTCGGGGCCGCCGAGATCCTCGCCGAGGCGCCGGCCAATATCGCTGACTTCGTCAATACCCTGCCCTCGGTGGCGGGCTCGGTGACGGCCTCCAGTTCCTCAGGCTCCTTGAGCAATGGCCAGGCCGGGATCAGCGCCCTGAACCTTCGCGCCCTGGGCACTGGCCGCACCCTGGTGCTGTTTGATGGACAGCGCTCGGTGGTCTCGGCCGCTACCGGTCAGGTTGACACAAACACCTTCCCGCAATCCCTGATCTCCCGAGTTGAGGTGGTGACCGGGGGGGCCTCGTCGGCCTACGGGTCGGACGCCGTTGGCGGGGTCGTGAACTTCATCCTCGACAAGGGCTATACCGGCCTGAAGATGACCGCCGAGTATGGCGAGACCACCTACGGCGACGGAGAGAACTGGAAGTACAACTTCACAGCTGGTGCGCCCTTTGCGGATGGCAAGGGACATATCCTGCTCAGCGCTGAGACCGTGGCCCAGGACGGCATCCACGGGGTGAGCCGGGACTGGAATACCAAGGGCCATTTCGCGATCCGAAATCCCAATACGGCCGCGGGTCAGCCCTTCTACCTGGTCACCGACAATGTCGGCATCTCCAGCTACACCCCTGGCGGTCTGATCACCGCCGGCCCTCTCAGGGGCACCTATTTCGGGGTCAATGGGACAGTGAACCAGCTGGCCTATGGCCAGGTGTCCGGCCAATGGATGGTTGGTGGGGACTGGCGCTACACCTCGAGCCTGAATGGCACCAACTCCCTACTGCCTGATGAAGACCGGGACAGCTTTTTTGGTCGGATCAGCTACGAAATCACGCCCAATATCAATGTGTTCGGCCAGGCTTCATATGCCCGCTATGAGGGCCTGAGCTATTATATCCAGCCCACCAGCACCGGGGTAACAATCCGGTCGGACAATGCCTTCCTGCCGGCTTCGGTCCGCACCCAGATGGCGACCCTGGGCCTCACCTCTTTCGTGATGGGCTCTGGGACGGCGGACCTGCCCTGGTCAGGCAGTAACAATGTCCGAGAGACCTCCCGCTATGTGGTCGGTGCTGACGGCGACTTCAGCCTGCTGGGTCGTGATTTTGGCTGGGATGCCTATTTCCAGCATGGAGTCACCAAGACCCTGGAGGAACTGACTCCGACCTGGAACAATACCCGTCTGGCCCTGGCCACCGATGCTGTGCTCAATCCCCTCACCAACCAGATTTTCTGTCGATCCACCCTGACCAGCCCAACCAATGGCTGCGTGCCCATGAACCGTTTCGGGATCGGCGTCGCCAGCCAGGCATCCATCAACTACGTGCTGGGCCAACCCCGGCGAAACCAGGAGTTTGTCCAGGACGTGGCGGCGGTGAACTTCACCACCGACTTCACCGGCTGGGCCGGCCCCATCGACATCGCCTTCGGCGCAGAATGGCGCAAAGAGACCATGGAGGGCCAGGTCGAGGCCCAGTACGAGTCTGGCTGGAAATACGGCAACTACCGCGTCACCAAGGGCGAGTACGATGTCGTCGAAGGCTATATCGAGACCCTGATCCCAATCATCGAGGGCCTCGATTTCAATGGCGCGGCCCGTTACACGCGCTACAGCACCTCTGGCGGCGTCACCACCTGGAAGGCGGGTCTGACCTACACCCCGATCCCAGACCTCACCCTGCGGGCGACCGCTTCGCGAGACATCCGAGCAGCTAACATGAGTGAGCTGTTTGACGCGGGCACCGCCCGTAGCAATGCGGTCTCCATCAATGGCGTCGCCACCGCCTTTGTGCAGAACCTGCAAGGCAACATCAACGTGCAGCCAGAGGTCGCCGACGGCCTGGGCATTGGTGTCGTCTTTCAACCCAGCTTCCTGCCCGGCTTCGCGGCATCCATTGACTATTACGAAATCAAAGTGGATGGCGTGATTAGCTTTGTTACCGCCCAGCAGACGGCAGACTTCTGCTTCCTCAACAACGTCCAGCGTTACTGCAGCAATCTACGGTACCAGGGCGGCCAGCTCGCCTTTATTGACCTGTTCTTCGAAAACCTGAACAGCCTCAGCGCCAAGGGCCTGGACATTGAGGCCTCCTATCGGACGTCCCTGGACGCCTTTATCCCCAGCGCGGCGGGCGATCTGACCCTGCGAGCCATGGCTACGAACTACCTGGAAAACATCACTGACAATGGTGTTACCGCCATCGATCTGGCGGGCTCCAATATCAGCTCCACCCCTGACTGGTCCTACCGGGTGACCGCAGCCTACAGCCTTGATCCCATTACCCTAAATCTTACCGCGCGGGGGGTCAGCGATGGGGTGATCAGCAATGCCTATACCGAGTGCACCAGCAACTGTCCGACGCTGAGGCCGCCCTTCTACTCGATCAACGATAACCAGATCGATGGGGCGCTCTATTTCGACATGTCAGCGACCTACGCTTTTGAACTTGGGGGAAGCGCCGCCAGCGGCGAGGCCTATGTTTCGATCAAGAACCTCTTCAACAGCGACCCGCCCTTGACCGGAAGCCCTGATCTCCTCGGGGCCGAAAACACCGTGGGCTATGTGCAGACCAACCGCAGTCTCTATGACGTGCTTGGTCGCACCTTCCGAGTGGGTCTGCGGCTGGCCTTCTAGAGGTCTCCTGCCATAGAGCGCCGTGGATAGGGCGCGCCGGTCCAAGGACTGGCGCGCCCTTGCTCTTTTTTGAGGGACGGGCACCCTAGCCCGGCTGTAACCAGGACCGCATGTTCGGCGAAGGGCTAAGGCTTGCGCCTGTCCAAGCGCTGATGACTGTCTTGGAGAGGCCCATGGCCCAGTTCAAACGCTATCTGCCCCTGCTGGTCCTGGGGATTGGCCTGGTGCTGGTCCTCACCAGTGATCTGGGGCGGTTTCTCAATCTGCAGGCATTGCAGACTCATGAGGCGGCCCTGCGCGGCCTGATCGCCGACAACCTGCCCCTGGCCTTGCTCGCCTTTATCGGCGTCTACGCCCTGTCGACGGCGCTCAGCGTACCGGGCGGGGTGATCCTGACGCTAGCCGGGGGTTATCTGTTCGGAATCTGGGTCGGCGGTGCCGCCACCGTCGTGGGCGCGACCCTCGGGGCGATCGCGGTGTTCTATGCCGTACGCACTTCCCTGGGTGCGGTGCTCCGTCAACGGGCCGAGGCCTCTCAAGGCCGGCTGAAGGCAATCATTGACGGAGTCGCGGCGGGCGCATTTGGCTACATCCTGACCCTCAGACTCATCCCGCTGGCCCCGTTCTGGCTGGTCAATGTGGCCGCCGCCCTGGCCCACGCGCCCTTAGGCCCCTACGCCCTGGCCACCTTCATCGGCATCATGCCGGCGACCTTCATCTATAGCGGCATCGGCGCAGGTATCGGCGACCTGCTGGCCCGTAACGAGGCACCCGACCTGGGGGTCATCTTCCAGCCCAACATTCTCGGACCCCTGGTGGCCCTGGGGCTGCTGTCCCTGGGGGTCACCCTCTATCAGCGTCGGCGCGGCAAGACGGGAGAGACCCTGTGAGCGGTAAGGCGATCAAGGCCGATCTGGCGGTCATCGGCGCGGGCTCCGGAGGGCTGTCGGTCGCGGCAGGTGCTGCACAGCTCGGCCTCAAGGTGGTGCTGTTCGAAAAGGGAGAAATGGGGGGGGACTGCCTGAACTATGGTTGCGTCCCGTCCAAGGCCCTGATCGCGGCCGCCTCGGCCGCCCATGAGGCGCAGCACGGGGCAGCCCTGGGCATCGCGGCCGAGGGCGTCACTGTCGATTTTGCCAAGGTCATGGCCCATGTGCACGGTGCCATCGCCGCCATCGCCCCCCATGACAGCCAGGCGCGGTTCGAAGGCCTCGGTGTCACGGTCATTCGGGAAGCGGCCCGCTTTGTTGACCCACGCACCGTCGCCAGCGCCAGCACAACGGTCCGTGCCCGCAAGATCGTCATTGCCACGGGCTCAAGGGCTGCGGTGCCCCCGATCCCGGGCCTTGAGAGCGTCCCTTACCTGACCAATGAGTCGGTCTTTGAGCTGACTGAACTCCCCCCGCAGCTGATCGTGCTGGGGGGCGGACCCATCGGCGTGGAGCTCGGCCAGGCCTTCCGCCGCCTGGGCAGCGAGGTGGTGATTGTCGAGGCCGACAAGATCCTGGGGCGTGAAGATCCCGCTGCCGCCCAGGTGGTGGTAGATCAGCTGCTGGCCGATGGCGTGGAGCTTATGGCCGGCACCAAGGCCGTTCGCGTGGAAGCTGGCCCCACATTGGTCGTAGAAGACGCCACAGGCGAAAGGCGCATCACGGGCTCACACCTGCTGGTAGCCGTAGGTCGCAAGCCCGCCCTGGACGAGCTCGATCTGCCGGTCGGTGGCATTGAGCGTGATCGAAACGGCGTGGTGACGGACAAGTCCCTGCGCAGCAGCAACCGCAGAGTCTATGCGGTGGGCGACGCCGCCGGACGGGGTCAGTTCACCCATCTGGCCGGGGCCCATGCCAGCCTCCTGGTGCGCCGGGCGATCTTTGGCTTGCCAGTAAACGCCGACGCCCTGGCCACGCCCAGGGTGACCTATGCCGATCCTGAGCTCGCCGCTGTGGGCTTGAGCGAGGCGCAGGCCCGCCAGCGTCACGGCGATGGCGTTCGGGTGGAGATCTTCCCGTTCTCCGGCAACGATCGAGCCATTGCCGAAGGGGACACTCGGGGCCTGGGCAAGCTGGTAACCACGGCCAAGGGAAAGGTGCTGGGGGTGACCCTGGTGGGCCGCCACGCCGGCGATCACATCGCCCTCTGGGCCCTGGTCTTGTCGGCCGGGCTCAAGCTCAGCCAGGTGACCGGCATGATCGCGCCCTATCCGACCCGGGGAGAGATCAGCAAACGGCTTGCCGGCCAGTGGTATACGCCTGCTCTGTTCTCACCGCGTACCCGCGCCGTGGTGTCGCTCCTCAAGCGCTTGGCGTGAACGTTCCCCCCCGGGCCTTCGCGACAAATGACAGATCAAGCCACCGCTTGAGCCGAAGCGCTGCACGGCCGCGCCACCAGAGGCTTCGCCAGAGGGCCAGACCGGTCTCATCGCCCAGGTCCATGATCGATAGCCAATGGCTTTGGGGGCGATAGGATCGCAGTTGGGCACCTGTGGCCGTGGCCAACAGATTGTTCAGCAGGACTGGCGCAGCCCGCACCCCGAACACCCCGACCGCAGGTCGCGGGGTCTCGGCAATCACGGCGCAATCGCCGGCGGCAAAGACCCGCGCCTCGCCCAGGACCTGGAGTTGGGGCGTCAACTGCACTCGGCCTGCCCCGTCCACGGCCAGGCCCAGCTGTCCAAGCCAAGGCGGGGCCACGAGCCCGGTGGCCAGCACCAGCCTCTCGCAGGGCAGCTCCCGCCCATCGGCGAGCAGGCAGGTCCCATCCCGGCGGGCGACGATCTCCCCCGTGAGCAGGCTCACCCCCCGGCGCTGCAAGTGCGCCGTCAGGCCCGCCAGGGCCCCTTGCGGCGCAAAAGTGGGGGAATGGGCGGCGACCAGGGTCACCTGGGGCGCGCGACCGTGGCGGGTGTAGAGCCCGGCCAGGGCGGCGGTGACCTCGAACCCGGTCTGCCCGCCACCGGCCACCACCACCTGTGGGCCAGGTCCCGGCTCAGCCATCGCCGCCTCCAGCTGGTCCCTGAGCGTAAACAATCCAGCCAGCGGCTTGACTGGAAACACCCCGGGGGCGGACGCCAGATTCAGCGGGTCTCGGACCTGGGAGCCAACATTGAGGGACAACAGGTCGAAGCCCTGGGCCTGCCCTGTGTTCAGCTGGAGCACTCGGGCCTGAAGGTTGGCGCCAACCACCGTCGCGGCCAGATGCCGGACCCCGCTCACCGCCGCCAGGGCCGCCACATCAATCTCAGCGGCCTCGACCGACAGCGCCCCAGAAAGGACCCCTGTGGCGAGCCCTGAATAGTGGAAGCGCTCAGGGGCAATCAGGGTCAGGTCAAGGCCAGCGGCGCGTAGAAACCGCGCACGGGCCAGCAGGTGCAGATGGGCGTGACCTGCGCCCACCAGAACCAGCCTCATGGATTTTGACCGATCTAAAGGCTCAGTCCGCCCCCAGCCGGGTCGACAGGGCCGCCAGATAGGCTTCGATCCGCGCGGCATTGGCCCCAAGGTCGCTCAGGCCCACCCGGGAGGTCGAGCGCATATCGATGGCGCTGGCCCCCTCAGGTGCCGCCGGACGCACGCGGATCACCACATCGTCTTCGAAGCCAAACCAGAAGGTCTCCGCTGTCGCCTCGATGATCCCGGTCCCGGCATCGACCGTGACCACGGTCCAGCCTTGGGCGCGTGCCTCGGCCTCAGCCGCCGCAAACGTCTCGGCGGGCGAGCGCCCAGAGGTCAGGGTCTTCAGCTCGGGATAGGCCCCCTGGCCCACCTGACCCAGGGTGCGCCCAGCCAGGGCGGCGAAGCGCTCCCCCTGATAGGCTGGCAGGCTGGTGAGGGGGGTGGAGAAGGTCACCACCGGATTGGCGTCGCCGGCCTCGCGCAAAGCCATCAGGGCCGGCGAATAGACCGGCGCGTCATCGACATTGGTCGTCACATCATGGATCGGCGGGATTTCCGCCGACTGGCTACGGACATAGGCCAGATACCCAAAGCCCATCGCCGGTATCACCAGGGCCACCAGGGCCGCCCGCCAACCTGTGCGCGGCGCTCGCACCAGGGTGACCACCAGGGCGATCACCGCCACCACCAGGGCCGCGATCAACAGGCGCGGGCCCCACTGGATGATCAGCACCCCAAGACCCAGGCGCCAGGACCAGAGATCAAACTTCACACCTAAGGCCGCTGCCATAAACCAGACCGGCAGCAACAGGGACAAGACCAAGGCAAAACGGGCGAGCAGCAGCCGCATGGGGCGAACCTTCCTCAGATATCAGCAAGCGAGACCGTTTCACGATCTTGTCCGTCAGGATAGTGGGGCAGGCTTGAAACCAATCGGTGCCGGTGGCCGAATAGGCTTAGCGATGGTCCTGCAGCCCGCCGGCAGGCCGCCCGTCGTCCCTGCCGTTGACCTCGCCCCATCTGCCCGTGTTGTAAGGCCCCGATGACTCAGACCGCCCTCTCCCCGTTCGCCACACATCGCGGCCCAGCCAGCCCTGGGCGTTTCGTTGATCCCAAGATGACGGCGGACGGCTCGGTCCGAGCCAGGGTGGAGCTGAAGGCCCTTGAGACCCTCTGGTTCAACACCGGCAGCCTTTGCAACATCGCCTGCCTCAACTGCTACATTGAAAGCTCCCCCACCAACGACGCCCTTGTGTATCTGACCGCAGGCGACGTGGCGGCCTATCTGGCTGAGATCAAGGCGCTGGGTCTGGCCACCCGGGAGATCGGCTTCACCGGCGGTGAGCCCTTCATGAACCCCGACATGCTGGTGATGCTCGACCAGGCCCTGGCCAGTGGCCGCAAGGTGCTGGTCCTGACCAACGCCATGCGACCGATGTTGCGGTGGGGGGACCAGCTGGCGGCGATCATTGGCAAGGCCGGGCCCCAGCTCACCTTCAGGGTTAGCCTCGATCATCACACAGAGCAGTTTCATGACGCCGAGCGTGGCGCAGGCTCCTGGGACAAGGCGTGGGAAGGTCTGGCCTGGCTACGCGCCCAAGGTGCCCAGATCGCCATCGCCGGCCGACGTATGGCCGAGGAGACCGAAGACGAGGCCCGTGCGGCCTTCGCGGCCCTGTTCAAGGCCCGGGACCTGACGGTGAACGCCCATGACCCCGGCACTCTGGTCTTGTTCCCCGAGATGGAACCGCAGGCTGAAGTTCCAGAAATCACTGAGGCTTGCTGGGGAATCCTCAGCCGGTCGCCGGACGAAATGATGTGCGCCTCCAGCCGCATGGTGGTGCGCCGCCGCGGCGCTACTGGCCCCACGGTCGTGGCCTGTACCCTGACCCCCTATGACCCGCAGTTCGAACTGGCCGCCACCCTGGGTGAGGCACTGGGAACGGTCAGCCTCAACCACCCCTTCTGCGCCCAGTTCTGCGTCCTCGGCGGGGCCAGTTGCAGCGCGTGACGCCGCTCCCGTCCCTGGCGGTCATCATTCCGACGCTCAATGCCGCAGCCGGCCTCTCAGGGACCCTGAACGGCTTGCCGAGCGATGTGCAGACTATCGTCGTAGACGGCGGCTCCACCGACGCGACCTTGGAGATCGCCAAGGCGGCTGGGGTAGAGATCCTGAAGGCGGCCCCTGGACGCGGCGGCCAGCTTAGGGCTGGCGCTGGCGTCGCCACCGCCAACTGGCTCCTGTTTCTCCACGCCGACACCCGGCTCGATGACCCCGCCTTGGACGCCTTGCAGGCTCACATCGCTGACGAAGGCCAGACCGGCACGGCCGCCGTGTTCGGTTTCAAGCTGGACGATCGGGCCTGGCAGGCCCGGCTCCTGGAGATCGGGGTTCGCCTGCGGGTGGCGCTGCTGGCCCTGCCCTATGGGGATCAGGGGCTGCTCATCCATCGCCGGCTCTATGATGAGATCGGCGGCTTTGCCCCCCTGCCCCTGATGGAGGATGTGGACCTGGTCCGGCGACTGGGCCGCCGACGCCTGCGCCTGCTGCCAGGACATGCCCTGACCTCAGCGGCCCGGTGGCACCGGCGCGGTTGGCTGCAGCAGAGCCTGCTGAATCTGCGCTGCTTGGCCCTCTATTTCCTGGGCGCTTCCCCAGAACGGATCGCCCGTCTCTATGGCCGCTGATCGCGCCCGCCGACATCTGGTGATTTTCGCCCGCCAGCCCCGACTCGGGGTCGGCAAGCGGCGGCTGGCGGCCGATGTGGGCGATCTCGCCGCCCTGCGGTTTTCCCGATGGGCCTTGGCCCGCCTGCTGCGGGAGCTGGCGGGCGACCGGCGCTGGAGCCTCTGGATCGCCACCTCCCCCGACCGTCCAACCACTTGGGTGAGGCAAGGGCAGCCCCTGCCGCAGGGGCCTGGCGATCTGGGGCAACGGCTGAAGCGGGTCGTCAGACAGCTGCCCCCCGGCCTCACCGTCATCATCGGTGCCGACACCCCAGGCGTGACCCGCACTGATGTGGCCAGGGCATTCGCCACCCTGGGGTCCAAGACCGCCGTCCTGGGACCTGCGCGGGATGGGGGCTATTGGCTGATAGGCCTGCGCCGCAGGCCTTGGGACATCCTGCCCTTCGACAACATCCGCTGGTCCAGCGCCCACACCCTGGCCGACACCCTCGCCGCCCTGGGTGAAGCGCCCCCCGCGCTGCTGCAGGTCCGCGAGGATGTGGACGACGGGGCGGCCCTGCGCCGGACGCTTACCCCTCGCCAGCTTCGCTGAACTTGCGCGGGCAGATCCCCGACAGCTTGGCGGCGAGCACCGGGTCCCATCGGGCCGGATCGGTAATCACGGCATAGTCGAGGCCCGTATCGATGGGCGAGGCCTCCCGCACCTGCGGCAGGGCCCTGGCGAGCTCGGCGATCATCTGGCGAGCGGTGTCGGCATTGCTTTGCAGGACCTCCAGCACATTGGAGACCTCCACATGGGCGGTGGCTTCGCGCCAGCAATCATAGTCAGTGACCATGCCGACATTGGCGTAGGGCAACTCGGCCTCTCGGGCCAGGCGGGCCTCCGGCATGGCGGTCATGCCGATTACCGAGCACCCCCATGACCGGTAGAGGTGGCTCTCGGCCTTGGTGGAAAACTGCGGACCTTCCATGGCCAGATAGGTTCCCCCCTCCACAGTCGGCGCGCCGGCCATCCGGGCCGCCGCCGCTGCCAGAGCAGACAGGCGCGGACAGACCGGCTCGGCCATGGAAACGTGCGCCACCAGGCCTTCGCCAAAGAACGACGCCGGCCGCGAGACGGTTCGATCGATGTACTGATCCACCAGGACAAAGGTTCCCGGGGGAAGCTCTTCACGCAGGGAGCCCACGGCGGACACTGACAGGATATCGGTGCACCCGGCGCGCTTAAGCACGTCGATATTGGCCCGGGCGTTCAGGGCACCGGGGGGGATGCGATGGCCGCGCCCGTGTCGGGGCAGGAAGACCAGCCGCACATCATCCAGCTCCCCGGTGATCAGCTCATCGGACGGCGCCCCCCACGGGGAGTTCACCGCCACCGTCTGGCGGTTCCGCAAACCGTCCAGCTCATACAGCCCTGAGCCCCCGATGATCCCCAAGACCCACTGCTTCATCGTCCCCGCCCCTGGCTGACTCTGGCACCAGGATTAGAGTGCTTCTGGCCGGACCTGAAGGGGACTGATCGTTTGCCGGGGCGGTATCAACCTGAGCGCCTAAGATCGGCCTCGTTGGCCCCTCACGCACTCATGATCATCTCAAACCCGCCGAAGATCATCCGGCTGCCGTCGAAGGGCATGGGGTTGACGTCCGACTGCATGCGGGGATCGTCCATGATCTTCTGCCAGCCGGCGTCGCGGGTGGCCTTGTCTGGCCAGATCGTCCACGAGAAGACAACGGACTCATCGGGCTTCCGCAGCACCGCAGTATGCAGAGAGTTGATTTTGCCCTCCGGCACATCATCCCCCCAGCACTCCACCAGACTTATGGCGCCGTGCTCCTTGAAGATCTCCGCCGCCGCTCGAGCGTGTTCGCGGTAGGCCTCCTTGTTGGCGGTCGGCACGGCGGCCAGGAATCCATCAACATAGCTCATGTTCATCTCCCTCGGGCGCGCTTGAATTCTGAATCTCGATCTTTTCGCCAAAGGTCTTTGGCCGGCCGGCACCTGGACCTTGAGCCCCAAAGTCAGCGCGTCGGACATTGCAAACTCTTGCCCTCAAACCATTATGTTGGTATCAACTTATCATGTCCGAGTCCACTCGAAAGACGCTTGATCCCCCCACCGTCGCCCATGTCGCCGAGACCTGCCTTTGCCTGCACGCCCAGCGCGCCGCTCGTGCCCTGGCGCGCCTTTTCGACCATGCGCTTCGCCCCCTCGGGCTGAACAATGGTCAGTACTCTCTGTTGATGGCGCTCAATCGGCCTCAGCCCCCCTCGATCGGCGAACTGGCTCCGTTTCTCGCCATGGACCGGACGTCCTTGACGGCGGCCCTCAAGCCACTCGAGCGACGAGGGCTCGTGCGAATTCTGACCGACAGAACCGATCGCCGAAGCCGGCAGATCGAGATCACGGTCGAGGGTGTGAATCTGCTGAAGGCCGCAGTGCCCCTCTGGCGCGAAACCCATGCGCAACTGGACGCAGCCTTGGGGCAGGAGGTCCCAGCCCGCCTCCGGGCCGACCTGAGGCGGGTGCC
>NZ_JAKRSA010000024.1:0-2039 GCF_022402485.1 Phenylobacterium sp. | reverse complement strand
ACCCATAGCTGCCCGACCGACGGCCCCGGACGGGTTGAGTAGCCTTGAGCCAGTCGTGTCCAGCCACTGCGGGGCGCATTGACGACCTGGAGTGGCTGAAGTCCCGGCCGTGACGTGCTGCCGCGCGACCGATCAGGGGCCACCGCCACCGCAGCCGGACTGAGGCTGACCCCATTGTCATTCAGCAAGGCGCTGGTCGCTGTCACGGCATCGATAACCGCCACCCGTCCTGAGTTCAGTCCAGTGACCAGGACCCGGCGACCATCGGGGGTGATCGCCACGTCGTCCGGCGCGGCAAGGGCAACCGACACGGTCGAAACAACAGCGGCCTTGGCGACATCGATGACCGAGACCGTGAAGGGGCCGAGCGACGGATGCCCGGAAAGGACGTGGCGATGGTTTGCAACATAGACGCGGCTACCGTCGGGCGTGATCGCCAGCCCCCTTGGATACCGTCCGACGGGTATTGTGGTGACCACGGCATTGGTCGCTGTGTCGATCACCGAGACGGAGTCGGCCCATGACTGAGTGACATAGACCCGAGCGCCGTCCGGCGTGACCGCGATGTCAAATGGAGCATCCCGGCCAGGGCGTTGCGACAAGGGTATGGTGGCCAAGACGCTGCGGGAGGCGACGTCGATCACCGAAACCCCGCCGGACAGCATGTTGGTTACATAGGCGCGTGTTCCATCCGGGCTGAACGCGATGCTCGCGGGCTCATCTCCGACGGGCACGATCGCCACGAGATCCCCGGTTTCCGCATCGATCACGGCCACATCGTTGGCGGGCGTGATCACCACATAGGCGAATGCGCCATCCGGGGACCAGGCGACGTTGGTGGGGCTGTCCCAGAGTCTGATGCTTTGGAGGAGAACATCGTCGACGGCGTCGATGATCAACACCGTCTGCTGCTCGTCGTGGCTGACCAGGATGCGGCGTCCATCCGGCGCCACGGCGATGTCCCTGGGCTGAAGGTCCACCTCCAGGCTGGTGATCACACGATTGCGCGCCACATCGATCACTGAGACCGTCATGTCATCTGCATTGGTGACATAGGCTGTCTGGGCGTTGGCCAGACTGCCCCCCAGCACCATCGCGGCACACGCCGCCAGGGCCAAAAGGCCATGTGGACGCAAGAGGGAATCCCGCCGCGAACGGCCATGCGTCTGATCCATGACCTGTATGCCCTCTCGTCGCTTCGCCGAGGTCATCTGTGCTGACCGACCCGCGGTCCGTCAACAACCTGCCTTGGTCAATCAGTTCGCCGCAGGAACGAGCGTAAACGTACTCTCTGCGCCCGCCCCGTCTGGCCCCCAGTAGACTTCTGAGCGCGAGACAGACCCATCGGCATGGCGCTTGAACGCGAGATCATGCTGGAAGGACTCGTGCGGATCGAGATCGGTTGCATCCAGAAAGGCAAAGCGTATCTCGCCGTCCACAGCCGCGCTGGCGGCCAGGCGCGGCTGATTGCCCTGTGGACAGTAGTGGGTGGCCAGCAGGCGCTCGCCATCGCGGTGATAGAGGGTCAGCGAGTGCATGCGTTCGCCGAGCATCCATCGCTCGACGATCACGCTTCCACCTGCGGTCGGCTCGAAAACGATCTGCAGCGAAGCCGCTTCCCGAACCTGCCATTTCCCCTTCATGGCCGCGACCTGCTCAAACGGCGTGGCGGACGAGGACTGTAGGTCCTCGGCCTTGGCAGATGCGCCGCCGGCCAGCGAACAGACCAGTATTGTCCCCGCGATGACCGCTTGCCGGATCAGAGATTGCTTCCTCATGCCCCCTTTCCCACCTCACTCCCATTCAATCGTGCCGGGGGGCTTGGACGTCACGTCATAGACCACGCGGTTGACCCCGCGGACCTCATTGATGATGCGGGTGGCGGCCCGGGCCAGGACATCCCAGGGAAATTCGAAGAAGTCGGCGGTCATACCGTCGGTGGAGGTGACCGCCCTCAGGGCACAGACATTTTCATAGGTGCGGGCGTCGCCCATCACCCCGACGGTCTTGACCGGCAGCAGGACGGCGAAAGCCTGCCA
>NZ_JAKRSA010000023.1 GCF_022402485.1 Phenylobacterium sp. | reverse complement strand
TCGTCAGGCTCATAACCTGAAGGTCACAGGTTCAAATCCTGTCCCCGCACCCAAAACAACCCAAAGCCGCCAGACATAACGTCCGGCGGCTTTTTTGTCTTCAGATCACAGTATACAGCCTCAATACTTCCCGGGTGTGAATAACCGGACCCGCAAAAGGCGCAGGCCTATCCCCATCTGACGGGGCCCGTCAGATGGGGATGGGCTCTAGAACGCATTTTCACCCGTGATGGCCCGGCCGAGGATCAGGGCGTGGACGTCATGGGCGCCTTCATAGGTGTTGACGGTCTCCAGGTTCGCCGCATGCCGCATCACATGGTATTCGCCGCTGATGCCATTGCCGCCGTGGATGTCGCGGGCCTCCCGGGCGATGGCCAAGGCCTTACCGCAGTTGTTGCGCTTCATCAGGCTGATGGCCTCGGGCACCCAGGCCCCCTCATCGATCAGACGGCCGAGCGCCAGGGCACCTTCGAACCCTAGGGCGATCTCGGTCTGCATGTCGGCGAGTTTTTTCTGCACCAGCTGACGGGCGGCGAGGGGTTTGCCGAACACCTGGCGGCTCGCCACGTAATCCCGGCTGGCGTGCAGGCAGAACTCTGCGGCCCCCATGGCACCCCAGGCGATGCCGTAGCGGGCCTTGTTCAGGCAGGAGAAGGGGCCGCGCAAACCTGACACGCCCGGCAGCATCTGGTCCTCTGGCACGAACACATCGGCCAGGGCGATCTCGCCGGTCACCGAGGCGCGCAGGGACAGTTTGTTGGCAATCTTCGGCGTGGTCAGGCCCTCAGAGCCCCGGTCCACCAGGAAGCCGCGGATGACCCCGTCCAATTTGGCCCAGACCAGGGCCACATCGCTGATGGGGCTATTGGTGATCCACATCTTGGCGCCGTTCAGCACAAAGCCGCCGTCGACCTTCTTGGCCACGGTGCGCATGGAGGCAGGGTCAGAGCCGCCATCAGCCTCGGTCAGGCCAAAACAGCCGATGATGTCACCCCGCGCCATACCCGGCAGATACTTCTGCTTCTGAGCCTCGGAGCCGAAGGCATAGATCGGGTACATCACGAGCGACGACTGCACGCTCATGGCCGAGCGGTATCCGGAATCGATCGCCTCAACCTCCCGGGCGATCAGGCCATAGGCCACATGATTGACGCCGGCCCCGCCGTATTCCTCGGGAATGGTCGGGCCAAGAAAGCCCAAGGCCCCCATCTCATGCATGATTTCCCGGTCAAAGCGTTCCTCGGCATAGGCCGAGACCACCCGGGGCAGCAGCTTGTCGCGGCAATAGGCCCGCGCTGAGGCCCACACCATCCGCTCATCCTCCGAAAGGCGGGCGGCAAGATCGAGGGGATCTTCCCAGCGAAAGGTCTTCTGAGCTTCTCCGGAATCCAGAGCCATGACGCGCCTCCTTTGGTCTGTGGCAGTACGTTACCGCTGCGCTTATGGACCCAAATCGGCGTCACATACAGTCTTGCCGAGGGGCCTATCATCATCTGCCACCGGAAAAAGCCCCACCCGGGTGGGGCTCCGGGCGGGGCGAGGATCTGGCCGGGAGGCCACGTCAAGGGAGGAGCCGCCTGGGTCGTCAGACCCAACCTCAGTTCCTGAGAATGACTCCTAACAGAGCCCCGAGGGCAGGGCAATGCGAATCGTTCGCAGATTGGGAAAGCGACCCCGCAAAGGCAACCAAGCCGGACAGAAGGGGTTGGTTTGGCATGAGCGCCCGAAACGCCATTTCCGCCCGCCCCCTCCGCGCCATTGCATGGCTGGCGGCGCTGGCTTTTCTCGCAGGCTTTGCGGGTTATCTGGCCCTGAGCCCGCCTAGGCTGGATGGGGGGGTGTGGCTGGCAGGGCAGGCGCATTCTGCCCTCGTCCGGCCGGGCCTGGCCTCTGCGCGCGCGCCGCCTGGAGCAGACAAAAACGCCGACTAGGGACCTTCTCAGGCGCGACCAATCACGCCAGTCTGCCACGCATGACTGACAGCGCCGTTGAACCGCTAACCGCTGATCTGGTGACGCCCCCCGGTGCAGCCCAGATCGCAGCCTTCCTGGCCGCGCGCCTGTGCCATGACTTCATCAGCCCGGTGAGCGCTATCGTTTCGGGTCTGGATCTGCTGGACGATCCAGACGCCCAGGACATGCGCGAGGACGCCATGGGCCTGATCGCAGCCTCGGGGCGCAAACTCGCCGAGATGCTGTCCTTCACGCGGGTGGCGTTTGGCGCCTCGTCCTCGGCTGAAGTGTTTGATCCGCGGGAGCTGGAAGCCCTGGCTCAAGGAGTGTTTGCCCACCAGCGTGCGCAGCTGGAATGGATCGTCGAGACCGACAGCCTCGACAAGGTTTCAGCAAGGGCGGTGCTGAACCTGGCGCAGATGGCCGGCGCGGCCCTCCCCCTCGGGGGTGTCGCCAAGCTGAGGGCGGTCAAGGATGGCACCTCCACGGTGATCCTGGTGGAGTCTACAGGCCAAAAGCCCCGCTTACGTCCCGAGGTCATCGCGGGCCTGAGGGGCGAGCCGCTTCCCGATGGGGCCCTGCACGGTCATTGGGTTCAGGCCTATTACGTCCACCTTTTTGTCAGCGAGGCCGGCGGCAAGATCGTGGCTGAGGTCGGCGAGGAAAAGGTCACCTTCGCCGCGACTCTGCCCGGTGCAACTGCCGACTGACGGGCGCGCCCATGGGCCCTGGGTCGCCCAGCACCCCGATCTGGCTTTGCGCCCAAAACAGGGGGGCATCGGACCAGAACGCGCAAAACCATACGCCTCCTTAACCAGCAGGCCCGAAAACTGACCCGGTCAACTTGGGAGTGTTCGGTTGAGGACTTGCCTCATCGTCGATGACAGCCGGGTGATCCGAAAGGTCGCCCGCAGGATCCTGGAGGACCTTGGTTTCGACGTGGCGGAAGCCGCCGACGGAGCTGAGGCGCTTTCCTGGTGCCGCAGCACCATGCCTGATGTGGTTCTGCTCGACTGGAACATGCCGGTGATGAATGGCCTGGAGTTTCTACGCGGGCTTCGGATGGAGCCCGGCGGCAAGGGGCCCAAGGTCCTTTTCTGCACCGTTGAGAATGAAGTCAGCGCGATCCGGGAGGCCCTGGAAAGCGGCGCTGACGAGTACATCATGAAGCCCTTCGACAGCGAGATCGTGGCGGCGAAGTTTGCCCTGGCTGGCCTGACATGAAGCCCGACGACCGCGACCTTGTGGCCCAGCTGTGTGCTTCCCGCTCGGGCCAGAAGATCGATCCTGCCAAGGATTATCTGTTGGAGACCCGACTGGGCCCGGTGGCCCGTCGGGAGGGCTTTGAGAGCATCGCCGATCTGATGACAGGCCTGAGAACCAGTCGTGAGGAGCGGCTGATCTGGGCCATTGTCGAGGCCATGGCCGCCGGCGACACCAGCTTTTTTCGGGATCGTGCGGCCTTCGAACACTTCCGTCTCGTGCTGGCACCTGAACTGGCGCAAGGCCGGCCGGATCAACCCATTCGAATCTGGAGTGCGGCCTGCGCCACCGGACAAGAGATCCATTCCCTGGCCATGCTGGTGGATGACATGGCTGGGCAGTGGCCTGAGGTCCGCTTCGAGCTCTATGGATCTGACCTGTCAGAGCGCGCCCTGGAGAAGGCCCAGAGCGGCCTCTACACCCAGTTCGAAGTCCAGAGGGGGTTGCCGATTCGCAGCCTGATTCGGCACTTCGAAAAGGTCGACGATATGTGGGTGATTTCACCCCAACTCCGCCAGACCATCCGTTGGCGCAGGCTGAACCTGATCGGTGACATGTCCAGGGTCAGGGGTTTTGACCTGATCTTCTGCCGCAATGTGATCAGCGGCATGATCGAACCCGCCCGCCAGCGGGTCATTGAGAACTTGACAGCATCCTTGAATCCCGGCGGCAAGGTTCTGTTTGGGGCCGACGAGGACGTGGTCACCCCAGGCGAGGGTTTGCGACCTGTCGATGGCGCCCTGGGCCTTTTCGCCCTGCCGTCTGCCGATCGTGCGGCGGCCTGAGTCCTCCCTGTCTGACGTTCACCAACGCAAAAAACCCCGCCGCGGTGAGACCGGGCGGGGTTCTCTCTCAGTGGCCGGCCTCACGACAAAGGTGAGTTGTGCGGCCCTGGGTTTAGTTCTTGGCTTCTTCGGCTGAGCGGGTGACCGCGTCGCCCGCAGCTCCGACGTCCTGGCCTGCGCCGGAAATGGTGTTGCAGGCGGTGACGCCCAGGCTGGCGGTGAGGGCCACGAGAAGGAAGAGCTTGCGCATAGTGATCTCCAAGATCTTTGGGAAAGGCGGCGTCGCCAAGCTCAACGATCACGCCTGGTAGAGGTTCCCTTCCGCCTCTGAAATCGTCTGACGCAAGGTCGGGAAGGTCAGGCGTACAGTCACCCCACCAGCTTCGTTACGGACCAGTTCGGAGCGACCGCGGAGCTGCCGGGCGAACGCGGTCATCAAGGTGCGGCCGACGCCTGACCCTGACAGAGCTTCATCACTGGCCGTCCCATCGTCGGCGATTTCCAGCACGGCTGTGTCTCCAGTCACCCGAAAGTCCACGCTGAGGACGCCCCCCCGTCCGGCAAAGGCATGTTTCTGCGCATTGGTGATGGCTTCCACAGCAAACAGGGCCAGGGGCGCCAGGCGATCGGGCTCGATCATCAGGGTCTCGGTGTGGAGATCTGTGCGCACGGGTGGCCCACGCATGGACTCTCCAGCCACCAACTGCGCCGTCAGCTCCTCTAGGAATGGGCGCAGATCCACGCGTTTCAGATCTGGCCCCTGGTATAGGGCGCGATAGACCAGGGCGAGGGCCGATATCCGCTGGCGCGTATCCGACATTGCCGCCCGCGCGCCAGGATCAGTGAGGGCCCTTTGCTGCATGCTGAGCAGGCTTGAAATCACCTGCAGGTTGTTCTTCACCCGATGATGGATCTCTCGCATCAGGGCGTCCTTCTGGGCGAGCGACTCGCGCAGAGAGGCGTCCCGCCCGACGATGGCGTCGGCCATGTTCTCCATGGCCTCGGCCAGATCGTGAATCTCCAGGGGCATGTCCTCAGCCTGGGCAGGACGAACCGTCAGGCGGCCTCGACCATAGAGGGCTGCAATCCGCTGCAAATAGATCAGCCAGCGCACCACCACCCGGTCGACGGCGATGAACACCGAACCCAGCACAAGGACGAAGGTCAGAATAGGCAGGGCGAGACCTGTGAGGGGGTTCAGCCGGGCCCACGAAAACAGGCCCGGTGAGTCCGCCGAGAGGATCACGAACAGGCTGTCGCCCACCAGGGGGGCGGCGATGTGCACCCGGTGCTCCCCGCCTACCCTGGCATACCAGACGACGGATCCCTCCTCCTGAACCTGATTTTGCCAACCTGCTGGCGGGGAGGCAAAGGCCGCGGGGTCTGTCAGGCTGAGGTATCGCCCCGCGTCATCCAGCAAGGCCACCTCAGCCCCTTCGGGCAGGGCGGCAGCGGCCGTGCTGGGCTGCAGACTGGTCAGGGCGATGATGGCCGCCAGGGCACCATCAAACTCGCCGGCGGCGTTATAGGTTGGGGCCACGGCCATCAGGGCCGGCTTGTTGGCGTAGGCTACCCCTGGGTCGCGGGTGATGACCATGGCCCCCGTGGCGCGAACCTGTTGAAACCAGGGACGTCTGCCCCGGGTGGGATCGGTGGGCACAGTGCCCGCAGCACAGGCCACCCGGCCTGCCCGGTCAAAACGGATAAGATTCTCGTAGCCCGGAATCCGCGCCCTCACCTCGGCCAGTCGTAGCGCACAGTCAAAGCCTATTGAACCCGGCCCCAGGGTCTCCAGCAGAATGTCGGCGGACTCCATCCGCGCCCGGGCGTCGGCCGCGCCCCGCTGCGCCGCGGACCCCAGGGTTTCGCGGACCTGCATCCGTTCATGGTTGAATGCGAGCCCGGTTTGGATGGCACCCAGGATCAGCACCGGGGCCAGGGCTGCTGCCGTGGCGGCGATGAGGCGCAGCCGGATGGTGCCAAGCGCGGCCCAGGGTTCCCCGTTCATGACCTGGCCCCCCCGGGCCGTCAGCGTGCGGTGCTAAGCCGTTCAGCGTCGGCCAGGATCGACCCCATAGCGTCTCCGGCGGCCCTGCCGTCACGGTCGTAGGCCCCAGCTTCCAGGATCGCCAGCAGCGCCCTGCGGGCCCGACTGACCCGGCTCTTGACCGTGCCGACCGCTACCCCGCAGATTTCGGCCGCTTCTTCATAGGCAAAACCGCCGGCCCCGACGAGGATCAGAGCCTCGCGTTGCTCGGGCGGCAGCATGCCAAGGCTCAGCCTCAGTTCGTTCAAGGCGACGGGCGCCTCGGGATCGTCCACCGCCACCAGCGTCCGTTCGGCGGCCTCCTGGTCAAGCTGGGTCTGGCGCCAGGAGCGCCGCTTCTCGGAGTAGAACTGATTGCGCAGGATCATGAAGGTCCAGGCCTTCATATTGGTGCCCATCTGGAAGCTGGCCCGGGCGTCCCAGGCCTTCATCATCGCATCCTGCGCCAGGTCGTCTGCGGCGGTGGCATTGCCGCAGAGGGTCCGGGCAAAGGCCCGCAGGTGCGGGATCAAGGTGACGATTTCCGCTTTAAAGGCTGCATCGAGGGCGGGGTCGCGGGGGCTGCGATCCACCATCAGCCTTGCTCCGCCGACTTGTCAGCTCTGCGCAATATGTCGAGGAAGTCGTCCGGGATGGGTTCATTGACCACCTCGTCGAACATCTGCCGCAGGCGCACGCCAATGGCCTGTTGTCGCAGGCGTGCCTCGTCCAAGGCTGCAGCACTGATTTCGGGCCCGACCGACGGAAGTTCGGATTGGTGTTCGATCATATCCCCGGCGTTCCGCACAGGCGGCGAACGCCCCTTCATGCTGTCATCCTGATCGCTCAAACGTCCGGCCCCCCGTCCAGTTCCAAGAAACGGCGTCGCCGCCTCAACTCAGCATGTCGAAAACGCCGGATGCGGGGAACCGGTTCCCTCTTGTGACGTTCTGTGAGGTTGATGGATCAAACGTGCTCGCATGAGAGGCGGTCGCGTACTTACGCTTGTCACTTCGGGAGGGGTCATTGAGTCTTCTAGCCAGGCTGGCGCCACATCTGCCCTATGTTCGACGCTATGGTCGCGCCCTGACCGGGGACCAAACAACGGGAGACCACTATGTCCGGGTGGCTCTGGAGGCCATTGCGGCCGGTGAAAAGGCGCTTGATTCAGCCCTGACCCCACGGGTCGCGCTCTATCAGGTCTTCCACGCCATCTGGTGCACCACAGGCGCTCAACTCGAGGCACCGGCCTCCGAGGGGACGGTTGACGACGCCAACGCCCGGCTGATGCGCATCGCGCCACGCTCGCGCCAGGCCTTTTTGCTCACCGCTCTGGAAGGCTTCACCCCGAGCGAGGCCGCTCAGATCCTTGGGGCGAGCTTTGATGAGGTGGGCGGCCTGATCGCTGAGGCACAATCGGAAATCGATGCCGAACTGGCCACCGATGTGCTGATCATCGAGGACGAACCGGTCATCGCCGCCGATATTGAGGCCTTGGTGACCGAGCTTGGCCATACGGTGATCGATATCGCTGCCACCCGCACTGAGGCGGTGGATGCCGTGGGACGAAACCGCCCTGGCCTGGTGCTGGCCGACATCCAGCTGGCGGACGGCTCTTCGGGGATTGATGCCGTCAAGGATATCCTGGCCAAGCTGGACGTACCGGTGATCTTTATCACGGCCTTTCCGGAGCGATTGCTCACGGGGGAGCGTCCGGAGCCGACCTTTCTGATCACCAAGCCCTTCCAACCTGAGACCGTAAAGGCGGCTATTGGACAGGCCCTGTTCTTCCATCCCCGTCGCAAGTCCAAGGCGGCAGCCTGAGGCCGGCCCCGCTCGCCCTCTGGGCGAGCGGGTGGTCCCCGGACCCCCTCGCCTGGCCCAGGCGTCTCATGCTTTTTTGGCCAGGCCTCATGTGCGGCGCGCCTTGGTGATGCTCCATCGCCTGCCATGCATCGGTCACCCCATGGGCTAGAGCTGGGGCGACGTTCCAGAGGGGGCGTCGGCGGCGTCGAGGTCGCGGATCTGCGGCGTCGGGGCGTCTTGCTCGAACATCTGTGCGTCGCTCGCCTGGCGGGCGGCGGAGGGATCGCCCTCGGCCAGGTCATCTGCTCGCATCAGCCACGCAGCCATCAGGCCCATAAAGGCCAGGGTGACCGAGACCAGCAGCACGATCATCATCGGCCGGCCCAGCGCCCCCTGTCGTACGGGGGTGGCGGCGATCTCTGTCGCGGTGTCGTTTGGGGCGTCGGCCATGCGGGGCTCCTTGGTAAGCTGGGTCTATGGAAGGCACCTGCGCTGCCAGACCCTGGGCAGCTCTGGGGGGCTGGCAGGTCTAGGCCCAGACGCTCCGGGCGGTTCATGCCTGTCTCCTGGGAGCCACCCTCGCAAACGCAACGCCGACCGTGGGCGTCTGTTCCCCCTGACGGCCATCGAGACGGCCATTTCACGCCAGCAGCAAAAAGTTCGTGACCCAGGGGAACGCCTTCAGGGGCAGGGCGTTGTGATGATGCGGAGGCAGCGACGCCCCCCCGACTTGAGGTTGGCGACACTCCGCCAGCCTGCTGCCTCCGCACCCCCCCAACTCTCGATGTTACCCCCTTCGGCGGACCCCCTCGGGTCCGCCGCTTTCTTTTGCCTTCAGCCATGTCGGGGCGCGGTGGCATGAAAAAGGGCGACCATCGCTGGCCGCCCTTGTGTCGAGCTTTGGATAGAGGCGGGTCAGTTACGCGCCTGACCATCTTCCCAGTAGTAGCGCTGGCTGGCGGAGTCGTAGAAATAGTACCGACCTGCGCGCTCATCGTAATACTGGCGACGGTTTGGAGCATTAGCCCCACAGCCACCGTCTTCGCGGCATCCCTTGTAGGCACCAGCCGCACCGCCAGCGACCGCGCCGATCGCCGCCCCCGTGGTCGCGCTGCCTGAGCCGACATTGTTTCCGATGACGGCGCCCGCCAGGGCACCCAGGGCCGCACCGCCGGCGGCATTACGTTCCACCGTGCCGGTGGAGGTACAGGCGGCCGCCAGAAGGCCCGCCCCTGCGATCGCGATAATTGACTTCATCATTCCAGGCTCTCCTTGCGCTTGTGCCGAACGTCAAACGCCAGCGCGTGGGATGAGGTTCCCGAAACCGGACGCGCCGACAGATCCGGGTTCGGGGGCCAGAAGCTGTCAGGCGGAACCCCTGGCGGTCCCCGCCGTTAGCTTGGCCGCAACAACAAATGGAGCGCCCCGCATGTGGCCGCGATCTGCACGACACGGCCGCGAGGGCCTGCCTCTGAATGTCACCCATCCCGAGGCGGCTGAGCTTGCCCCCGCAGCCGACCAAAGGGACATCGAGCTGGCCTATGAGCGAGGCCTGCATGAGGGCCGCGACGTGGAACGACGCCGGGGTCGTCATCCGGTTGCCGCGCTGTTGATCGGACTGGTCGCCGTGGCAGGAGCCGTCATACTGGGCACTGCGGCCTGGTATGGGTCGTTCGGCAAGGGCGGTGCGGTCGTGGATCAGAAGCTGTCGGTGGTCGCTGATCGAGCTGAACCTGGACTGCGCGCGGCGGCTGGCGAGGCTGGCGAGGTTCTGGCCGGGGCAGGTGCCTCCCTAGAGGCAGCGACCCAGCCTTCGGACAGCGCGGCACCGATTGATGAAGCCCATTAGGACCTCTCCGTGATTTCGGGTGTTCGTAAAGTCGAAGTGGTCCTGAATCTGGCCTCGGGCAGCGTCTCGGCTGACGCGCCGAGAGAGGCCGGGGAAATTCTGGCCCAGTACGGGTTGAGCTCCAGGGTTCAAGCCGCAGCCCCAGAGGGTTTGAGGCAAAGCCTGAAGGCGGCCATAGCCGCCAGCCCCGACCTACTGGTCGTGGTGGCCGGAGATGGCACAGCCCGCAGCGCAGCTGAGCTTTGCGGAAAAGACGGCCCGCTCTTTGCGCCCCTGGCTGGCGGGACGATGAACATGCTGCCGCATGCCATCTATGGTGCTCGTCCCTGGCAGGAAGCCTTGGTGGACATCCTCGATAGCGGGGTGGAGCGGCCCCTGGCGGGGGGCACGGTGGACGGCAAGCTCTTCCTGGTGGCCGCTATTCTCGGAGCGCCAGCCCTCTGGGCTCCGGCCCGGGAGGCCATGCGCCAGGGCAAGGCCCGCCTGGCGCTGGAGCGGGCGCGCACGGCGTGGTCCCGGGCCTTTTCCAGTCGGCTTCGGTATGTGATCGGCTCAGGGGGCCGGCAGAAGGGGGAGGCGGTGATCTTCATGTGCCCGACCGCAAGCCGGCGGCTGTCGGATGATGAGCAGGCCCTGGAGGCCGCTGGCCTTGATCTCAGCAGCGCTCTGGAGGCCGTCCGGCTCGGACTGAATGCGGCGGTCGGCGACTGGCGCAATGACCCTGCGGTTGATCTTGGCCTGTGCCGGCAGGCCCGCGTCTGGGCGGCCAGGGATATCCCTGCCCTGCTGGACGGCGAGACGGTCCAGCTCGGCCCGATGGCCAGGGTCGCCTTCGTGCCGCAGGTGGCCCGGGTGCTCGCCCCCAGCGACGAGCCGCCCCGGGGTGCCTGGGGTGACGTCGCCGCCAGCGCACTTGATCCGGCGGCGCCATGATCCGCATCGCTCAGCTGTCGGATATTCACTTTGGCGATGAGAACCTCACCGCCTTGGAAGCGGCCACGGCTCTGTTGCAGGACGATCCCCCCGATCTGACCCTGATCACGGGGGATATCACCCGCTTTGCCGAGGTGGCAGAACTGGAGACGGCCAGGGCCTGGCTAGAGCGATTGCCTCGGCCCTGGCTGGTGACGCCGGGCAATCACGATGCGCCTTATCTCGCCTGGTTTGAGCGTATTTTTGCGCCTTTTGCCCGGTTTGAGCAGATCATTGGGCCGGCCTGGCACCAGTCCCATCTCGATGATCAGGTCGCCGTGGCGGGGATCAATACCGCCCGCGGCGCACAGTGGCGGCTGAACTGGTCCAAAGGTCAGATTTCCCGCGATCAGGTGCGCACCGCCATCAGCTTCCTGGACGCCGCCCCGGCCGACCGGCTGCGCCTGGTGGCGTTGCATCACCCGCTCACTGAAATGATCGCTGGTCCCATGACCGCCCGGGTCTGGGGGGGTGCGGACGCCGCGCGGGCCTTCAGCGAATCCCGGGTCGACCTTGTGCTGTCGGGGCATGTGCACGCCCCCTTTGCCCTGCCCTATCCGTTCGCCGACGCGCGCACCTATGCTGTGGGCTGCGGTACCTTGTCGGTCCGGGAGCGGGGCGTTGCGGCCAGCTTTAACCTGATCGAGGCGGATGCCGAGGCGATCCGGGTCAAGGCGCTGGCCTGGTCAGGCCAACGGTTTGAGGCCTATCGGACCTGGTCCCTGGATCGACGCCGGTAAGCCGCTTGCCAGGCGACTTGCAGCCCCGGGCGGCTTCAAGCGCGCCCAGGGCTGCAGTTTGGTCAGGCCGTGGGCGCAGGGTGGTGCCAGGCCTCGCCCTTTCCCCGGGCGGCGTCATACTGGGCTGCGGCAAAGCTCCAGTTGGCCAGCTTGTCGAACCAGGCTTCGACAAAGGCCTTCCGGTCGTTTTGATGATCGAGATAGTAGGCATGCTCCCACACATCGCAGGTCAGCAGCGGCGTCAGACCTTGATGGGTGAGCAGATCATCGGCGTCGTGGGTCGAGAGCACCTTGAGCTTGTCGCCTTCGGCGGCGAGCCAGCCCCAGCCTGAGGCGAAGTGGTTCACCGACTCGGTGACAAAGGCGTCCTTCAGCTTGGCCAGGCTGCCGAAGTCCCGGTCGATGGCTGCCGCGAGATCCCCCTGCGGCTGTTGGGCCTGCCCGGTCATGCAGGTCCAGAAGAAGGTGTGATTGTAGGTCTGGGCGGCATTGTTGAAGAGCTTCTTCTGGGACGGGTCTGCCGCAGCGGCCCTGACCACGTCTTCCAAGGCTGTGGGGGTCCCACCCGCCGCCTTCAGCAGGTCATTGAGATTGTCGACATATTTGGCGTGGTGCTTGTCGTGGTGGAACCGCAGGGTTTCTGCGGAAATCACCGGGGACAGGGCGTCGTAGGCGTAGGGAAGGTCGGGGAGCTTGAACATCAGGGGTCCTTTGGCGGGCGCGCAGACGCGGTCAGTCAGCCACCGGCCCTGGCGCGCCCAAAGTCGGGACCGGCGGCGGCATTAGGAGTGTCATTTAGGATCTGCCCCGGGGCCCGCCTTGCTTGCGCGGGTGCCAGGGTCACCATCTCATTTCCGGGTCACGCGCCCAGAATGGTCTGACGGCGAAAGTCAGACCAGGCCGGGCGCAGGGCCTAAGGCGTGCTCAAGGCCGGCTGGACGAACGCCCGGCCAGATAGGCGCTGAGGGCCGTGGCGATCACCTTCGGGTTCTTCACTGCCAGGACGCCGGCGACGATGGTCACCAGGACGGCAGCACCGCTGGCTGCAAGGGGATGCTGGCGGGCGAGCCCGAAGGCCCGCGCCGTCAGACTGTCGTCCTCCTGCAGAACCTGGGGGACGGCTGGCCCCTTGCCCCGCGTTGCCAGAACGGCACCCGCCAGCAGTAGGGCGCAGACCAGAGCCAGAATCGCCGCTGCGCCGGCTGCCCCGATGGGACCGGCCAGAACAGCGAACAGGGCATAGCCTGCCGCACCGACGCATATCAGCGTCAGGGCCGCCAGGGTCGCGAGACCGATGACCCCCAGGAGGGCCTTCTCAATCAACGCCGACCGCCGGCAAGCAGCAGGCCGATGACCACGCCAATGCCGATGGCCACGCCGGTGGCGGCCAACGGCCGTTCCCGAACATGCTCGACCACATAGCGCTGGGCTTCTTCGATCTGATCACCGGCTGTGTCGGCATAGGCCCGCGACTGGGCGCGGATCTGCTCCACACCGTCCTGGACGGCGCGCTCGAAATGCTTGGCGGCGTCGCGGAAGGTCCGCTGAGCGTCTTCAGCCAGAACCTGGGCGGATGCCGCTGCGGAGCTGGCGGCGGCCTTGGCTTCGCTTGTGGCGCGGTCAGTAGCGGTCGACATGCAGTATCTCCAGAGGTTCGAGGTCCCCGCGCGCCTCGCACAGGGCTCTGCCAGAACGTCACATAGGCGAGTGCGGTTCCAGGTTCCAGGCCAAGGTGCGTCAAATCTTCGCAAGCCTTGCACGGTTCTTGTCGCTTCGTCCGGCACCGGGCGCTAGGCTTTGGTCATGGTCGACGACACCAAGCGCGCGCGCCTGAATATGGAACATCTGGAGCTGGCGCTTCAGACGGCCGGCCTGGGCGAGTTCCAGTACGATGTGCCGGGTGACTTTTGCATCGTCAGCGAGCGCATGGCCGCCATCACCGGCGGCTCGGCGGGCTACATTGCCGCTGACGGAGGCCGGGCCCTGCTGCCGCGGATCCATCCGGACGATCTCGTTGAAACCACCCGCCACATGTTGGCCGGCCTTGAGTTGAACGATCGCTATGCGGTGGAGTGCCGTGCTGCGCCCCAGCCTGACCAGGCCGTTGTATGGCTCCGAGTGGTGGCCCAACGGATCCGCGACGAGGCGGGCGAGATCCAAGGCATCATCGGCATTGTCGAGGACATCACCACCCGTCGTCTCGAGGAGCAGCAGCGCCACGCCCTGATGGCCGAGATTGACCACCGGGTGAAGAATGTCCTGGCGACGGTCCAGGCCCTGGCGGTCCAGACGGCCAAGCGCACCTCCTCCATGGACGGCTTCCTGCAGACCTTCCTGGGGCGGCTGAAATCCATGGGCTCGGCCAATGAGCTCCTGACCGCCGCCCGCTGGCGCGGCGCGGCGATTGATCATCTGGTGTCAGCGGAGCTTGGCGGTCTTGCGCCCGGTCAGACCCGCTGGGAGGGGCCAGAACTGTTTCTGACGCCGCGGGCGGCCAATGCCGTGTCCCTGGCCTTGCACGAGCTGGCCACCAACGCCCTGAAGTACGGCGCCCTGTCTGTCGAGACCGGACGGGTCGATGTGGTCTGGAAGCTCACACCTTCTGGTGGGTTCAGCCTGGACTGGACCGAGTCGGGCGGTCCGGTGGTGTCGCCCCCGGCTCGGACGGGGTTTGGTACGACCTTGCTCAGCCAGGTGACCGGGCGCGAGCTGAATGGTCTGACCGCCCTAGAGTTTCCCTCGACGGGTGCGCGGGCGAGGCTGAAGGCCGGTCCCGCAGCGGTGGTTGGCCGTCCTGATATGGTCCCTGAAACCCCCGTCGGCCGCACAGTAGAAACGGCGACCAGCCCGGCTGCCCCCGTGAACCTGGCCGGTGCCAGAGTGCTTATTGTTGAGGATGCGGCCCTTCTGGCCATGGAGTTGGAGTCAGGCCTCTCCGAGGCCGGGGCTGTGGTGGTGGGACCGGCCTATGAGCTGGCCGAAGCCCTGGCCTTGCTCGATCAGCATCTGGACGCCGCCGTCCTGGACGCCAACCTCAATGGTCTTTCGGTCGGGCCAGTGGCCGACATCCTGGCGGAGCGGGGGGTGCCCTTTGTCTTCGCCACCGGCTACGGCGACGCTGGCGGCGCCCCTAGCGGCTTCGACGCTCCGGTCATCCGCAAGCCCTATGATGTCACCCAGGTGACCGCCGCTGTGGGCGATCTCCTGTCGTCGCGCAAATAGACCTCAGATGACGCCCCGGGCCCGAAGTCCGGCCACGGCTTCAGGCGAGAGGCCCGCCACACCCCGCAGCACCTCATCGGTATGGGCGCCAAGCTCGGGCCCTGGCCAGCGGACCTTGCCCGGCGTCGCTGACAGCTTTGGGAAGGCGTTCTGCATCCGCACCTGGCCAAATACGGGATGCGGCACGCTGACCACCGCCTCACGGGCAATGAAGTGGGGGTCCTCCAGCATGTCCGGAGCCCGATAGATCCGCCCGGCAGGCACCCCATGCTGCTCCAGCAGGTCCAGCAGGTCTTTCAAGGACAAGGTGACCGTCCAGGCGCTGATGATCTCGTCCAATTCCCCCTGTCGTTCGCCTCGGGCGGCATGGGTGGCGAACCGGGGATCAGCCGCCAGCGCCGGCTGGCCCATGGCTTCACAGAGCCGGGCAAAGACCGTATCGCCATTGCCGCCGATCACCGCCATGTCGCCACCGGCGCAGGGATAGGCGTTGGACGGGGCGATGCCAGGCAGGATCGAGCCCGAGCGTTCCCGCACATAGCCGGTCAGATCATATTCGGTAATCAGGTTCTCCATGACCCCCAGCACGCTCTCATAGAGGGCCGCGTCGATGACCTGGCCCTTCCCGGTGCGATCCCGCGCATGAAGGGCCATCATGATGCCCATGACAGCGTGCATGGCGGCGAGGCTATCGCCGATCGAGATACCGGCCCGCGCGGGGGGGCGATCGGGCTCGCCGGTGATGTGACGCAACCCCCCCATGGCCTCGCCGATAAGGCCATACCCCGCCCGTTCCGACAGAGGCCCAGTCTGGCCGTACCCTGAGATCCGCGCCATCACGAGACCCGGATGGGTCGCCGATAGGGCGTCATACCCCAGGCCCCATTTCTCCATGGCCCCAGGGCGAAAGTTCTCGATCACCACGTCAGCCTTGGAGATCAGGGTCCGGGCGATGTCCTGGCCTTCCACCTGGCGCAGATCCAGGCCGACGGACTTCTTGTTGCGGCCGATCACCGGCCACCAGGGCGACAGGCCTTGGGGCAGGCTGCGGCCCCATTGGCGCATGGGATCGCCCTTTCGGGGATCCTCGATCTTGATCACCTCGGCCCCGAAGTCTCCCAGGATCTGACCGCAGAACGGGCCCGCGATCAGCGTGCCCATTTCGATGACCCGGAGGCCGCTCAGCGGTCCGGGGGCGGGGGCTTCGGTCATGGGTGACTCCGACTTTCTGGGAACAGATCACGGCGGCGTGAGTTTTGAGCACAGCCGCATCGATCTGATGCGTCGTCCGAAATTGTCAACGTCCCAGGAGTTCCCATGACTCGCCACCTGCTCATCGCGAGCGCCGCCCTCGCCGCGCTTTCGCTCGCTGCCTGTGGTCAGCCGGCCGATCAGTCCGCCACGGCCCCTGCCGAAAGTGTCGTCCCAGACGCCAATCCGGCCGCCACCATTCCGACCTTGGCCGACGAGGCTTCGGCCCCGGACTTCAGCCGGTTGGCCGCCCAGAGCGACATGCTGGAGATCCAGTCCTCACAGCTCGCCGGTGAGCGCGCTCAGGACGGTGAGGTCAAGGCCTTTGCCCAGATGATGGTCGATGCCCATACCCAGACCACCCAGAACCTGAAGACGGCGATCGAATCTGCCGGCCAGTCGATCATCCTGCCGACCGTCCCCGACGAGGATGTGGCCGATGAGCTTCGTGACCTGCGCGAAGCCGCTGTCACTGAGTTCGACAGGGAATACATCGACCTGCAGGTCGACACACATCAGAAGACCCTGAACCTGATGCAGCGTTACGCCCGCGACGGCGATGTGCCCACCCTTCAGGCCTTTGCAGCGTCGACCGCCCCGACCATTCAGCAGCATCTGGACCAGGCCACGGCCCTTCAGACCCGCCTCAACAGTGCCAACTAAGGTCGCCTTCCTCTGACCTGTCTTTAGATCAGGCTTCCGTCCCCAGGGGCGGGAGCCTTTTCTTTGGCCGCGTGCAGGAGTAGGGCCTTGATCATGACCCAGTACGTCCTGCCCCCGCCCGCCGTCTCGGTTGTCCCTGTCCTGGGGACTTCGGAGGTCTTCCCCGTCCGACGGATCCTCTGCGTGGGGCGCAACTACGCCGCCCATCGCGCCGAGATGGGGGGAGACGATCGTGACCCGCCGTTCTTTTTCGCCAAGCCGGCGGACGCCCTGGTGACCCCAGGCTCAGACGTGGCCTTTCCCTCCATGACCAGCGACCTTCACCATGAGGTTGAACTGGTCGTTGCTCTGCGGGCAGGCGGTGCTGACATCCCGGTGGCAGACGCCCTTGACCGGGTCTTCGGCTACGCCGTCGGCTTTGATCTGACCCGCCGGGATCTGCAGGCCGCCGCCAAGGACAAGGGCCATCCCTGGGACGCCTCCAAGGGCTTTGATCAGTCTGCGCCGATTTCGGCCATCCGCCCCTGGAGCGGGCCTGCGCCTCAGGGTCGGATTTCCGCCACCGTCAATGGACAGTCGCGCCAGGACGCGGTGGTTTCCGACATGATCTGGAATGTGGCTGAGATCATCGCCCAGGCTTCGCGGCTCTGGTGCCTCGCGCCCGGGGACCTGATCTTTACGGGCACGCCTGAAGGGGTTGGCCCCATCGCCCGCGGCGACGAGGTGGCTGGGGCCGTGGACGACGTAGGTGAGCTTCGCTTCAAGGTGCTCTGAGCATGGGCCTCACCCTCTATAGCTACTGGCGGGCTACGGCCCCCTATCGCGTGCGGCTCGCACTTGGCCTCAAGGGCCTGGATTATGACTACATCCCCGTCAGCCTGCCCAAGGGCGAGCAACGGGCTGCCGACTATCTCCAGCTCAACCCCCAGGGCCTCACCCCCATGCTGGTGAGCGCAGATCAGGCCATGACCCAGAGCCTGGCGCTGATGGAGTGGTTGGAGGAGACTCACCCCGATCCGGCCCTGTTGCCCGCCGATCTCGCAGGCCGGCAGGTGGTGCGGGCCATGGCGGGGATCATCGCCTGCGATATCCACCCCCTGAACAACCTGCGTATCCAGCAGCAGCTGGCGGCCTTCGGGGTCAGCGAGGCCGACCGGCAGGCCTGGGTGGCCCGGTGGATTACCGAGGGGTTTGACGCCCTGGAGCCGATGATCGCCAGGCACGGCCAAGGCTTTGCCTTTGGGTCGACCCCTGGCCTCGCCGACTGTTGCCTGGTGCCTCAGGTCTATTCGGCCGAACGCTATGGTGTGGACCTTTCCGCCTATGGGGCCATAAGGGCCGCCGCCGAACGGGCGCGGGCGCTGCCGGCCTTCGTCGCGGCCCATCCAGACCGTCAGCCCGACGCGCCGGCCTGAGCGCCTGGACTTTGCGTAGCGTACCGCGAGGTAACTGAAGATGCTCGAGCACTTGAAGGCCAACAACCGGGCCTGGGCAGATGGCAAGCTGGCGGCGGACCCGGGTTTCTTCCAGCGGCTGGTGGGCCAGCAGAGCCCCGAATACCTCTGGATCGGCTGTGCAGACAGTCGGGTGCCGGCCAATGAGATCGTTGGGCTCGATCCTGGGGAGCTGTTTGTCCATCGCAATGTGGCCAATCTGGCGCCCCCGCAGGACGCCAACTACCTGTCGGTCCTCCAGTTCGCTGTCGATGTTCTGAAGGTGAAGCACATCCTCGTGGTCGGTCACTATGGATGCGGCGGCGTGGTGGCGGCTGTGGATGGCCAGAGGCGCGGCCTTGTTGACCACTGGCTGCATCCCATCCGCGAGGTCTATGCCGCTCATCGCGGGGAACTGGAGGCGCTCGGCGACAACCACGCCAAGCATGACCGTCTCTGTGAGCTGAACGTGATCCGCCAGGTGCGCAACGTTGCCTCGGATGTCTTTGTCCGCGACGCTTGGCTGCGGGGTCAGCCGCTCAGCGTGCACGGCTGGGTCTATTCCTTGTCCGACGGCCTGGTGAAGGACATGGACGTCACCTGCAACGGTCCAGACGACCTCGACCGCCTTTACTGAAGACGCCTGAGTCAGGCGTGCGGGGTCATCCCCCACGGACCCGAACCTGGGCCCGGGCGGTCTGGCCCCGACCGTTGACCACACTCAGATCATAGAAGCCTGGACCCTCCGGCCGCCAGAGCACCTGGCCGCTCAAGGGATCGGGGGCCAGGGGCTGGCCCGCCACATACCAGGCCAGGTCTTCGCCGCTGGCCGCCAGCACCAGGCCCCGCGACCCTGGGCCAAAGCCGTCCACCTGCACCACGGCCCCGTCCGGCGGAAAGATCAGCCGGGGGCCTTCGGTGTCTCGCATCTGGTCCTCCAGGGCGGGCGGCGCATGGCGTGGTGAAAGCGGCGCGGGCGCGGCCGGTGGGGCCTGCAACAGGTCGGCGACGTCGAACAGCAGGGGCAGGGCGGAGTCCCTGCCGGTCAGCCCGCCCCGCGCACCGCCATCGGCCCGGCCGCTCCAGACCACGATCACATGCCCCCCCACGATCCCGGCCGCCACCGCGTCCCGGAAACCGTAGGAGGTGCCGGTCTTGTAGGCCATCAGTGGCCGACCCCGGCTCAGCGCTGCTGGGGTGACCCCGGCCGGCGGCGGGGTTTCCCGCAGAATGGCCAGCACTTCGCCGGCGGCGGCCTCGCTCATCAGCCGCACCCCCCGGGTCTCGCGGCGGGTTGCGGCTTCAGCCTCTGTCCAGGCGAGGGGCCGCGCCAGTCCCCCGTCCCCCAGGGCACCATAGAGCACCGCCAGATCGCGCAGGGAGATACCGACGCCGCCCAGGGCGATGGCCAAGCCCGCGTCCCGGGTCTCGGCTCTGGGCCGCCACAGCTTTACCCCTGCCGCTTGCAGTCGTCCCTCGAAGGCTGCGGGCCCCAGACGGGCCAGGGTGTCGACCGCCGGCACGTTCAGGGAGTGCATCAAGGCCTCCCGGGCGGTGACCTGGTCATGAAAGACCCGGTCGAAGTTCTCCGGCTGATAGTCGGCATAGCGCCTCGGCGCATCGGCCATGCGGGTGTCGGGCGCTGCAAGGCCCTGTTCGAAGGCCATGGCATAGATGAACGGTTTGAGCGCTGAGCCTGGCGAGCGAAGCGCCTTCGTCATGTCGATCCAGCCCCCCGCCCGCTCTAGGCCCGCCGAGCCAACGGCAGCGCGCACGGCGCGGCCATCCAGGGCGACCACCAGAACCGCAGCTGTGGCGTCTGCCCCCTGTGCCCGTGCGGCCTGCGCCACCAGGGGCTCAAGCCGCCCCTGCAGGCCAGCGTCCAGGGTCGAGACGACTGAGGCCTGATCGGCCCGGGCGCTGCGGGCCAGCTCGCCCGCCACATGCCAGGCCAGGGCCGGGAAGGGCGCGCGGCCAGGCATGGGTTCCCCGGTCGCTTCCGCCGCTTCCATCGGGCTCAGGGCACCCGCCCGGACCATCTTGTCGAGCACCAGGTCTCGGGCTCGACGGGCGGCCTCCGGGCGCCGATCCGGCCGCCTGGCCTCCGGGGACTGGGGCAGGGCGATCAGCAGGGCCTGCTCCCCCGGTGTCAGGCTCGTAGGCTCATGACCGAAATAGGAAAGGCTGGCGGCCCGCACCCCCTCCAGATTGCCCCCGTAAGGGGCGAGGGTCAGATAGAGGGCGAGGATTTCACGCTTGGACAGCCGCGCCTCGATCTGCACGGCGCGGATCATTTCCACCAGCTTGGCCGGCAGGGTGCGGGGCCTGGGGGTCAGCAGGCGCGCGGTCTGCATGGTCAGCGTCGAGGCGCCCGAGCTGACCTCGCCGGTAAGCGCCGCTGAGCCCGCTGCGCGGATGACGGCCAAGGGGTCGACCCCTGGATGGTGCCAGAAGCGGGCGTCCTCCACGGCGATCAGGCGGTCGATGAAACTCTGATCGGTCCGGTCGAGATCGGCGCGGATGCGCCAGCGCCCATCCTCCACCGGCAGGGCCCGCAGCCAGGCCCCGCGACGATCCAGCGCCACAGGCGAGGCCTCCGCCCCCCGGGACAGGTCCGGCGGGAGCGCCACGTCCAGGCCAAGCAGGAGCACCTGGAGGGCCAGCGCGCCGATCAGGCCCTGGGTCAGCCGCCGCACTACCACCGGCGAGTCTACGGCCTGCTTGAGCCTCGCCCTTAAGGACCTCAGCGCCTTCACTGGCCGGGCGCGACCACCGTACGGCCAACGCTGGTGCGGGCGTTGACCGCCGGGCGATACATGTCCCTGGCCTCCGCCCCCGGCAGCAGGAAGTCCCCGGGGGTCACCGCCCGCGCCACATAGGCGAAGGCGAAGTCTTCCCGACCGGGCAGATCCATGGCTGCCACATAGCGATCATCCCTGGCTTCCTGCACATCGGCCGACGAAAGTTGCCCGAGGAAGCGGAATGGTCCGCTCTGGGCGTCGTCGGGCCCGAGCACGGTCTCGATCTCGAAGCCCGCCGGCAGGGGATCATCGATCACCAAGGCCATGGACCTGGCCTGTTGGGCGCGGCCAGAGACCACCACGATCACCCGGTCGCCCTGAGTCAGACTGGCGGGGTCGACGGGTCCGCCGGTGAAGCTCAATAGGCGCTTCTGGAGGGTGAGGCCGTTGCTGGCCGCTGCCGGGGCCGCGACAGGAGCCCCGGACACCGTGACCGTCCGCCAGACGGCGCCGGCACCTGCATTGACAAAGCGGGACTCCGCCAGCTTGCCCACCGCCCAGCGGGGTCCGCCGGCGACCGCCGCCAGGGGAATGGCCCCCGCGCCCTCGATCTTCAGGGGACCGGCTGCGGCCATCATGGCGTTGGCGGCTTGCAGCAGCCGCGCCTGTTCCTGGGTGTTGAGGGCCTCGGGGTCTTCGACGGCGTTCTCCAACCGCCCCTGCAGCTCCCGGGCGATGTCGGTTTCGCCGGCCTCATAGGCCAGGGCGATCACCGCCGCCAGGTCCCGTAAGGGGCTCTGGTACCAGTCGCTCTCCTCGCGATAGTTGAGCGACCGGACCGCCTGACGGAAGGCCGAGCGCGCCCGGGCCTTGTCCCCCATCAGGGCCAGACCCGCGCCCACATGCGCCTTGGCCAGGGGCGAGGCCTCGGTCTTCATCTGCACATCGTGCCACCACCGCAGCCGGCCCAGATCGCCCCGTCCCCCCTTGGCCAGGACATAGAGAGCATAGGCCGAGGCCCGTCGACGCATGGTCGCCGTGGCGGTCTCTGAGGCTTCAGGCGAGCCCGCCCACCAGCTGGGATACTCCAGTCGGTAGGAGATATTGGCCCAGCCCTCGGGGCGGGAGATGTGCCGCATGGCGCCTAGGGCCCGCTCCAGGGCGGCCGCCGGGACCGGGGCCCCGGCTTTCTGGGCTTCCACCAGGAAGTCGGTGGCGTAGGCACCGAGCCAGGCGTCAGCCTCCCCATCCCCGACCCGCCACATGCCAAAGGCACCGTCCAGGGTCTGGCGGTCCAACAGGCGGCTGACCGCCTGGTTCAGGGCCAGACTGGAGCGCCTGGCCTTGGGGTCTTGGGAGACATTGGCCGCGTAAAGCAGGGGATAGGCCGCCGACACCAGCTGTTCGGTGCAGCCATAGGGATAGCGCAGCAGGGACACCGCGATCGGCCCGGGGTCAAAGCCCCGGAACGGTGAATAGCTGACCTGCAGGGTCGCATCGCCGGCCGCCAGCCCGGCCAGCAGGTCTGGCGCAGGGGTGTAGGCGCTACCCGGCTGTTGCAGGGCCACGGTGGTCCGGGTTACCCGGCTCCAGCCCAGGCGGGTCTGGAGCGGATAGTCCCGCGTGCTGGTGAACCCTGGCCCGGTGACGGTCAGACTGACCTTGCCGATGCCCGCCGTCCGTGGGGCGTCCAGGGGAACCCGCTCGGCCAGACGCTGGCCCACAACCAGCTCATAGGCCTTGCGGAAGGGGGCAAGGAGGCCGCCCTCTCCGGTGAGCTGGGCGATGTATTCCCCGGCGCGTCCCTCGATATTGTGCAGTTCAAGGGTGGCGAAGGCCTTGTCCCCTGGCGCGAGGAAGCGGGGCAGGGCCAGCTCCGCCACCACCGGCTCGCGCACCAACAGGGGCTTGGAGGCCGAGCCGACGGCGTCGTCGGTCCAGGCCACCGCCATCAGTCTCAGCTCGCCGTTGAAGTCGGGCGCCGGCAACTGGATGGTCGCCTTGCCGTCCCGCCCGGTTTCGACCACCCCAGACCACAGGGCGACCGTCTTGATCGGGGTGACGGTCAGACCCTCACCGCCAATCTCGTCGCCCCCGAAGTTCACATTGGCCGGTGCCCCCAGATTGGGATCCAGCAGGCGGCCATAGTCGTCTCTGTAGTCCACGCCCAGGGCGCGCTTGCCGAAGTACCACTTGGCGGGATCAGGGCTGTCGTATCGGGTCAGGCGCAATATGCCCTCGTCCACGGCCGCCAGGGTCACCCGGACCCGCTGTCCCAGGCCTGCGCCCTTGACGGTGATCGGCACGGACAGGGCCTCTCTGGCCCCGGCCTTTTCGGGCGTGCCCAGATCCACTTCCAGCTTGCGGCCCTTGGGATCGAGGGGAACATAGACAAGACCGAGGGCCCGCCTGGGCTTGGGGGTCCGCACCGGGTCCCGGGGCTGGACGACGGTGACCATTACGTAGGCCCCGCCCCCCCAGCTGGCGTCACTCTGGAAGCGCACCGTGGCGCCGTTTTCACCGACGGTCAGGGTGCGGAAATCGAGCACCCGATCGGTGGCCACGGCCACCTGGACCTCGCCGGCGTAGGGCGGTTTCAGGGTGATCTCCACCGTGTCGCCCTGGGCATAGGCCTTGTCGCCGGCGCTGACCCGGACGATGTCGGGGGCCTCGGCGTCTTCGGCGGGCGCCCCCCAGCCGGAGGTGAAGCGGATCACGCTGGCTGCGCCGTCCGGCCCGGTCAGTTCAATGCGATAGTCGCCCCAGCCGAGCCGCCGGCTCAGGCGGGCGGGGTCTGCGGCGGCGAGATTAATTTCGCCCTGGGCCACCAGGGCGTCTCGGCTGGTGCGCCGCCATTGCCAGCGGCCGTCCTGCTGGAACCAGTCATAGTCCCAGTTCTCTGAAACCAGCCGCCAGGTGACGCCCGGGGCGGCCACCCGTCGTCCGGCACGATCAACGGCGATCAGGTCGAGGCTGACCGTGGGATCGCCCCCCCGGGCGCCATCGGCCTGGCTGACCTTGACCCCGAGATAGGTTGCGCGGGGGCGGATCTTCAGATCCAGGGACTCCCGCACCGGTCGGCCCCCAGGCTCGAAGACGCTGACCGTGGTGGCCGCTACCAGGGGCTGGGCGCTGTCGGCAGCCTGGGGCGGCAGGGTGATGATCGCCCGGCCCTCCCCGTCGGTGACCGTCCGGCCCAGATCGACGAAGGCTTCCTGGAACGGCGTCCGCTGGTCGCCCCATTGATAGCCTTCGAAGGCGGGGAAGGGGTCGTTGTCGACGCGCAGCCGCGCCTCGCCCTCGGCCTGCAGGCCCGAACCCGGCGCCCCGTAGAGGAAGCGTGCGTTGATATCGAGATTGCGGCTCTGCCCAGCCGCAACGGGGCTGGCTTCCTGGCCAGTCAGGGTCACCGCCAGCCGTTGTGGGGCAAAATCCTCGACGGCGAAGGTGATCTCCCCGGCCGGGCGCTCCAGGCCCTCGATCTCCAGACTGACCCGCCAGCGCCCCCGGGGCGCGCTGCGCGGCAAGGCGATGTCGGCGGCGACTGAGCCCAACGGCGCGCCGTCAAAGGCAAGGCGCTTGAACTCGACCCCAGACGGTCGGCGCACGACGATGGCACCCTTGCGGCCCTTGACTGCCCGAGCCTCTTGATCGCGCAGGAGTGCGTTCAGGTGGACGGTCTCGCCAGGCCTGTAAACCCCTCGATCGGTATAGACATAGGCGTCCACCACAGCTGCCGCCGTGCGCCCGGCGGTGCTCGGGGCCGTCTCGGTGATCCGACCCCCGACCCCCAGCCGCGACAGGTCCGCCGGCGGTCGGTCGAGGTCGAGGAGCGCAAGATCCCCCTGTGGCCCATAGGCCATGATCATCTTGGCCCGCAGGGCACCCTCGCCCTGGGTCAGGGCGGCGGCGAAGCGCGCGCGGCCCTGGCCATCGGTACGCGCTTCGGCGAGATCTTCGCCATTGGCGGCCACCAGGGCCACCCGAATCCCGGACTGTGGACGGGCGCTTTTCAGAGAGCGGACCACGACATCGGTCGCCTCTGTGCCGGTGTAGGCGCTCAGGGCCATGTCGGTGAAGATGATCCAGCGACGGGCCTGGGCCGGAGGATTGGAGTCATCCCCCGCAGTCAGGGTTCGCCCCCCCGAGGCGTCCCGAGCCTTGATCACATAGCCGCCGGGCTTCATCTCCCGCAGGACAGCCCCCAGGGGGAAGACGGTGGTGGCCCGTCGGCCGGCCTCACTGGTGACGTCGATCTCGCCGCTCCAGACCTTTTGGCCCTCCTGGTCAGGGCTGTCGGACCCCCAGTCATAGGCCCATTCGCCTTCGGCGGTCGGCTCGGGCGCGCTGATGGAGGTGCGGACAAGGTTGCGATCCGCGACCCGCCAGACTTCGATGCCCAGGCGGGTCACATTGACGGTTTCGATCCCGACCCCGTCAGACTCCTCCCGGGGCAGGATCACCCCGTCCCCGGCAAACCCGACGAAGGGCGGCTTTTCTCCAAAGGTGAAGTCGATGTCGGCATTGGCCTGCAGGGTCTCCCCGCCCCGCCCGGGCAGGCCCTTCAGCAGGGTCACCCGGCGCTCGGTAAAGCCCAGGCCGGCCACGCAGAGTTCGGCCCCGTCCACGGCGATGGCAGGGGTCTCGCCGAGATCGGGCGAAACCAGGACATAGTCCGCATAGGCCACCTGCGGATCGAGCGGGCGGCTCATCTCTATGCAGGCGCGGGGCTGGGCTGTGCTGGTATCCACCCGCGTGCGCCAGACGGCGAAACCCTCTGGGGCCGGCGCGCCACGACGCGGGGCGTCCGCGCCCCGGGGGCGACCAAACAGGGACCAGCCCTCAGGCGCAGTATCCGCGCCTGACACCGCCAGCCGCGGGATCCGCAGGACGTCTACCCCTTTGGCGGTCAGGAAGCCGCCTCCAAAGGCCGCAACGATCAGGACGCCCGCCAGGACGACAGGTGTCCGACCCTGGGTCAGTCGGCTGCGCAGCCCTCGCCACCAGGGTGCCTTGGCTGGTGCCGCCTCGGGGGGCTCGGATTGAGGTGAGGTGGGCTCGGGGGCCGCGGGATCGTGCGTGTCATCGTTCGACGTCATCAGCTTTATCCCGATCTGGCCGCGCAGCGAGATTGACTGGAAGGCGGACCCCCGTCGCCGTCAATCATCCAATGCGGGTTATCATCGCGCGCCTGGGCTTCTGTTTACCCTGTTCTGCGGACGGTTCGTTTACCCTGAGCCGCCATAGTCCCCGTCTGATTGTGAACTTCAAGCGGGGCGCAGACGTGCGAACCTCTATCCTCAAGGGCATGATCGCCCGTCTGAGAACAGGCGCCCGCGATGAGAGCGGTGCCGCCGCGATCATTTTCGCCATGGCCCTGGTTCTGCTGGCCCCGCTGACCCTGGGGGTCTTCGATGTCTATATCGGGGCCAACCAGCGCCAGAAGCTCCAGGACGCCCTGGACGCTGCGACCCTGTTTGCCGCCCGGTCCTCGGCCCAGACCCAGGAGGATATCAATGAGGTTGGGCAAAGGGCGCTGCTGGCCAATCTGACCAGCTATCCCGGCGCAAGCCTGGTTAGTTCAAGCTTTGTGCTCGATGGCCCAAAGGTGGTGGCCTCGGCTGAAATGAAGCCCATGGCGGTGGCCACCGGTTTCTTCCAGCACGCCAATGTCAAGGCCGGGGCCGAGGCCCTGCGGGCCATGGACCGATTGGAAGTCGCCCTGGTGCTGGACAACACCGGCTCCATGAGTGGAACCAAGCTCAGCACGCTCAAGACGGCGGCCAAAGATCTGGTGGACAAGCTGGAGTCTGCGGGCAAGCGCAGCACAGCCAAGGACCCCATACAGATTTCCCTGGTGCCGTTTTCCAGCACGGTGCGCGTCGCCGAGAACGTCAGCGTTACAAACTACAACACCACCACCCGCACGGGCCCAGGCATCCCCAGCTGGCTCGATAGCCGAGCCCTCGGGCACAATGCCGCTGGTGTCGATATCTTCACCACCGCCAATACTGACCGGTTCGCCGTCCTCAAGTCGATGAAAAACAATCAGGTCTGGGGGGGGTGTGTCGAAAGTCGACGCCAGCCCTTTGACGTCCAGGATACGGCACCATACTCGGCGAACAACGACAGCTTCTTTGTGCCTTATTTTGCGCCAGACGAGCCTGACAATACCTGGAATCCGAACAATTATTTGAACGATGGTGTTTCAGGAAATGCCTGGGTACGCCAGGGCAATGTCGCCAAGTACAACAACGCGACGCCCAATGGTGGCGGGCCAAACAATGGCTGTAATCTTGAACCGATCATGCCGCTCACGACCAACATGAGCAATCTGAAGAGCGCTATCGACTCGATGAATGCAAATGGAACAACTAACATTGCTATGGGATTGGTCTGGGGCTGGCACACGATATCACCGAATGCGCCTCTTGCTAACGGCGTTGCGTATGGAACGAAAAATCACCGCAAGATCATCATCTTGATGACTGATGGTGATAACGTTGATAACGCCCTAAGCAATCATAACATGTCGTATTACAGTGGTTTGGGTTATATCTGGCAGGGCTTGCTGGGAATTACCTCGGGCAATGGTACGGCACGCAGAAATGTTATGAATGATCGTCTCTCGCTTCTTTGTGAGAACATCAAAGATAAGGAAATTGTTCTCTACACGGTGCGCGTTGAGGTCAAGACAGGATCCAGCAGTTTGCTGAGAAACTGCGCCACAGATCCTGACAAATTTTATGACGTGCAGAACGTCTCACAACTGGGTGCAGCCTTCGACGCCATCGCTGGCTCGATCGACAACCTGAGACTGACCAAATAGTGCGAAGGCCTGCGGGACTGGGGTGGCCGATCGGTCACCCCAGACCTGCGGCAAGCCGCAGATCAGCGGGCCCCGGTGGACTTCAGGGCGGGTTTGACAGAGGTCGCCGTGGTCTGAGCCGCAGCCCAGACGTCCTCTACCGCAGACAGCAGGCGCTCGGCGGTAACCGGCTTAGTCACATGACCATCAGCGCCAGCGACGGCAGAGGCCAGCCCGTGTTCGGGCATGGCGTTTGCCGTCAGCGTGTAGATCGGCGTACGGCGCAAGTCGCTGGCCTGCTCACGCCGCCGGATTTCTCCAATGGCAGTCAGGCCGTCCATGACGGGCATCTGCATATCCATCAACACCAGGTCAAAGGCTCCGGTCTCCCAGGCTGACACGGCCTGGGCGCCGTCCTCGACGCAGGTCAGCGCAACGCCGGCCGCCCCCAGGATCAGTTCAACCACACGACGGTTGGTGGGATGATCCTCGGCCAGCAGCACCTTCATGCCGGTGAGTGGGGAAAGGTGTTCGGTCGTCTCGGCCTCAACTTGCCAAACCTCTACCGCCCCGCTGCTGCGGGGCAGGTCGAGTTCGAGGATGAAGTCCGAGCCCTCACCGTGACGTGACTCTGCCGAGAGCCTGCCGCCCATGGCTTCGGCCAGGGAGCGGGAGATGGCCAGACCCAGGCCCGTGCCCCCGAACCGTCGGGTAATGGAGCCGTCGGCCTGTTCAAAGCGGCTGAACAAGCGCTGGCGGGTCTCTTCGTCAAAGCCAATGCCTGTGTCAGACACCTTGAAGATCAGCCGCGAACGCGTCTCATCGCGCGCGCCCATCACGTCCAGGCAAACCTTGCCCTGGCTGGTGAACTTGACGGCGTTGCCCAGCAGATTGGCCAGGATCTGGCGCAGCCTTGCGGCGTCGCCCTGGTAGGTGCCTAGGGCGTCTGGGTGAATTCTGACCTGAAAGCCTAGACCCTTGGCTTCGGCGCTAGGTCGGAACAGGGCTGCGCAAGCCGCCACCGAGGCGCTCAGATCAAAGGGCTCGGGTCGAAGTTCCAGGCGACCCGCTTCAATCCGGGCCAGGTCCAGTATGTCTGAAAGCAGCGCCTCCAGGGTCTGGGCCGAGGTCTCGATCAGGCCCACCATCTCGGCCTGACGGTCGGTCAGGTCGGTGCGGGCCAGGGCCCCGGCCACCCCCATGACACCGTTCAGAGGTGTCCTGATCTCATGACTCATATTGGCCAGGAATTCGCTCTTGGCGCGGTTGGCGGCCTCGGCGGCCTCCTTGGCCTTCAGCAGCTCGAACTCGTTATGCTTCTGACTGTCGATGTCTCGAATGACGCCCACAACCCGCGCGATCTGGCCCGACTCATCCTTGAAGGCCCGGGCCGCCGAACTGGCCCAACGGGACTGGCCACCATCGGGCGGCACCAGCCGATAGGTCTCATGGAATGGCTCATCGTGTCGCAGATGGCGGTCCCAGGCGGCCATCAAGCGAGGGCGGTCGCTCTCATGCACCGCCTTCCAGATGCCAAGCTCTACGTCCTTAAAGGTCGCGCCCTTGTGCAAGCCCTGGGCGCCGGCCGCCGTCAGGACACTGCGCCCGTAGTCCATCTCCCACATCTGCAGGTCGCCGATTTCCAGGGCGAACTTGAGTCGGTCTTCTGAACGGCGGGCCTCTTCCAGTGCGCGGACCGAGTCGGTGATGTCCACCGACATGATCAACAGGCCGCCGACGGCGCCCAAGCCGTCCCGCCAGGGGGTGATCTCCACCCGCAGCCAGCGTTGCTCACCGTCGAGGTTTGTCACCGCCACCTGCTCATGGTGGGTCGTATGGCCCTGCAGGCAGTGGTTATAGACCTCGCGCCACTGCACCGTCCGCGGGTGCACGTCATAGAGAATCTTGCCCTGGGGCTCGCTCACGCCCCGATCGCTGCGCCACCTGGGGCTGGCCTGGATGATCCGCATGTCGGCATCAGTCAGGCAGATGGCCACCGGGGCGGTTTCCACAAAGGCCGCCATGAGGGTACGGGCAGCCTGAGTCTGCAGGTGGGCCTGGGCGAGGTCGTTGAGTGCCTGGCGGCGACCGCACTCGCCGGCTGCCATGGCCGCAAGGTCCCTCAGACAGTCTGCCAGATCAGCGTCGAACGCTCGAACCTCTGGGCCGGCAACCACCACAGCACCCAGAACTGAGCCATCCTGAAGGGTGATCGGTGCGCCAGCAAAGAACCGCACATGCGGATCAGCCACCACATAGGGATGATCGAGGAAGCGGGGGTCTTCCCGGACATCGCAGACCCACTGAACGTCCTGGCTTTGGGCGACCTGGGCGGCGAACGACTGACCCGTCGGGATGCGCCTGGAAAAGCCGTCATCGGCGCTGGCGTGCCAGGTGAGGTCGCCGTTGATGAGGATCACGTCACCCAGACCGCCGTTCACCAGGGCCCGGGTGAGCCGGGCGATCCGCTCAAAGGGGGCTTTCAGGGCTAGGAGGTCCAGGGCCCCCATCGCCGCCATACGATGAACACCTGCCTCGATGGCGGCTGGGAAGTCGACCATGACCCTAAGCGTCTGCCCTCTGGTGGAAGGGAAGACTCGCCCAGGTTAAGTTAAATTTTGGCGCCCTACAAAAATCACCGTTCGGCTAAAGCAGTTTTATCTCGCGCAGGCGCTGCTGGAGATAGCCGTCAGCTGTGATCGGTTCAGGGTAGCGATCAGGTTGGGTCGCATCGACACAGCTGGGCAGGGTGCGGATCTCATAGTCCGGATTGAAGTGCAGGAAGAAGGGCGTCGAATAGCGGGCGACGCCACGCCGCTCTGGCGTTGGGTTGACCACCCGATGCGTGGTGGACGGCAGGCGGTGGTTCGTCAGCCGCTGCAGCATGTCGCCGATGTTGCAGACCAGGGAGCCGGCCGGCGGGTTGATGGCCAGCCAGCTGCCATCCCGACGCAGCACCTCAAGCCCGGCCTCTTCGGCCCCCAGCAGCAGGGTGATGACGTTGATATCTTCATGGGCTGCGGCCCGGATGTGGGGGCCCTCTCCTGCAGTTGGCGGGTAGTGGAGCAGCCGGAGCACGGAATTGCCCTGGTCGACGGTGGGGGTGAAGAACGACCGGTCCAGCCCCAGATAGACCGCCAGAGCCTCCAGGACCTTCAAACCCATGGTGTCGAGGGCGCCGTAGAGCCAGGTGACCTCGTTCTGGAACGCCGGAACCTCGGCGGGCCACACATTGGGCGGCATCACAGCCCCGTAAGGATGGCCCGGGGGCAGATCCCGGCCCATGTGCCAAAACTCCTTCAGATCGTGGTGGGTTTCCCCCTTGGCGGTCTCAACGCCAAACGGGGTGTAGCCCCTTTGCCCCCCTTGGCCGGCCACATAGGCACCCTTGGTGGCCTCCGGCAGGGCGAAGAACGCCTTGGTGGCGGCCAGCGCCCCCTCGATCCGGTCCTGGGCCAGGGGGTGATCGGCGATCACGGCGAATCCATAGCGCGTGAAAGAGTCCCCCAGGGCCTGGGCGAACCCCTCAAAGTCGGACTCATAGGCGTCAAATGAGACGGGATTGATCGATTCTGCTGACACAATGGAGCTCGTGGGGTCGGATGAGGTCGCCGTGACGGACTTAAATCCGCCATAACGGAACTTCGTAAGAGGGCCTAGCGTTGCTGTAGACATAACCACTCTTGGAGAGACCTCATGCGTCTTCTGACCGCAGCCTCAGTGGGGCTCCTCGGCGCCTTCGCCCTGGCCGCCTGCACCACCACCGATCCCTATACGGGCCAGCAGGTCCGCAACAACACCGGCACGGGTGCCCTGGCCGGGGCCCTGGGCGGGGCGGCGCTCGGCTACCTTACCAACACCAACAAGAGCTCCGAAGGCCGTAAGAACGCCCTGATCGGTGCCGGCGTCGGTGCCCTGGCGGGCGCTGCGGCCGGCAATTACATGGACCGCCAGCAGGCCGAGCTCCGCCAGCAGATGGCCGGCACGGGCGTCGATGTGATCCGCCAGGGTGACAACATCATCCTGAACATGCCCAGCGACGTGACCTTTGCGGTCGATCAGTCTGACATCCAGCCGCGATTCTATACCGTGCTCGACGACGTGGCCCGGACCCTGAACGCCTATCCCCAGACCCTGGTGGACGTGGTGGGTCATGCCGATTCCACCGGTGCCGACGCCTATAATCAGGCCCTCTCGGAGCGCCGGGCCGGGTCGGTGGCGGGCTACCTCGTCAATCGCGGCCGGCTCAATCCGGACCGCATCTATGTGGAGGGCCGCGGCGAGAGCCAGCCCCGCGCCACCAATGCGACCCCTGAGGGCCGCGCCCAGAACCGCCGGGTGGAGATCATCCTGCGTCCCCTGACCAACTGATGGCGTCTTAGCCCCAGCGAACGGCTCCCTGGGCGATGGCCCTGGGGAGCCGTTTTGCTGTCAGGAGGTTCCCAAATGCTGCGCTGCGGCGTAAAGGGATGGCTATGGCAAACAAGGTTCGCAAAGACGCCGCCGAGGCCCTGGACGGTCTCCTGTTCGACGGCATGACCATCATGGCCGGGGGCTTTGGCCTCTGCGGCATTCCTGAGAATCTGATCGCAGCGATCCGCGCCCATGGGGTGAAGGACCTGACGGTGATCTCCAACAACTGCGGGATCGATGGCTTCGGCCTCGGGGTCCTGCTGGAGAACCGGCAGATCAAGAAGATGATCAGCTCCTATGTGGGGGAGAACAAGCTGTTCGAGCAGCTCTATCTCTCCGGGGAGCTGGAGCTGGAGTTCAACCCGCAGGGCACGCTGGCTGAGCGTATCCGGGCAGGCGGCGCGGGCATTCCGGCCTTCTTCACCAAGACGGGCGTCGGGACCCTGGTGGCCGAGGGCAAGGAGGTCCGCGAGTTTGACGGCGAGCTCTATGTCATGGAGCGCGGCCTGACCGCCGATCTCTCGATCATCAAGGCCGATGTGGGCGACACCGCCGGCAATCTGGTGTTCCGCAAGACCGCGCGAAACTTCAATCCCATGATGGCCACAGCCGGGACGCGGACCGTTGTCGAGGTCGAGCGCCTGATGGTGCCAGGCGACCTGGATAAGGACCACATCCATACGCCGGGCATTTATGTGGATGCCATTTTCCAGGGGGCGGTCTTTGAAAAGCGCATCGAGCGGGTGACCACCCAGCCTCGCGTGGCCCAACCCGCCGCCGGGGAGACCGTCTGATGGCCTGGACCCGAGACGAAATGGCCGCCCGGGCCGCCCGCGAACTCCAGGACGGCTTCTATGTGAACCTGGGGATTGGCATTCCGACCCTGGTGGCCAACTACATCCCCGAAGGCGTCGAGGTGACCCTGCAGAGCGAGAACGGCATGCTGGGCATGGGCCCCTTTCCCTATGAGGGGGAGGAGGACGCTGACCTCATCAATGCCGGCAAGCAGACCATCACGGAGCTGGATTCCTCGTCCTATTTTTCGTCGGCCGATAGCTTCGCCATGATCCGCGGCGGTCACATCGACCTGTCGATCCTGGGCGCCATGCAGGTGGCGGCCAATGGGGATCTGGCCAACTGGATGGTGCCGGGAAAGATGGTCAAGGGCATGGGCGGGGCCATGGACCTGGTGGCTGGCGTCAAGCGCGTGGTCATCGTCATGGAGCACACCGAGAAGTCCGGCGCGCCCAAGCTGGTCAAGGCCTGCAACCTGCCCCTGACCGGCCAGGGTGTTGTGGACCTGGTGATCACCGATCTGGGCGTTTTCGAGGTGGATCGTGGGCGCTCGCCCCTGCGGCTGGTGCAGCTGGCCGATAGCGTGAGCCTCGACGAGGCCCGCGCCAAGACCGAAGCATCCTTTGAGGTCGCTCTGGCGTAACCCTTTCAGCTGGCGGTGACGAAGGAGAGGGGTAAGGCCCGCTCATCCGACCCGGCAGCTCTGCAAAGGATGCCCATGAAAACCTCGACCCTGGCCGCCATGGTGCTGGCTCCGCTGGCCCTGCTCACCGCCGCTGCCGCGCCGGCAGAGGCCCCTGCGCCCGCCAAGGCCGGCCAGGCCTCAGCGGTGTTCGCCGGCGGCTGCTTCTGGTCGGTTGAGCATGAACTGGAGCAGATCCCCGGGGTGGTGGATGTGGTGGTCGGCTATGCGGGCGGTGCGCGTTCCAACCCCACCTACCGCAGTCATGCCGGTCACCTGGAGGCGGTCCACGTCACCTATGATCGCACCAAGCTCAGCTATGAGCAGCTGGTGACGGGCTTTTTCCGGCGTATCGATCCCACAGATCCCAATGGTCAGATCTGCGACCAGGGCCCGTCCTATCGCACGGCGGTCTTCTATGCCTCGGGGCCTGAGCAGGATACCGCCCAGAAGGTCAAGACCCAGGTGGCCCGGACCCTGGGCCAGCCCGTGGCCACAGAGATCCGCCCAGCCGCCCGGTTCTGGATGGGGGAGGCCTATCATCAGGACTTCGCCGAAAAGAACCCCGGGCGCTATCAGGCCTACAAGGTCGGCTGCGGACGCGAGCGGGCGCTCAGGGCCGTATGGGCAGGCCGGTGACCGGGTCCCGGGGCTGAGGCGCGAAGCCTTCGCCCATGAACATCTCCGCCCGCCGGCTCCGCTCCCGGTCGAGCCAGACATTGACGATCTCGACCTCGCCGACCTTGTGGAAGTCAGCCTTCATCTCGGCGGTGAAATCAGGCTCAAGGCTTATGGCCAGCACGCGGTCGCCGTCGGCGGCGGTCAAGGCGGCCTCGGTCTCGGCCTGGTTCTGCGGCGTCGCGGTCCGCGCCCACATGCGCAGGGGCGCGGCGTCGGCGCGGGCGAAATAGTCCCGACCATAATAGGCCGCCGCATTGAACAGAAACCGGTCATCCACCGCGATGGCGGTGACTCGCAGATCATGCATGGCGCGGTTGGTCAGGGCTTCGGTCATCTGGGACCAGCCCTTGGCCCGCTTGAAGCTGTTGGCCATGCCAGCCCGCTCGGCCAGGTCTGGGGAGATCACAAAAGACAGGAACAGGGCCGCCAACACACCTTGGGTTCCGAGTGCCGCGATCAACCAGCCCTTGGCGCGCCAGCGCAACAGCCAGGCGGTGACCAGGATGACGCCCGCCACATAGCCTGCGGCCGTCCAGTTGGCGTTGGCCCGGCTCAGCAGGGCCTGCAGGGTCACGATCACAAAGGGCGGCAGGGCAAAGCACAGCAGCAGCAGGTCTGGTCCCGTCAGACGTCGACGCCAGATCATCAGGGCTGCGCCACCGATCAGCACCGCGAACGGAATGGGGCCAAACACCCCGAACTGAGATCCCACAAAATCCAGCAGCTCCCCAGGGTGGAACAGGTCGCTGGCGCTCCAGTTGGCATTGGCCGCCGTATGCTGGACCGTCGAGAACCCATGCAGGGCGTTCCAGACCAGATTGGGTGCCATCACGGCGAGCGCCGAGGCAAGCGCTGCGGCGATGACCGCCGGCCGCCATGGCGCGCGCGCTTCCCGGTCCAGAATCAGGTGCAGGCCCACCCCGACCAGGGCGTAGATGGCGGCATATTTCGACAGGAAGGCGAGGCCCAGGAGGGCACCCGCGCCGGCCGCCACACGCCACTGCCGCGGGGCATCGGTACCCGGCAGCTGGACATACAGCGCCAGGGACCAGACCAGGGCCGCCATCAGCGGCGCGTCCGTGGCCACCACCGCTGACGACAGCTGCACGCCGGGGGTCAGGTGATAGAGCGCGCAGGCCGCCAGGGCGACCTCCACCCCATAAAGTCGGCGGGCGAGAACAAACACCCCGAGCGCGGTCGCGGCCTGAAATAGCGGCGCCGAGAGCCTGACGAGGGGCTCGCCGTCGCCGGCCAATGTGGTCGCCCAGATGGCCCAGGCCACCATGGGCGGTTTCGAATAATAGCCAAAGTCCAGGGTGCGGGACCAAAGCCAGTACTGAGCCTCGTCGGGATAGAGCTCCAGAGGCGTGACAAAGATCGTCGCCAGCCGCACGGCCGTCAGGGCCACAGTGATCCACAGGGCCATACGCCAGGCTGCGCTAGCGGGATCGCTAAGCCGATGGGCGGACGGATTGGAGGGCGACAGGCTGGACAAGGGCGGCTCCCGAACGGTGCGGACCGTTGCTCGCAGGCGAGGCGCTGTAAAGGCCTAGGTGCCTCTCGGTGTGGCGCCGTGACAACAGTTTGGCGGCGTCATAAATCCATCACCTACAAGTGCCTCACTTGGCTGTATAGAGCGCCAGACTCGGGTTGTGTGCGTGCTCGCCTGCCCCGGGGCTGGATCGAGAGGGGATTCTCACAATGACGTCAATGAAGCGCCTCGCTGGCGGGGCTGCGCTCACTGCGCTCGTCTGCGCCATGGGCAGCGCGGTCTACGCGCAGGAAACCACGTCGGCCATCCGCGGCCAGGTGTTTACGGAAGCTGGAGCCCCCGTGGGCAATGCCAGCGTCACGGTGGTGCATACGCCCTCCAACACCCGGTCGGTGACCGGTACCAACGCCCAGGGCGTGTTCGACAGCCGCGGTCTGCGGGTCGGCGGCCCTTACACCATCACGGTCAGCGCCCCCGGCTTCGGCGAGCGCACCCAAGAAAACGTGTTCCTGACCCTCGGTGAGACCACCCGCCTGAGCTTCGACCTCTTCTCGCAGGTGGCTGAGCTGGTCGTGACCGCCGCTCCTGGCGAGGACAGCACCGGCGTCCGCCGCGTGCTCGACGAGACCGCGATCGAAAGCGTCGTCTCGGTCACCCGCGATATCCGCGACCTGGCGCGCCGCAGCGCCCTGGTTACCCAGAACACCCGCGGTGACGGCGGCATCTCCATCGCCGGCTCCAACCCGCGGAACAACCGCATCACCATCGACGGTGCCCAGGCCCAGGACGACTTCGGCCTGAACACCGGCGGCACTCCTACCCGTCGGGGCCCCATCTCCCTGGACGCGGTGGAGCAGTTCACCGTCGACGCGGTCCCGGTGGACGTGGAAAACGGCGACTTCTCCGGCGGCGCCCTGGACGTGGTGCTGAAGTCCGGCGAAAACGACTTCAGCGGCAGCGTGTTCCTCAACTATCTGAACGACGGCATGGTCGGCCGCTCGATCCGCGGCAACAACATCGGTTCGCAGGTCTCCCAGACCAACTGGGGTGCCTTCCTGTCGGGCCCGATTTGGCAGGACCGCCTGTTCTTCGCCGCGTCCTATGAGATCTACGAGACCAGCGACCTGACCTCCACCGGTCCCGAGGGCGCTGGCTTTGCCAACTCTGTCCGTGGTGTGAACCAGGCCCAGATCGACCAGGTCACCGGGATCTTCAACAGCAACTATGCCAGCAAGTTTGACGTCGGTACGATCGCCCGCACCAAGCCGGTCCTGGATGAGAAGTACTCGTTCAAGATCGACGCCAACCTGACCGATCAGCATCGTCTGGCCCTGACGGCGCGCTATGCGCTCTCCGAGCTGGTCCAGCGGACCAACATCACCACCTCTTCGGCCGGCCTGGACTCCCAGTGGTACCTCACCGGGGAAGAGGACTATTCCTACACCGGTGAGTTGAATTCAGACTGGACCGACACCTTCTCGACCCAGCTGCGGGTGACCCTGCGCGACTATGAGCGTCGCCAGCTGCCGCCGTCGGGCCAGGAATTCTCCCACGTTCAGGTCTGCCTGGCCCCCACCAGCGGTGGCTCGGTTACCGGCTGTGACCTGGCCGGCCAGGCGAACCCGTCGCTGCTGCAGTTTGGTCCTGACCAATTCCGTCACGCCAATGAACTGGCGACCGACAACCTGACCATCCAGTTCAAGGGCGAATGGGCTCTGGGTGATCACCTGCTGAAGTTTGGTGCGTCAAGCCAAAGGCAGGATGTCGCTAACCTGTTCCTGCCGACCCAGGACGGGATCTACTACTTCGACTCGATCGCCGATTTCGCCGCCGGTCGCGCCAACCGTCTGGGCTATACCGATGCCATTCGTGGTCTGACGGTGGCCGACGTAACGGCTGACCTCACTTACCGACTGAACTCGGTGTTCCTGCAGGACACCTATGACATCAACCCGGACCTGACGGTCTCGGCGGGCATTCGCTACGACTGGTACACCAACGACGATCCGCCGCCCTTGAATACCAATTTCCTGGCGAGAAACGGTTTCTCCAACCAGAAAAGCTATGACGGCCTCAGCGTGATGATGCCGCGCTTCTCGGTGGACTGGCGCGCTTCGGATCGTCTCAAGGTGCGGGTCGGTGGCGGCCTGTTCTCCGGCGGCGTGCCCGACGTTTTGGCCTCCAACTCCTATGGCGGCGGCGCGGGCTTCCTGACCTCCGGCGTGGTGTTTGAGCGAAATGCCGACGGCACTTTCCGCGAAACCACCGGTGCCCCGGGCTTCACCCAGGCGATCGGGGCCTCGGCCCTGAATGTGAGCCGGACGGATGCCCGGACCTTCTATGACATCCCGGCCGATGTCCGGGCCTTCCAGGGCGGCGCCAGCGCATCGCCGACCACCGAGGTCGGGGCTTTTGCACCGGGCTTCAAGTTCCCTTCGGAATGGAAGCTGTTCCTCAACGCCCAGTATGAACTGTGGGATGGCTGGAACCTTGGCCTTGATGTGGTCACCACCCAGGTCCGCGACGGGCTCTATCTCCGCGACACCCGTTCGGCCCCGCTAGTGGTCAACGGTGTGACCCAGCGCACGCCTGATGGCCGCCTGCGCTATGACGGCATCGGTGGGTCTGCGGCCCAACGCGCCGCCGCCGGCATCACCTCGCAGAACCTGGGTTCAGCCCGGGATCTGGTGGCCTACAACACCAACAAGGGGCGTGGTCTGGTTGCGGCGGTCTCCCTGCAGAAGACCTTCGACTTTGGCCTCGACGTGACGGGCAGCTACACCTACCAGGACATTGACGACTTCTCGTCCTCGTTCCGGTTCAGCTCGACCCAGAGCTCAATGTACCAGACTCCGGTGGGCCAGGACCCTGAACAGCCGGCCTACGGCTCCTCTTATGAGGAGATCGAGCACAGCTTCAAGTTCCAGGCGAGCTATGCCCGATCCTTCCTGTGGGATCTGGAAACCCGCGCGACCCTGTTTGCCGAAAAGCGCTCGGGTCGCGGCACCACCTTCACCATGAGCGATGCGACCGGCGGCCGTAGCCCGGTGTTCGGGGTCAACCGCGGCTCTACGCACCTCCTCTATGTGCCGGACATGTCCGGAAATGGCGGCGCCAGCGGCCTTGATTATGGTCTGGTTCGCTTTGCCGACACCTCGACGCGGGATAACTTCATCCGCGCCGTGCAGCAGTTCGGCCTGCCGCAGAACCAGATCGTTCCCAAGGGCTACTTCCAGAACGACGACATCCACATCGTCGACCTGCAGCTCAGCCAGGAGCTGCCGTCCTACTTCGCCGGCCATAAGTTCCGCGTCGTTCTGGACATGCAGAACGTGCTGAACATGCTGAACGACGAGTGGGGCATCGTTGAAGAGTATACCGACGTGAACTCCCTGGTGCGGGTCAACTGCGCCAATGCGGCGGGCACTGCGGTGGCCACAGGTGATCCCTCCTGCGCCCGGTATCGCTACTCCAGCTTCAGCGCCGATGGCCTGCGTGAGAACATCGACAACAACGGCAAGTCGGTCTGGGCCATCCAGGTCGGCCTGCGCTACGAGTTCTGATCTGACGTTCGATCAGACTGAGATTGGGGGGCGGCTTTCGGGCCGCCCCCTTTTTCGTGGGCGTCAGGGCGCGCAAGGCGACGCTTGACCTTGAGGCTGGCTGCGCCCATCTGCGCCGGTTCTGTCTGGGCGGGCGTCGGGCGCCTGCATGAAGGGATCTGGAATGAGCCTCGTTGTTCCCGCCGAATGGGCGCCTCATCGGGCTATGTGGCTGGGCTTTCCCAGCCACGGGGAACTGTGGGGCGACGATCTGGCTCAGGCCCAGACGGAGGTGGCAGACCTGGCCCGCGCCCTGGCTGGGCCTGGCGCCGAGCAGGTGCGCCTGATGACCGGGTCGCCGGCGGGGGAGGCCGACGCAAGGCGCCTGTTGGACGGTGTGGCCGGGATCGAGATCGTGGCCGGCGCCTTTGGCGACATCTGGCTGCGGGATACCGGCCCGATTTTCGCCCGCGAGGGCGAGGGCTTCAGCGCCCGGGGCTTTGGCTTCAACGGCTGGGGCGGCAAGTACGTCTATCCCCATGACGAGACGGTCGCCGGTCAGATCGCCGCCCATGCGGGCCTGCCCTTGGCTGCCAACGGCTTCATCCTGGAAGGCGGCGCCCTGGACCATGATGGCTTTGGTACGGTGCTCACCACCGGCCAGTGCCTTTTGAACCCCAACCGTAACCCCGGCTGGAGCGCCGAGGCCGCCGAGGCTGCCCTTTCTGAGGCGCTGGGCGTCCGCAAGACCCTGTGGCTGGGGGACGGCCTGCAGAACGACCACACCGACGGCCATGTGGATAACCTGGCCCGCTTCGTGGCGCCTGGCGTGGTGGTCTGTCCGGTCGCCTATGGCCGCGGCGACCCCAATATGGACGCCTATGACGACGCCGCCCGCCGGCTGTCTGGTATGGCGGATGCTCGGGGTGAGCGGCTGAAAGTGGTGCGAATTCCCTCGCCCGGCTGGATCGAGAACGCCGAGGGCGACTATGTGCCGGCCTCGCACATGAACTTCATCATCGCCAATGGGGCGGTGATTGTGCCCACCTATGCGCAGCGCCCCGGCGAGATGGCCATGGAGGCCCTCAAGACCGTGTTTCCAGGGCGCGAAGTCATCGGCCTGCCGTCGACCGCCATCCTCACCGGCGGCGGTTCCTTCCACTGCATCACCCAGCAGGAGCCCGCCTGATGGCCCGCATCATCAAGGTTGCCGCCATCCAGACCGCCTATGGTCTGGACCTCGCCGCCAACATCAAGAAGACCGCCGACTTCATCCGCGAGGCTGCCAGCCAGGGTGCCCAGGTGATCCTGCCGTCCGAGCTGTTCCAGGGCCCCTATTTCTGCGTCACCCAGGAGGAGCGCTGGTTCTCCTCCGCCCATCCCTGGCGCGAGCACCCTTGCGTCACCGCCCTTGCGCCCCTGGCGGCCGAGCTTGGCGTCGTCCTGCCGATCTCGATCTACGAGCGGGAAGGGCCGCACTATTTCAACAGCGTGGTGATGATCGACGCCGACGGTTCCCCCATGGGTGTCTATCGCAAGAGCCACATCCCCGACGGGCCGGGCTATCAGGAGAAGTACTATTTCCGCCCCGGGGATACGGGTTTCCGGGTCTGGGACACCCGGTTTGGCAAGGTCGGCGTCGGCATCTGCTGGGATCAGTGGTACCCGGAGGCCGCCCGCGCCATGGCCCTGATGGGCGCCGAGGTGCTGTTCTATCCCACCGCCATCGGCTCTGAGCCCCATGATGAGACCCTGGACACCGCCGCCCCCTGGCGGCGTGCCATGCAGGGGCATGCGGTCTCCAACGTGATCCCGGTGGTGGGGGCCAACCGCATCGGCTTCGAGCCCTGGGAGAATTACCCCGGCGGTGGCCAGCGGTTCTATGGCGCGTCGTTCATCGCCGACCATCGCGGGGATCTGGTGGCTGAGTTTGGGGCCGACGAAGAAGGCGTGCTGAGCGCCGCGTTCGATCTCGACTTCCTCACCACCCACCGGGCGGCCTGGGGCTTCTTCCGCGACCGCCGTACCGACCTCTATGGAGCCCTGAGCAGTCCGCGCCCGGCCTGAATGCTGTAGGCTTGCGCCATGATCGAAACCGAGCGGCTGATCCTGCGTCTATGGCGGGAAGAAGATCTTGACCCGCTTGCGGACATGTCCGCCGACCCTGAGGTCATGCAGTGGCTGGGGGGCGTGCTCACGCGGGACGGCGCTTTGGCCTTTATGGACCGCGCCCAAGACGCCTTTGCGCAACTGGGCATGGGAAGGTGGGCCATCGAACGGCGGTCGGACGGCGCCTTTCTCGGCGCCTGCGGCCTGATGCCCTCCCATCCAGCGGTCCCGCTGCCACCCTTTATCGATCTGGGTTGGCGGCTAGCGCGAGCGGCCTGGGGCCACGGCTATGCGACGGAGGCGGCCCGCGCGGTCATGCGAGATGGCCTTGCGCGCCTGGAGCTGGCGGAGATCACCGCCAAGACCGCGAAGATCAACCTGCGCTCCCGCGCAGTGATGGAGCGGCTGGCCATGGTTCGGGACGCGGCCAGCGACTTCGAGGAACCGGTGTACGGGGAAGACGACCCGATGCGCCCGACGGTGGTCTACCGGGCGTATCGGGCCTAGCGTTTGACTCTTACCGAAGGACGGCGAGGCCGTTCTTGATCACCGTGGCGTTGCGGGCCTGAACCCGGGCCTCGAAGCTGATCTCCTTGCCGTCTTTCCAGATGTCCACCGTGATGGTGTCGCCGGGGAAGACAGGCGCAGAGAAGCGGGCCTCGTGGCTCTTGATCTGGTCGGGATCAAAATCTGTTACCGCCTGCAGGATGGCGCGGCAGGTGATGCCATAGGTGCACAGGCCATGCAGGATCGGTCGCGGGAAGCCCGAGCGCTTGGCCGAGTCCGGATCGGAGTGCAGCGGGTTGCGGTCACCGTTCAGCCGGTAGAGCAGGGCCTGGTCCTCGCGGGTGGTGAAGTCCACCGACATGTCCGGCGCCCGGTCCGGGGCCTTGTGGGGCTCAGGGGCACCTTCGGTGGGGCCGCCAAAGCCGCCGTCGCCGCGGGCGAAGGTGGACGAGGTCAGGGTGGCGACCTTTTCGCCCTTTTCGTCGGTCCAGACCGATTCGTTGATGATGACGGCGCCCTTGTCCTTGCCCTTGTCATAGGCGGCGACCGTGCGGCCCTCGACGGTGAAGGTCCCCTTGGACGGCAGGGGCTTGTGCAGCTCCACCTTCTGTTCGCCGTGCACGACCATCAGGAAGTTGATCTGGCTGGGACGGTGGCCTTCCGGCATCGCGGGGGCGGGACCGGCATTGGCCAGGGCGCGGGCGCCGGCGGCCAGAACGGTGGCGGCGGTGGGGATGACCTTCAGATTCTTCTCATAGACGAAGGCCAGCTCCGTCTCGTTCATGGGGTCCTGGCCCATGCCGACGCCCAGGGCGTAGAGCATCACGTCCTTGTCGCCATAGGTGAAGGTGCGCGGACCCGTACGCTGATCGAGAATGTCGGGATAAAAGATAGGCATGTTGAAATGTTCCTCCGGAGCCCGTTCTTGGACGGGGCTGCTCATCTATGGGACTGATTGAACCGGCACAGCGGCCACAAGGCAAGCGTCCCTCCAGGGGTTTGCCGCCCTTGCCATGATCGGTTAGAAGCGCCCGACCGCTCCGTGCGTGGGTCCTCACCGGCCCCGGCTGGGCCCCTGAATCCTCGAAGGTTACCAATGACCGAGACGACCCCATCGGCCGCGGGCCAACTGACCGGCACTGTCCTGTATTACAACCGGCCCGAGCCGCTGAACCCGACCATGCACAAAGGTATGGGCGTCAAGCGCATCGACGGCCCCTTCAGCTTTGCGGCCAAGCACAATCTGGTGCCCCTGACGGCCTCTGAGTTCCAGCTGGGCGTGCTCAATGGCCCGATCATCTTCGTGGGCGAGGAAAAGACCCCCCTGCAGGTGATGGGTCTGAATCACGACGAAAACCTCTTCGTCCTGCCCACCGGCGTGTTCGATGCAGGCGTCTATGTCCCGGCCTATGTGCGCCGTTATCCGTTCGTGTTCGCCAATGACCCCAAGGCCGGTCAATCGATCCTCTGCGTGGACCGTTCGGCGGCTTTCTTCGCCGAAAGCGATCCCGAGCTGGCCTTCTTCGATGAAAAGGGCGAGCCCACCGAGTACACCCAGAACTGCATGAAGTTCTGCAATGACTACGAGATCGAGCGGCAGAAGACCCAGAGCTTCGTTCAGCTGCTCAAGGCGCTCGACCTGTTCGAGGCCAAGGAGTCCTACTACACGCCGAACAATGAAGACGGCACGCAAGGCGAGCCGCTCAAGCTGGCAGACTATTTCGGTGTTTCAGAGGATCGCCTGCGTGAACTGCCGGCCGACAAGTTCATGGACCTCCGCCAGTCGGGCGCCCTGAACCTGATCTATGCCCACCTGATGTCGCTGGCCCAGTGGGACCGTCTGGTCGCTCTGTCGATGAACCGCCAGATGCAGCTGCAGAATCAGGCCCCGCAGGCCGCCAACAGCTGATGATTGCGTCTCCCCGGTAGGCGCCTGCGCCTACCGGGCGAAGATGCTGCGGGTCAGGCAGGAAAACACCAGCCGGCCAGCCTCATCGAGCAGGTCATGCTGGGCGATGACGATGCCCTTGCCCTCGCCCACGGGATCCTTGCCCATGATGGTCATGCGAGCCCGCAGCAGCTCGCCGGGCGGCGGATTGCGCACCCAGCGCAGGGCATCGACCCCCAGGCGCTTGGTCTGAGGCCAGCCTGTGGCAGCCTGTCCGTCCAGCCGGGCCCAGATGGCGAACACCATGGCGTCAGGCGCCCCACGATCTGTGGTCCATCCCGGTGTAAAGGCTGTGATGAAGGCCTCCAGGGCCCGGGCGTCCACGGCAGCCGCCCCCAGGGCGACCACCTGTCCGATTTCGATGTCGTCGAAAGACCCCGGCATTGTCGCCCCTCTGCTGTCTCTCAATGTAACCACCGCCGTCTGCGCCGCGTAAAGCGCAAGGCGACCCACGCCGCGAATCAGATGTTTGCGGGGCAGGTCCATCTGGCCCCATATAGGGACGCCCCCAAACAGGTTCGGACGCCCCTATGACGCCTCGCCTTGCTGGCCTCGTGCTCGCCTTGATGGCCCTGACGGCCCCGCTTGCCCAGGCCGCGGTGGACACCGGTCATCTCCAAGCTGAACTGGTTGCCCAGACCTCGGCCATCGCCCCGGGCCAGACCGTTCAGGTTGCCCTGCGTCAGGAGATCGACAAGGGCTGGCACACCTATTGGCGCAATCCTGGGGACTCTGGCGAGGCGACCAAGATCACCTGGACCCTGCCCCCGGGTTGGACCGTCGGCGACTTTGTCTGGCAGGCCCCTCAGCCCTATCCGGTCGGGCCCTTGGTGAACTACGGCTATTCCGGCGAAGTGCTGCTGCCCATGGCGCTCACCGCCCCGGCCGGTGCCCCGGTGGGGCAGTCGGTGACCCTCCAGGCTCGGGCTGATTTTCTGGTCTGCGAGGACATCTGCATTCCCGAAAGCGCTGAGCTTGAGCTGGTTCTCCCGGTTCAAGCCCAAGCCGCCGAGGCCGCCGGCCGATGGGCTGCCCCCATCGCCCGCGCCCTGGATGCGGCCCCCAAGCGGGCTGACCTGACCGCGCGTTTTGAGAACGGCGACCAGGGCCTAAAGCTGGCGGTCACTGGTGCGGCCCTGGCGGGTCTGGACCTGGCCGGCAGCTACTTCTTTCCCTTTGATGGGGCCGTGATCGATCATGCCGCCCCCCAGTCGATCGAGCGGGGCCCACAGGGCCTGACCCTTGGCCTGACCGCCAGCTACGCCTTTCAAGGGCCAGAGCCGCCCGAGGTCCTGGTCGGTGTGTTGAAGGCCGGGGACGCCTTTTATGAGATCGAGGCGACGGTGGGATCCTTGCCAGTCGAAGCCGCTGGTCTTGGCCCCCCCGCCCCTCGCAGCAGTGGAGGCAGTGGCCTTGGCCTGCCTGTCGCCCTGGTGTTTGCCGCCCTTGGCGGGCTGATCCTCAACCTGATGCCCTGCGTCTTCCCAATCCTGGCCATGAAGGCCGCCAGTCTGGCTGGCCACGCCCATGAGGTCAGGGGTGCCCGCCGACAGGGTCTGGCCTTTCTGGCGGGCGTGCTGGCCACCTTCCTGGCCCTGGCCGGCGTTCTGATCCTCGCCCAGGCGGCCGGCGCTGCGGTGGGCTGGGGCTTCCAGCTTCAGTCTCCGCCGGTGGTGGCCGCCCTATGCCTGCTCATGCTGGCGGTGGCCCTCAACCTCTCAGGGGTGTTTGAAGTCGGAGCCTCGCTGCAGGGGGTTGGGTCAGGTCTCGCCACGCGGGGTGGGCTGAGCGGGGCCTTCTTTACGGGTGTCCTGGCGGTGGTCGTTGCCGCCCCTTGCACAGCGCCATTAATGGCACCGGCTCTGGGCTGGGCCCTGACCCAGACGCCTGCTGCGGCCCTGCTGGTCTTTGCCGCGCTTGGCCTCGGCTTTGCCGCGCCTTTTGTGGCGCTGGCCTTCGCGCCCAAGCTTCTGGCCCGTCTGCCCCGTCCCGGACCCTGGATGACTCATCTCCGCCGGGTGCTGGCCTTTCCGATGTATGGTGCTGCAGCCTGGCTGCTCTGGGTGTTGACCCTGCAGGCTGGCCCCACGGGCATGGCGCGGCTTTTGGCGGCGGCCATTGTGCTGGCGCTGGCAGCCTGGCTCTTTGGCCTCTCGCAATCTCGGTCGGGGGGGATTGGCCTGCGGGCCAGCGCAGCCGTGCTTGCGGGGCTGGCGCTGATCGCCACGGTCTTTCCGACCTATCCTGCGGCCCTGCCCACGGGCGCTGAGCCGTCGGGGCTGGTCGCCGAACTGCCCTACGAGCCCTACAGCGCAGAACGGCTGGCGCAATTGCAGGCGCAGGGCCTGCCCGTCTTCGTCAATTTCACAGCCGCCTGGTGCGTCACCTGCCAGGTCAATGAGCAGGTCGCCCTGGCGCGTCAGGGGGTAGCTGACACCCTGGCCGCCACAGGCACGGTCTATCTGAAGGCCGACTGGACCCGGAAGGACGATGTGATTGCCGCCGAACTGGCGCGCCACGGCCGCGCCGGCGTGCCCCTCTATCTCGTCTATGACGCCAAGGGGTCGGCACCGGTCATACTGCCGCAAATTCTCACCGAGGGCGCTGTGGTCCGCGCCCTGGAGGCCGCCGCCGGCTGACATCAGCTTCGCAGGTCACAATGCCACAATCCCCGCAGGAGACGCCCATAATGCCATTCGCCCCTCACCGCCGCCTGGCCTTGGCTGGCCTGGCCGCTGTCGCCGCCCTGGTCGCTGCCCCGGCCCAGGCCAATCCGACCCTGGGCAAGCCTGCCCCGGCCTTCAGCGTGGTGGATTCCACCGGCAAGACCCGGACCCTCTCGGAGTTCCGCGGCAAAACCGTGGTTCTGGAGTGGACCAATGAGGGCTGCCCCTATGTGCAAAAGCACTATGACGGCGGGGCCATGCAGGATCTGCAGAAGCGCGCCGCCCGGGACGGGGTCATCTGGCTGAGCATCATCTCTTCGGCACCGGGCAAGCAGGGCTACAAGACGCCTGCAGAGGCCAATGCCTGGAGGACCCGCACCGGGGCTGCGCCCGCCGCCATCCTGATCGATCCCAAGGGCCAGGTGGGCCGTGCCTATGGCGCCAAGACCACCCCGCACATGTACATCGTCAATCCTGCGGGGACCCTCGTCTATATGGGCGGCATCGACGACAAGAACAGCGCCGACCCCGCCACCCTGGCCGGGGCGAAGAACTTCGTGGTCGCCGCCCTGGCGGACATGAAGGCCGGGCGGAGCGTGGCCCAGCCGGTGTCGCCCCCCTATGGCTGCAGCGTGAAGTACTGAGGGATCAGCTCGCTTCGAGCGGCGCGATCCCGGAGGCTGGCCCCGGCGGGGCCAGGATGACCTCGATATTGTCGTTGAGCAGATAGATGAGCTCTTTCAGGGCGCTGTCGCGGGTGGTCGGGTCATTGGCCAGCTGCAGGGCTGCGAGCTTCACGGGGAGGTCTTCGGCGATCCCGCGCAGAATGCAGGCCAGGTCCCCATCATTCCCGCGCTCGCGGACGACCTTCTGCCCGGCCATGTCCAGGGCAGCCAGGTCAGCGATACCAGTCTTGAAGGCGTCAGTGGCCGGCGCGTTCGATGAGCCCATGGCCTCAGCCTCGGCCTTCAGGGCGCGGGCGCGGGTGACGATGTCGGCAAACAGCGGCTCCAGAGCTGAGGCGGCTGGGGGCAGGGGGGGCTCGGCCCGCGCCGGAACTGGTCCGGCGGTCAGCCACAGAAGGCTAGAGGCGGCAAGGGCGGCGCAGGGCATGGGTTTGACCTCCAAACGCAGTCTGGGCGGTAGGCGCCCGCCAAATCGCGGCGGAACAGAGACGAGACGCTGGGCTTTTGCTAACCGGCTTTGCCCCGGCGCGTACAGTCAGCATGTATGGCGTCGGTTGAATGGGGGATGAACCATGTCTGATCACCAGGCCGCCTGGCGGCGTCTGCGCGCCGCTGGCGCGGCGGCCGCAGCCCGCCCCATTGCCAGCCTGTTTGACGCCGAGCCTGACCGTCTCGAGCCGCTGACCCTGACCGCCTGTGGTCTTTATCTCGACCTTTCCAAGCAGCCATGGTCGCTGAAGGATCTGGGTCTGGCGCTCGATCTCGCCCGCGCCGCCGAGGTGGAGGTCGCCCGCGATCGCCTGTTCGCCGGTGCCATGGTCAATCCCTCCGAAGGCCGCGCGGCCCTGCACATGGCCCTGCGCGCACCGCAAGGGTCGGCGTTTTTCGCGCAGGGCGAACCTGTGTCCGCCGAGGTGGAGGCTAGCCGGGCGGCCATGGGCGCTTTCGCTGGTGCTATCCGGACCGGCACCCGAACAGGTGCCACAGGCAAGCCTTTCAAGGCAGTGGTCCATATCGGCATTGGGGGGTCGGACTTCGGACCCAGACTGGTGTGGGAGGCCCTGCGCGCGCCGGTTCCGAAGATTGAGCTGCGTTTCGCCGCCAATGTGGATCCCGCCGAAATCACCCAGGCCCTGGCCGGCCTTGAGCCTGCCGAGACCCTGGTGGTCGTGGTCTCCAAGACCTTCACCACCCAGGAGACCATGGCCAATGCGACCATCGCCCGGGCCTGGCTGCGGGATGCCCTGGGGGCGGGCGCAGACAGCCATCTGGTGGCGGTGTCGGCGGCCCCCGACAGAGCCCAGGCCTTTGGTGTGCGCGCCGATCAGGTGTTCGGCTTCCGCGACTGGGTCGGCGGCCGCTATTCGATCTGGTCGGCTGTGGGGCTGTCCTGCGCCATCGCCCTTGGCCCTGAGGTCTTCGAGGCCCTCCTGTCGGGCGGCGCGGCCATGGATGATCACTTTCGGCAGGCGCCGCTTGAGGCCAACGCACCGGTCCTTCTGGCCCTGGCCCATATCTTCAACCGCAATGCCATGGACCGCCCCGTGCGCGCCGTGGTCCCCTATGCCCAGCGTTTGCGGCTCCTGCCCAACTTCCTTCAGCAGCTGGAGATGGAGTCCAACGGCAAGCAGGTGCGGACCGATGGCCAGCCGGTCAGCCAGGCCACGGCGGCCACTGTGTTCGGCGACGCCGGCGCCAATGTTCAGCACGCCTTTTTTCAGCTGATGCACCAGGGCAGCGACGTCATCCCCGCCGACATCCTGGCCGTGGCCCGCAGCGCTGATGGACACCCTGAGTCCCAGACCAAACTCCTGGCCAATGCCTTGGCCCAGGCCGAGGCCCTGATGGTCGGCCGACCAGAGTCTGAGGTCCGTCGTACCCTGGCGCAGGAGGGCCTGAGTGCGGGGGAGATTGAGATCCTGGCCCCTCAGAAGACCTTCCCCGGCAATCGTCCTACGACCTTTCTGCTGATGGAGACCCTGAACCCCGAGACCCTGGGCGCCCTGATCGCGCTCTATGAGCACAAGACCTTCGTCGAGGGGGTGATCTGGGGGATCAACAGTTTCGACCAATGGGGCGTGGAATTGGGCAAGACCCTGGCTGGCCGCATCCTGGCTGACCTGGAGGGCGAGGCCCCGCAGGCCCACGATCCGTCCACCTTGGCGCTCATCGCCCGGCTGCGGAGCTAGGCCTGAAGGCTGGCCTTAAGTCTGCGCCTCGGCTATAGGGCCGCCCATGACCTTCGCCGCCCGCCCTCACGGCCATCATCACCATCCGATCTCCTGCGGGATCGGGCGGGGTTACGTGGCCTGAGATCAGGACGACGACCACGGCTCGAGCCCCCGCAGCGGACGGGGCTCGCCGCTGGATATCCCCGTCCGTCGCACCCCAAGTTTTCGGAGCGACGTATGACCCTAAATGCCTTCACCGTTTCGCCTGAGCCTGCCGCGTCCTTGTGGTGCCCGGCTCCTTCCATTAAGCGCGCCCCATGACCGACGAGACCGCTCCCCTTCGCCCGGAGGCGCGCAGCCCGCGCGGCTTCATCGATCGCCGCGCCCGAGACCTCGTGGCTGAGCGCCAGATCCTCACCGCCGTCTCGGCGGTCTATGAGCGCTACGGGTTTGAGGCCCTGGATACCGGCGCCTTCGAATATGCCGATGCCCTGGGCAAGTTCCTGCCCGACGCCGACCGTCCCAATGAAGGGGTTTTCGCCCTTCAGGATGACGATGAGCAGTGGATGGCGCTGCGCTATGACCTGACTGCGCCCCTGGCTCGGTTCGCGGCCCAGAACTGGGAGACCCTGCCCAAGCCGTTCCGTCGCTACGCCTTCGGCCCGGTCTGGCGCAATGAAAAGCCCGGCCCTGGCCGTTTCCGCGAATTCACCCAGTGCGACGCCGACACGGTGGGATCGGCCAGGCCCGAGGCCGACGCTGAGATCATCGCCATGGCCGCCGAGGGCCTCGCCGCTGCTGGTCTGCCGGCCGGCTCGGCGGTGATCCGCATCAACAATCGCAAGCTGCTCAACGGCCTGCTGGCCACGGCCGGCGTCAGCGACGAGCGCCAGAAGCTGGGGGTTCTGCGGGCGGTAGATAAGCTCGATCGCCTGGGACCTGATGGGGTCCGGCTGCTGCTGGGCGAAGGTCGCAAGGATGAGTCGGGGGCCTTCACCAAGGGTGCCGGGCTGAACGCAGCGGTGGCAGAGGCGGTGCTCGCCTTCACCGCCGCGGGCGGCGGCGACCGCGCTGGCGTCCTGGCCCGGCTGGCCGACATCATCGGCGGCTCGGCTGAGGGCGATGCGGGTCTTGCCGAACTGGCTGCTATCGACGGGGCGTTGAAGAGCCTGGGTGTCGCCGAGGACCAGGCGGTGTTCGATCCTGCCGTCGTCCGGGGTCTTGAGTACTATACCGGCGCGGTCTTCGAAGCCGAGCTGCTGCTGGAGACCACCGACGAAAAGGGCCAGCCCGTTCGCTTCGGCTCCATTGGCGGCGGCGGGCGCTATGACGACCTGGTGGCGCGCTTCACCGGGCAGCCGGTCCCGGCCACGGGCTTCTCCTTCGGCGTCTCACGCCTGGCCGCAGCCCTTCGCGCGGCGGGCCGCGACCTCGCCGCAGAGACGCGGGGGCCGGTGGTGGTCATCGTCTTCAGCCAGGATGACATGGCGCACTATTTTGCCGCTGCTGCGGAGCTGCGCGCTGTGGGTCTCGCCGCCGAGGTCTATCTCGGATCCTCAGGCATGAAGGCTCAGATGAAATATGCTGACCGACGGCGGGCCCCTGCGGCGGTCATCCTTGGGGGCGACGAGATCGCGGCGGGAACCGTGACCATCAAGGACCTCGACCTGGGTCGGGAGCTGGCCGCCGGGATCAGCGACAACAGCCAGTGGCGCGAGCAGCGTCCCGGCCAGATCAACTGCCCCCGGAGCGAGCTTGTCGCCACGGTGGCCAAGATCGTCAGGGGTGTCTGATGCGGGTGGAGCCGACCCTGCCGCCCGCCGTCCTCGCCGCCATCCGCGCGCCCTTTGAGGCCGTGGGGGCCACCCTGGCCGATGTGCCCCTGGTCCAGCCTCTCAACCTGATCCTCGACCTGGCAGGTGAGGGGCTGCGGGCGCGGCTGTTCGTGGTTCAGGCCGAAGGCGGGGCTGAGGCCTGCCTTCGCCCGGACTTCACCGCCCCGGTGGCCCGCAGCCATCTGGAATCCGGGGCCGTCGAAGGGCGCTACATCTATCAGGGCAAGGCCTTCCGGGCCGCGCCGGAACATTCCGAGCGATCCGAGGAGTTCCTGCAGCTTGGCCTTGAACGCTTCGACCCACCAGCCACGGACCCCGTTTCCGCCGACGTCGAGGTCACTGCCCTGGCCTGGCGGGCGGCCAGCGCCGGCGGCCGCGACGACCTGACCCTCTGGCTGGGGGATGCGGCCTTGTTTTCCGCCTTTGTGGAGACGCTCGATCTCGCGCCTATCCTGGCGGCGCGGCTGGTCCGGATCGCCAAGCGCCCCCGTCTCCTCCAGGCGGAACTTGCCCGGGCCGGCCAGGGGATCGCCGAAGCGCCTGGCGGCGGGGAACTGGCCGACCTTCTGGCCGATCTGCCTGGCGAGGGTGCTGCCAATCTCCTTCGGGAGGTCTGGTCCCTGGCCGGTGTCTCTCCGGTGGGCGGTCGCGGCCCTGCGGAGATCGCCGAGCGCCTGGTGGCCAAGGCCCATGCCCGCCGCACCCCGGCTCTCACCGAGGCCCAGGCTGCGGCGATCGTGGGTTTCCGGGCGGTCCAGGGCCCCCCCGATATCGCCCTTCAGGAGATTCGTGCCCTGGCGGGGTCTGCCGGACCGGCCCTTGAGGAAGCGGTGTCGGCCTGGGGCGCGCGTCTGTCGCAGCTGAAGGCCCTCGGGGTGCCCGAGGCCGCCTTCCGGTTCGCCCCAGGGGTCGGGCAGGCCTTCGACTATTATGACGGCCTCACCTTTGAGGTTCGTAGCCAGACCCTGGGTGCTGATCGGCCCGTGGCCGCCGGCGGGCGCTATGACGGACTGCTGGCCAGGCTGGGGGGGGCGTTGGACGCCCGGGCCGTCGGCTGCATGGTCCGGCCCTGGCGGGCCTTCGCGCAGGGAGAAGCCTGATGAACGGGCCTTTGATCATTGCCGTGCCCTCCAAGGGGCGTTTGAAGGAGCAGGTCGAGGCCTGGCTGGCCGATTGTGGTCTCAAGCTTGAGGCCGACGGGGGCTCCCGGGGCTATAGCGGCCATCTGAAGGGGCTCGATGGGGCGCAGGTCCGGCTCCTGTCCGCCGGTGACATTGCCGAAGCCCTGGACGCCGGTGAGGTGCATCTCGGGGTGACCGGCGAGGACTTGATGCGCGAACGGCCCGGGGACCTGTCGTCCCGCGCACTTTTGTTGCGTCCCCTGGGTTTTGGCCGCGCCGATCTTGTGGTGGCGACCCCCAAGAGCTGGCTTGACGTGGTGACCATGGCTGACCTGGAGGAGGTGTCCCACGACATCCTGGCGCGAACCGGGCGCCGGATCCGGGTCGCCACGAAGTACATCCTGCAGACCAGGGCTTACTTCGCCCGGCATGGCCTGGTGGACTACCGCATCGTCGAGTCCGGGGGCGCCACCGAGGGGGCCCCCGCTGCCGGCGCAGCCGAGCTTGTGGTGGATATCACCACCACCGGCGCGACCTTGGAGGCCAATGGCCTGAAGGTGCTGGACGATGGGGTGATCCTCAGGAGCCAGGCCCAGCTCGCCGCGAGCCTGCGCGCGGAGTGGACCCCTGGTCAGATGGCGACGGCCGAGGCCCTGTTGCGTCAAGTCGAGGCGAGGGCGGCGGCGAGGTCCAGCGCGACTCTGACCTGGCCAGCGACCAACGCGGCGGCTGAGGCCGTGGTGGCGGACCTTGTGGCGCAGGGGGCGTCCCGCAGGCCAAATGGACTTCTGGTCGCAGCCCAAGCGGTGGCTGACGCCGGTCGCGCCCTCTCAAGGGCTGGTCTTGGTCCGGTGACGGCAGCTCAACCCGACTTCGTCTTCGAAACAGACTCCCTTGGCTGGAGCCAGTTGAAGGCCGCTTTGCAGAATAATTGACGCATGAGTCAAAAGTCGCGGGAACGTGAGGCGCTTGGCCGCTAAATCTCGGGAAATGGGGGCGAATTTGGCTATGTCGCTGAATTGAAACATTGACACGGGCACGAAATTGCCGTTTTCTCACCCTGCGAGAGACAAGACGGCGACTTAAGTCCTGAAGTCTCCCGGCGTTTCGGGGAGGAAACGCCCTCTAAAACTGAGCGGCAGCTCACAATAAGAACAGGCCCGTTGCGATTATCCCCCGCAACGGGCCATTTCTTTTTGCCCGACCCCTAAAAATTGGCACTTAAGTCAAAAAAGCAAAGGGGCGGACCTTTACGCCCGCCCCTTCTTTTTTCACCAGATGCGGACCCGCGCATCAGGGGCCACGTACATCGGATCTTCCGGGCTGACCCCAAAGGCGTCGTACCAGGCGTCGATATTGGTGATCGGCACATTCACCCGGTAGTGGGGCGGGGAATGCGGGCCAGCGACCAGCTGCCGACGCAGGGCATCCTCGCGATACTTGCCCCGCCAGACCTGAGCCCAGCCCAGGAAGACTCGCTGTTCGCCGGTGAAGCCGTCGATCACCGGTGCCGGCTTGCCCTCCAGCGACAGGTTGTAGGCGTCGAGGGCCAGCAGCACGCCGCCCAGGTCGGCGATGTTCTCCCCCATGCTCAACTGGCCATTGATCGGCAGGCCCGGGATCGGCTCGATGGCTGAATACTGCGCGCCAAGTTTCTGAGCCTGGACGTTGAACTTCTCCGCGTCCTCGGCGGTCCACCAGTCGGTCAGCTTGCCGTCACCGTCGGACTTGCGCCCCTGGTCATCGAAGCCATGGGTGATCTCGTGGCCGATGACCCCGCCGATGCCGCCATAATTGATGGCCGGATCGGCTTCGGGATCGAAGAAGGGCGGCTGCAGGATGGCGGCAGGGAAGACGATCTGGTTCTTGGTCGGGCTGTAATAGGCGTTCACGGTCGGGGGCGTCATACCCCATTCCTTGTCATCCACCGGTTCATTGATCCGGCCGACCCGGAAGGCCCAGTCGAAGGCCGAGGCCCGCTGGACATTGCCATAGAGGTCGTCTGGGCGGATCTCCAGGCCGCTATAGTCGCGCCACTCCTCGGGATAGCCGATCTTGACGGTGAACTTGGACAGCTTTTCCAGGGCCTTGGCCTTGGTCTCGTCCCCCATCCAGGTCAGGCCCTTCAGGCGGGCCTCCATGGCGGCCTTCACGTCTCCCACCAGGGCTTCCATCTTAGCCTTGCTCTCTGGGGGGAAGTAGGCGGCCACATAGAGTGGTCCCAGGGCCTCGCCGGCCTGGGAGTCCACCAGGCTCACCCCTCGCTTCCAGCGGGGACGCTGTTCGGGCTGGCCCGACAGGGTCTTCTCCCGGAACTCGTGATGGGCCTGGACAAAGGCCTTGGACAGATAGGGTGCGGCCTGGTCGCTCAGGGTATAGGCCGCCCAGGCCTGGCGTACGGCCAGGGGGGTCTGCGCATAGATTTCGGCGATCTTCGGGAAGGCGGTGTTCTCGGCCGCCACAAGCTTGGTCACATCGCCGAGGTCGGCACCGGCCAGGAATTCTGCCCAGGGGAAGGATGGCGCGAACGCGCTGAGCTCGGCCGGGGTATAGGGGTTGTAGGTCTTGTCGTCGTCCCGGCGATCGGCCCGGATCCAGGAGACCTCGGCGATCTTGGTCTCCATCTCGACGATGGCCTTAGCGTTTGCCTCAGGCTCGGACCAGCCCGCCAGGGTCAGCAGCTGCGCCACATAGGCCTGGTACTTGGTCTTCTGTTCGGCGAACCGCTCGTCCAGGTAATAGTCCCGGTCAGGCAGGCCGATCCCGGCCTGGCCGAGATAGACGGTGTAGCGCTCAGGATCCTTGGCGTCGTCATAGACATAGGCGCTGAAAATCGAGCCGCCGAAGCCCTTCATGGTTTCACCCATCAGCCGGGCGAGGGCCGCGTCGCTGTCGGCGGCGGCGATCTTGGCCAGGTCTGCGGCCAGGGGTTTGGCGCCCAGCGCCTCAATGGCGGCCTCATCCATGAAGCTGCGATAGAAGGCACCGATCAGGGCCTCGTTGCCGCTGGCTGCGGGGTCGGCGGCCGAGCGCTCCAGCACCACCCGCATCCGCTCGACCGATAACTCGTTCAGGGCGTCGAAAGTGCCGAACCGCGAGCGGTCAGCGGGGATTTCCAGGGCGTCCACATAGGCCCCGTTGGCGTGCAGGAAGAAGTCCACACCTGGCCGGATCGAGGTGTTCATGCCCGTTGGGTCAAAGCCCCAGGTCCCCATGCGCTGGGCCTGGCCAGCCGCTCCCCCTCCGGCGGGGGGCGCAATGTCGAGCATGTGGAGGGGGCGCCAGTCGCGGGCCGCGGCCGGCGAGGCGGCGGCGATCAGGACGGCCGCCGCAGCGGCGCTGAACCAGAGGGTCTTCATGGGCAGAGATCAACCTTCAAGGGTCTGGAAAGGGATGGAACATGCCCCGCCCAGACCCTCAGGCGCTCATTACATTTTCGTTAGGTCCCTGAGGCCTAGGACTTGATCCCCAGCGCCTCCAGGGCCTGGCTGCGCACCAGTTTGTAGTCCAGCTTGCCGTTGGGCGCCCGAACCACAGGCGCCAGCACCAGGTCCCGGGGAACCTTGTAGTCGGCCAGGCTGGCCTTCACGTGGGCCTGCAGGTCGGCCAGGGTCGGCGTTGTCCCCTGGACCACGTCCACCACGGCACAGATGCGCTCGCCGAACCGCGGGTCAGGCAGACCAACCACAGCGGCGTCCCGTACCCCGGGGAAGCGCTTAAGGGCTTCTTCCACCTCTTCGGGAAACACCTTCTCGCCGCCGGTGTTGATCACCTGGCTGCCACGGCCAAGGAGCGTGATGGAGCCGTCCAGTTCCACGGTGGCCCAGTCCCCGGGCACCGACCAGCGCTGGCCGTCGAAAGTGCGGAAGGTCTTGGCCGACTTTTCCTCATCCTTGTAGTAGCCGAGCGGCGTATGGCCGCCGACGGCGACAAGGCCACGCTCCCCGGAGCCCGGCGTCACCCGTTGGCCGTCTTCTGTAAAGACCGCGGCGTTGGGGCCGGTGGCAAACTTCGCTGTAGCGGCTGAGACGCCGCCGCCAGAGGCTGAGGAGGCGAGGCCGAGGGCCTCCGACGAGCCCAGGCTGTCCAGCAGCATGATGTTGGGCAGGTGGCGGAGCAGGCCCTGCTTGTTCTCCGCCGACCACATGGTGCCCGACGAGACGATCCGCTTGAGGCTCGGCATTTTCCAGCGGCCGGGGTTGGCCTCCAGGCATTCCAGCATGGGGGCGGCAAAGGCCAGGCCGACAATGATCAGGCTGCTGACGCCGAGGCGCTCGACCTCGTCGAACAGGTTGGCAGGATCAAACCGGCGAGAAGGCAGGGTGGCGATGGCACCCCCGGCAATCAGCTGGCCAAAGGAGATGAACTGGCCGGTGGCGTGCATGAGCGGGGCCACTGGAATGGTAACAGTCTGCTCGGCTTCTGCAGCGGCGCTGGCCTTGGCCCGTTCGCCGGCCTCAGCCACGGTCTCCAGGGGGGGCAGGCCCGCCAGAAGATTGGCCCCGCCGCCCAGAGCCTTGAACAGGTCTTCCTGGCGCCACATCACGCCCTTGGGCATGCCGGTGGTGCCGCCGGTATACATGAGCAGGAGATCGTCAGCTGAGCGTCCCCAGGGGGCTTCGAGGTGCTCATGACCGCTGGCGACGACGGCGTCATAGTCCTCGGCCCAGTCAGGGACCGGGTGACCCTCTTCGGCGACGGCGATCCAGACCTTCACCTTGGGCAGGCGCTGGCGGACGGTGGCGGCGGTTTCGGCGAAAGAGGCGTGGAAGACCACCGCCTCGGCGTCAGCATTGTCGAACAGATAGACCAGTTCGTCGCCGCTATAGCGATAGTTGGTGTTGAAGGGGGCGAGGCCGGCCTTGAAGGCAGCGTAATAGGTCTCAATGTATTCCGGGCCGTTATAGAGATAGGCCGCCACTTTCGACTGGCGGGTCAGGCCCTTCTGCACCATGAGGCGCGCCAGGGCGTTGGCGCGGCCATCAAACTGCTCCCAGGTGAGCACACGCTCGCCGTGTATCAGGGCTGGCCGGGCCGGTGTGGCGCGCGCGACCGATTCCCACAGGTTGGCGTAATTCCAAACCTCCATAGGGCGTCCTCCATTTTTAAAATATGCGCTGCATAAACAGGAGGGGCCTGCACAGAGTCAACGCCGCCAAGGGTGATCTGGGCGGCAAGGGGGCTCGGGCCAATGCAGGTGGTTCTCCCGTGCCGCGACGCCTGCCATAACGGTCGGGAACTCGGCGGGGAGCAGCATGGACGCACACGGCTCGACCGAAGGGTACAAGGATGTCGTCCTGTTTCTGGCGACGGCTGGGGTGGTCATCCCCCTGTTCCGCCGCTGGAAGATCAGCCCGATCCTGGGCTTCATCCTGGCCGGCGTCGCCCTAGGACCCTTTGGTCTCGCCCAACTGGGGGATGTCGCGCCCTGGGTCGCCTACGTCACCGTCGATAATCCCGACGAGATCGCCCTTTTGGCCGAGCTGGGGGTCGTCTTCCTCCTGTTCATGATTGGCCTGGAGCTCTCCTGGGAGCGATTGCGCCTCATGCGACGTCTGGTGTTCGGCCTTGGCGCCGCCCAGGTGGGGTTGAGCTTTGCCGCGCTCACAGGCCTGGCCATGCTGATAGGCATGGATGTGGCGCCGGCTGCGGCCATCGGCGCGGCCCTGGCCCTGTCGTCGACAGCCATCGTCATGCCGGTCCTGATCGAGCAGCGCCGGCAGCATTCGCAGACTGGTCGAGCGACCTTTGCGATCCTGCTGTTTCAGGACCTGGCCGTGGCACCGATCCTGGTCACCCTAGCAGTCCTGGGGGCCCGGGGCGGGGAGGAGCTGTCCCCAGGGCTCCTGCTGGCCTTTGCCCCCGCGGTGCTGGGCATGGTGGCCCTGGTGGCGTTTGGTCGGCTGCTGCTTCGACCGCTGCTGCGGTCGGTGGCCCGGGCCAAGAGCGAAGAGATGTTCATGGCGGCCTGCCTCCTGGTGGTCATCGGGGCAGGCCTGGTCAGCGCCGTAGCGGGGCTGTCCATGGCGCTGGGCGCCTTCATTGCGGGACTGCTGCTGGCGGAGACCGAGTTCCGGCACGAGGTTGAGGTCACGATCGAGCCCTTCAAAGGCCTGTTGCTTGGTCTGTTTTTCCTGTCGGTCGGGATTGGTCTGAACCTGTCTCTGGTCGCAGAGCGGCCCCTTGAGGTCCTCGCCCTGGCGTCCGGGCTTCTGGTGGTCAAGGGAGCCTTGATCTTTGGCCTGGCCAGGATGACCGGACTGACCAGCCTCGCCGCCGCCGAGATCGCCCTGCCTCTGGCGGCCGGCGGCGAGTTCGCTTTCGTCATCCTGGATCAGGCCATGGGCCTCAGCGTTGTGCCCCGGGGCGTTGGCGAGTTCGTTATCGTCTCGGCCTCCCTGACCATGGCCCTGGTGCCCATCCTGGCCTGGCTTGGCCGCCGGATTGCCCGCCAGGCCCCGCCGGCTGCCGTGGCTGAGTCCCCAGAGGATGCCCCGCCGCCGGCCGGCGTCCTGATCGTGGGCTTTGGCCGTGTTGGTCAGCTGGTGGGCGATATGCTGAGCCGGCACGGGGCCAGTTGGGTGGCCGCTGAGCGGGACGCCCGCCTGGTGGAGCAGGCCCGGCGCGGTCGTCTGCCCTGCTACTATGGCGACGCCGCCCGCAGTGAGTTCCTCTTGCGATGCGGACTTGGGGAGGCCCGCGCCCTGGTGGTGACCATGGACAATCCCGAGGCCGCTGAGACCGTGGTGGCGGTGGCGCGCCGCATACGTCCTGATCTGGTGATCGTCGCCCGGGCAAGGGACGCGCTCCATGCCAAGCGCCTCTATGAGATGGGGGCCACGGACGCTGTGCCAGAAACGGTGGAGGCGAGTCTCCAGCTCTCGGAGACAGTGCTGGTGGAGATCGGGGTGCCCATGGGCTTGGTCATCGCCTCCATTCATGAGCGCCGTGATGAGTATCGTCAGGAGCTCAACCGGCCTGAGTCCCTGGGTGGGCGGGGCCGACGGAGCCGGGCGAACGACAAGACCTGAGGCGAGTTCTCAGGCGGCCGTTCTCCACTCCGGCGAGAAGGTCGTTGCGATTTTCTCTTTCGGGCTGCAACATTCCGATAATGGCTGAAATGCGGGCTTAGAACTTCTTCGGGCGGACCTAATGAGGGAACCATCTGCCCAGATCGACGTTTCAGCCCTGTAGCCAGGTATAGCGCCCGGTGGACTGGCCGACTGGCCAGAGCAGCGGGCGGCCAGCTCAGGCTTTGACGGCAAAGGGGGGAGAGCCCTCGTTGAAGCCGAAGTCAAGATGATCGGCCCAGCGGCCGAGGGGGCGGCGAGAGCCCCTGTAACCTCCCCCTATGCGGAGGATGGCGCTGGGGTTAAGGGAGGGGGACGACCAGAACTTTCTCGCGATACTCAACCCATCGGTCGCAGGATTGCGTGACGGTGTTGCCTTGGCGACACTTTCCGATCCCGGCGGCCTTGCTATAACACTGCTGGGTCATATGGCCGCAGCAGAGGGCATGAAGAGGGCTCAAATATGAAATTCAAACTCCTGGCAGGGGCCGCCTTGGCTGCGGTCTTCGCCGCATCGGCCGCCTCAGCGCAAGACGCCGGCTGGTACGGCGCGGCAGACCTGGGCTACCACTGGCCCCTAGGCATGGAAACCGGCTCGGCCAACAACGGCCCCGGCGGCGCGCCTTACAACTGGGAATTCAACCAGTCCGACGACTGGGCTGGCTTTGCCCGTCTCGGCTATCGCCTGAACCCCAACTGGCGGGTGGAACTCGAAGGCGGCTACCGTCCTGGCGACATCGCCAGCGTCCGTGGCGCCCCCGGTTCGTTCGCGGGTCTCTGCACCCCGGGCGTCGTCCGCACGGCCGGCGCGCCCCGTTGCGGTTCGCCCAACGGTGACATCGAAGCTTGGACCCTCATGGGCAATGTCATTTATGACATCGCCCCTGGTGCGGTGCTGAACCCGTTTGTCGGCGTCGGCATCGGTGTCAATCACGTCAAGATGGACGTGGTCGGCCAGTTCGCGACCATGAACGGTCCGTTCACGGTGGCTAACCCGTCGATCCAGAACCTGACCATCGACGACGACAACACGGCTCTGGCTTATCAGCTGCTGGCCGGTCTGGCCTGGAGCGCCTCGGAGCGCCTGAACGTCGACCTGACCTACCGTTATCTCGGTGGTTCGGACCTCGAGTTCTCGTCCCGTGGCAGCGCCGCGGCGCAGCCGGGTGAGTTCAATGGCGACTACCGCGACCAGTCGGTGACCGTCGGCCTGCGTTATTCCTTCGCTGCGCCGCCGCCGCCGCCCCCGCCGCCCCCGCCGCCTCCCCCGCCGCCTCCCCCGCCCCCGCCGCCCCCGCCGCCTCCGCCGGCGTATGAAGCTCGGCAGTTCGTGGTCTACTTCCCGTTCGATCAGTACATCCTGACGCCGGAAGCTCAGGCCGTGGTCTCCGAGGCGGCGAACTACGCCCAGGGCGGCTCCGCCACCCAGGTCGTCGTGATCGGCCACACCGACTCCTCCGGCTCGCCGGCGTACAACGTCCGCCTGTCGGAACGTCGCGCCAAGGCCGTGGCTGACCAGCTGGTCGGCCTGGGCGTCAACCAGGGCGCCCTGCAGGTCGACTGGAAGGGTGAGAGCCAACTGGCTGTCCCGACCGGTGACGGCGTGAAGGAACCGCTGAACCGTCGTTCGACCATCGACATCAACTTCTGATTTCGATTTCGAACCGACTGATCAGTCGATCGATGGGGAGCCCGGCCGCAAGGCCGGGCTCCTTTCGTTTGGGCTAAGGCTCAGCTGAAGATCAGGATCCAGAGTCCGATCAGGGCGAAGGCCAATGCGGCAAGGCCGCGGACGAGCTTGAGCGGGATTCGTCCGGCCAAGGCCTGACCCGCGAGCACCACAGGGGCATTGGCCAGCATCATGCCAAGCGTCGTACCCGCCGCGACCTGCAGCACATCTTTGAACTGCGCCCCCAGGGCGACCGTGGCGACCTGGGTCTTGTCCCCCATCTCCACGAGGAAGAAGGCCACGGTGGTGGTCCAGAAGATTGACGCCCCGGCCCGCGCGGCTGGCGCCTCCTCGTCCTCCAGCTTGTCCGGGATCAGGGCCCAGGCGGCGAAGGCCAGGAAGAGGCCCCCGAGCACCCAGCGCATCCAGGGGCCCTGGAGCCAGGCAGACGCCACAGCACCCAGGCCAGCCGCCAGGGCGTGGTTGGCCAGGGTGGCGACGAAGATTCCAGCGATGATCGGCCAGGGACGTTGAAACCGCGCGGCCAGGAGTAACGCCAGCAACTGGGTCTTGTCGCCGATCTCGGCGATGGCCACGAGGCCGGTGGAGATGAAGAAGGCTTCCAAGGTGGTGTCCCGGCGGGGTCGGACGGCAACCAATGGCGATCGACGCCCCCGACCCCGCATGGCCGACGCGCGAACGCCAAAGGTCTTGCCAAGTCCGATGGACCGAACGCGCCATATCCGGGGTCAGGAACCCGAGATAAGTGTGTTGACGCGCTCCCCGCTGGAGATACGGGCGGCTACTCCCCAATGACAGTTTGCTGTTTAGCGATACCCCTGGCGAAGGCAAGGTATGGCCTCAGGAAAACCAGCTGAACTGAGGGGGAGGGCTGACCAATTGTCACAGTCTCGTGAGCGGTTGGGGGTCCCGTCGCGGAAACCCCAGCAGGATCAGCGTCCGGCCTCTTGCTGTTAAGACCTCGTTAACGAAAATCTCTGGGGGCGAACCGCCTCAAGCCGTTGACGAGTCATTAGGCACTGTGGCCCCATATTGTGGTGTCCCGGGGTGGGGCAGCTACTATATGTAGCGGGTGGGGGGAATTTCGAGCACGGGCTCGAAGCCCCTGAAAGTAATGGGTTTTGGCCATGAGCGGCAGTGAAGCGGCGATGTTGAAGGTTTCAGAGGCGGCTTCGGCGGCTCAAAACCGCCCTGAGCGGCCCCAGCTTCAGCTGATCCGGAAGGTGGAGGTTGATCGCAGCCGCGACGCCCTGCTTACGGATTTTGGCAAGACCACCCTGGAAGACCGCTATCTGCTGGCCGGCGAGTCCTACCAGGACATGTTCGCCCGGGTGGCCACGGCCTTCGCCGATGACGCCGACCACGCCCAGCGCATCTACGACTACATCTCCAACCTCTGGTTCATGCCCTCGACGCCGGTGCTGTCGAATGGCGGTGCTGACCGGGGTCTGCCGATTTCCTGCTTCCTCAACGCCGTCCGTGATAGCCTCGACGGCATCCAGGGTGTCTGGAACGAGAATGTGGCGCTGGCCTCCAACGGCGGCGGCATCGGCACCTATTGGGGCGGGGTCCGCTCCATCGGCGAGAAGGTCAAGGGTGCGGGCCAGACCAGCGGCATCATTCCCTTCATCCGGGTGATGGACTCCCTGACCCTGGCCATCAGCCAGGGCTCTCTGCGCCGGGGCTCGGCGGCGGTCTATCTGGATGTCCATCATCCCGAGATCGAAGAGTTCCTCGAAATCCGCAAGCCGTCGGGGGATTTCAACCGCAAGTCCCTTAACCTGCATCACGGCATCAACATCACCGACGAGTTCATGGAGGCTGTCCGGGCCGGCGAACAGTTCGGCCTACGCTCGCCGAAGACCAATGAGGTGATCCGCGAGGTCGACGCCCGCTCGCTCTGGCAGAAGATCCTGGAGATCCGACTTCAGACCGGCGAGCCCTATCTGATCTTCTCCGACACCGTGAACCGGGCCATGCCGCAGCATCAGCGCGATCTCGGGCTGCAGGTGCGCCAGTCAAACCTGTGCTCAGAAATCATGCTGCACACCGGGGTGGACCACCTGGGCAAGGACCGTACTGCGGTCTGCTGCCTGTCCTCGGTGAACGCCGAGAAGTTCCTGGAATGGCGCGATCATCCGACCTTCATCGAGGACGTGATGCGCTTCCTCGACAATGTGCTGCAGGACTTCATCAGCCGCGCGCCGGGCGAGATGGACAACGCGGTCTACGCCGCCATCCGCGAGCGCTCTGTGGGCCTGGGTCTCATGGGTTTCCACACCTTCCTGCAGGCCCAGAACGTGCCGTTCGAGAGCGCGCTGGCCAAGTCGTGGAACATGCGCCTGTTCAAGCACCTGCGCCGCCATTGCGACGCCGCCAGCCGCAAGCTGGCCGAGGAGCGCGGCCCCTGTCCGGACGCCGCCGAGCGCGGCGTCATGGAGCGGTTCTCCCACAAGCTGGCCATCGCGCCGACCGCCTCGATCTCGATCATCTGCGGCGGCACCAGCGCCGGCATCGAGCCGATCCCGGCCAATATCTATTCGCACAAAACCCTGTCGGGCACCTTCGCGGTTCGGAACCCCTATCTGGAGCGCCTGCTCGAGGAAAAGGGCCTCAACACCCCAGCCGTATGGGACACGATCCTGGAGAACGAGGGCTCGGTGCAGCACCTTGATGGTCTGAGCGCCGACGAGAAGGATGTCTTCAAGACCGCCTTTGAAATCGATCAGCGCTGGGTGGTTGAGTTGGCCGCTGACCGCACCCCCGACATCTGCCAGTCCCAGTCTGTGAACCTGTTCCTGCCGGGCGACGTGGACAAATGGGATCTGCACATGCTGCACTGGATGGCCTGGGAGCGAGGGTGCAAGTCGCTCTATTACCTGCGCTCAAAGTCGGTTCAGCGGGCCGCCCATGCCGGCGCGGCTGTGGTTGACCCCAGCCTGCATCCCGCCATGGCGCTCGCCGCTCACGAGAAGACGGACTACGAGGAATGCCTAGCCTGCCAGTAGGCCGAAGGCCACACGACTGAAGAGCCGGGCGTGCCTTCACGGGGGCGTCCGGTTTCTTGTCTTTTCGGCCCAATTCGTGGCAATAAGTTGCCGCGAGGAACTCTCAGTATCTTCACGACATTCAGTCTTCATGGAATGGTGTCATGTGACCCTGCGGCAATGCGGGGCTCGAGAGGGAACGATGAGGCGTTCGGCTGGAATCATATTGGCTGTGGGTATGGGGGCCGCCGCAACTGGCGCGGTCGCCGAGACCCGGCTGAGATCTGATGCCGAGTTCACCCATTCGGCCTATGCGCTCATGGATGCGGCCTTTGCGCCCCAACCCCTGACCATAGACCCCGACCCGATCCAGACCCTCATCGACCAGGAAGCCTATGCTGCGGGGCAGGGCCCCGTGCGGTGGCGTACCAGCCAAGCGGTCGCCGTGTCGCCCAGCGGCGCCGTCATCGACAGCCTGAGGGTCAGCGTCGGTGGCCCCATGCGGGGTCCAGGTGGTCTGCCGCTCAACCCCGACCGAGCCGAATTCGACCCACAGGCCTATCAGGTCACCATGGTCCGCAACTGGCCCCGGGCCGTCCACTTTGCCGCCGGGGCCTATGACCTGGATGTCACGCCCCACGCGGGGCTTGGTTTTGGTGCGGGGGGCGGGCAGGCCGAGGCCGGGGCCGAACTTCGCCTGGGACAAAGCCGCGATAGCGAGGTCGAGGACCGACTGAACGCCATGGGGGTCCAAGACGGAGAGGCCTTTGGACAGGCCGGGCGATGGTACCTCTTCGCCGCCGCCAGCGGCCGCGCGGTTGGCCTCAATATGCTCCGCGACCAGGGGGGCTGGGACCAGGCCGGCTGGTCCACCGACCAATCCAGTGCCCTGATCGGCGACGCCCATGTGGGGGTTGGCTGGCGCAAGGGGCCCGTGCAGGCCTCGGTGGGCTATGTGCACCGCGAGGTGAAGGGGCAGCACATGATCTGGGGCCAGGAAACCCGAGACGACCAGGTGGTCGCCCTTTCGTTTGCCATCAAGCCCCAGGACTAGGGTAGAGCTTGTCCCCTGCAGTCTCGCAGACGCTGCATCTTGTGGCCACTCTTCAACGTCTAACAACATCTTGGGTCTGAGGGTCCGTTTCCCCCCTGGCGCTCCGGCGGTTCACTGGTATGGTCTGGACCGACACCGCTTCACCCAGATCCAGGGAAATTCCGCCGTGACCGACGCCCCCCACAGCTCCCTGCCAGGCCTCCTGACGCCGTCCTATGCGTACAAGCCCTTCCGCTATCCCTGGGCCTACGACTATTGGAAGAAGCAGCAGCAGGTCCACTGGATGCCCGAAGAGGTGCCCCTGGGTGAGGACGTCAAGGATTGGGCTGCCAAGCTGAATGACAAGGAGCGGGCCCTGCTGACGCAGATCTTCCGCTTCTTCACGCAGTCGGACGTCGAGGTGAACGACAACTACATGGAGCGCTACGGGCGGGTGTTCAAACCGACCGAGGTGAAGATGATGCTGGCCTCGTTCTCCAACATGGAGACGATCCACATCGCTGCCTATGCCCTGCTGCTCGAAACCATTGGCATGCCCGACTCTGAGTTCACCGCTTTCCTCGACTACCAGGAGATGCGGGATAAGCACGACTACATGCAGAAATTCGGCGTCGATTCGAACGCCGACATCGCCCGGACGCTGGCCATGTTTGGCGGCTTCACGGAAGGCCTGCAGCTGTTCGCCAGCTTCGCGATGCTGATGAACTTCCCCCGGCACAACAAGATGAAGGGGATGGGCCAGATCGTCTCCTGGTCAGTGCGCGACGAGAGCCTCCACTGCGAAGGCATCATCCAGCTGTTCCACGCCTTCAACGCCGAAACCAAGGTGGTCACCAAGTCTGTGGCCGACGACATCATCGACTGCTGCAAGACTGTGGTGGGGCTGGAGGACAAGTTCATCGACCTGGCCTTCGAGGCCGGTGAGGTCCAGGGCATGACGCCCGCCGACATCAAGGCCTATATCCGCTTCATCGCCGACTGGCGTCTGCGCCAGCTGCATCTGCCTGAGGTCTATGGGGTGAAGGAAAACCCCCTGCCGTGGCTGCAGTCGATGCTGTCGGGGGTGGAGCACGCCAACTTCTTCGAAGCCCGCTCCACGGAATATTCCAAGGCCGCCACCAAGGGCCAATGGCACGGGGACGCCGGCGTCTGGTCGGAGTTTGATCGTCTGCTGATCAAGCGCACCGAAAACGTCCTGCCGGCGGAGTAGGGGCGAAGCCGCCCCGCTTTCCTCTTAGGCCTGAAGGGAGCGCCCTGCGTCGGGGCCTTACCCCCAGGGGCCGTCCTTGGGCCGGCGGGTGATCGGCACAGCGGTACCCACCGCCCGAGCCGCCCGCTGGACCGGCGCCGCGACCTTACCGGCCATGTCCATCAGTGCCTTAACCCGGTTCTGGGTGGCCGGATGGGTGGAGAACAGGTTGTCCGCGCCACGGCCTGACAGCGGATTGATGATGAACATCTGCCCCGTGGCCGGATTGCGCTCGGCCGGCAGGTTCACCGTGCCTCGGGCATAGTGCTCGATCTTCTGGAGCGCGTCGGCCAGAGCCTCAGGATCACCGCAGATTTCCGCTCCGCCCCGATCAGCTTCGTATTCTCGCGCCCGGCTGATGGCCATCTGGACGAGGCCGGCAGCCATGGGGGCCAAGATCATCAGGGCGATGGTCCCGATCATGCCGCCGGGCCGCTCCTTGTCGCTTCCGCCGAAAAACAGAGCGAAGTTGGCCAGGGCCGAAATCGCGCCGGCCACCGTGGCCGTCACGGTCATGGTCAGGGTGTCGCGGTTCTTCACATGGGCCAGCTCATGGGCCATGACCCCGCGCACTTCCCGGCGATCGAGCATCCGCAGCAGGCCAGCGGTGGCCGCCACCGCCGCATTCTCCGGATTACGGCCGGTGGCGAAGGCATTGGGCTGGTCTGTGGACATCACATAGACCTTCGGCCGGGGCATGCCGGCCCCGTCGGCCATGTCATACACATCGCGCACATAGTTGCGGATCAGCGCCTCAGGGTGGGCATCATCTACCAACTGCGCCCCGTGCATCTTCAGCACGATCTTGTCGGAGTTCCAGTAGCTGAACAGGTTCATGCCGCCAGCCAAGACGAGGGCGATGAGCATGCCGCTGGCGCCGCCGATCATGAAGCCGATCCCCATGAACAGGGCGGTCAGGGCGGCCAGAAGCGTGAAGGTTCTCAGGTGATTGTGCATCTTGCATTCGACGATTGATCTGACGCCCAGATATGGGGAGTCAGGCCAGGTTTTAGCAAGATGGCCTGGTGATCTGACATCTCGAAACCTTCGCCGTGGGGCGCTATGATCGACCATGACAATGAAGAACGATCCCGCCGCCATCGTTGCGCGGCTTAGCGAGGAATACCTCGCCTCGGTAAAGGCCCTTCGGGGTGCCCTGCAGCGCTTTCTGGAGGTTGGCGAGGTTCCAGATCCGGCCCTGCGGGCCAGTGGTGCCTTCACCTATCCCGAACTGCGTCTGAGCTGGCCCCGGGGGGAGGCCTATCCGCGGCTGGCCAGGGCCTATGCCCGGCTCTCGGCGCCAGGCGACTATGCGGTCACGGTGACGCGGCCCGACCTCTTTGCCGATTATCTGGTGGAGCAGCTGACCCTGCTCATGGCCGACTTCAATCTCACCATCGAGGTGGGGCGCTCAGCCCAGGAAATCCCCTTCCCCTACGTGCTGGACGGCACCGTGGACCTCGCCAAGGCTGATGTTGGTGCCGCCGAAATCGCCCGGCATTTCCCGACCACAGACCTGGCCCATATCGGTGACGAGATTGCCGACGGCTTCTGGACTCCAGCCCTGGAAGAAGCCCGCCCGCTCGCCCTTTTCGATGGCCTGCGCACCGACTTCTCCCTCGCCCGCCTGGCCCACTACACCGGCGCTCCAGCCGAGCATGTCCAGCCCTACATCCTGTTCACCAACTACCACCGCTATGTGGACGAATTCGTCGCCTGGGCCTGCACCCAGTTGAAGGCGGGTGGGCCCTATACCGCCCTGTCGGCGGCGGGCCGTGTGGTCGTCACCGCTGAGACCGAAAATCCGGAACTTGTGGTGGCCGAGGCCGCCTGGCGGCGTCATCAGATGCCGGCCTATCACCTGATGGCCAAGGACGGCCGTGGGGTCACCCTGATTAACATCGGCGTCGGTCCGTCCAATGCCAAGACGATTACCGACCACCTGGCGGTCCTGCGCCCCCAGGCCTGGCTTATGATCGGCCATTGTGGGGGCCTGAGGGGCAGCCAGACCATCGGCGACTATGTCCTGGCCCACGCCTATCTGCGCGACGACCATGTGCTGGATGACGTGCTGCCCCCGGAGATTCCCATTCCGCCCATCGCCGAGGTCCAGGTGGCCCTGAACCAGGCCGCCGAGCGGGTCACCGGCGAGGCTGGAGACCTGCTTAAGCGCCGCCTGCGCACCGGCACGGTGGTGACCACAGATGACCGGAACTGGGAGCTGCGCTATTCGCTCTCGGCCCTTCGGTTCAACCAGTCACGGGCCGTGGCCATCGATATGGAAAGCGCCACCATCGCCGCCCAGGGCTACAGGTTCCGGGTGCCCTATGGCACGCTGCTGTGTGTGTCGGACAAGCCCCTGCACGGGGAGATCAAGCTGCCCGGCCAGGCCAATGCCTTCTATGAGCGGGCCATCGGCCAGCACCTGCAGATTGGTCTGGCCACCCTGGACCTGCTGCGCGAAGAAGGCCCCCGCCTGCATTCGCGCAAGCTGCGCAGCTTTGATGAGCCGCCGTTCCGCTGAGCCTAGCGGGCCATGAACTGGACGATCGCCTCGCCCAGCTCCGGCGTGCTGGCGGCGGCCCGATGGTCGCCGGGTACGATGACCAGTTCCCCCTGGGGCAGCAGCTCGACCAGCTCGTGGGGCGAGCCGTTGTCCCGGTCGGTTTCGCCGCAGACCACCAGGGTGGGTGTCCGGATGGCCTGGATTTCGGCCGCCGTCGTCTCCTGAAACGCGGCCAGGACGCCCAGCATGGCCTGGGGGTTAAGGCCCATCTCGGCCATCAGGGCCTGGATGAACTTGCCGGCCCTGGGGTCGCGGGCGTTCGCCCCGTTGCGGATGGAATCTTCAAACATCGCCGCCCGAGCCCCAGCCGCCATGACCCCGGAGGCACCCATGCCACCCAGGGCCATCTTGCTGGGGCGAAGCCCGCCGATCACCGCGCGCACAGAGGTCCGTGCGCCGAGAGAATAGCCCACCAGGTCAAAGTCCTTGAGGCCCAGATGGCCGATCAGGGCAGCCTGGTCCTTGGCCAGAACATCCTGGGGCCAGGCGTCAGCCTCGACTGGGGCACCCGACTGACCATGCCCGCGCAGGTCTGGGGCGAACACCTGAAAGCCCGCGGCGATCAGCCGGTCGGCGTGCCCGGGCAGGAACCAGTTCTGCTGGCCGCTGGAAAAGAAGCCATGCAGCAGGATGATCGGGCGGCCTTGGCCTGCGCTGTGAATGGCGATCTCGACGCCGTCAAAGCTCTGGAATCGGGTGGTCTGGGGCTCTGTCATGACCACCAGCCTGTGGCGCCGCCGGCCCGGCGTCCAGGCCCTGGATTTCATGGGCTAGCGGGTCTAGAGGCTGGCCATGGATCGACATATGGACTTCGAAGGCATCGAGAACTTCCGAGACTTCGGAGGTTACGACACCGCCTGTGGGCGCGGTGTGCGCTCTGGCGTTCTCTTTCGCTCCGCCAATCATGGACGCGCAACCCCGGCCGATCTGGCCCGCCTGCGGGCGCTGGGCCTGGCGGTGGTGGTCGACCTCCGGCGTCCGGCCGAACGGGCCAGGGAGCCGTCCCCACGGCCTGAGGGGTTCATGGCCCATGTGATCGAGAACGATCTGGGCGAGGCCGGCGACCCGTGGCTGGCGGCCCTGAAGGACTCTGACATCAGCGCCGACTTCTTCCGGGCCGACGGGGTCAGGTTCTATCGGGAAGCCCCATTTGAAGCCCGTCATTTGGACCTGTTTTCGCGCTATTTCCGCGCCCTTTCGGCCTCAGAAGGGGCCATTCTGGTGCACTGCGTGGCGGGCAAGGATCGCACCGGCATGCTGTGTGCGCTCACCCACCACATGGCCGGGGTCCATGACGACGACCTGATCTCTGACTACCTCTTGACCAATGACGAGACCCGTATCGCGCGGCGTATTCCGTTCATGATGGATTTCATCGCCGAACATGCGGGACGGGCCCCGACGGAGGCGGCGGTGCGCACCGCGCTCAGCGTCCATTCAGAGTATCTTGAAGCGGCCTTCAGCGTCATGCGCGAGCAGTGTGGATCGCTGGATGGCTATCTGGAGCAGGCCCTGGGGGTCGACAAGGCCATGCGGGCGGCGATCCAAGGCCGCATCCTGGCCTAGATCCGCCAGCGACCTGCGAACCGGCGCCCGGCGATGACCTCCACGTCTGCGCCGGACGCCTTATCGGGACTGAACCTCCGACAAGGTTCAGCGACAAGAATTGCGCTTCCGGGCCGTCTCGGCCTAATCACCTCCCCGTGAAATCAGGCCCGGACCAGGGGCCATCAGCGCGAGGCCGCCATGCAGAGCTTTCAACCTCCCCGTCGGGTCCTGATGGGGCCTGGCCCTTCCGATGTCAGCCCCCGGGTGCTGGCGGCCCTGTCGCGGCCGACCATCGGCCATCTGGATCCGGCCTTTCAGGGTCTGATGGAGGAGATCAAGGCCGCGCTCTCGCGGCTGTTCAACGCCCCAGATCACATCTGCGTGCCCCTGTCGGCGCCGGGCACGGCGGGGATGGAAGCGGCCCTGATGAACCTGCTGGAGCCTGGCGACCTGGCGGTGATCTGCGTCAATGGCGTGTTCGGCACCCGCATGGTCGACATGGCCGGCCGGGCCGGTGCCGAGGTGGTCACGGTGGAGGACGCCTGGGGGACGCCGGTGGACCCCGCCAAGGTCGAGGCGGCGTTGGCTGGGCGCAAGGCCAAGGTGCTGGCCTTTGTTCATGCGGAAACCTCCACCGGCGTGCGCAGTGACGCCGCCACCCTCAGCGCCCTGGCCCGCAAGTATGGGGCCCTCTCCATCGTCGACTGCGTGACCTCCTTGGGCGGCATCGCGGTGGACGCCGCGGCCTGGGACGCCGACGTGCTTTATTCGGGCACGCAGAAGTGCCTGTCTGCCCCCCCGGGCCTGTCGCCAGTGGCCTTTTCCAAGCGCGCCGTGGCGGCCATCGCCGCGCGCCAGGAAAAGCCCCGCAACTGGCTGTTCGATATCGGTCTGCTGATGAGCTACTGGGGGGGCGAAGGCGGTCGCACCTACCATCACACCGCCCCGATCAATGCCCTCTACGGCCTGCACGAGTCCCTGGTGGTGCTGTTTGAGGAAGGCCAGCAGGCCGCCTTTGTCCGCCATGCCCGGATGCATGAGGCCCTGGTGGCCGGTCTCGAGGCGCTGGGCCTGACCATGCTGGTGGCGCCAGATCACCGCCTGCCGCAGTTGAACACCGTCAGGGTCCCCGAGGGCATTGATGAGGCCGCCGTGCGCGACCACGTCCTGACCCACTGGAATCTGGAGCTCGGCGCAGGCCTTGGCCCGCTGAAGGGCAAGGTCTGGCGGATCGGTCTGATGGGCGCCTCGGCGACGCCTTGGCATGTGCGGCTGTGTCTGACGGCCTTGGGCGAAGCCCTGGCGGCTCAGGGCTTTGCAGGGGATCGGGCAGCAGCGCTTGCGGCCGCCGACGCCCAGCTGGTTGCCTGACGGCTTTCCAGCCAGCCCTTTGAGGGCTATGGCGCGGGGATGCGTCGTGTCGTCCAGATCGAAGCTCCCTGGCGGGATCCGGCCCTGGCCCTGGCGGCCTTGGCCGATGAGGCCTGGAGCCTTTGCCTGCTGTCGGGGGGCGGCGGGGCTCGGGGGCGCTGGTCCTATCTGGCAGCTCGCCCCCTGGAGGTCCTGTGGCTTGAGGCTGGGGCACCAGCCGATCCCTTTGCCGCCCTGGCAGTTCTGATCCCGCAGGGCGACATCCTGGCCGATGGCCCACCGTTCCAGGGGGGGCTGGCGGGGCTGGCCACCTATGAATTGGGCGGGCGGGCGCAAGGTCTGGCCCTGTTGCCCCACCCCGATTGGCCGCACTTGGCGGCGGGTCTTTATCCCGCCCTGCTGGCCTTTGACCATGAGCAGCGCCGTCTGCTGGCCATCGGCAGGGGTGACACCACGTCCCATGCCCGCGCCCGCGCCGCTGCGCTGCTTGCCGCCATCGAGGTCGAAGGAGAGAGTGCCGGCGTTGTCCCGCCACAAGGCTTGGCCGGGCCCATGTGCGCGTCCCCGGCCGAGGCCTATGAGGCGGCGGTGGCCGAGGTGGTGAGCCGGATCGCGGCGGGTGAGATCTTCCAGGCCAATGTCGCCCGGAGTTGGTCGGGCCAGCTGGCGCAGGGGATCAGGCCCTATGATCTGTTCGCCCGACTCGCGCAGGATTCCGTAGCCCCCTTCGCCGCCTATCTGCGGCTGCCCGACCGGGCGGTGGTGTCCAACTCTCCGGAGCGTTTCGTGTCTCTGCGCCAGGGGCCCAGTGGGCTGATGGCCGAGACCCGCCCCATCAAAGGCACCCGGCGAAGAGGGTGTGACAGCGCGCAGGACCAAGCCCTGGCCGCCGAACTCCTGGCCAGTCCCAAGGACCGGGCGGAGAACCTGATGATCGTTGACTTGATGCGTAACGACCTGGCTCGGGTCTGTCAGCCGGGGACCGTGAAGGCGCCTGAGCTGTTTGCGATCGAGAGCTTCACCAACGTCCACCATCTGGTGTCGACCGTGACCGGCGTCCTAAGGCCCGGGGAGGGGGCGGCGGACCTCCTGCGCGCCACCTTCCCGCCGGGCTCCATCACCGGCGCCCCAAAGATCCAGGCCATGAAGGTCATCGCCAGCCTGGAGCCGCCGCGCGGCCCCTATTGCGGCTCGATTTTCTGGGCCGGCGTGGACGGCGGCTTTGATTCCAGCGTGCTGATCCGGACGGCGGCCTGTGTTCTGGAAGCGTCCGGGGATGGCGCGCAGCGCTGGCGGGTGGAGGCCCGCGCCGGCGCAGGGCTGGTGGCTGACAGTGAGCCCGTCGCCGAACGCCAGGAGACTGAGGCCAAGATCTCCGCCTTGCTCAAGGCTTTGGGCGCAGACCCTCAGGACGCCTCATGAGCATTCCCCTGGACGATCGCGGCCTCCTGCTGGGGGACGGGCTGTTCGAGACCCTTTGGGTCCGCGACGGGGTTCCAGCCGACTGGGCAGAGCACATGGACCGTATGGCCCTGGGGTGCACAGCCCTGGGCTTACCCGCCCCCGACCCGGACACGGCCTGGACCTCGGCGCAGGACGCTCTCCGTCAGGCGGGGCTATTGTCGGGTTCAGCAGCCCTGCGGATGACCTGGACTGCGGGTTCGGGGGGGCGAGGCCTTGATCGACCGGCCGAGGCCATCCCGCGCCTGTTTGCCACCGCAGCCCCAATGACCCCGTCTCTGGGTCCCCTCCATGTGATCACAGCCCGTGTCCGGCGCAACGCCAGCTCCCTGACCTCCCGGCATAAGACTCTGTCCTATCTGGATAATGTCCTGGCCCGGCGAGAGGCGCGGTTGGCCGGTGCCGACGAGGCCTTGATCCTCAATACCGACGGCCATGTGGCCTGCGCATCGGCGGCCAATCTCTTCTGGCTCTCACAAGGGCGACTGCTGACACCGGCCCTGGACTGCGGCGTTCTGGCCGGTGTGACGCGGGCGCAGGTCCTGCAGCGGGCCTTGGAGGGCGGTCTGGAGACCGCTGAGGTCAAGCTGGGGCCTGACGCCCTTGCCGGCGCTGAGGCCATTTTCCTCACCAATAGCCTTATGGGCGTGAGGCCCGTTTGGTCCCTGGATGGCCGCCGGCTCGATCCAGCGGCTGTGCCCACGTGGTTGGCTCCGCCGAGGGCCTGATCCAGATTCCGGACTCAACAGTCTGTGCAGTTGACCATGTCGATCTTACGCGGCCTAAGATAGTATTTCTGTTTGAACACCATGGTATTTGGCAGGGCGTAATTCAGAGTCGAGTTGAAGCTATAGTTCATCTCGCTCATGATCAGATTATCGAAGGGTGCCATCAGATTGGCCGGCAAGCCGCTGACCGTGGACCCTTTGCCCAGGGCTGAGAGGCCCTTGCCATGGCTCCAGACCACCTTGGGTGAGCCGCTGGCATCGGCGCGGATCGCGGTAATCCGGATGCTCATCCCTGCGGCGTTAAACGGCGACAGGATTTCCTCGGCGACGGAGAAGGTGTCGGTGAGCTCAGACCGGCTCGTCAGGGTGTCCTGTGACACCAGATCGGCCACAACGGCAGTGGCGTGGCTGGACCGGCGCTCGGCCATCAGGGCCATGGTGACTTCCGCCAGGCCCATATAGAGCAGGATCAGCACTGGAGCGATCAGGGCGAACTCGACCGCTGCGACTCCTCGGCGATCCCGGATAAAGCGCCAGACGGTCATCAGCACTTGGCTCCCGTGGGCGGGCTGTCGCTGTAGGGCTCGTTGCGGAACGCCGCCACAGACGAAATCATGCGCTTATTGCCGGGCGCATTGACCAGGGCGCTGGAGAGCAACGGCGTGAACACGGTCCAGGTATAGTAGGTGCGGACCAGGACGATGTCGGTGGGGCCGCCGGGGGACCAACAGGTCTTGGCCGGGTCGAAGTTCCCCCCATTCATCGAAGGATCGTCCCGCAGACTGGTGAAGTCCGAATAGGTACGTACATCCACGTTCAGGTTTGAGGTGCAGCCAGACCCCAGCCAGCTCATGCGATCACAGACCGCCTTTCCAAAGGCTGCTTTGTCCCCGCCACCGGTCTGCATCTGGCCGGTGCGCATGGGCCGTGACGCTGAGGCGGTAGCGCCCTCAAGCGTGGCCGACACCATGAACACCAGGGCCAGTTCCAGGACACCGAAGATCAGCATCAGGAGAGGGCCGGCGATGAAGGCAAACTCCACCGCCGTCGCCCCCTTGCGGGCGTGCGCGAAGTTGCGCAGGACTTGGATCAGATTTCTGGTGGCGCGCGACATTCTGCGGGTTCATCCGAGTTTCCCCAGACCCTAGCGCCACGTGCCTAAGTCTTGTTTAAGCGCAGAAGGATTAGCCCAAGGCCCTATGGGGTTGGGATCCGACCATCTTCGTCGATGCGCTCACAGCGCGGCGCGCAGGCAAAGGTCCGGGCTTCGCCGCCGCGGATATAGGACATCTGACCATAGTCTGGCGTGCTGACCACGATGTCGCGGTCGAACAGTGTCCGGCCGGCAGCGTCCGTCACCACGACGTTGGTGACCCCAAATCCCTTGCCGATGACCACCAGGTCGTGCGGCCCCACGAGGTTCACATCTGCGATCCTGGGATTGGCCACCACCACATTGCGGGCTGTCCCAGCCAGCCGGACCTTGGCGGCCTGATCCAGGTGGACCGACAGGGACGATGCCGATGCCGGTGAGGCGATCAGCAGGGCGATGATGGCGCTGGCGGCGAGACGGCGCATGGCGGTGTCCGGAAACTTTGGGGAACGGTGACCCGAGCCCCAGGGTCGGCGGGAATGGTCAAGAAACCCTGAATCCGACCGACTCGCGCGCGCACGTGAATCATAAAGCAGGATTGGCTGTTTTCCGCCTGAATCGACGGCGTGGTTAATGAAAGCTAATAGTAAACACAAGTAAACCAAAACAATTTTGAATCGAATACTCTTCAGTTTACTCGCCATTAAGCGAGCGGGTGCATTGTGAGGCTGTAATTCGGGGCGAGCAGACCAGCCAGGCCTGATCCCCGATCAATCTGCTCGCCAACATAGGAGATCGAGCAATGTCTAAGTTCGTCACGCGCTTCCTGAAGGATGAGTCCGGCGCCACCGCCATCGAGTATGGCCTGATCGCTGCCCTGATCGCCGTCGTGCTGATCACCGCCCTGAACACCCTGTCGGGCAAGATCGCCGGCACCTTCACCAAGATCGGCACCGCAATGCCGCAATAAGTCATTCGCCGCACTCAAGCGGCGAAGACAAAGACCAGACTTCCAGGGGCCGCAGTGGAAACGCTGCGGCCCCTTTCTATTTTCTTCAATTTTGGCAAACGGCTAGAAGTAATGAGAAACGAAAATGGTCTGATAAAATAAAACGGCAAATCAGAGCGACGCTTCATCAGTGATTAAGCAGGGTGCAACAAAATGACCACTCAATTCGGGGCGAGCAGACCTGACGGGCCTGATCCTCGACACAACTGCTCGCCAGCATAGGAGATCGAGCAATGTCTAAGTTCGTCACGCGCTTCCTGAAGGATGAGTCCGGCGCCACCGCCATCGAGTATGGCCTGATCGCTGCCCTGATCGCCGTCGTGCTGATCACCGCCCTGAACACCCTGTCGGGCAAGGTCGCCGGCACCTTCACCAAGATCGGCAACGCGATGCCGCAATAGGTCACGCGCCGCAGTGACGCGGCGAGGATCGAGACCGGGGAAGGGGCTGTCGCGGGGACGCGACAGCCCCTTCTTCGTTCCCGACCGCCAAATATAAACGCACCATTCATAGTAAATAAAAATAAAACAATACAGAAAATGCGGCAATAACTGCGATATTTACTGTAAGTTAAGTGACCTGCGACATTCTGCCCCTGTAATTCGGGGCGAGCAGACCAGCCAGGCCTGATCCCCGATCAATCTGCTCGCCAACATAGGAGATCGAGCAATGTCTAAGTTCGTCACGCGCTTCCTGAAGGATGAGTCCGGCGCCACCGCCATCGAGTATGGCCTGATCGCTGCCCTGATCGCCGTCGTGCTGATCACCGCCCTGAACACCCTGTCGGGCAAGATCGCCGGCACCTTCACCAAGATCGGCACCGCAATGCCGCAATAAGTCATTCGCCGCACTCAAGCGGCGAAGACAAAGACCAGACCTCCAGGGGCCGCAGTGGAAACGCTGCGGCCCCTTCTTCATAAGCCTGGGCGATGACCTCCGGCGCGGTTCTTCACCTGCGGGAAACCAAGCGTTCATTCCCTTTGGGCAGATTGGCTCGACGGCGGCGCAGGCCGCCAACCACCCGAGAGCTCGCCCGTGATCACTCAAGTCCAGACTGTCCTGCTCGTCATCTGTCCGGCCCTGCTGATCGTGGCGGCCCTGAAAGACGTGACCACCTACACCATTCCGAACTGGATCTCCCTGGCCCTGATCGTGGCCTTCTTCCCGGCGGCCCTGTTGCTGGGACTGCCCTTTGAGGGGATTGGCCTGCACCTGGGTATCGGTGTGGCGGCCCTGGTGGCGGGCATGGTGATGTTCGCCCTGGGCTGGATCGGCGGCGGGGACGCCAAGGTATTTGCCGCGACAGCCCTCTGGCTCGGCTGGCCGGCCAGCGCCACCTTCCTCCTGGTGACAGCCCTGGCGGGGGGCGTGCTGGCCATGACGCTCCTGGCCATGCGGTCAATGTTGTTGCGCCGCTACGTATCGGCCGGACCCAGCTGGCTCAGCCGTCTGGCCGAACCGGGCGAAAATGTCCCCTACGGCCTGGCCATCTGTATCGGCGGCCTCGCCGCCTTTCCCGCCAGTACCCTGGTCCGCGCCATGGCTGCCGCGCCGCCCCTTTAGCGGCTGTTAACCATGGGCGCGGCAAAACCGGCTGATCGCCAGAAGGCGTCAGCAGAAATTGAGTCGCGGCAGTTCGCCTGAAGTGGCGCCCCGCCCTTTCCCCAAGTGGGAGCGTATCGGAAACTTCATGGGCGCCGTCCGCATCGCTATCTTGGCTGCCGCTGCCGTCGCCGCCATCCTGCTGGCCTTCATTGTGCGCGGGATGATGACCGGAGGCGACGCGCCGATCCAAGCCGCAGCCCCTGAGGCCAAGCCCATGGCTCAGGTGCTGGTGGCCAAGGAGGATCTGCCTGTCGGCACCCGCATAAAGTCCACGATGATCGGCTGGCAGGCCTGGCCCGTTGAAGCCCTGAGTCCATCCTTCATCACCGATGGAGCTGTTGCCCGTCCCTCAGCCCCGGCCAGCGCAGAGGGCGAGCCGGACGAAGCAGCGACGTCTGACCCTGAACAAACCGATGATGCCCCCAATCTGGGCTCCAACCCTATTCAGGCCCTCGACGGGGCCATCGTCCGTGAGGCGATGCTGGCTGGTGAGCCGGTTCTGGCGCGGAAGGTGATCCGCGGCGGTGAAGGCGGCTACATGTCGGTCGTCCTGGCGCCCGGCATGCGCGCCATCGCCGTACCTGTGGCGGCAGAAACCGCTGCTGGCGGCTTTATCCTGCCCGGGGACCGGGTTGATGCCCTGCAAAGCCGTGAGTCGGAAAGTGGGACCGGCGGTCGAACCACTGAGACCTTGATGCGCAATCTGCGGGTCCTGGCCGTCGATCAGAACACAGAACCGGCCCGCCGCACCAACACCCTGCTCGGGGCGGTCATCACCCTGGAAGCTCCGGCCGCCGATGTGGATGTCCTGGTTCGCGCCAAGGCCGAGGGTGAGATCATCCTGGTTTTGAGACCCTATACCGACCTCGGGGGGCCTGTGGGCCGCGGTGTCACAGCCGAACCTCAGACGGTCCGAATCTTCCGCGATGGCCAAGTGGCCGAGGTGTCCGTCCAATGAGGATCGCCGGCCTGATCATCCTCGCCGTGGCGAGTCTGCTGACAACCGCCGCCCAGGCGCAGAACCTGGCGGGGGGCCCGTCCGAGGCCCGGCCAGGGTCAACCATCCGGGTTGACCTGTCGGGGGGCGGCGCCACTCAGGCCCTGACCCTGCCGCGGGGCAAGTCGGCGATCATCGAACTGCCGGTGGACGCCCGCGACGTCCTGGTCACCAATCCCGAAGTCGCCGACGCTGTGCTGCGGTCCCCCCGGCGGATCTATGTGCTCGGGATGGCGGCCGGCCAGACCGATGCGGTCTTCTTCGACGGTGCCGGTCGACGGATTCTGTCCCTGGACATCCGAGTCGACCAGGATACCGGTGCGGTGGCCCAGACCATCAACCGCCTGCTGCCAGGTGCCCGGGTCCGGGTGGACGCCATGAATAACAGCCTGATCCTCTCCGGCGAGGTCATGAGCCTGTCGGACGCCGACAAGGCCGTGCAGATCGCCCGGGCGGCGGTGGCCGAGCCCGATCAGGTGCTCAACATGTTGTCCATCGCCGGCAAGGACCAGGTGATGCTCAAGGTGCGCATCATTGAGGTGCAGCGCAATGTCATCAAGCAGCTGGGCTTCAATGCCGAGGCCGTACTCAACCAGGTCGGCGAGCCTCAGTATATGTTCCGCAATGCCGCCAGCTATGCGGTCAATGGCGGTCTGGTGGGCGGTCTGACCGGTGGCTACAACCTTGATACCACCCGGCAGCCGATCATGCAGGGCCCCTGCGGCTGGCCCGATCAGCCGGACGCCCTCTGTGATTTCGTCCGCCGCGACGGGGGCAATTCCGATACCGCCACGATCAAGGAAGGTCTCGCCGGAGACCCTGGCCTCAACCAAGCCGAGGCCATGCTCGAGGCGTTCGAGCGGGTCGGTCTGGTCCGCACCCTGGCTGAGCCGAACCTGACGGCGGTCTCGGGCGAGGCGGCCAAGTTCCTGGCCGGCGGTGAGTTCCCGGTGCCGGTGGGCCAGGATGATACCGGCCGCATCACCATCGAATTCAAGCCCTTCGGTGTCGGCCTGGGCTTCACCCCTGTCGTGCTATCGGGGGGGCGCATTTCCCTGAAGATCTCCACCGAGGTCTCTGAGCTGACCAATGAGGGCGCCTTCACCCTGTCCAACGGGGCTGGCGCACCGCAGCTGGTGATCCCGGCCCTGGCGGTCCGCCGGGCCGAGACCATGGTCGAGTTGCCCTCGGGAGGGGCGATGATGATCGCCGGTCTGCTGCGCGAGCAGACCAAGCAGTCGATCGACTCTCTTCCGGGCATGATGAATCTGCCGGTGCTCGGCGGGCTGTTCCGCTCTCGGGACTATCTGATGGGTGAGAGCGAGCTGGTGGTCATCGTGACCCCCTACCTGGTTCAGCCGACCTCCCCAGATCGCCTTCAGACCCCGGCCGATGGCCTGCAAATCGCCAGTGATCCTGAGACCCTGCTGCTGGGCCGACTGAACCGCGCCTATCGGGCCAAGCCCCAGCCCCCCGGTGGCCCGTCCTATCAGGGCCCCTATGGCTATGTGATCGAATGAGCGCCGCCATGAACAATCCCGCGCGCCTAATCCTGCCTCTGGTTCTCATCGCTGGCCTGAGCGCCTGCGCCTCAGCCCCGCCAAGGGAGGGGGCCGTGGCCCAGCCTCGCACGCCATTGGAGCAGTTCCAGGCCCCGGTGACGGCTCAGGCTGATGAGGTTCGGCTGGCCATTCACGCCCAGGGGATATCTGGACCCCAGGCCGACGCCCTGGTCAGCCTGGTCCATGCCTGGCGGGCCCATGATGGCGGCCCTATCCGCCTGCAGTCCCCCGTCGGCGTGGCAGACTCCGGGGCCGCCTATCGCATGGGCGAAAGCGTCCGGGCATTTCTGGTGTCTCAAGGGGTACCCCACACCGACATTCAGCTGCTCGGCTATGAGGCCCAGGGTGCCGCAGGCGCGCCGATGGTGGTGGGCTATGATCGCTATGTGGCCCAGGTGCCGCGCTGCGGCCAGAGCTGGGAGAACCTCACCAGCACCGGCGCCAATCGCACCTCGGCGAATTTCGGCTGTTCAGTGACGGCCAATCTCGCCGCGCAGATCGCCAATCCAGCCGATCTTGTTCGGCCCAGAGATATGGACCCCTCGGACGCAGCGCGTCGCATGGAGGTTCTGGATAACTACCGCCGCGGGGAGCCGACCTCGACCCAGGCCGACGACCAGGCCCGGGGCGCTCTCTCGCAGGCGGTGAGGTAAGGTGCCGATGCGTTCGCAGGGGGGACATGATCCCTTTGACCTGGCCTTTGAGGCCGATGACGACTTTAGCGCGGCCCAGGATGACCCCTGGGGCAAGGCCGGTGACAGCGCCAGCCGTCGGGTGGCGCCCGATCCCTTTGACCTGCCAGATCCGCCGCCGCCTCGGGCCCGGACAGCCCCCGACCCCTATGTTGAGGAACCATTACGGACGCGGGCGGCTGTGAGCCCGCCGGAGGTCAGCCAAGGCCATGACACGATGGCACCGGCCGAAGCCGCCTCTGGTGACTCGAGCCTGCCGCGGATCACCATCCACGCCTTCACCGAACGTTCCCGCACAGCCGACGTGATCGAACACGCCGCCCGGGACCGCCGGATGGAGCGGGCGAGCGTCACCGTCCGTGAAGGCGGCCTGGCCGCCGCCGTCGCCGCCTATCAGAACCAGCCCACCCCGCCCCTGCTGGTGGTGGAGTGCGGGGAGAGCGCCGAGCGGCTGCTTGGCTATCTGGATCAGTTGGCGGAGGTCTGCGATCCGGGCTCGAAGGTGGTGGTAATTGGCGCGGCCAATGATATCGCCCTCTACCGCGAGCTCATGCGCCGGGGCGTCAGCGAGTATCTGGTCCCACCGTTCAAGCCCCTGCAGTTCGTCCGCTCATTGAGTGGCCTGTATGCCGATCCCAGCGCCCCGTTCGTGGGTCGCCAGATTGCGTTCTGCGGTGCCAAGGGCGGGGCGGGCGTCTCGACCATCGCCCACAATGTGGCCTTCGCCATAACCGAGCGGATGGCGGCCAATGCGGTGCTGGTGGACCTGGATCTGCCCTTCGGCACTGCGGGCCTGGATTTCAACCAGGACCCCCTGCAGGGTGTGGCCGACGCGCTGAAGGAGCCAGACCGTCTTGATCCGGTGCTGATGGACCGGATGATGGCCCGCTGCAGCGAGCGCTTGAGCCTGTTCACTGCCCCGGCGACCCTGGACCAGGACTATGACATCTCGCCGGAGGCCTTTGAGGAGGTCACCCAGAAGGTGAGAGCTGCCGCGCCCTTTGTGGTGCTCGACCTGCCCCATGTCTGGACCGCCTGGAAGCGCCGGCTGATTCTCTCGTCAGATGATCTGGTCATTGTCGCCCAGCCTGACCTGGCGTCCCTGCGCAACGCCAAGAACCTGGTCGACCTCGTCCGTCGGGCCAGGCCCAATGACGCCCCCCCGCGACTGGTGCTGAATCAGGTCGGAGTGCCGGGTCGGCCCGAAATCCCCGTCAAGGATTTTGGCGAGGCCCTGAACCTGACGCCAGCCCTGGTCCTGCCCTTCGAGCCCAAGCTGTTTGGCCAGGCGGCCAACAACGGCCAGATGCTGGCCGAGGTGGCACCTCGGTCCAAGACCGCCGAAGCGATCAACGACCTGGCCCAGCAGATCAGCCGCCGGGAGCCTCCGGCAGTCCAGAAGTCCTCATTGCTGGCCAGCCTCCTGCGGCGGAAGTAGCCATGTTCGGAAAGCGCGCCGCCGACGTAGACGAGGCCCCCCCCAAGGCCCCACAGGCTCCCCCTGCGGCGACCACCTATGCGCCGCCCCCTGAAAAGGCCGCCGCGCCCATCGCCACGCGCCCGCAGCGCTCTGAACCGTCAGATGCGCCAGTACCCGCCCGTGGCCGTAGCGATTTGCCTAAGGCCACCGCCCCGGCGGGCGGCCCCAAGGCCACCACCGCCTTTGAACAATTGCAGGCGGCCCAGGGTCCGGCACCCGCCACCCAGGTGGTGCGCGAGCAGTCGGACTACTACCACGCCACCAAGACGACGATCTTCAATGCCCTGATCAACACCATTGATCTGGCGCAGCTGGCCCAGCTGGATCTGAAGGCGGCGGCCGAGGAGATCCGTGACATCGTCGCCGAGCTGGTGGCGATCAAGAACGTCTCCATGTCGATCTCCGAGCAGGAGATGCTGGTTCAGGACATCATCAATGATGTGCTGGGCTACGGCCCCCTGGAGCCTCTGCTGGCCCGGGACGACATCGCCGACATCATGGTCAATGGGGCCTCGCGGGTGTTCATCGAGGTCGGGGGCAAGGTCCAGCTGACCAATGTCCGCTTCCGCGACAATTCCCAGCTGATGAATATCTGTCAGCGGATCGTCAGTCAGGTCGGCCGTCGGGTCGACGAAAGCTCGCCGATCTGTGACGCCCGCCTGCCCGATGGCAGCCGCGTCAATGTGATTGCGCCGCCCCTGGCCCTGGACGGCCCGACCCTGACCATCCGGAAATTCCGGAAAGACAAGCTGACCATGAAGGATCTGGTCAAATATGACTCCATTACCCCTGAGGGGGCCCGGGTTCTGGGGGTCATCGGTGCCTGTCGCTGCAACATCCTGATCTCCGGCGGTACGGGCTCGGGCAAGACCACGCTGCTGAACACCCTGACCGCCTTCATCGATCCCACCGAGCGGGTGGTGACCTGCGAGGACGCCGCTGAACTTCAGCTGCAGCAGCCCCATGTGGTGCGCCTGGAGACCCGCCCGCCCAACCTGGAAGGGCAGGGTCAGATCACCATGCGCGACCTGGTGAAAAACTGCCTGCGGATGCGCCCGGAACGGATCATCGTCGGCGAAGTCCGGGGGCCGGAGGCCTTCGACCTGCTGCAGGCCATGAACACCGGTCACGACGGATCCATGGGCACCTTGCATGCCAACAGCCCCCGAGAAGCGGTAGGCCGTCTGGAATCCATGATCACCATGGGGGGCTATGGCCTGCCGTCGCGGACCATCCGGGAAATGATCGTCGGCTCTATCGACGTGATCATCCAGGCCGCTCGCCTGCGGGACGGCTCACGGCGCATCACCCATGTCACCGAAGTACTCGGCCTGGAGGGCGATGTGATCATCACCCAGGACTTGCTGGTCTATGAGATCACCGGCGAGGACGCCGAGGGCCGGGTGGTCGGTCGCCACCGATCGACGGGCATCGCCAGACCCCGGTTCTGGGATCGGGCTCGATACTATGGCCTTGAGCGCGAGCTCGCTGAGGCCCTGGACGCCGCCGAATGAACCCGACCCTGGCGACTATCCTGGCGGCCGTGCTCGGCTTCCTGGCGATTGCGGGCTTCGGGTTCGCCCTCGCCGGTCCCTCTCCAGGTCAGGCCCGGGCGACCAAACGCACCCAGGCGATTCTGGGACGCGATACCCGAGAGGCCAAGACGCTGCGGGGGGCGGGCGGGGCTCCAGACCAGCGTCGCAAGCAGATCGCCGAGAGCCTGAAGGAGCAGGACCGGCAGCAACGTAAGGCGTCCCTGTCGTTGAAGGCGCGCCTGCAGCAGGCTGGTCTCGCCACCACTGTCCGTACCTTCTGGATCATTAGCGGTGCCCTGGGGGGCGTGGTCTTCCTCGTGACCCTGATGCTCGGCCAGCCTGCGATATTGGGCCTTGGACTCGGCTTCGCGGCGGGCGCTGGCCTGCCCAGGTGGGTGGTCGGCATGCTGGCGGCCCGCCGGATGAAGAAGTTCATCGAGGCGTTTCCTGACGCCATGGACATTATCGTCCGGGGCATCAAATCGGGCCTGCCGGTCAATGACAGCCTGAGGGTCATCGGCATGGAGGCGCCAGAGCCCCTGGCCGCTGAATTCCGCTATCTCACCGAGAACACCGGTATGGGGGTGGCGATCGATCAGGCCATCGACCGGATGTATGAACGCATGCCGGCCCAGGAGGTCCGCTTCTTCGGAATCGTCCTGTCCATCCAGCAGAAGTCCGGCGGCAATCTCGCCGAGGCGCTTGGCAACCTTTCCACGGTGATCCGCGCCCGCAAGCTGATGGGGGAGAAGATCAAGGCCCTTTCAGGTGAGGCGGTCGCCTCGGCCTTCATCATCGGCTCCTTGCCGCCGGCGGTGGTGGTGATGATCAGCCTCATGGCACCCGACTACATGGCCCCGCTGTTCGTCGATCCCCGCGGACATCTCATTCTGGCCGGCGGTGTGTTCCTGATGGGGCTCGGCATCTGGGTCATGCGGCGCATGATCAGCTTCAAGGTCTGAGGCGCGGGCATGGACCTGGCCACCCTTACCGACCCCATGAACATCCTCACCGTCTTGGTGGCGGTGCTTGTCTTTGCCACCCTGGTTACACTGGCGGTGCCCCTCATGCGGACCAACAGGCTGGAGGATCGGCTGAAGTCGGTCTCCAACCGCCGCGAGGAACTGCGTCGCAAGTCCCGCGAGGCGATCAACAAGAGCAAGGGCGGCTCCCTGCGCCAGACCGATGAAGGTCTCTACAAGCGGGTCGTGGAGCAGCTTCAGCTATCGCGCTTGCTGGAAGATCCCAAGGTCGTGGACAAGCTGGCCCAGGCTGGCTTCCGGGGCCCCCGTCCAGTCAGCACCTTCTATTTCTTCAGGTTCGTCCTGCCGTTCGCTTTCGCAGCAGCGGTGGCGTTCTATCTGTTTTTTATCGATGATTTCGGCCTCAGCGGAATGCACCGCTTTGCCGCCACCATGATCGGGCTGACCCTCGGCTATTACGCCCCCAACATCTACATCAGCAACATTGCCCAGAAGCGTCAGGAGTCCATTGTTCTGGCCTTCCCCGACGCCCTGGACCTTCTGCTGATCTGCGTCGAGTCAGGCATGTCCATCGAGGCGGCGATCCAGAAGGTCAGCCAGGAAATCGGCGGCACCTCGATCGAGCTGGCCGAAGAGATGACCCTTCTGACGGCTGAGCTGTCCTATCTGCCCGAGCGTCGTCAGGCCTATGAAGGCCTGTCACGGCGGACCAATCACCCCGGCATCAAGTCTGTGACCACGGCGATGATCCAGGCTGAACGCTATGGCACGCCCCTGGGGTCGGCCCTGCGGGTCATGGCCAAGGAGAACCGCGACCTGCGCCTGGCGGCCGCGGAAAAGAAGGCCGCTCAGCTGCCGGCCAAGCTCACCGTGCCCATGATCGTGTTTTTCCTGCCGGTGCTCTTCCTGGTCATCCTTGGTCCCGCCGTGCTGCGGGTCATGGACATGATGGCGACCGGCAACGGCCCTAGCTGAACCCGCCTAGGCTGTTCTGAAAGCTCTCTACTGGGCTGATCCCACAGAGCTCCACGACCGCCCCGAGCCGCCGCTTGCGCTGCCGGCCTGGCTGGCGCTGCGCAGGTAGGCGAGGTTGTTGGCCACCAGCTGGGGCGGCAAATCCTGGCGCGCCAAGGCCTCAGCCTCAGCCATGCGCCCTTGCAGCCCCAGGATGAGGGCCAGGTTCTGGCGGATCACCGCTCCGGCGCCGGGCAGAGCCGCCGCCTTGCGCAGGAGCCGTTCGGCCTCTTCGGCCTGGCCCCGCGTCGCCTGGAACATGGCCATATTGGAAAGCACAGACGGGTTATCAGGTGCCAGCTGCAGGGCTTGGCGGTGGGCCGCCAGGGCCTGATCATCACGCTGGGCCTGTTCAAACGCCATGGCCAGCAGGAAGGGCGCGCGCCAGTCTCCGGGGGCAAGCGACTGCGCCTGCTGGGCGGGGGCAACACCAAAGAAGCCTTCACCGCGGGCCAGATGGGCTCGGGTCAGTTCGAGCAACACCTCCACATTGTCAGGGGCCAGGACGGCCAATCGCTGGACGGTGGCAGCCGCCTCCGTCGCCTGGCCTAGCGCCCTCAAGGCGCGGGCCAGGCCGAGTCCCGCGTCCAGGTCTGTGGGGTCAAGATTGGCTTCCCGCGCCCAGAAGGCGGCGCGGGCCAGGGGGTCGAGTCCCGCCGCCAGGGCCCGGGCCTCCGGCGTCGCCTTCGGCGAGGCTGCGGCCGGTGGCGGCGGGGGTGGCTCAACCTTGGCCGTCTCTGGCTTGGCCCTGAAGCTGAAGGCCGTGGCGGGCGAAGTGCCGGCGAGGCTGAGTGCGAGGGCGGTTGCGGCGAGGACCGACATGCGACACATGACCAGGGTAGCCTCCTGAGGTTCCGGGTCACTCTGGGCCTGCCGCCTTAAAGGAAGCGTTAAGCATAACCAGAAGGGCCAGTCCCCATGTCCGACCTGATCCTGGACGCCGCCGAGGGCGTCATTGTCCCGGTTTACCTCCTGCGGGAGGCCGACCTTGATGCGGCGCTCGCCGAGCTCGGTGATCAGGGCCGGGGGCTTGCTGCTGTGCAGGACTTCAAGGGCAAGGCCGGGCAGATCCTGCTGGTGCCAGACGGGCGTGGCACCACCGAGCGGGTGCTGTTTGGCCTCGGACAGGGCCGCGCCTCGGCGGTCCGGGCCCTGGCCGCCAAGCTGCCCCGGGGAACCTATGAGATCGTCCGGTGTCCCGACGACATCAGCCCCGATGATGCGGCGCTGGCCTTCGCCCTGGGGAGCTACCGGTTCGACCGCTACAAGAAGAAACCGGACGATCGCCCCCGCCTGTTGGCGAGAACCGCCAATGTCGCCGCCGTGCGGGTCATGGCCCATGCCTGCGCCCTGGCCCGGGACATGATCAACACCCCGCCCAACGACATGGGCCCCCTTCAGATCGAGACCATCGCCCGGGAGATTGCCGAGCAGCATGGGGCGGGGATTACGGTCATTACGGGTGAGGGGCTCCTGGAGGCGAACTATCCGGCCGTCCACGCGGTAGGCCGCGCTGCGGCCCCGGGCCGTGAGCCCCGAATGATCGAACTGACCTGGGGACGGGAGAGCGATCCGCTGGTGGCCATCATCGGCAAGGGCGTGGTGTTCGACACCGGCGGGCTCGACATCAAGCCCTCGGCGGGCATGCGGTTGATGAAGAAGGACATGGGCGGCGCCGCCCACGCCCTGGCGCTGGCCCGGATGGTCATGGCGGCGGGCTTGCCGGTTCGACTGCTGGTCCTGGCCCCCACGGTGGAGAATGCCATTTCCGGGGACGCCATGCGGCCTGGCGACGTGATCGACTCCCGCAAGGGGCTGACCATCGAAGTGGGCAATACCGACGCCGAGGGGCGGCTGATCCTGGCCGACGCCCTGACCCGGGCTGCGGAGTTTTCGCCAGACCTGACCATCGATATGGCCACGCTGACCGGCGCGGCGCGGGTGGCCTTGGGGCCCCAACTGCCCCCCTTCATGACCGACGATGAGGGCCTGGCTGCGGCCCTTTCTGCGGCGGCTGAGGCGGTGGAGGACCCCCTGTGGCGCCTCCCGCTCTGGAAGGGCTATGTCGAAGCCCTCGACAGCGATGTGGCCGATCTGAAGAATGATCCAGACGGCTGGGCCCAGGCCGGGGCGGTGACGGCGGGTCTGTTTCTGCAGCGCTTTGCGCCGGAAGGGGCCTGGGTGCATCTGGACATCTTCGCCTGGAACCCCCGCGCCAAGCCCGGCGTCCCGTCGGGGGGGGAGGTCATGGCGATCCGGGCGTTGTTCCGCCTGTTGCAGGACCGCTACGCATGACCTTGGACCCGCGCCTGACCCTGGCTAGGCCTGATCTCGCGGCAAGCGGGCTTGAGGGTCTTGTGGCTGCCGCCCGCTATGCCCCAACCAAGGCGCGGGCCTGCCGCCTGGCGGCCACCGCGATCCGCACCGCGCCGGCTCAGGAGGCCGAGCAGGCCGACCAGCTTCTGTTCGGAGAAGTCTTCGACGTGCTGGAGGAGGCCCACGGTTTCGCCTGGGGCCAAGCCCGGCGGGATGGCTATGTGGGTTATGTGGCTCTGGAGGCGCTCGGTGAGCCCGCTGCCCCGACCCATCGGGTGCGTGCCCTGCGGACCTATGGTTTTCAGGCACCGAGCATCAAGGCGCCCGCCCTGGGGCCCTTCAGCCTGAACGCCTTGATCGCTGGGGTGGAGACCCAGGGCCGGTTTGTCCGCGATGTTGGCGGCGCGTGGTTTGTACAGGACCATCTGGCCCCCGTGGGTCTGGACTTCGCCCGGGATCCGGCCGCCGTGGCCGAGCGTCACTTGGAAACACCCTATCTTTGGGGGGGGCGTGAAAGCCTTGGGCTCGACTGTTCGGGCCTGGTCATGCAGGCGCTGCTGGCCTGTGGACGCACCTGTCCGCGAGACACCGACCAGCAGGAGCAGGCTTTCGTCCAGGCCGCTGATCCGCAGGCTTTGCGGCGGGGGGACCTGGTGTTCTGGCGCGGGCATGTGGCGATGATGCTGGACGCCCATCAGATCATCCATGCCAATGCCCACCATATGGCGGTCGCTATCGAGCCGTTGAACACGGCGATTGCTCGGATTGAGGCGGGAGGTTCCGGGGAGCCCACCGGTTACCGACGGCCCTGAGCCTCGGGTCCCGTGAGCCAAGGCGCACAAAAAAAGCCCGGCGTGAGCCGGGCTTTTCCGATCGTGGTCGAACCTGGCCTCAGGTCGCCGCGGGGGCAGCAGCGTCTGCCGGCGCCTCGGCCGGGGCTTCGCCTTCGGCGGCGGGGGCGGCTTCACCCTCCGCAGGCGCCTCGGCCTCAGCGGCAGGCGGGGCCGCCGGCGCAGGGGCCGGGAAGGGCAGCGAGCCGCCCATGGAATGCAGATAGGCCACCACGTTGATGAGCTCTTCTTCGCGCTTAAGGCCCACGAAGGTCATCTTGGTGCCGCTGATGTGACGCTGAGGCGCATTCAGGAACGCGCCCATCTCCTCGTGGGTCCACACGGGATTGGCCGCTGCATAATCCTTGAAGGCGTTTGAATAGGCATAGCCGGCGTGGACTGCGGGCGACAAACCGATGATCCCCCAGAGATTGGGGCCCGTGCCATTGGCACCCCCCTGGGCGATCGTATGGCAGCTGATGCACTTGGCGAAGGAGGCCTGCCCTGCCGCCACATCGGCGATGGGCAGCACGGTGCCCCAGTCGATAGGCGCTTCCTCGACCGCAGCGCCGCCCGTGTCTTCGGGAATCGCGATGGCATAGCCCGGGGTCTCGGGGGCATGGGGGGCGAAGACGACAGCGGAGGCTTCACGAAGGCCAACAACCGCCAAACCCGTCGCCAGCACTGCGCCGGCGACCTTGTTGAACGTAAGGTCGCTCATAGTCTTAGAATCGGCCCTTTCTCAGGCCGGTCGTCGAAACCGGCATACGCGCGGGAATCTCCCGCCCCTTATTGCGCCCGCGTCTCTTACACGCTACCGGCGCTCGTGCAACCGGCCAGATGGTCGCTCTCTCTGCAAGCGTCAATGACCACAGGCTCAACGAATTCATGACGCCCATCGTCCTCATCCCCGCCCGTATGGCCGCCACCCGGCTTCCGGGCAAACCCCTGGCCGATATCGAGGGCGTTCCGATGATCGTCCGGGTGCTGCGTCAGGCCCAGGCTGCCGGAATCGGTCCCGTGGCCGTGGCCGCAGGTGATCCCGAAATCGTTGCCGTCGTCGAGGCCGCCGGAGGGCAGGCGGTGCTGACCGATCCGGACCTGCCGTCGGGATCTGACCGCATCCTTCGGGCGTTGGAGACCCTCGACCCGCAAGGGCGTCACGACGTGGTGATCAATCTTCAGGGGGACATTCCTTTTGTCTCGCCCCAGGTGATCGCCGATTGCGCAAACCTGCTGGCCCTGGAGCCCGCCTGCGACATCTCCACCATCGTGGTGGCCGAAAGCGATGTCGCCGAGCGGTCCAACCCCGACATCCCCAAGGCCGTGCTGGCCATGCATCCAGAGGGGCGGCGGGGCCGGGCGCTCTATTTTACCCGCTCTGTGCTCTACGGGGATGGTCCGGTCTGGCTGCACCACGGGGTCTATGGCTATCGCCGCGCGGCCCTGAGCGCCTTTACCGCAGCCCCGCCCTCGCCTCTGGAACAGCGTGAACGGCTGGAACAGCTGCGCGCCCTGGAAATGGGCCTGAGCATTTGGGCCGCCGTGATCGACACAGCGCCCATCTCGGTGGACAACCCCGCCGATCTGGAACGCGCCCGGGCCCACGCCCGGGCCACGACTGAGGGACTTCGATGAGCCAGGGACGTATCGCCTTCCAAGGCGAGCTGGGCGCCAACAGCCACGAGGCCTGCGCCACCTATTTCCCCGGCCATGTTCCCGTGCCGCACGCCACCTTTGACGAGGCCTTCGAGGCCATCAAGACCGGCGACTGCCAGCTGGGCCTGATCCCGGTAGAGAACTCCATCGCCGGCCGGGTGGCTGACGTTCATCACCTGCTGCCCAGCTCTGGCCTGAAGATCATCGGCGAGAAGTTCAAGCCGATCCGTTTCCAGCTGATGGTCAATCCCGGCGTCACCCTGGACCAGGTGAAGACCGTCCAGTCCATGGCCATCGCCATCAGCCAGTGCCGCAGGACGGTCAAACGCCTGGGGCTAAAGGCTGAGACGGTGGGCGATACCGCCGGGGCCGCCCGCATGCTGGCCCAGAACCCCGATCCCACCCGGGCGGCGATCTCGCCGGCCCTGGCCGCTGAGATCTACGGGCTGGAGATTCTGCTGCGCGACATCGAGGACGAGCGGCACAACACCACCCGCTTTCTGGTCATGACGGCGGACCGGGAACCGGAACCGCCAGCCTTTACCAGCCCCTGCATCACCAGTTTCGTGTTCCGGGTCCGCAACCTGCCGGCCGCCCTCTACAAGGCCCTGGGCGGGTTTGCCACAAACGGCGTCAACATGACCAAGCTGGAAAGCTACATGGAGGACGGGGCCTGGACGGCGACCTTCTTCTACGCCGAGGTGGACGGTCGGCCCGAGGACCGGGGCCTGGCGCTCGCCCTTGAGGAACTGCAGTTCTTCTCCGAGCGGTTTGAGATCCTGGGGGTATATCCGGCCGATCCGTTCCGGGCACGGGCCTGAGGGTTGTGCTGATCTGGCCCCTGTGGCCAGACTTTCGCCGGTTGGGGGCGCTGAGGCCGTCTTGTCCCTGACAGCTGAGGGTCCGCCATGTCGCTCGACAACAATCCCTATGCGAAGGTCTCTGACCGCCCGGAGCGCGCCTTCGCCCTCCCAGGCCAGGCCTATGTCGATCAAGCCGTGTTCGCCGCCGAGCAGGCGCAGGTCTTCCAACAGGGCTGGGTGCCGGTTGCGCGGGTCAGCGATGTGGCTGCTCCAGGGGACTATCTCTCAGCGGACCTGTTCGGCGTTCCCCTTGTGGTCACCAATGTTGGCGGTGATCTCCATGTCCTGTCCCGGGTCTGCCGGCATCGGGGTCTGCCGGTGGTGGAGGGGCGAGGGTCCGCCAAGGCCCTGACCTGTCCCTATCACCTGTGGCGCTATGATCTGGACGGACGCCTCGCAGCCGCCCCCGGAATGGAGCGCTCTGCTGTCTTCGATCAGGCGTCCTGCGCCCTGCCGCGCCTGGCCAGTGAGGTCTGGGGCGGCTGGATCTTCGTCAATCTGGATGGTCAGGCTGCGCCCCTGGCACCCCAGCTGGGGGGGCTGGCCGATCGGCTCGAGGCGATTGCGCCCCATCGGTTGGTCACGGCCGATGTGCTGACCTTCGAGTCCCCCTGGAACTGGAAGGTGATGGTCGAGAACTTCCTGGAGTCCTACCACCACATCGGCCCCCATCGGGACACCCTGCAGCGGTCCAACCCCGGCCTGTCCACCTATGAGGGGCTGGGATCTTATCTTTTCACCGTGCTGGAAAATCCCCCCGCCGATGAGGCCCACGGGCCCTTCGTGGTGGCGGCCATCTTCCCGCTGACCCTGATGTTCTTCACCGAGGGCGAGACGCCCCTGGGGGTCTGGTACGAGCTCAGCGACCTGGCCGCTGATCGCTTCACCCTTCGCATCCACCTGCTCGCATCGCCGGATTTCGCGGCTGTCCCCGAATTCGTCGCCCATTATCGTGACCAGGTACGCGCCATCCATCTTGAGGATGTGCCCGCCTGCGAAGGCGTCCAGAAGGGAGTCGCCAGCCCGTTCTATCAGCCGGGGCCGCTGAGCCACCTGGAGCAGTCGCTCTGGCGCTTCCATCGGCACCTTCAGCAGGCGATGACGGCCTAGGCCTTGGTTCCTTCCTCGACCCAGGCCTTGAGCAGCTGGTGGGCGATGGCCAGGGGGCCAGGGGCGAAGACGCCCTCAATCTTGCCGGCCAAGAGGTCGCGGGCCTCATCGCGGGTGAACCAGCGGACCTCCGACAGTTCGGTCTGGTCGGGGGCGGCCTGGTCGTCCTCGACCTCGGCGATCAGGCCGATCATCAGCGAAGACGGATAGGGCCAGGGCTGGGTGGAGTGATAGCGCACGGAGACCGCCTTCAGGGCGGCTTCTTCGGCCAGCTCCCGGGCGCAGGCCTCCTCGATGCTTTCACCCGGCTCCACAAAGCCGGCGAGGGCCGAGAACATGCCCGGCGGCCAGGCCTCCTGGCGACCCATCATGCAGCGGTCCCCCAGGCAGGGCAGCATGATCACCACCGGATCGGTGCGGGGGAAGTGTTCGGCCTTGCAGACCGGGCACTGCCGCTTCCAGCCGGCGTCGACGACGACGCTGGGCTCGCCACAGGCCGCGCAGTGGCGATGGCGCCGGCGCCATTCGAACATCGACTTGGCGGTGGCGGCTATCGCGGCCTCACCTGCCGGCAGGCGCAGGGCCATGGCGCGCAGGTCCTCGAATGACCCCAGTCCCTGAAGCGTGCCCTCGGCGGGGTCGAGGCCACCCTCGATGTCCACGGCGAAGACGGCGGTCTTCTTCCATAGCCCCATGAACAGCAGCCGCTCGATTCCCCCTGCCAGCTCATCGGACATGGTGGCGGGCAGATAGGCCAGCTGGACGCCGCCGCCGGGCGACTTTTCCACCAGTGGCTTACCGTTCCAGAGAACGATGGTCAGGGAGTCGGGCGAGGTCTGCATCTCGCCAAGCCAGGCGGCGTCCCCCCGGCGCTCGCTGGCGCGGTCGAGGGGGTTGCCGGCGAAGGTGTTCTGAAAGGCTGTCAGGGGCATGAATCGGTTTCTATCTGCGCCCGAGCTTGCGCGCACCCCTTTCGATCGCGATATTGGAGTCGGAGATCGGCGACGGGCGCAGTCCTCGCCAACCCGGTCAGGTCCGGAAGGAAGCAGCCGTAACGAGTTTCGCTTCGGGTCGTCGTCCGGTCTCCACCCGCTTCCTCTCATAATCGCCCATGGCCGACGAAGACCTCACGCTCGATTCCGATCTGCCCGAGCGTGATCCGAATACGACGGACATGTTTGGGGACCCTGCGCCGGCTCCACCGCCTGCCGCGGTGGAGAGCGCGGCCTATACCGTCATCGCCCGGAAGTACCGGCCCCGGACCTTCGAGGATCTGTTTGGCCAGGAGGCGATGGTGCGCACCCTGCGCAACGCTTTCGCCTCAGGCCGCATCGCCCACGCCTTCATGCTCACCGGCGTCCGCGGGGTCGGCAAGACCACGACGGCGCGCCTGCTGGCCCGGGCCCTGAACTATGAGACCGACGCCATTCACGCCCCCACCCTGGACCTCTCCCAGGATGGCCGCCATTGCCGGGCCATCGTCGAAGGCCGCCACATGGATGTGCTGGAGCTGGACGCCGCCAGCCGCACAGGCGTGGGCGACATGCGCGAACTGCTGGATGGGGTCCGCTATGCCCCCGTCGAGGCGCGCTACAAGGTCTACATCATCGACGAGGTTCACATGCTCTCGACCGGGGCGTTCAACGCCCTGCTCAAGACGCTGGAGGAGCCGCCGCCCCACGCCAAGTTCATCTTCGCCACCACCGAAATCCGCAAAGTGCCCGTGACCATCCTGTCGCGGACTCAGCGCTTTGACCTGCGCCGGGTCGAGCCCGAGGTGATCGTCAAGAATCTGGAGATGATCTGTGCCGCCGAGGGGGCCCGGGTCGAGGCCGAGGGCCTGACCCTGATCGCAAGGGCGGCCGAGGGCTCCGTGCGGGACGCCCAGTCCATGCTCGACCAGGCCATCGTCCAGGCCGAGTCGGGCCAGACGGTGAGCGCGACCTCAATCCGCGACATGCTGGGCCTGGCCGACCGGGCGCAGACCATCTCCCTGTTCGAGCAGGTCATGAAGGGCGAGGCCGGCCCGGCCATCGAGACCTTCCGCGGGCTCTACGGCTATGGCGCTGATCCGGCCCAGGTCATGGGCGACCTGCTGGAGCACTGCCACTCCGCCTCGGTGGCCAAGGCCGTCGGCCCCCAGGCCCTGATCATGCCCAAGGAGCAGGCTGGACGCCTGACCGCCATCGGCGCCGCCCTGTCGGCCGGAACCTTGTCGCGGGTCTGGCAGATCCTGCTCCGGGCCCATGAGGAGGTGCGCCGCGCCCCTGATCCGGCGGCGGCTGTGGATATGGCTCTGATCCGCCTGGCCTATGCGGCCGACCTGCCTGGCCCTGAAGAGGCATTGAAGAAGCTGCAGGCTGGCGAGCCCCTGCCAGGGGGACCTGGTCCCTCCGCCGGCGGGGGCGGCGGTTCCAGCGGTGGTGCCAGCGCCGTAGCCCGGCAGATGGCCCAGCCTCAGCCCCAGGCCGCCCCAGAGATCACCTTGCGCCGGTTCGAGGACGTCGTCGCGCTGATCGAACAGAAGCGCGACATTTCCCTGCGCCTGGACGTGGAGCGGTTTGTCCGTCCCATCGCCTTCCGCCCGGGTGTCATTGAGTTTGAACCGGCACCGGGCTCGCCCAACACCCTGATCCAGCGTCTGGCGGGACGACTGAAGGAGTGGACCGGCCAGCCCTGGCTGATCGTCGCCCAGGGCGGCGGCGGTGCCGAGAGCCGCTGGGAGCAACAGAAGCGCGAGGAGCGCGAAGCCCGGGAGCGGATTGAGCAGGATCCCTTTATCCGTTCAGTTATGACGGCCTTCCCGGGTGCCGAGATCCTCAGCATCCGCGCCCAGGCCCAACCCGACGTCCAGCCGAGCGGCGAGGACGAGAGCGAAACCGAAGAGGACTAGAGCCCATGAAGGACCTTGGCGCCCTGATGAAGCAGGCCCAGGCCATGCAGCAGAAGTTGGCCGACGCCCAGGCCCGTCTGGCTGAGACCACGGTGGAGGGCACGTCTGGCGGGGGCATGGTCAAGCTGACTCTGCGCGGCTCGGGCGAACTGGCCGGCGTGGTCATGGATGAGAGCCTGCTGGCACCCGGCGAGGGCGAGGTGTTGTCGGATCTGATGGTGGCTGCCCATGCAGACGCCAAGCGCAAGCTCGACGCCATGCAGGCCGATGTTATGCGTGAGGCCGCTGGCCCCCTGGCCGGCATGGGCCTGCCTGGCATGCCTAAGTTCTGATCGCCCCCCTTGGCCGCCTCCTCCGGACCTGAGATCGAGCGGCTGATCACGCTGCTGGCCAAGCTGCCCGGCATGGGGCCGCGTTCGGCCAGGCGTGCGACGCTCGCCCTGCTCAAGCGCCGCGAACAGCTTCTGACGCCCCTGGCCCAGGCCCTGGCCGACGCTGCCGAGCGGGTGAAGACCTGCTCGACCTGCGGGGCCCTGGACACCCGCGATCCCTGCGCCGTCTGTGCCGATCCCGAACGGGAGGCCGGCATGATCTGCGTGGTGGAAGAGGTGGGCGCACTCTGGGCCATGGAGCGGGGCGGCGCCTTCCGTGGGCGCTACCACGTGATGGGCGGCCTGCTTTCAGCCCTCGACGGGGTCGGTCCAGACGCCCTGCGGGTGGGCTCCCTGTTGGCGCGGGCGGGGGCGCCGGAGGTGACCGAGGTGATCCTCGCCCTGCCAGCCACGGTGGATGGCCAGACCACAGCCCACTATCTCGCCGAACGGCTGGCACCCTGTGGCGTGAGCATCACCATGATCGCCCGCGGCGTTCCGGTGGGGGGCGAGCTCGACTGGCTGGACGACGGCACCATCGCCCAGGCCCTGCGGGCGCGCCGCCCGGCCTGAGCCCCCCTGGCCCAAGTCGCCGACTCCGGCTAAGAACGGACCATGAACCTGGATGCTTCCCTGATTGCGGTCGTGGTCTGCGCCGTCGTGGCCCTTGTCGGGTTTGCCTGGGCGATCATGGAGCGCCGCCGCGCCGACCGTCTGCAGGGTGAGTACTGGTCCCTGCGCGACCAGAGCGCCAATGCTGAGGCCGAGCTTCGCAGCTTCAGGGCCCAGTCCGAGGCACAGGCTGAAATCCTGCGCAACCAGGCTGCCCAGTCGGCCAATGTGGTGGCCGAGGCCCTGCTCAAGCGAACCGAGGAAACCTTCCGCAACCGCGAGCAACTGGCCCAGGCCAGGCTTGAGGCGCAGCTGAAGCCTGTGGCCGAAACCCTGGCGAAGTTTCAGGAACAGGTCACGGCGGTGGAAAAGACCCGGGCCGAAGAGACCGGCGGTCTCAAGGCGCAGATCGCCCAGCTCCTGACCGCCTCGACCGCCACCCAGGAAGAGGCGCGCAAACTCTCGGCCGCCCTGCGCCGGGGGGCGGGCGTCCAGGGCCGCTGGGGGGAGCAGACCCTGCGCAATGTGCTGGAGGCCGCGGGCCTGTCGCACCGCTACGACTTCGAAGAACAGGTGGCCACCGACTCCGACGAGGGTCGCCGCCGTCCCGATGTCACCGTGCGTCTGCCTGGGGGCGCCCTGTTTGTCATTGACGCCAAGTGCTCGCTCAATGCCTTCCTCGACGCCCAGGAGGCCACAGACGACGCTGTGCGCGAGGCCTGCTTTGTCCGCCATGCCCAGAGCGTGCGGGCCCATATGCAGAGCCTGTCGGCCAAGGCCTATTGGGATCAGTTTCCCGCCTCGCCGGACTTCGTGGCCATGTTCATTCCCGGCGACAGCTTCCTGGCCGCAGCCCTGGATCGGGCACCGGACCTGATGAGCGAGGCCATGGACCGCCGGGTTCTGGTGGTGACCCCCACCACCCTGTTCGCCCTGTGCAAGGCGGTGGTCTATGGCTGGCGGGTGGAAGAGCAGGCGGCCAACGCCCAGGAGATCTCCAAGCTCGGCCGGGAGCTTTACAAGCGGCTATCGGTCATGGGCGGACATGCTGCCGCCGTGGGCAAAAAGCTGGAAGAGGCGGTCGGAAAATACAACCAGATGGTCGGGTCCCTGGAGAGCCAAGTCCTGACCCAGGCCCGGCGCTTTGAGGACCTTAAGGTCGATCATGAGGGCCGCGACATTCCAGAGCTGACCCCCATTGAGACGGCCGTCCGCCCCCTGGCCAAGCTGGAGGCCGAGGCCCCGCCCCCGCGAATCCGGGCGGTGGGCGACGAGGGCTGATGTCAGGCGCAGCGGGCTGGTCTTGACGCTCGCCAGCCGGCCCCTTACCTCCGGGGAATGGCTATCCGCGAAATCCTGACGGTCCCAAATCCGATCCTGAAACAGGTCTCCCAGCCGGTCGAGGCCGTGGACGACGATCTGCGCGCCCTTATGGATGACATGTTGGAGACCATGTACGACGCGCCGGGCATCGGCCTGGCCGCGATCCAGATCGGTGTGCCCAAGCGGGTCATTGTCATGGACCTGGCTGGCCCAGATCAGCCGCGTGAGCCCCGATATTTCGTCAATCCTGAGATTCTCTGGTCGTCAGACGACACCGCCCCCTATGAGGAGGGCTGCCTGTCGGTTCCAGACATCTATGACGAGGTCGATCGCCCGGCCCAGGTCAAGCTGCGCTACCTCAACTATCAGGGCGATCTGGTGGAGGAGGACGCAGAGGGGCTGTTTGCCGTCTGCATCCAGCACGAGATGGACCACCTGCAGGGGGTGCTGTTCATCGACCATCTGTCGCGCCTGAAGCGCGACCGCGCCGTGGCCAAGGTCAAGAAGCAGATTCGCGCCGCCTGATCCCGGTCAAAGATCCCTGGGGGCGGCCCGCACCGCGAACCGCCCTCGGAGAGTCTCAGACGGGTCTGATCAGTTTTCCGCGTCGCTGGCGGCGTCGCTCAGGTCCTCGCCGGCCTTTTGCATGGCTGCACCGGCCTCCTGGGCCGCGCCCTCCACCATGGCGGCCGCGTCAGAGCCCGCCTCTTCTGCCGCGTCGGCCACGTCAGAGGCGGCCTGTGAGGCTTCAGCGGCTGCATCATCGACATTGGCTTCGACTTCGGCCTGTTCAGCTTCGGTGCAGGCCGCCAGGGCCAGGGCCGCGAGGGCGGCGGCCGTCATGGTCAGGGTCTTGCGCATTGGGGTTTCCTCTTTTCCTGAAGCCGCCAAAGAGCGATGCCGCAACACAGATCACTCCCCCGGCTTTGCGCACCCTACGGGGCGGGGTAAACGGCGTCCATGCGCCTGGCCTTTCTCGGAACCCCTGACTTCGCCGTCGTCGCCCTGGCCCGTCTGGTGGCGGCCGGCCACGATATCGTCTGTGTCTATTCCCAGCCCCCGGCCCCCCGGGGGCGCGGCCAGACTTTGAAGCCCTCTCCGGTCCATGCCTTCGCCCTGGACCATGGCCTGCAGGTTCGCACCCCGGCCTCCATGCGCGACCCTGATGAGATCGCCGCCTTTCGCGCCCTCAACCTCGATGCCGCCTGTGTGGTCGCCTATGGCCAGATACTGACCCGGGACGTGCTGGAGGCCCCGAGGCTCGGTGCCTTTAATCTGCATGGCTCGCTTCTGCCCCGCTGGCGGGGCGCTGCACCCATTCAGCGGGCCGTGATGGCCGGCGACGAGATCACCGGCATCCAGGTGATGCGCATGACCGAAGGTCTCGACGAGGGCCCGGTGCTGGCCACCGCCACGGTCAGGATTGGCCCCCGGGACACCGCTGGGGACATTCACGATCGGCTGGCGGAAGCCGGTGCCGCGCTGTTGGTAGACACCCTGCCGAAGATTGAAGCCGGGGTCGCCGTGGAGGTTCCCCAGGCTGAGGACGGCGTCACCTACGCCAAGAAGATTGGCCCCAAGGCGGCGCGTATCCGCTGGCCGCGGCCAGCCAGCCGCACCGATGGCCAGATCCGTGGCCTGTCACCGTTCCCGGGCGCCTGGTTCGAAGCCCCCAGCGACAAGGGCCCTGTGCGGGTCAAAGTGCTCGCCTGCGTCCGCGAGGAAGGCGTCGGGGGCCCAGGCGAGGTGCTGGACGATCGACTGCTGGTGGCCTGTGGGGAGGGCGCTGTCCGGCTCTTGCGGTTGCAGCGCGAAGGGCGCGGACCTCAGGACGCAGAGGAGTTCCTGCGCGGCTTTCCCCTGCCGGCCGGGACGACGCTCCTCTGATGCCGCGCTACAAGCTCATCGTCGAATATGATGGTCGACCCTATCGAGGCTTTCAGGCCCAGGCCGGACTGGCCTCGGTGCAGGGTGCCATCGAGGCTGCGGTGAAAGGGTTCTGTGGCCAGGATCTGCGGCTGCAGGCGGCTGGGCGCACCGACACCGGCGTCCACGCCATCGGCCAGGTGGTGCATGTGGACCTGGACAAGGCCTGGAAGGCCGAGGTGGTCCGCGACGCCCTCAATGCCCACCTTGTGCCCCAGCCTATCGCCATCCTCTCGGCCGAGCTCATGGAGGATCCCCGCTGGCATGCCCGGTTTTCAGCCACCGAGCGGCATTACATCTATCGCATTCTCAATCGTACGGCGCCGCCCGCCCTCGACTGGGGCCGGGTCTGGCATGTGAAGAAGCCGCTGGACGCTGAGGCCATGCATGCCGCCGCCCAGGTTCTGGTGGGCCATCATGACTTCACCACCTTCCGTGACCTGCAATGCCAGGCCAAATCGCCCATGAAGACCCTGGATGTGGCCCGGGTGTGCCGCGACGGCGAGGCGGTGGTGCTGGAGTTTGCGTCCCGTTCGTTTCTTCACCGACAGGTCCGGTCTATGACCGGCACCCTGGCCGAAGTGGGGCTGGGACGCTGGAGCGCCGCAGATGTGGGCGAGGCGCTGGCGGCGCGGGATCGCCGTGCGTGCGGCCCCGTGGCACCCGCCACCGGCCTCTATCTGGTCGGGGTCAGCTACGCAGCCGCGCCGAACCTGGCGAAATAGCGGGCGATCAGACGCTCATAGACGGCCTGCAGATCGCGAATCTCAGCAACAGGCGCGCGCTCATCGACCGCATGCATGGTCTTGCCGACCAGGCCGAGTTCTACCACCGGGCACAGGGCGCGAATGAAGCGTGCATCAGATGTACCGCCGGTGGTGGATAGCTCCGGATCACGGCCGGCCACGTCACGGACTGCGGCGGCGACCAGATCGGTGAAATCCCCAGGCGCGGTCAGGAAGGCCTCTCCGCTGATGGATGGGGTGACCCGCACGTTGCCGCCAAAGCCCTGACCCTGAGCCTGGGCCACGGCCTCGATCCAGGCGGCGAGGTCGGCGCCCGTATGGGTGGGATTGAAGCGAATGTTCACCCGCGCCCTGGCCTGGGCCGCAATCACATTGGTGGCGGCATTGCCCACATCGACGGTGGTGATCTCCAGATTGGACGGCTGGAAGCCTGTATAGCCCTCATCCAGCACATGGGCGTCCAGGGCGGCCAGGATGCGGACCAGGACCGGCACAGGATTGGCGGCCCTGTGGGGGTAGGCCACGTGCCCCTGGCGGCCCTCCACGAGGATCTCGGCATTGATCGAGCCCCGGCGACCGATCTTGATCATGTCGCCGAAGGTCTCAGCGCTGGTGGGTTCGCCCACCACGCAGTGATCGATGACTTCGCCCTCGGCCATGAGGGCTTCCACGACCTTTTTTGTGCCGTCGTGGGCGATCCCTTCCTCGTCGCCGGTGATCAGGAAGGACAAGGAGCCACGGACCTCCCCGCGGGCCAAGGCGGCGGCGGCGGCGGCGGCGAAGGCGGCCAGGGCGCTCTTCATGTCCACGGCGCCACGGCCGATCAGCACCCCGTCGACGATCTCTGCGGCGAAGGCGTCCTGGCTCCAGGCGTTCGCGTCGCCCACCGGCACCACATCGGTGTGGCCGGCAAAACACAGGTTCGGTCGGGCGCTGCCCCAGCGGGCATAGAGGTTTTCGATCTCACCAAACCGCATGCGGCGGCAGGTGAAGCCGAGCTTGTCGAGTTCGGCCTGCAACACGTCCATGGCCCCAGCGTCGGCGGGGGTCACCGAAGGACGGCGGATAAGGTCCTGGGTCAGGCGGACGGGATCGAGGCTGCTCATAGGTCAGCAGTTAGCCATCGTCGCGCCCTGTCGCAATGGCGTCCTGAGGCCCGCCTGCCCGATCAGTCGCGCAGGAGCTCGTTGACGCTGGTCTTCGACCGGGTTTGAGCGTCCACGGTCTTGACGATCACGGCGCAATAGAGCGACGGGCCGGTCCCGTGGGGATCGGGCAGGGAGCCTGGCACCACCACCGAATAGGCGGGCACCTCGCCGCGATAGGTCTGACCGGTCTTGCGGTCGACAATCTTGGTGGAGGCAGTGATGAAGACCCCCATGGACAGAACCGCGCCCTCGCGGACGATGACGCCCTCGGCCACCTCGGAACGGGCCCCGATGAAGCAGCCGTCCTCGACGATGGTGGGATTGGCCTGGAGGGGCTCCAGGACCCCGCCAATGCCGGCCCCGCCGGAAATGTGCACACCCTTGCCGATCTGGGCGCAGGACCCCACCGTGGCCCAGGTGTCGACCATGGTCCCCTCATCCACATAGGCGCCGATGTTCACGAAGGAGGGCATCAGCACCACATTCTTGCCGACATAGGCGCCGCGACGCACCACGGCGCCGGGGACGGCCCGGAAGCCGGCCTCCTGGAACTGCGGGGCGTCCCAGCCGTCGAACTTGGTCGGCACCTTGTCCCAATAGGGACCTGGGGGGCCGGCGTGCATGACGCTGTTGGGGTTCAGGCGGAAGGACAGCAGGATCGCCTGCTTGGCCCACTGGCGAACTTCCCACTGGCCATCGTCCCCCCGCTCGGCCACCCGCAGGCGGCCCTCATCGAGCAGGCGCAGGGTTTCATCCACTGCCGTGCGCACCGGCCCCTTGGTGGCGGTAGAGATCCCGTCCCGGGCCTCCCAGGCGGCTTCAATCTCGGTCTTCAGATCATCAAAGGTCAGGGCGGTCATGGGCGGGTCTCCCTCAGGCGTGCGGTCGCCAGGAACGGCGCCAGCTTTTCGGTGCGGTGGTGGATGAAGGGCGCAGGGGACGCCGCCGCGTGGGCGCCCACCAGTACAGTGGTCATGCCAAGGTCGGCCGCTGGCGCGAGATTACGCTCGGAATCCTCGAAAAAGGCCGTGGCCTGCGGGGTCATGCCATGGGCGTCCAGCATGGCCGTAAAGGCGCCGGGATCGGGCTTTGGCCGAAAGCCGAAGGACTCGATGTGAAACACATCGTCGAACAGATGATGCAGCCCCAGGTGCGACAGCACCCGCTCGGCATGGATGGCGTCGGCGTTGGTGAAGATCAGTCGGCGCCCCGGCAGGCGTTCCAGCGCTTCCAGCAGGTCGGCGTCGTGGGCCAGGACATGCAGGGACAGGTCGTGGAACAGGGCGTGAAAGTCGGCCGGGTCTACCCCGTGGTCGAGCATCAGCCCACGCAGGGTCAGGCCGTGTTCGGCCAGGTAGCGCTTCTGCAGGGCGTAGGCCTGGTCGGAGGGCAGTCCCGTGACCTTGGCCACAAAGGTCGTCATCCGGGTCTCGACCTCGCCCATGAACCCGGATTCGGCCGGGTAGAGGGTGTTGTCCAGGTCGAACAGCCAGGTGTCGATATGGGTGAGGTCGATGTTCATGCCGAGATCAGAGTGCCGGCACCGTGTTCGGAGAACAGCTCCACCAGCATGGCATGGGGACGCCGGCCGTCCAGGATCACCACGGCCTGCACCCCGGACTCCACCGCATTGATCGCGGTCTCCAGCTTGGGGATCATGCCGCCGGTGGCGACCCCTGAGGCAATGGCTTCCCGGGCTTCAGCGACGTTCATCTGCCGGATCAGCTGACCGTCGACGTCGAGCACGCCCTTCACGTCGGTGAGCAGCAGCATTCGCTTGGCCCGCAGGGCACCGGCCAGGGCCCCGGCCACGGTGTCAGCATTGATGTTATAGGTCTCGCCGTCCTTGGAGACCCCGATGGGGGCGATCACCGGGACATAGTCCTCATCGGCATAGATCAGGGCTTCGATCAGCTTCGGATCAACCTTGGTGGGCTCGCCGACGAAGCCGAGGTCCACGGCCTGCTCGATCTGGCTGTCGGGGTCCTTGCGGGTCCGCACGGCCTTTTCCACCGTGATCAGTCGGGCGTCCTTGCCCGACAGGCCGACCCCGCGGACATCGGCTTCTGCGCCGGCCAGGGTGATCCAGTTGGCGATTTCCTTGTTGATGGCACCTGACAGCACCATTTCGGCCACTTCCATGGTGGCGGAGTCGGTAACCCTCAGACCGTCCACGAAGCTCGACTTCACCCCGGCCTTGTCCAGCATCCGGGAGATCTGCGGTCCGCCCCCGTGCACCACCACCGGGTGCACCCCGAGCATTTTCAGCAGCACCGCATCGGCGGCGAACAGCTTGGCCACCGACTCCTCGCCCATGGCGTGGCCGCCGTATTTGATGACCACGGTTTCGCGGTCGTAATGCTGAATGAAGGGCAGGGCCTCGGCCAGCGTGCGGGCAGTGGCCCAGCCTTCCTCTTCGGGGGTGTCGGTCACGTGTCGGCGGCTCCCTGATCCTGGATCGCCCCGATAGCCGACAGCGGCGACCCTGTCACCCGGTGCCCACCGCTTCAGCGCCCACCAGATCGCCCCGGCAAGGCATGAATCTCGAATCGACGCCGGCCCGCCGCACGCTTATGCCCATCAGAGGGCCAATATGGGCTCGCGAGTCGGGGGACATGACCATGGACAAGAATCGTCTTCGCAACCGCCTCCTGGGTGCCGCGGCGCTCAGCTTCATCGCCTGTGCTGCGCAGGCGCAGACGGTGGTGGTCCGGGCCGCCCACCTGCTCGACCCGGTCACCGGGCGCATGCTGGCTGATCCCGTGGTGGTGATCACGGACGGAAAGGTGGTCCATGTGGGTTCCGGAACCCAGCCCTTGCCGACCCCGCCGGAGGTCGAACAGTTGGACCTGCCTGGGGTGACCCTGTTGCCTGGCCTGATCGACATGCATGTCCACCTGACCTCGAGCCCGGTCTATGGGGGCTACAGCTATCTGCAGTTTTCCGACGCCTTCTGGACGGCTGTGGGCGTCCGTAACGCCAAGGACACCCTGGAGGCCGGCTTCACCACGGTGCGGAACCTGGGCTCGGAATTCTACGGCGATGTCGGTCTGCGCGAGGCGGTCAGCGAGGGCCATATCCCTGGACCCCGGATCGTCTCGGCCGCCTATTCCTTTGGCGCCACAGGCGGCCACTGCGACTCCACCTTCTTCCCGCCGTCCATGGACGAAAAGAGCCCCTACGTGTCTGACGGCCCTGAGGCGGCCCGACGCAATGTGCGGACCCTGCGCAAGTACGGGGCTCAGGTGATCAAGATCTGCGCCACCGGTGGGGTGTTCTCCCGGGGTTCAGAGCCGGGTGCCCAACAGATGGCTATCGATGAGATCAAGGCGGTCACCGAAGCCGCCCAGATGGCCGGTATGAAGGTCGCCGCCCACGCCCATGGGGCACCCGGAATCCGGGCGGCTATTCTGGGGGGCGTCGACACCATCGAGCATGCCAGCCTGGTGGACGATGAGGGTATCCGCCTGGCCCGGGAGCACGGGGTCTGGTTCAGCATGGACATCTACAATACCGAGTACACCCAGTCCGAGGGGCGCAAGAACGGCGTGCTGGAGGACAATCTGCGCAAGGACCGCGACATCGCCGAGATCCAGCGGGAGAACTTCCGCAAGGCCCTCCGGGCCGGGGTGAAGATGGTCTATGGCACCGACGCCGGCGTCTTTCCCCATGGCCAGAACGGCCGCCAGTTCGCGGTCATGGTCAGGTACGGCGCCACCCCATTGCAGGCGATCCAGTCCGCAACGGTGAACGCTGCCGAGGCCCTGGGCCAGGCGGGCCAGGTGGGTGTCGTGGCGCCCGGTGCCTGGGGCGATATGGTGGGGGTGGTTGGCGACCCCCTGGCCGATGTCACCCTGCTGGAGGCCCCAGTGTTCGTGATGAAGGGCGGAGAGACCGTCAAGCGCCCCTGAGCCGGGGTCAGGGGGCGATGGCGCAGGCGGCCGCGATCTCGGCCCTCAGTTCGGCCATGCCGGCGCCGGTTTCCGAAGAGGTAGCCAGCACCCTGGGAAAGGCGGCCGGCCGCTTGGCGATGGCCGCCTCGGTCTGCTGGCGCACCGCCTCGACCGCAGCCGGCCGTAGCTTGTCAGCCTTGGTCAGCACGATCTGGTAGGACACTGCCGCCTTGTCGAAGGCGTCCATGGGCTCGCCGTCGACCTCTTTCAGCCCATGGCGGGCGTCGATCAGCAGATAGGCCCGCTTCAGGTTGGGTCGGCCCCGCAGGTAGTCCCGACCCAGGTTCTGGAATTTCTTGACCTCAGAGCGCGAGGCCCGGGCGAAGCCGTAGCCGGGCAGGTCCACCAGGCGCAGCCGTTCGTCCAGGACAAAGAAGTTGACCTCCCGGGTGCGGCCCGGGGCGTTGGAGGCCCTGGCCAGGTGCTTGTGACCCACCAGGGCGTTGATCAGGGACGACTTGCCCACATTGGAGCGACCGGCAAAGGCCACCTCCGGCAGGTCCGGTGCTGGCAGACCGTCCATGGCGACGGCCCCCATCATGAACTCTGCCTTGCGGGCGAACAGGATCCGGGCCGCCTCCAGGGCGTCTGCGTCGAAAAGGTCGTCGGTGTCGCTCACTCGGCGACCTTCTTGGTCTTGAACCGGGCGATCAGGCTGTCGATCGGGTTATCGACCTGGAATTTCCGCATGATCAGGTACTGCTGGCCGATGGTCAGCACGTTGTTCCAGATCCAGTAGATCAGCAGGCCGGCGGCGAACGGCGCCATGATGAAGGTGAACAAGATCGGCATCAGCTGGAAGATGCGTTGCTGAATGGGGTCGGTGGCCGGCGGGTTCATGGCGGTGGTCAGCCACATGGTGAACCCATAGAGCAGGGGCAGCACCCCCAGGTGCAGCGGCCCGTTCAGGAAGCCACCGATCATCGGGGTCAGGGCCGGATCCCAGGGAATGGCCCCGAACAGGTTGAAGATCGTCGTCGGATCCCGAGCCGAAAGGTCCTCGATCCAGCCATAGAAGGGCGCATGCCGCATCTCGATGGTGACGGTAAGCACCTTATAAAGGGCGTAGAAGACGGGAATCTGCAGCAGCATGGGCAGACAGCCGGTCAGGGGATTGATCTTCTCGGACTTGTAGAGGCCCAGGAGCTCCTGCTGCTGTTTCGCCGGGTCGTCCTTGTATTTGGCGCGCAGTTCCTCGATCTGAGGCTGCACCTTCTTCATCTTGGTCAGGGACTCGTAGCTCTTGTTGGCGAGCGGGAAGAAGACCAGCTTCACCACCACGGTCAGGGCCAGGATCGCCAGGCCCACATTGCCGACGTGCTTGTAGATGAAGTTCAGGAAGTCGAACAGCGGACGGGTCAGGAACCAGAAGTTGCCCCAGTCCACGGCGGAATCGAGCCGGGGGATATTCAGATCACGCTCATAGGCCCGCAGCACGGGAACGGTTTTGGCCCCGGCGAAGAAGCGGGTGGTCTCGCTGATCTGGCGACCTGCGGGAATGGTGCGCGGCTGGCCCACATAGTTGGCTTCGAAAATTTCCACTGGCCCGGCGCGGGTGACGCGGAACTCGCCCTTGAGCTGCTCATCCTGTTCGGGGATCAGGGCCGCGAGCCAGTACTTGTCGGTGATGCCCAGCCAGCCGCCCTTGGAGGTGACCTCGGGGCCCCCCTCCTTGGCCCACTTGTTGTATTTCACCAGGCGCAGCTCCTCGCCTAGCCAGCCGACAGCTCCCTCGTGAACGATCTGGTTTTTGCCCAGGTCGCTGGGGATGCCCTGGCGCTGCACCGAGCCATAGGGGGCGAGCGTCACAGGGCCAGCACCGGTATTGGCCACCGTGTCGGTGATGGTGAACATGTAACGCTCGTCCACCGCGATCTGACGGGTGAAGGTCAGGCCCTGGCCGTTAGCGTAACGCAAGGTGATCGGGGTGGTGGGCGTCAGGGTCTCACCATCCACCAGGGCCCAGCGGGTATCGGGGGTCGGTAGCCCCGGCAGATTGGCGCCGGTCCAGCCGAACTCGGCAAACCAGGCAAACTCCGCCCCCTCGGGGCGCAGAAGCTCCTCTGACTCAGCCCCGCGATCGACGCTGACCTTGTAGTTGTTCAGGAACAGATCATCGATCCGTGCGCCGCGCAGGGCGATGGAGCCGGTCAAGGACGGGGTCGCCACCTGAGCCCGGGCCGTGCTGGCCACCACGGTCTCCCGATCGGCCATCTGGGCAGGCGCACCGGGCAAGGCAGGGTCTCTGCCCACCGCGCCGGCTGCAGGGTCCGCAGGGGCTTCTGCCGCCGCCAGGCGGGCGGCCTCGGCCTGCTGGCGTCTGGCCGCCGGCTCGATCACCAGGAACTGATAGACCACCAGGACGATGATCGCGCTGACCACGAAGAGGATCGTGTTGCGGGTGTTGTCATTTTGCATGGAGTCAGCGCGCTCAGGGCGAAGGAGGGGTTGCGGTCGCAGACGGGCCCGCCTGCCGCTCGCTTTCGGCCGCGAGGCTTATCAGCGCGCTTTTCACATCGTCAAGCAAACGCGGCCAGGCTCGCACCGGCGCGCCGCTTCGGGCGATGAGAACATAGTCGAATCCAGGCTTGGCCAAGGTCGGCAAAAGGGCATGGGCGGCCGCCCGCATGCGCCGCTTGGCGCGGTTGCGAACGACGGCACCGCCGACCTTGCGGGTGGCAGTAAAGCCCACCCGGACCAGCGGGGCTTGGTCTTCACGGTTGCGGGCCTGGACGACCACAGCACCGCGGGCACACGAAAACGCCCGCGCAGCAGCCAGAAAGTCTGGTCGCTTACGCAGGCGTTCGATCTTGATAGGGGCGTCGGTCACGCCGACACCTCAATTTCTACCGCTCAGCTAAGGCCCTTAGGCGCTCAGACGCTTACGGCCCTTGGCGCGGCGGCGCTGAATGACCTTTTGGCCATTCTTGGTGGCCATGCGCGCGCGGTAGCCGTGACGGCGCTTACGCACGAGTCGCGACGGCTGATATGTCCGCTTCACGTTGTTGGCTCCAGGTCAGAAAAACGAGGCGCGGAGATACGCCAACCACCGGGCCCCGTCAACCGCTCCTCGGCCGAAAAGGTCAATCGGGCCTCAATTGGCCGGGGTTGGTCGACGGCGCGAGCCCTCAGAGATCGGGGCGGATGACGGCCTTGCCCACCACCTGGCGCAGGGCCAGGCTGTCGAAGGCGGCCCGCCAGTCAGCCAGGGGATATTCGGCGTGCACCCGGGGGGTAACCGCGCCGGACTCGGCCAGGGCCCAGATCGCCGCCTGGTTCTCGCGGCCCTTGTCGGGGAACTGGCGCCCATACTCGCCGGCGCGGACGCCCATCAGGGAGAAGCCCTTGATCAGCGCCATATTGACCGGCAGCACCGGCAACCGCCCGGACGTGAAGCCAATGGACAAGAGCCGGCCATCAAAGGCGATGCAGCGCACGCTCTCATCGAACACGTCGCCGCCCACAGGGTCATAGATGATGTCGGCGCCCTGGCCGCTGGTGATGGCCTTGACCGCCTCACGGAAGCCGCCGGTGACGTTCACCGTGGCCTCTGGACCATAGTCAGAGGCGACCATGGCCAGCTTCTCGTCGGAGGCCGAGGCGGCGATCACCCGCAGCCCCAGATGTCGGCCCAGATCCACCGCCGCCAGGCCGACGCCGCCGGCCGCCCCATGGACCAGAAGCCACTCACCAGGTTCGGCCCGGGCCCGGCGCACCAGGGAGACATAGGCGGTGAGATAGGCCGTGGCATAGCCCGCCGCCTGACTGAAGGAGAGCCGCTCAGGCTTGCGGCGTAGGCCAGCCGCCGGGGTGATGGCGAAATCCGAAAAGCCGCCGATGCGGGCGCCGCCGACCACGGGCTCGCCGATCTGAAAGCCCTCAACGCCCTCGCCCAGGGCGTCCACTTCGCCGGCGATCTCCATGCCGGGGATGAAGGGCAGGGGCGGCTTGTGCTGATATTCGCCCCGGGTCTGTAGCAGGTCGGGGAAATTGACCGCAGCAGCCCGGACGCGGACCCGGACCTCGCCGGGGCCCGGCGCAGGGGTCACGATCTCTTTGAGGACGCAGCCGCCATAGTCGGCGGCCAGGGCCTCAACCATCAGGGCACGCATCAAGGTCTGAGCCTGATCATTGAGAGGACTGGGCCTTGGGCAGACCCTTCAGGCCAGACAGAATCAGCGCAGTGGAAAAGGCCACGGCACCTTCCACGTCCACGGGCCTGCGCCGGAGCATCTGGTCGCCGACCTCGCGGGCAATGGCGATACAGGCACCGGCCAGATAGTCAGCGTCCGCCGCCGGTGCCCCGCCCCGGGCGATTTCATCGAGGATGGCGGCGCGCACCTCGCTGAACACCGCCTCCATTTCCGGGGTCTGGCCCCGCACCTGCAGATGATCCTCGGCCGGCTGGCGGTCGGCCCACTGCTGGTGCTCGTCGGCGAGAAAGCGGAAATAGGCCATCAGCGCGGCGCGGACAAAGCTGTCGAAGTCGGCGTTCTGGCTGCGCAGGGATTTCAGGATCGGGGCAAACCGCCGGGCCCCATCATCGGCCAGGGCGGCGAACACTTCTTCCTTGGATTTGAAGTAGTTGTAGAAGGTGCCGGCGGCGAGACCTGTCCGTCGGATGATGTCGCGGACGGTGCAGGGCTCATAGCCCATCTCACCGAACACCTCGCGGGCGGCGTCGAGAATGGCGGTCCTGTTCTGAACCTTGGTCTGGGCGCGCTTTCCCACGTTAAGAATGGCGACCTGTGACATGCGACTCCGTACGCGAAACTGACAGGCGTCATTCTAGGCCGAGGTACGCCCTGAAGCCAATGATCTGTGGGTAAGGTTGGCCAGAAGCATCGAAATTGAGCCCGTCGCCACCGATCTGGGCGTTGACCGCTGTCGGCGGTGTCAGGCGGCGGGTCCGGCAGCGCCAGGACCACAGCCCAGCCGGCACTGGCCCCAGACCTGGGCGCACTCGTCCGATCCATCTCCGGCCAGACAGAAGTAATAGCTCTGGGCGCAGGTGGTCCGGCAGGCCAGGGCGTCGGGGACCCTCGGGGTCGACATCAGCACCGGCCCCGCCAGGGGCCTTAGTCCAAGGTCGACCGGGGGTGATACCGCCGGGCTCTCGGCCCCCACCGGTGTTTCGCCAGCGGCCGACCCGGCGACTTGCCGGTTTTCCTCGGCGCCCCGCAGTCCCAGGGCGGCTGCCCCTGGCCGTTCCATGGATAGCCGCGCCTGAGCGCCCGCCACTGCGGGCACGGTAAGGGCTGTCAGCAGGGCTAGGGTGACGGCGAGGGTCGAGCGCATGGCCTGACCTTGGCCTGCAGCCATTAAGGCCTGATTAACCACGTTCCGACGCCCGACGGAGATCAGACTGTCCGTTGCGCGCGGTCCTTGGCGTTGGTGCTCTGGATCGCAACCCTGGCCGCCTGCCATTCCTCATCGCCCCAGGCACGCAGGCGCGAGAAGTTGCCCCCGGTGGCCTGCCAGGCCGCTCCATCAATGGCGATGGTCTGGCCGTTCACATAGGCTGACAGGGGATGCAGCAGATAGACCGCCAGATTGGCCAGCTCGCGCATGTCGCCGACCCGGCCCATGGGATTGCTGCTCATATCCCCATAGGCACTGCCGCTCTCCTCGGCCTGGCTGGGATTGAGCCGGGCGGTCATGCCCTCGGTGGGGAAGGGGCCTGGGGCGATGTTGTTGAAACGGATCCCGTAGGAGCCCCACTCCACCGCCAGCGACTGGCTCATGGCCGCAATGCCGGCCTTGGACATGGCCGAGGGCACGGTGAAGGGGCCACCGTTCCAGATCCAGGTGACGAGGATGGAGACGACGGACGCCTTGCGGCCCTCGGCGATCCAGCGCTTGCCGCACCCCTGAGTGACGAAGAAGGCCCCGCGGAAAACGATGTTGGAAATGGCGTCGAAGCCCCGGGGGGACAGATCCTCCGTCCGGCTGATGAAGTTGCCGGCTGCGTTATTGACCAGGCCGGTAAGCGCCCCGCCATCGGCCCAGATCGTATCGAGCATGGCCTCGATGGCTTCGGGCACGCGGATATCGCAGGCCAGGCCCACGCATTTGCCCCCGTGGGCGGCCATCAGTTCGGCGGCGGTGGCCTCTACCACCCCACCCCGACGCCCACAGATATAGACCTCGGCGCCCAGCATCAGGCAGGCCTCGGCCATCACCTTGCCCAGGCCCGTGCCGCCGCCGGTGATCAGGATGCGTTCGCCGGTCATCAGACCAGGGCGGAACATCAGGTCGTTCATTTCAAGCTGGGCCATCTGCGGTTTCCTCTGTGATCGTTTCTTACGATCCCGCGCGCTGCCGCGACGGAGGTCAAGCCTTGCTGCGCTCGGGGGCAGGAAAGGCAGGCCGGTGGCGGCCAGAACGAAAGAAGCGCGCGGGGGACCGCGCGCTTCAGATTGTCTCGTGAGGCTTTGAGGGGGGCTTAGAACTCCTCCCAGCCCTCCGCATCGGCCTGGGGTTTCATGGCCAGGGCCGTTGCGCCGTAGGTTGCCGGGCGGTGCGCAGGCGGCGCGGCGCGGGGGGCTTGTCTGGCCTGGGCAGGTGCCTGGCGGCTGACGGGGGCGGTCTGGACCGACGACAGCTTGAAGCGCGCCACCAAACGCGACAGTTCGCGGGCCTCATCGGCCAGCACGCGGCTGGCAGCGGTGGACTGCTCGACCATGGCCGCGTTCTGCTGGGTGACGTGATCCATCTCGTTGACGGCCGTGTTCACCTGAGCCAGGCCCAGGGCCTCCTCCTTGGCTGAGGCGGCGATCTCGGTAACCAGGCCATTGATCTCGGCTACCTGGATGACAATGCGCTCCAGAGCCTTGCCGGTTTCGCCCACCAGACCGACCCCTTGGGAGACCTGCTCGGTGGAGGCGCTGATCAGGGCCTTGATCTCCTTGGCGGCTTCGGCCGAGCGCTGAGCCAGGGCGCGAACCTCGGAGGCGACCACAGCGAAGCCGCGACCGGCGTCGCCGGCCCGGGCGGCCTCAACCCCGGCGTTCAGGGCCAAAAGATTGGTCTGGAAAGCGATCTCGTCGATGACGCCAATGATCTGGCTGATCTGGGCCGAGGACTGTTCGATCTGACCCATGGCGGTGACGGCCCGACGCACCACTTCCCCGGAACGCTCGGCATCGGCCCGGGCCGAGGTGACGGCCTCACGGCCCTGCTCAGCGCCCGTGGAGGTTTTCTGGACGGTGGCGGTAATCTCGTCGAGGGCCGCTGCGGTCTCTTCCAGGGTGGCGGCTTGATGTTCGGTCCGGCGGGACAGGTCATCGGCGCCGCTGGAGATCTCGGTAGCGCCTGAATTAATGGACAGGGTGGTCGAGGAGATGGCGCTCATCACCTCCTCCAGCTTGGACACGGCGGCGTTAAAGTCGTCGCGGAGCTTTTGGTACTCCCCCGGGAAGCTCTCCTCGAGGCGATAGGTCAGGTCGCCATCGGCCAGGCGGTCCATAGCCTGCGCCAGGGCGCTCACCACCCTGGACTGCTCCTCGGCCACGGCGGCGGCGGCATCAGCGCTCTGCCGACGGGTTTCTTCGGCGCCCTGCCGGGTCGCTTCCTGCTCCTCGCGCAGGCGCTCCATCTGGATCTGATTGTCGCGGAACACGGTGAGTGAGCGGACGATGGCACCCAGCTCGTCCTTGCGCGCCAGGGCGTCCAGCTTGACCTCGTTGTCACCCCGGGCGAGCCGCTCGGTGGCCCCGGCGATCCGCTGGACAGCGCCGCGCATGGTCAGCACCGACATGAGGGCCAGGGCCCCTGCTGCCAGCAGCGTGACCAAGACTGCAGCGATGGTCATGTTCTGCGACATGCTGGCGCGAGCTTCGCTGGCGGCGGCCCGGGCGTCTGTCGCGTCTTGGGTGGCCTTGACGATGCCCGCCAGATTGACGGTCATCTCCTTGTACTGTTCTTCGAAGGGTGCGGCGAAGCTGGCGGCGGTGGTGAAGTCGACTCCGACCATCGCCATGATGATGTCCAGGGCGTCGCGGGTTTCCTTCAGGTCGGCGATCAGGGTGTCAAAGGCCGCATGCTGCGCAGCAGGTGCGGCGGCCTTGGCGGCTTCTGCCTCAACGGCGATGGCATCCACCTCGACCAGCATGGCCTGCCCGCGGCCCTCAATGGCGCCCACATCGATGCCGGCGGCCTGCTGGGTCAGCAGGTAATAAAGCTCGCCGTGCACATTGTTGATCCGCTCGGAGATCCGCTGGATCTGCAGGCTGTTGGGCATGTCGGTGTGCACGACCTGCCGCAGGGTGTCGGTCTGAGCCCGCTGCATGACGATGGTGCCCATGGCCAGCACTGCCAGCATGACCAAGGCGAAGGCCGGCGCGAAACCGATCTTCACGATCAAAGGTAAATCTACGAGCCGAAACCGCATCTGACGCCCATCCCCCGTGGTCCAGACGTTAAACATCTGGCGCGGCGTATGATGAATCGGAGGTGCTAACAGTTTCTAACCGTGGGTTGCGCTAACAGGCGGCTTCTCTCCTCCGGTTTGCGCGGTTGGCAGTCACTATAGAGATTCAGGGGTTGGAACGGACCGTCTGTCAGGTATCTGGCTATGGTTTATTCCCGTTTACCGATATTTGCGAAGACGAATTAGACAATTTTAACCTGAATCCCTGATGGTCCACTCACTTCCGGTCTAGAAGGAGTGGGTAGGTGAAAAATATCATCGCAGTGGGTGGGGGCGTCCTCATCAGCCTCGTGTTGACGTCAGCAGTTTCGGCGTCGGCGTTTGAACAAAGCATGGCGCGTTGCCTCTCAAAGCACGCCAATATGCGTGATGCAGCGACCGTAATGCTGGAATGCAGTGCTGACAGCGGTAAGCTTTCAGACTGCAAGGTGCTGCAGGACAGCGCAGCAGGTAAGGGTTTTGACAAGGCGGCGCTCTGCGTGGCCGAAGCTCTACCTATGGGTTCCAAGACGGGCCAGGTGAAGGTTCCGATGCGGTTCCCCGGCAGCTGAGCAGCTTCGAGAATTCTAATTCTTGACGATTTGACGCCCTCGAGGTCCGCCTCGGGGGCGTCTTTCGTTCATCAGTAGCCCATGGGCCCTAGTGATCCCAACCTAGACCCTCAGAACAGTGGGCCCCGGTCAAATCTATCCCGCGACCTATTGACGCAGGTAGATGGGCGGGGTGGTGTCCAGAGGTCTGGGGCAGATGGGCGGCGACGGACCCGCGCAAGGTCGCCTTAAGGGGCACCCTGGTCCGCAGAATCCTTTATGATGGGGGTCGGGAATATATCGTCCCTGCAATCACGGTGTTGCACACCTGTGGTCTGGGAACCCTCGCAGCCAGGGTCGGAAATCACCAGCTGCGCTATGATACTCCATGATTCGCGGCGAGGCCCGCCAGGACTGCCATGCGTCTGTCGACTTCGCTCGCCCTTCTTGCCGCCCTTTCCCTGAGCGCCTGCGCGACGCCGCGCGAGGCCAGCATCACCCTGCCGGCGGCCTATCCGGAGTCAGGTCCAGCCCAGGCCCAGCCGCTGGACCAGTGGTGGCTGGCGTTCAACGACCCGGCGCTCACCGCCTTGGTGACCGAGGCCCTGACACTGAGTCCTGACGCCCAGAGTGCCGAGGCGCGGCTTCGGGAGGCGCGGCTGATGGCCACCAGCGCCCTGACCACCTTTCTGCCTCAAGGTCAGCTGACGGGGTCGGGGCGGCGCACTGAGACCGAACAGGTCGACGGCCAGGTGATCAATATTCCGGGCTTTGCCAATTCCGGGACGAGCGAGGCCTATCAGGCCAACTTCAATGTCAGCTGGGAACTGGACCTTTTCGGTCGGTTTTTCGCCGTCCGTCGGGCTGCCCAGGGGGACTCCGCTGCAGCGCGATTCGCCTATGAGGGTGCCCGGGCGAGCTTGGCGGCCAGTGTGGCCGATGCCTATTTCCAGGCCCGTGGTCTGGCCCTGCAGCTGGGAGACGCCCGGGAGAGCGCCCGCATACAGCGATCGCTCTCTGATCTTGCCGAACGTCGGGTGAGCCTGGGGCTCGCTGCCCGGTCTGAGGCCGATCGGGTGGCGGGTGAGCTGGCCCAGACGGAGAGCCAGGTTGAGAGCCTGGAGGCTGAGCTCCAGGCCCAGCAGCGCACCTTGCTTGTGCTGGTCGGACGGGGGACCGCCCCCTTGGACGGCGCAGCCACACCGCCCCTTGGCGCCTCATTGCCGCCCGTTCCTGCAGCTGTGCCCGGCGAGATTCTTGCCCGGCGTCCGGATGTCCGCGAGGCGGAGGCCCGGGTGCGGTCGGCGGCGGGTCGCCTGACCTTTGCCCAGCTGGCCTTCTTCCCAACCTTTACCTTGACGCCGGGCCTTGGCCTGTCGCGCAGCGAGCAGCCAGGGTTCTCGGCCACAACCGAGAGCTGGAGCATCGGCGCGGCGGTGTCCCAGCCTGTGCTGAATATTCCTCGGCTGCTGTTGGACCTCAAGGCACAGGACGCCCGGACCGAACAGGCGGTGATCGCCTATGAGAAGGTCGTTCAGACCGCCTATGCCGAGGCTGAGAGTGCACTGACGCGCCTGGCCGCCGACCGCCGCCGGGTCGACCTGCTGACAGATGGTGAGGCCCGCGCTGAGCGGGCCTACGAGTCCGCCCGTCTCGGCTATGGCGCGGGGCTTACCGATTTGAACACCGCCTTGGGCGCTGAACAGGCTTGGCGCGCGACTCGCTCCCAGCTGACCAGCGCAGAGGTTCAGGCCCAGCGGCGGGCAGTACAGGCCTATAAGGCCCTGGGCGGCGGTTGGCCGTCCCAGGCGCTCCCTCCGAAAACCCAAGCCCGCTGAGGCTGACGGCATGATGCAGATGCAAAACCTTTCCACGCCCCGTCGCCGCATTCCGATCCTGGCCCTGATGTTGGCGGGCATGGTTGGTCTGGCTGCCTGTAGCGAAGAGGCGACGCCGGAAACCGCCGAGCAACAGGCCCGCGCGGTCTCCGTCGTTCCGGTGGGGTCCCAGCCCATCACAGGATCGGTGTCGGCGTCTGGTCCTTTGGTTCCCCGGGAGGAGGCCGCTGTCAGCGCTGAGATCAGCGGCTTCCGGGTGGCCCGTGTTCTGGTTGAGCCTGGCGCCTATGTGCGGCGGGGGCAGACCCTGGCGGTGCTCGATGGCGCGCTGCTTCAGTCCCAGCTTCAACAGCAGGAGGCTGCCCTGGCCCAGGCTGAGGTTCTGGCCAAGCAGGCCGAGAGCCAGGCGGCGCGGGTTGACGGTCTGGAGAACCAGGGCGTCCTGTCGAACGAGCAGATCGAACAACGTCAGTTCCAGGCTCAAAGCGCCCGGGCTCAGGCCCGCGCTCAGGCGGCCGGCCTTGCCGATCTGCGGGCCCGTCAGGCGCGCCTGTCGGTGACCGCGCCGGTCTCCGGTCTGGTGCTGGCCCGGAACGTTCGCCCTGGCGATCAATCGGGGGTCGGAAGCACACCCTGGTTCGTAATCGCGCGGGACGGTCTGATTGAACTTCAGGCTGAGGTTTCTGAGCCTGATCTGGCCAGGATTCGGAGTGGCCAGTCGGTTCAGGTCGCCCTGCAAAATGGCGAGACTGTGCTGGGTCAGGTCCGGCTGCTCAGCCCACAGGTGGATGCTCGAACTCAGTTGGGCAGAGTCTGGATCAGCCTGCCCAAGGGCTCAGGCATTCGGGCCGGCGGCTTCGCCAGCGCCGCCTTCCAGGGCGGTGGCGCATCATCCCTCACGGTGCCGGAGACCGCCGTTCGTTATGATGGCGACGGTGCCAGCGTGATGGTGGTCGGACAGGACAATCGCGTAAAGCGCGTGGCGGTGAGCACCGGTGCCCGCGGCGGCGGTCTGGTGGAGCTGGTGCGCGGCCCTGCCGCCGGGGCGCTGGTGGTCGAAAGTGCCGGCTCCTTCCTGCTTGAGGGCGACCTTATCCGACCGGTCCGCGCCTCTGCGGCCGGGACGACAGCTGCCGCGACCCCCAGCACCAAGACCGAGCCCGCGAAATGAGTTCGCACCAGCCCATGGGGCTCTCCACCTGGGCCATTCGGAATCCGGTTCCGGTGGCGGTGCTGTTTATCGCCCTGACCCTGGCCGGGCTGCTGTCCTACGGCAATCTGCCGGTCAAACTGTTCCCCAATGTCCAGTTTCCTGCCGTTTCCGTCACCGTAACCCAGAGCGGTGCGGCGCCGGGGGAAATGGAGACCCAGATTACCCGCCCGATTGAGGACGCCCTGGCGGGCATCCCCAACGTCAAGAACATTTACTCCACTGTGACCCAGGGGGTCTCGGTCACCAGTGTTGAATTCGAGCTGGGCGAAGACCTGCAGAAGGCCACGGACGACGTTCGATCACGCATCGACCAGACCCGGGCCGTGCTGCCTCGGGAGATCGACGAACCCACTGTCCAGCGGATCGAACTCGATTCCCAGCCGATCATGACCTACGCGGTTGCCGCGCCGAACATGTCTGATGTGGAGCTCTCCTGGTTCGTGGATGACACCCTGGGCCGGGCTGTCCAGGCCAAGGACGGGGTAGCCCAGGTGGCTCGGGTCGGCGGCGTCACCCGCGAGATCAATGTGGTGCTCGATCCTGACCGTCTTGCCGCCCGAGGGCTGACGGCGGTTCAGGTGAACAACGCCCTTCGCGCCTTCGACCTTGACGCCCCCGGTGGTCGGGTCGCCATCGGCGGCCAGGAGCAGAACCTGCGGGTCCTCGGCGCGGTCAATAGCGTCGAGGCGCTTCGGCAGCTCACGATACCCACGGGCCAGGGGGGCTATGTCCGCCTGTCCGACATTGCCGATGTGGGGGATGGGGCCTCCGAGCCCCGGGGCTTTGCCCGTTTGAATGGCCAGCCCGTGGTGGGCTTCATGGTCATGAAGACGCGGGATTCCAGCGATGTGGCCGTCGAAGACGGCGTGCTGGAGGCTTTGGCCGAGCTGGAAAGTCAGCATGAAGGCGTGTCCTTCACCAAGATCTTCTCGTCGGTGGACGAAACCCGGGCCAGCTTCCGGGCGACACAGACGGTGCTCATAGAGGGCATGCTGCTCGCCGCCCTGGTGGTCTTTATCTTCCTGCGAAACTGGCGCTCGACGGCCATCGCCGCCGTGGCCATGCCCCTGTCACTGATCCCGACCTTCTTTGTCATGGACCTGCTGGGGTTCTCCCTCAACATCGTGACCCTGCTGGGTCTCACCCTGGTGATCGGCATCCTGGTGGATGACGCCATCGTTGAGGTGGAGAATATCGAAAAGCGGATCGTCGGGGGCATGCGGCCCTTCCAGGCGGCCCTTGAGGGCGCTGACGCCATTGGCCTAGCCGTTGTCGCCACCACCGCCTCGATCGTGGTGGTCTTCACCCCGGTCTCCTTCATGGGCGGCATGGCCGGCCAGTTTTTCCGGGAGTTCGGCATCACTGTCTCGGTGGCCGTGATCTTCTCCCTGCTGGTGGCGCGGTTGCTCACCCCGCTGATGGCCGCCTATCTGCTGAAGCCCGTCTCCGAGCCGCATCCGCGCAAGCCCTTCAAGGGGCTCTACCGCGACACCCTGGAATGGGCGCTGGATCACCGGATTCTGGCCTGCATCGCCGGGGGCGTGCTGTTTGTGGCGTCTCTGGCCCTGATTCCCCTGCTGCCCAAGGGCTTCCAGCCGGCGGGTGACCCTGACTATCTCTATGTGAACGTCCAGGGCCCCCCCGGGGCGACCGCCGAGCACATGGAAGGCGTCGTCCGCGACATTACCCAGACCTTTGCGGCGCGGCCTGAGGTCACCAACATCTTCGCGCAGATCGGTTCAACCGTGGCCACCCAGGGCCCTGGCGGCGGCGGCGGCGGGGGTAGCGATCTTCGGAGTGGCACGGTGACCGTGCTGCTGAACGAAGACCGCGATCTGACGGGCGCGGAAATGCGCCGTGAGATGCGCGAAGCCCTGCGCGAGATCCCCGATGCCCGTGTGACGTTCCTCGACGGCCAGGGCCAGGCGGGGATTCAGATCGTCCTGACCAGCTCTAACCCCGACGCCCTGCGGGGCGCGGCATTGGAGCTTGAGCGGCAGATGCGCGAACTGCCGGAAATCGCTGAGCCCCGCCCCTCAGTACCCCCCACCGGTCCTGAGTTGATCATTCGGCCCCGCCCGGCCGAGGCCGCCCGTCTTGGGGTCAGCGCCGAGCAGATCGCCACCGTGGCTCGGGTGGCCACGGTCGGTGACATCGACGCCAATGTGGCCAAGATGACCATTTCCGAGCGGCGCCTGCCGATCCGTCTGCGCCTGCCTGTTGAGGCCAGAACCGACCTCGAGGCCATCCGCGCCCTGCGGATTCCCACCGCCACAGGGGGCGTGACCACCCTAGGTGCCGTGGCTGATGTAGAATTCCAGGCTGGTCCTGCCCGGATTGAACGCCTGAACCGCAGCCGCCAGCTCACCGTCCAGGCCGAGCTGAACGGGGTGGAGCTCGGCGACGCCAATCAGAAGGTTCAGGCCCTGCCGATCATGCAGAACCTGCCAGAAGGGGTCGCCCCGGCCGAGACCGGTGAGCTTGAAGCGATGCAGGAGCTGTTCGGGGCCATGGGCCTCGCCATCTTCGCCGGGGTCTCCATGATCTTTGCGGTGCTGGTCTTGCTGTTCCGCAGCTTCTTCAAGCCCCTGGTCATCCTGTCGGCCCTGCCTCTGGCGGTGGGCGGCGCGTTCCTGGGTCTCCTGGCCTTCCAACTGTCCCTGTCGATCCCTTCCATGATCGGCTTCCTGATGCTCCTGGGGCTGGCGGCGAAGAATTCCATCCTGCTGGTGGAGTACGCCATCGAACGCGAGCGGGAAGGGATGCCCCAGCGCGAGGCGCTCATTGACGCCTGTCGTGAGCGGGCCAGGCCCATCGTCATGACCACGGTGGCCATGGCGGCCGGCATGCTGCCCACTGCGCTCGCCCTGGAAAAGGGAGCCGAGTTCCGTCAGCCCATGGCTGTTGCCGTGATCGGTGGCCTGATCACCTCGACCATCCTGTCGCTGGTTCTGGTGCCGGTGGTCTATGAGTTCGTCGATGACTTTGAGCGCTGGCTGAAGCCCCGTCTGGGACGCCTGATCACCCCCCGCGAAGCGCCCGGTCCTGCAGTCCCTGAGGACAGGCTCTAGATTTCGTGACGCAGGACCTGGGCGAACTGCTCTGGATCGACATTGCCGCCGGACAGGACCAGGGCCATGACCTTGCGGCCGGTCACGTCGATCTTCCCCGCCAGCAGGGCGGCCAGGGCGGCTACGCCGCCGGGCTCAACCACCAGCTTGAGGGTCGAAAATCCGTAGCGCATGGCGTCGGTCACCTCGCGGTCGCTGACCAAGGCCACATCGCTGACGGTCTGTTGCAGGATCGGGAAGGTCAGGACCCCAGGGAACGGTGATTCCAGGGAATCGCAGAGCGACCGCCCCGTCGGCTTGAGCACCAGGCGTTCGCCGGCCTGGAGCGAGCGGCGGGTATCGTCAAACCCTTCTGGCTCCACCCCCACCATGGCGGTGTCTGGGCTCAGCCCCTTGATGGCCGTGGCAAGGCCCGCCAGCAACCCACCCCCGCTGATCGGGGCGGCGACCAGGTCCAGCTCAACGCCGAGCGCCCGGGCTTGGGCGACCATCTCCAGACCCACCGTGCCCTGGCCCGCCATGATGTGCAGATCATCAAAGGCCGGCACGACAACCGACCCCCGCTGACTTGCAATCTCCGCAGCGATCGCCTCCCGACTGTCGGTCAGGCGGTCATAAAAGCGCACTTCGGCACCATAACCCTGCGTGGCGGCGACCTTCACCGCCGGAGCGTCCCGGGGCATGACGATGAGGGCGGAGATCCCCAAGAGGCGAGCCGCCAGGGCCACGCCCTGGGCGTGGTTGCCCGACGAAAAGGCCACAACGCCTCGGGCCCGTTCATCCGGCGTCAGCTGGACCAGACGGTTGTAGGCACCGCGAAACTTGAAGGCACCTACTCGCTGTAGGGTCTCGGCCTTCAACAGCACCCTGAGGCCCATCCGATCATTGAGGGCTTCAAACTCGAGCAAGGGGGTCTCAAAGGCCTGACCCTTCAGGCGCTCGGCTCCCGCCTCGATGTCCGCAAGGCTCAAACTCACTTGGCGAAGACCATGGCGTCGTCGGCGAAGGCCTTGAATTCCAGGGCGTTTCCAGAGGGATCAAGGAAGAACAGGGTCGCCTGCTCCCCGGGCTGTCCCTTGAAGCGGACCTGTGGGGCGATAATGAACTTGGTCCCCGCCGCCGTGAGCCGATCGGCCAGGTCCTGCCAGGCCTCCAGGGTCAGGATCACCCCGAAATGGCGGACTGGGACGTCCTCGCCGTCCACGGCGCTGGTTTGCCGGTGGCCAACTTCGTCAGGGGCCAGATGGGCGACGATCTGATGGCCGTAGAAGTCGAAATCGATCCATTCGGGACTGGACCGTCCCTCCGGGCAGCCCAGCAGTTCGCCATAGAAGGCGCGGGCTTCGGCAAGGTCGGCGACGGGAAAGGCAAGGTGAAAACGGGGCATGGTCATGAAATCTGATTAGCCCGGGTTCAGGTCAGGCGCGATGGTTTTAAGCTCGGCTTGGCCGTGCTTTTGTGTCACCGACCCATAGCGGCAGGTTGGGGGCGAATCACCATGCGGAACTTTGCAGCGGCCACAGGCCTAGCCTTCGCCCTGGCGGGAACAGCGGCCCCGTCAGCCCAGGCCGCCGAACTGGTGGTTGGCGCTTTCGCCCATGATGTCACCTTTATTGGCGAGGCGATCGGCTCCGGTGCGCCCGGCCGTGAGGAGGGGATCGACCTGCACCTGGGGGTGCGCAGTGAGCCGATCGGCTACCTGTTTGGCAAACCCCAGCTGCACGCCTTTGTGTCGCTCAACAGCGAAAACACCAGCAACTTCGTCGCTGCGGGCCTGTCCTGGCCGATCAGCGTGACCGAACGTCTATACGTCCGGCCTGGGCTTGGTCTGGCCTATACGGACGGAGAGGCGGGATTGCCGGCGGTGAACGCGCCGGGGCTGACGCCCATTGAGATTGCCCGCCGACTGGAGCTCTATAACAGCCGGATCGACTTCGGGTCACAGATCCTGTTCCAACCTGAACTCTCGGTTGGCTACACCCTGACCAGAAGCCTGTCGGCCGAACTGTCCTGGGTGCACATCTCCAACGCCCAGATTTTCCACCAGGGAAAGAACCAGGGCCTTGACGCGGCCGGCGTGCGCCTGATTTACAGCTTCTGACCGGCACCGGCCCAAGGGGCGACTGAGGGCCGGTTCCACAATCGATCACATCCTCCCGCCGAGCCCTGTCGAAGGGCGGGAAGGATCCGCCCGGCAGGCGGAAGGATCGTATCTCAATGGCCAATGTGACGGTGATCGGTGCCCAGTGGGGCGACGAGGGCAAGGGCAAGGTCATCGACTGGCTGGCCAACCGCGCCGACGTGGTGGTGCGCTTCCAGGGTGGCAACAATGCCGGCCATACCATCGTGGTCGGGGAAAAGACCTACAAGCTCTCCCTGCTCCCCTCCGGCGTCATCCAGGGTAAGCTGTCGATCATCGGCAACGGGGTCGTGGTCGATCCCTGGTCCCTCCTGGACGAGATCACCCGCGCCCAGGGTCAGGGCCTGGGCATCAATCCGGACAACCTGATCCTGGCCGAGAACGCCACCCTGGTCCTTCCCCTGCACCGCGACCTGGATGGGGCGCGGGAAGCCCGGGCCGGAGCGGGTAAGATCGGCACCACAGGCCGGGGCATCGGTCCAGCCTATGAGGACAAGGTCGGTCGCCGGGCCATCCGCTTCGCTGACCTGGCCGATCCCGAGGCTTTGGAGGTGAAGATCGAACGTCTGCTGGCCCACCACGGTGCCCTGCGGATCGGGCTGGGCCTGCCGGAAGCTCGCCCGGAAGAGATTCTCGCGCAGCTGAAAGAGCTGGCTCCCCGGATCCTGCCCTATGTGAAACCGGCCTGGCGAATCCTGGGCGAGGCCATCAAGGCCGGACAGCGGGTGCTGTTCGAAGGGGCCCAGGCCACCCTGCTCGATGTCGACCATGGCACCTACCCCTATGTGACCTCCTCCAACACGGTGGCTGGTCAGGCCGCGGCGGGGGCCGGCGTCGGCCCGACGGCGGGCGGCTATGTCCTGGGCATCGTCAAGGCCTACACCACTCGGGTCGGCGAGGGGCCGTTCCCCACCGAGCTGAACGACGAGACCGGCCGACGTCTCGGGGAACGGGGCCATGAGTTCGGCACCGTGACTGGCCGGCCCCGGCGGTGCGGATGGTTCGATGCGGTGCTGGTGAGACAGTCCATCGCCGTCGGCGGAATCCAGGGTGTCGTCTTGACCAAGCTCGACATCCTCGACGGGTTTGAGACCCTGAAGGTCTGCGTGGGCTACCGATTGGCCGGCAGGACCGTGGACTATCTTCCGGCCGGTCTGCGGGATCAGGCGGCACTGGAGCCGATCTATGAGGAAATGGAAGGCTGGAGCGAAAGCACCCGGGGTGCGCGGTCGTGGAAGGATCTGCCAGCCAACGCGATCAAGTATGTCCGGCGGATCGAGGAGCTCATCGGCGCGCCAGCTGTGCTGTTGTCCACCAGCCCTGACCGGGACGACATCGTCATGATGTTGGACCCCTTCCAGGGCTGAACAAGGCTGCGGCGTAAGGCCTTGTTTACACGCTGATGGCACCTTCCCCGTATTGGGGACCTGGCATCCGTGTTCAATGACGACCGCAAGATGATTGATCGGATGGCGCCCGCGTTGCAGCGGGTGCTGATCATCGATCCGTCTTCGGCCGGGTCTCGGATGCTGGCCGACCTGATGCGCAGCCTCACCCATTGCCAGGTTTGGGTTGCCCCTTCGGCCGGAAGAGCCATGGAAGTGATCAAGGGGGTCGACCCGCAGATCATCTTCATTGAGCACGCCGACCGCGGCGGGGTCGATGGCATCGAGTTCACCCGGCGCCTGCGCCGCAGTGAGGCCAGTTGTCGCCAGGCACCCGTGATCATGATCCTGACCCAGCCCACCTCGGCGTCGGTCATCGGGGCCCGCGACGCGGGTGTGCACGAGTTTCTGCGCAAGCCGTTCACCACAGGTGACCTGCTCAAGCGTCTGGCGGCTGTCGCCTTGAAGCCCAGGGATTGGGTGGAAGCGGTGAGCTATGTGGGCCCCGACCGTCGGCGGTTCAATTCCGGTGACTATCAGGGCACTTTGCGGCGACGGTCCGACGCCCGGGCGACCCCAGAACGCGGTCGCATCGTCCAGGCCGTGAAGATCCTGAAGTCTGCAGCCGGTGCCCTGGAGAGCGATCCTGTCCAGGCGCTCCGGGCCATGAAAGCCCAGGGGGCTGACCTTCAGTCTGTGGCGGTCAAGACTGGGAACATGAAGCTGGCTGCTGCGGCGGCGGACTTCCATCGGTACCTGGGCACCGTGGTGGACCCCCGGCGTCTCGACCCGGCTCAGGTGGCCTATCATGTGGCTGCCTTGGCAACCTTCGCGCCGGAAGACACCGCCCAGAAGCGGGTCGCCTGACCTGGTCTGTTGCGCCTATTTCAGGGCCTTCAGATAGGTCGACAGGTCGAAATAGTCCCGCCAGACCTTGATCTGGCCCTCCGACATTTCAAATACCCCGCAGCAGGGCAGATCCACGGGCTTTCCGCCAATGATGGTCCGGTCAATCCGTTCAGCGATCACCTTGTCGCCGTCGGCCATCAGGGTCAGGATCTCCCAGTCGGTGGATGACCAGTCCCTGATAAAGGCGGCAATGAACTGACCGATAGCCGCCCGCCCCTGGACAGGGCCGGTCGGCATGTTGTGATAGACGCCGTCCTCACAAAAGAACGCTGCCAGTTCCACAGGATCTCGGCGCGACCATGCGGCGATGAAGGCTGTGATAATCTCGGCATGGTCGTGGGCCATGAACGCTTCCCCTTGATGACTTAGGTTTCGGGGGAAGGTCCACGGCCCGAGCGCTGAGGGCAAGTCCGATCAGACGTTGACCAGATTCCGGTCTTCGGCGGCGGTCTGCATGGTCTTCTGCAGCTTTTCGAAGGCCCTGACTTCGATCTGCCGAACCCGCTCGCGGCTGACGCCATATTGGCCCGCCAGTTCTTCGAGCGTTGTCGGATCGTCTTTCAGGCGCCGCTCGGTGAGAATATGGCGTTCCCGATCGCTCAGTTCGGCCATGGCCTCCTGCAGCAGACCCATGCGCAGGCCGCGTTCCTCGTTGTCGGCGACCACCGTCTCCTGGCTGGGCGCAGAGTCATCGGCCAGCCAGTCCTGCCATTCGCTCTCGGAGTCCGAGCGCAGGGGCGCGTTCAGCGAGGCGTCCGGGCCCGACAGGCGGCGGTTCATGGAAATGACCTCTTCGTCCAGAACGCCCAGCTTGGTGGCGATCTGGCGGACCTGGTCGGGATGCATGTCGCCTTCTTCAAAGGCGCTGATCTGGCTCTTGGCCTTGCGCAGGTTGAAAAACAGCTTCTTCTGCGCCGCCGTGGTCCCCATCTTCACCAGCGACCAGGATCGCAGGATGTATTCCTGGATCGAGGCGCGAATCCACCACATGGCATAGGTGGCCAGGCGGAAGCCGCGGTCGGGATCAAACTTCTTGACCGCCTGCATCAGGCCGACATTGCCCTCGGAGACCACCTCTCCGATCGGCAGGCCATAGCCGCGATAACCCATGGCGATCTTGGCCACCAGCCGCAGATGGCTGGTCACCAGGCGGTGGGCGGCCTCGGGGTCCTCGTGCTCCTGCCAGCGTTTGGCGAGCATGAACTCCTCATCCTTGGCCAGCATGGGAAACTTGCGGATGTCGCTGAGGTACCGGCTCAGGCCGCCTTCCGGCGACATGACGGCGAGCGATTGCACGGCCATGACTATCCCCTCTCGATGTGGACTGCCGGGCCGCCGCGCGGGTGCGCGCAGGTCCCCCCGTCCCCTTGGCCTGTCAGATAGGTGCTCAGACCTTGGAGGGGAAGGCCGCCGGGGAGGGCGACCGGAAAGTCCCACTTGTGAACTCGGGTATTTGTAGCCTGCGATCTGGGCGGGAGCAAGGCGAGTTGATCCCAAACCCTTGTGGCGTCTGGCCTCAAAGGTCGTTCAGCAGAACTTCCAGCTTGGCCATGTCCTCTGGCAAAGGCGCCTCGAAGCGCAGGGGCTCGCCTGTGATGGGATGGATGAATCCCAGGACGGCGGCATGCAGGGCCTGCCGTGTCAGCCCCGCCTGCGCCATGGCCGCCCGTACTGCGGGCGCAGGACTGCCCGACCCATAGACCCCGTCGCCCAGACAGGGTGCGCCTTTGGAAGCCATGTGGACACGGATCTGGTGGGTTCGCCCGGTTTCTAGCCGACAGCGCACCCGGGCTGCCGTCGGGCGGTCGGCGGGACCAAAGAGGTCGGTGGTCTCATAATGTGTGATGGCCTCGCGTCCCCCGGAGCGAAGCACGGCCATCTTCTTGCGATCATGGGCCGAGCGGCCCAACAGGCTTTGCACCGTCCCCTTGCGCGGCTTTGGCGCACCCCGGGTCAGGGCCACATAGGCTCGATCGATGTCGTGATGAAAGAACAGGGCTGACAGGCCTTGGTGAGCGGCGTCGGTCTTGGCGCAGACCAGGACGCCTGAGGTGTCCTTGTCGATCCGGTGAACGATGCCGGGCCGGGCGACCCCGCCGATCCCCGACAGGCTCGCCCCACAATGGTGCAGCAGGGCGTTGACCAGGGTGCGGTCGGGTGAGCCTGGGGCCGGGTGCACCGCCATGCCCGGAGGCTTGTCCACCACGATCAGGTGATTGTCCTCGAACAGAACCCGCAAGGCGATCGCCTGCGGTTCAGGGTCGGCAGCCAGCACCGGGGGGACCAGGATGGCATAGGGCCCCGCCTGGGCCTTGGCCGACCCATCCCGAACGACCTCGCCGTCGCGGGTTACAGCCCCAGCGCCCAGCAGAGCCTGGATCCTGGCCCGGGACAGGTGTTCGGCAAGGCTTGCCAGGGTCTTGTCCAGGCGATCTCCGGCGGCCTCTGGGGGCACTTGGAGGATCAGGAGGTCACCCTCTTCGTCTACCTCGGAGGGCGGCATGGTGAGAGGGTCAGCGCCCATGTCCGCCTGTGATGTCCTGCGCCGCGCCTTTGCGTGGTCGAATCGAATAGGTGGTGATCATCTATCAGCCGAGGGTGAACGCGCGCCGAACTATGGGGCCGGCGGGGCAAAAAGTGACGGCCGCATCGCCCTCCCACGCCAAAGCCATCATGCTTCTGTCGCAGAATAGCCTTTTATTGCACGCGCGCGACGACGGCGCGAGTTTGGGACAGTCAGAATGAAGATCGATCGACGCCGGGCCCTGGCCCTTCTGGGAATTGGCGCAGCCGCGCCGCTGACCGCCCGCGCCCAGTCGCCCTATGCCGGGCCGGTGGCCTTCGAGCACGGTGTTGCCTCTGGCGATCCCCTGGCCAATGCCGTGGTGCTTTGGACCCGGATCTCGCCGAAGGCCGAAGGGGCCGGGCCGATCAGCTTTTCATGGCGGCTGAACCCCGTCGATCGCCGGGCGGGGGGTGCCAAGTCCGGGACTGGCGTCACGGGCCCCGACCGTGACTATACGGTCAAGGTCGACGTTACCGGTCTGGATCCGGCCCGGGCCTATACCTTTGAATTTGAAGCCAACGGCGTCACCTCTCCCATGGGGCAGACCCGCACCTCGCCGGTGGGCCCCGTCGAGGACGTGGTCCTCGCCGTGGCCTCCTGCTCGCTGTATCCCAATGGCTATTTCAACGCCTATCGGGCCATTGCCGACCTGCCCCGGGTCGATGCCGTGGTTCATCTCGGCGACTATATCTACGAGTATGGCGGTGAGGGCTCGTACGGCATGGACTCCGCCGTCGCCCAGGAGCGGGCATCGGTGCCCGCCCACGAGATCGTCAGCCTCGCCGACTACCGGCAGCGCCATGCGCAGTACAAGTCTGACCCCGATCTCCAGGCCGCCCACGCCCGGGCCCCGTGGATCGTCACCTGGGACGACCACGAAACAACCAACAACTCCTGGACCGGCGGCGCTGAGAATCATCAGCCTGAGACCGAAGGGGACTGGAACCTTCGTAAGGCGGTTGCTCTGAAAGCCTATTTCGAATGGATGCCGATCCGTGACCCGGCTCCAGGCGTCAGTCTCGATGCGATCAACCGGACCTTCCATTTCGGGGACCTGGTCACCCTGATCATGCTGGAAACCCGGCTCAACGCCCGCGACGTACAACTCGATTACGCCAAGGACCTGACGATCACCAATGATCGCCCGGACATCGAGGCCTTCGTCCAGAAGCTCAACGATCCTGGCCGTCGGATGATGAGCGCCGCCCAGGAGGCCTGGCTGGCCGGCGAGCTGTCAGCATCGGTCAAGTCCGGCCGCACCTGGCAGGTGCTCGGCAATGCGGTGGTTATGGGCCGGCTGAAGATGCCCAGCGCCAAGGCCTCCCTCGGGGAGGCTGAATATACGAGGATCCTGGCTACCCTGCCGACGCCAATCGCAGGCTTCATCAATCGCATGGAGACCATGTCGCCCTTCGGCCTGCCCTATGGCCTGGACATGTGGGATGGCTATCCGGTGGCGCGGGAGCGGCTCTACGACACGATCGCTGCTGCCCAGGCCCGCACCATTGTGGTGTCTGGCGACAGCCACGCCTTCTGGGCCAATGAGCTGTCCGACGACGAAGGCGTGCTGCGGGCCGTGGAGTTCGGCACGACGGGGGTCACCAGTCCGGGGATCGGCGACTATGTGAAGACGCTACCTGCCGGTCAGCTGTTCGCCGATGCCTCATCTGAGGTGATTTACTCTGATCACGACGCCAAGGGCTTCATCCTTCTCACCCTCACCCCGGACACCGCCAAGGGCGAACTGGTCAAGGTCTCCACCATCGTCTCCCGGGAGTTTGAAGCCAAGGTGAGCAAGACCTTTGTGACCACGGCCCAGGCGACCGGCGTGTCACCGCTCAAGGCGGTCTAGGGCCTTAAGTTGCGTCCAGGAGGGCGGCCCGGTTTAGAGCAAATGTCGCTCCGATAGGTGTGTCACGCTTATCGGAGAAGGCTCTAGTCGGGCCGCTCCACCAGCCGCCCGTCCTCGACCACCCGGTAAAAGCAGGACCGGAAGCCCACATGGCAGGCGCCGCCGTCGCCCTGGGGCAGGACCTTGAGCCAGACGCAATCCTGATCGCAGTCGATGCGGGTCTCCACCACCTGCTGCACCTGACCGCTGGTCTCGCCCTTGAGCCAGAGCGCATTGCGCGAGCGGCTGAAATAGTGCGCCTGCCCGGTGGAAAGGGTCAGGGCCAGGGCCTCGGCATTCATCCAGGCAAACATCAGCACCTCGCCGGTCTGCGCATGGGTAGCGACCGCCGCGATCAGGCCAGTGGCGTCAAAGCGCGGAGCGAGGGCGGTGCCGCGCTCCAGGTCATGTTTGTCGGAAGCGATGGGAAATTGGACGGACATGGGCAAACTATAGCCTTCCTTCCCGGCCAGGGGGAGGCTTCGCGGCGCAGCTTGCGCCAGCCTTGGAGATGAACCGCCATGAGCCTCAGCCGTCGCGCGCTGCTATCGACCCTCGCCCTGGCTGCGCCCACGCCGGCCTTCGCCCAATGGCCCTTTGGCCTGGGGCGGCGGACCCCGAGGGGCCAGGAGGGGCGGGCGGACTATGCAGGCCTGCCCTTACGCCAACAGTTCGGCGACTGGCAGTTCGACCAGATCCGCGCCGCCGTCTCCACCCGTCTTCAACCGGTGATCCGCGACGGGCTTGAGGCCCGCTTTGTCCAAAGCCTGATGGATTTGCCCGGCGTAGAGGCCGCCATGGCCGCGGTGGCTGAACCCGGCGGGGCGGTCTGGACCCACACCTGGACCCGCGAGCCCGGCAGACCGCCAACCCGCTTTGCCTGGGACGGCCTGCTTGAGACCTATACGGCCACCGCCGTGCTGCAGTTGGCGCAGGCGGGGGAATTGGGCCTGGACGCCACGATCGATCGCTGGGCACCCGACCTGCCCAATGCCCGTTGGATCACGCTTGAAGACCTGATGGCGAACACCAGCGGTCTCCCAGACGTTGCACTGGCCACCGCCGCCGGCTTGCCACCGACCTTTGCCCCCGGCGCAGCCTGGGGCGCCTCGGAGGCCAACCCGGCGCTGCTCCGTCAGGTCCTCGAGGCGACTGACCAGACCCCATGGGCGCAAGCCTTGTCCCGACGGATCGCGCAACGGCGTGACCTTGTGGAGACGGACTTTGGCACCGCCGATGGGGGGGTCTGGGCTTCGGCGCTGGATGTCGTGCGGTTCTGGCGGGACCTGTTGGGCGACCGCCTGCATGGACAGGACATCACCCGGCGGCGGTTCTACCGGCTTCACCCGACCGGCACGGTGCCCGGCGACTATGCTGGCCTGGGGGTTCGGGTCCGCGACCTGGCCGCCGAGGGGCCTTCGCCCGCCGACACTTGGCTATTCTATGAGGGCGCGGCCCCTGACGCGCCGGCCATGGTGGCCTATTCGATGGCCCGCAGGGCTACCGTGGCGGTGGTCCTGCGAGGGACCGGCGCGGCGGACCCGGTGGCGCGCAGCCTGCTGAACGTCCTGCCCTCTACCTGAACCCTCGACGGCATGAATCTCAAGGATCAGATCAAGGCCAGGGTCATGGCCCTGGACGCCCGGGCCCGACCCTGGGCGGCGAGCTCCCGGTGGCATGCCCGGGCCTATGAGTTTCTGCTGTTTGGGCTGAAGCAGGCGTGGGCCTGTCTGTTTGCCGGGACGATGCTGGCTCTGCTGGTGGCCACCAGCTTCTGGTGGCCCGAGGGGGCGGCCCTGGCCCGCTACGACTTTCTGTTCGTCTCAGCCGTGCTGTTGCAGGTTCTCCTGCTGGTCACGGGCCTGGAGCGGCCCCGGGAGGCCCTGGTCATCGCGATCTTTCATGTCGTCGGCACGGCCATGGAGGTCTTCAAGACCACGCAGGGCTCCTGGACCTATCCGGAGGAGAGCCTGTTGCGCATTGGCGAGGTGCCGTTGTTCTCCGGCTTCATGTACGCCTGTGTCGGCTCCTTCATGGCCCGCATCATTCGGCTCATGGATATCCGGTTTGCGAACTATCCTCCGGTCTGGGCACCCTGGGTCCTGGCGGTGCTCGCCTATGCCAACTTCTTCACCCACCACTATGGGCCCGACATCCGTTGGGGGTTGTTCGCCTTTTCGGCGGTGATCTTTGGACGCACCTTTGTGGTCTATCGTCCCGATCAAAAGGACCGCCGGATGCCCCTCTTGCTGGCGGCGATCCTGACCGCCTTCTTCATCTGGATCGCGGAGAACCTGGGGACCTATGCCTCAGCCTGGGTCTATCCCGACCAGACCGACGGATGGGCACCGGTCTCCCTGGCCAAGATGGGCTCCTGGTACCTGTTGATGATGCTCAGCTTTGTCCTGGTGACCCTGGTCCATCCGCCGGAGCGGCTCGGCGCGGCGGTGGACAGGCCCACAGGGGACCGAGCCGCCGCCTGAAGCCCACCGCAGCCTGCCGGCCCTTAGCCCTTGTTGGCGAAGTCCAGGAACCGCTGGCGCAGACTGGCGTCGGTCTTGAAGACCCCAGTGAACTGGGTGGTGATGGTGCTCACATGGCGATGGTGCACGCCCCGCGTGGTCATGCACTGGTGCTGGGCGTCAATCAGGACGGCCACGCCCGCCGGGCGCAGGCTGTCGGTGATGGCGTCGGCGATCTGCTGGGTCATGGTCTCCTGGGTCTGGAGGCGCTTGGCGAAGATCTCCACCACTCGCACCAGCTTGGAGATGCCCACCACGCGATTGGTGGGCATGTAGGCCACATAGGCCTTGCCCAGGAAGGGGGCCATGTGATGCTCGCAGTGGCTCTCCACCTCGATTTCCCGGAGCATGACGATGTCGTCATAGCCCTGGACGTCCTCAAAGGTCCGCGACAGCTCCTTGGCCGGATCGGCACCATAGCCCTCGAACCAGTCGGCATAGGCGTCCACCACCCGCTTGGGCGTATCGATCACGCCCTCCCGGCGCGGGTCGTCACCGGCCCAGGCGATCAGGGTGCGAACCGCCGCCATGGCCTCTTCACGGGTCGGGCGGGCGAGGGGTTCCAGACCAGCTGGACCGTCCAGCTTCGCGTCGCGGGTGGGAGCGTCCATGGCTGATAAGGCTTTCTCTGTTCCTGAAGCGCGCTGACCGAGGGACCTTGGATGTGGCGCGCGGCAAACACCTGCGACGGACGCCAAAGCGCAGATGCGCCCCCTGTCTTCCGCCCCGGGCGGCCTATATATGGTGGCCAAACCCGAACGGGCAACCGTTCCCCAGCGTCAGTATGGTCAATGCCCCTCAGCCTCTATGACACCATGGCCCGCGAGAAGCGGCCCTTCGTCCCCGTCGATCCTCAGCGGGTGACGATGTATGTCTGCGGGCCGACGGTCTACAATTACGCTCACATCGGCAATGCCAGGCCTGTGGTGGTGTTCGACGTGCTGTTCCGCCTGCTGCGCCACACCTATGGCGAAGGAGCTGTGCTCTACGCTGCAAACGTCACCGACGTGGACGACAAGATCAACGCCAAGGCCCTGGCCGAGGGCGTGCCGATCGATGTCATCACCGATCGTTATCTGGGGATCTACAACCGCGACATGGCCACCCTCGGTGCCCTTCCGCCGACCTTCCAGCCCCGGGCCACCCAGACCATGGACGCGATCATCGCCATGATCGGTGTTCTGATCGACAAGGGCGCAGCCTATGCCGCCGAGGGCCATGTGCTGTTCAGCACGGGGGCCTATCCCGACTATGGCCAGCTCTCGGGCCGCAGTCTGGAGGATATGATCGCCGGCGCCCGGGTCGATGTGGCCCCCTATAAGCGCAACCCCGCCGACTTCGTGCTCTGGAAGCCTTCCAAGCCCGGCGAACCCATGTGGGACAGTCCCTGGGGCCAGGGCCGGCCCGGCTGGCACATCGAGTGCTCGGCCATGATCGAGCAGACCCTGGGCCTGCCCATCGACATTCATGGCGGCGGCAACGACCTGATCTTCCCCCACCATGAGAACGAGCTGGCCCAAGGGGTTTGCGCTGCCCATGGCTGCGAGGCCGGCCATGGCCAGGACTATGCCCGCTACTGGATGCACAACGGCTTCCTGAACTTTGGGGCCGAGAAGATGTCCAAGAGCCTGGGCAATGTGGTGCTGGTGCATGATCTGGTGAAGCAGACTCCGGGCGAGGCCGTCCGCTGGGCGCTGCTGGTGGGCCACTACCGCGCGCCACAGGAGTGGTCGGGGGATCTACTCGAGCAGTCGCGCAAGTCCCTGGACCGGTTGTATGGTGCCCTTCGGCGGGCTGCCGACCTCGCGCCTGGCCCCTGCGAGCCTGCGCCGCGCTTCCTCGCCGCCCTGGAAGACGACCTGAATACCGCCCAGGCCATGGCGGAGCTGTTCGTCCTGGCCTCGGTTCTGGAGACCGGCGATGAGGCGGCCCGGGTCAAGGCCAAGGGCGAGCTGCTGGCGTCAGGGGCACTGCTGGGGTTCCTCCAGGCCGACCCCGAAGTCTGGTTCCAGGGCGACGCCGATCCGCAGCTGAAGGCCCGGGTGGAGGCCCTGATCGCTAATCGGATCGCGGCGCGCACCGCCAAGGACTGGTCACGGGCCGATGCGATCCGTGATGAGTTGAACGCGCTGAATGTGGTGGTGATGGACTCCGCAGACGGGGCAACCTGGCGTCTGAAGGAACCCAGCTGAGATGGGCGGTCCGCATCCTTCCGGAGATTTGAGCTGATGATGGGCTTAAACAAAAGCGCCAATCCCCTGGCCGCCAGCCAGCTGACTCCATCCTTCCTGCCGAGCCTTGGCCGGGGCAAGGGGCCCTCTGGCCCCAAGGGCTTGAAGCTCGAGCACCGGATCGGTGTCCAGGCGCCGCCAGAGGTCCTGTGGGACCTGATCGCCGATCTTGGCACCTGGCCCGAGTGGAATCCCATCTACAGCCAGGCCTCCGGCGTGCTTTCCATCGGCGCGCCGCTTGAGCTCACACTGGCTCTGCCGGATTTGCCGCCCCGGTTTATCGAGCCGGTGGTGGTGGACTGGGTGCCCCATGAGCAATTGCTCTGGCGCACCAGCGTGGCCAGCGGCCTGGGGGCTGCCATTCGGTTCATTGAGATCGACCAGGTGGCAGATAACGCCTGCATTTTCTCCAATGGCGAGCTCTTTCAAGGCCTGCTGGGTCCTGCGGCGGCCCGGCGGGTGCAGCGGCCCTTGAAGAAAGGCTTCGCCGCCATGGGCGAGGCCTTGAAGGTCCGTGCCGAAGCCGCGTGGCGCGCGCAGTCATGAACCCCTAGATCTATCCCATGATCGACGACCTCTATTCCGCGCGTCTGCTCAAGCTGGCGGCCAATATGCCCCGGGCCGGCCGACTGTCTGCGCCGGACGGCAGCTCGGAAAAGGTCGCCAAGCTGTGCGGTAGCCGGGTAGTGGTTGATGTGGTCCTGGACGGCGACCAGGTGATCGACTTTGCCCAGGATGTGAAGGCCTGCGCCCTGGGTCAGGCCGCTGCCGCCGTGCTGGGAACCCATGTGGTCGGCGCAAGCCTGGCCGAGATCGAGATGGCCAGGGATGGCTTCCGTGCTATGTTGAAGGACGGCGCAGACGCGCCGGTTGGACGTTTTTCGGATCTCTCCATGCTCGCGCCGGTGAAGGACTATCCTGCCCGCCACGCCTCGACCCTTTTGGCGTTTGAGGCGACGGTCGACGCTGTCCAGAAGGCCCTGGCGCGAACTAGCCCCGCCGGCGCGGCTTGATTTGACCGCCCCCGCAACGTAATCGCTGCGAGCATTCGCAAGCCTGCGGCCGGCATGACCCCCTACGAAACCTGCGTCAGAGGCGCTCATCGCGCTTACAAGCTGACGCTGTCCCCCCTGATCGGACGCCACTGTCGCTTTTTGCCGACCTGTTCGGACTATGCGGCGCAGGCCCTGATCGATCACGGCCCCTGGCGCGGCTCCTGGCTTGCGGCGCGGCGGCTGTGCCGATGCAACCCCTGGGGCGGTTCGGGCTATGATCCGCCGCCTCCGCCGCCGGGCCGCTCCGATGAGCCGCCGGCGCGCAAATGGACGTGTGACACATGATCGAGCTCATTTTCCCCGACGGTTCCAAGCGGCCTTTCGAGGCGGGCATGACGGGCCGCCAGATCGCGGCGGGCATCTCCAAGTCTCTGGAGAAGAAGGCCGTGCTGGTGAAGCTGGAGGGACAGCTGCTGGACCTGGAGCGCCCGCTGCACGCTGGCGGGGCCTTCCAGATTCTCACGCGGGATGATCCTGAGGTTCTGGAGACCATCCGCCATGACGCCGCCCATGTGCTGGCCGAGGCGGTGCAGGAGCTGTTCCCCGGCACGCAGGTGACCATCGGCCCGTCCATCGAGGACGGCTTCTATTACGACTTCGCCCGGGACGAGCCTTTCAGCCTCGATGACTTCGCGGCGATCGAGGCCAAGATGCGCGAGATCGTTGAGCGCGATGAACCGATCCGCCGGGAGGTCTGGGACCGCAACCAGGCGATCGAGCATTTCCGCGGGATCGGCGAGGCCTATAAGGCCGAGATCATCGAGGACCTGCCTGAATCTGAGGAGATCAGCGTCTATTGGCAGGGTGCCTGGAAGGACCTCTGCCTGGGTCCGCACCTGCCCTCCACCAAACATGTGGGCAAGGCCTTCAAGCTGACCAAGCTGGCGGGCGCCTATTGGCGGGGGGATCACCGCAATGCCCAGCTGCAGCGCATCTATGGCACGGCCTGGGCTAGTGAGGCCGATCTTGCCGCCTATCTGGAACGGGTGGAGGAGGCCGAGCGCCGGGATCACCGCAAGATCGGCCGGGCCATGGACCTCTTCCATATCCAGGAAGAGGGCAAGGGCATGGTCTTCTGGCACGCCAAGGGCTGGACCCTCTACCGGACCGTGGAGGAATATATCCGCCGGCGTCTGACCAAGGACGGCTACGAAGAGGTCAAGACCCCGCAGATTCTGGACCGCTCCCTCTGGGAGGCCTCAGGCCACTGGGAGAAGTTCGGCGCCAATATGTTTGTCTGTGAGACCGCCGAGGGCGAGAGCCTGGCCGTCAAGCCGATGAACTGCCCCGGCCACGTCCAGATTTTCAATGTGGGCCAGAAGTCCTATCGAGACCTGCCCCTGCGCATGGCCGAGTTCGGTGCCTGCCACCGCTACGAACCATCTGGTGCGCTGCACGGGATCATGCGGGTGCGCGGCTTCACCCAGGACGATGCCCACATCTTCTGTCGGGAAGACCAGGTCGAGGAGGAGACCAAGCGGTTCGTGCGCCTGCTGAACTCCGCCTATGCCGATTTCGGCCTGGAGCTGCATTCGGTGAAGCTCGCGCTTCGCCCAGACCTGCGGGCTGGCACCGACGAGGTCTGGGATATTGCCGAGAGCAAGCTGGAGCGGGCCGCCCGTCAGGCGGTGAACATGGGGGTCGAGCATCTTCCGGGGGAAGGGGCCTTCTATGGTCCGAAGCTGGAATTCCACCTGCGCGACGCCATTGGCCGGACCTGGCAGTGCGGCACCCTGCAGCTGGACTTCGTTCTACCAGATCGCCTGGACGCCGAATACGTGGCCGAGGATGGCTCCAAGCAGCGACCGGTGATGCTGCACCGGGCGATCGCCGGTTCGATGGAGCGTTTCATCGGCATGCTGATTGAGAACTATGCCGGTGCCTTCCCGCTCTGGCTCGCGCCCACCCAGATTGTGGTGGCGACGATCACCTCGGACGCCGATGACTTCGCCCGGGCGGCAGCGGCCAAGTTCAAGGCTGCGGGCCTGCGGGTTGAAACCGACCTGCGCAATGAGAAGATCAATTACAAGATCCGCGAGCACAGCCTGACCAAGACCCCGGTGATTGCCGTGATCGGTCGTCGGGAAGCTGAAGAGGGCAAGGTCGCCCTTCGGCGACTAGGCTCCCAGGGCCAGGAGATCCTTACCCTCGACGAGGCGGTCTTGCGACTTGCCACCGAGGCGCTTCCGCCCGATGTTGAGCGGGAAGCTCGGGACGAGGCGGATTCGTGGGGGTCCGCCGAGGCCGTGGAGGCTTGATGAACGATATCCGCACATCGTTTGTGGCGGTCGAAGCCGTCGCGTCGCCGAATGATGTCGCGCCCCGCGCGCGCCTGTCTGTGATCATGGTTGTCTATATGACCGGGGAGGCCCTCGCTCAGAGCCTGGCCTGTGTCCTGGCCGATCACGAGGTCAGCGAGTTTATCGTGGTCGATAACGGGTCAGACCCCGATGAGACCGCAATTCTCGATGACCTAGCCAAGCGTCATGCGCGACTGCGGCTGGTCCGCGGCCAGGGCAATGTCGGTTTCGCCCGCGGTGCCAATCTCGGTGCCCGCACAGCCACCGGTGATGTGCTGATCTTCCTCAACCCCGACGCCTTCCTGCAGCCGGGGGGCGCCCAGGCCCTGGCCAAGGCGGTTCTGGAGGGCGATCCCCTGCGTCTGGTGGGCGGCAGAGTCTTGAACGCAGATCGTACCGAACAGCGGGGGGCCCGCCGCGGAGAGATCACCCCTCTGGCCGCGCTCCTGTCCCTCAGCGGGCTCACCCGCCGGACCCCGGCCTTGCGGCGCTATGAAGTCCATTGGGAAAATGAGGCCGCGCCGGACGCCCTTTGTCCGGTGCCGACCATTTCCGGTGCCTTCTTCGCCATCCGCCGCACCGGCTATCTCAGTCTCGGTGGTTTCGACGAGGGCTATTTCCTGCACGTGGAGGACATCGACCTCTGCTGGCGGGTGCGTGAGGCCGGCGGCCAGGTGATGTTCCATCCCAAGGCTGAGGTGGTTCATCTGGGCCATACGAGCCGGGCCAGCCCTTTGCGGGTTGAACTTTACAAGGGTCTCGGCCTCGCTCGCTATTTCCGCAAACGGGCCCATGGCCTGGGCGAGGCGATTGCGGCCTGGCTGCTCTGGCCCCTGGTGGTCGGCGCGGCGGTGGTCCGGCCGCTCCTGTGGCGGCTAACTGGACGGGTGGCCTAGGCACCAATCTTCGGAAATCCGCCCGCCCGGCTGACCGAGGCGGCCGGGGGCTTGCCGAGCTGGGCTGAGACCCACCGGGCGGTCTCGATCAGGACGTCCAGGTCATAGCCGGTCTCGAACCCGGCCCGCTCCAGCATGTAGACCAAGTCTTCGGTGCCGATATTCCCGGTGGCGTCCGGGGCAAACGGGCAACCGCCTAAGCCGCCGCAACTGGCGTCCAGAACATCCACTCCAGCGTCCACGGCGGCAAACGCATTGGCCAATCCGGTATTGCGGGTGTCATGGAAATGCACCCGCAGGGTTGCGGCTGGCGCAGCGGCGCGAACGGCTGAAATCCGTTCACGGACGGTCCAAGGGTCGGCAACGCCGATCGTATCAGCCAGGGCGATCTCCCTGACCCCAAGCTCAGCCGCCGCCTTGGCCAGGGCGACCACCTGGGCGGTACTGACCTCCCCGTCAAAGGGACAGCCAAAGGCCACGGACAGGGTCATCGAAAGGGTCGGCCTGCCGTCAATCTTCTGGCGCTCGACAATGGTGGCCAGCGTGTCCATCTGCTCTGCCGTGGTGGCACCCTGGTTACGGATCCCGAACCCGTCTGTGGCGCAGACCACCACATTGGCCTCCGCGCAGGCCGCAGCCACGGCGCGATCCCAGCCCCTGGCATTCAGCACAAGTCCGATGGGGGAGAAGCCTGTTTCTGCCGGCAGGGCAGCCATGATTTCCTCGGCACCGGCCATCTGCGGAACCCGGTGCGGATTGACGAAGGAGACGGTCTCGATGCGTCGGGCGCCTGCGGCCCGCAGGCGGGTGATGAACTCAACCTTCTGGTCGGTGGACAGCAGCACCTTCTCGTTCTGCAGCCCGTCCCTGGGCCCGACCTCGACGATCTCCAGTCTTCGACTCACGGCCGTATCTCCCGCATCCCTGGCGCGTCTGGGCGAGGGGCGTCATTGACATAGATTCGCAGGCTGACAGGCCGGCCCTTGGAATAGTTCAGACCCTCAACCTGGCGGACCATGCGCACCCTGAGTCCCCGGGCGTCCAGGGCGGCCCGAAAGGCCGTCTCCTGTGCAGACTCCACCACAGCCGGGCGGAAGGTGGCGATGGCTTGGGCCGCGTCAGCGGCATCTCCCAGATGGGTAGGGGTGCCCAGGGCGAAAACGAGGCTCGGCTCCGCGTAGCCCGCGACAGCCACCGGTGACGCCGCCATGCCCTGGCGGGGCAGCAGGCGCTCAGACTCCAGGATCGTCGCCACCCGGTCCGAAGACCAAAGGGGCGCAAGGCCTGGGGCCAGGCCTGCGGCCAGCGCGCCGTGGCCCAGGATCGCCAGGACCATGGCCGTGATGATGGCGCTGTGCGGTGCCTGATTGAACAGCATGAAGCCCCCGATCAGACCTGCTGCTGCCAGCAGCCCCCCTGCGGCGGCGGCGGCGGTCACATCGGCGCCGGCCCCAAACCGCGACAGCAGGACAAAGCAGATGCCCGCCAGGATGAGGCCTGCCAGCGCCCCAAGCCCTGCGCCTGCCATCCGCGCCCTTGGGCCGAGCGGATCCCGCAAGGCTGCCGCCGCCAGCCAGGCCAGGGCACCGTAGAGGGGCAGGGGGTAGTGAACGAGCTTTGTGGGGGTCAGCTCGAAGACGATCCAGGCCGGAATCAGCCAGCAGAGGGCAAAGCGCACCCCCGGCTCATGCCGTCTCGTCCAGCCCACCACCAGCGCAGCAGGGATCAGCAGGGTCATGGGAAAGGCCATCAGGCCAAGGCCCAGCAGATGATAGCCCGGCAGACCGCCATGGGTCTCGTGCCCCCCTGTCAGCTTGGGGGCCAGGTCGCCCATGATCGCGGTGCTCCAGAACGCCCCGTCAGTGGCTACCGTCACCGCCCAGGCCCAGGGCCCCACCACCGCCAGCAGGACGATCGGCCCCCAGCTGAGACCCAGGCCTTTCAGCCAGTCGATCCGCCGTTCCGAGGCGATCAGCGCCAGGGCTGTGAGGCCGACCACCATCGGTCCCACGGGACCCTTGACCAGAAGCGCCCCCGACAGGCCAAGCCAGAACAGAAGCCGGGTGCGCCATCCGATCTCGGGGCCGTCGCGGGCTGACCCATAGATTCTGGCGAGCGCGGCCATGGCCAGGACGATCATCCCGCACAGGACGGCATCAGTTTTGGCGATGAAGGCTTCGGTGGACAGGAGCAGAGTCGAGCCCAGCAGCGCTCCGGCCATCAGGCCGGCCGGCGCACCAAAGAACGCCGCTGCGCCCCAGGCGCAGGCCGCTGCGGCCAGCATGGCCCCCAGAAGCGAAGGCAGGCGGTAGGCCCAGATCTCCCGGTCCTCCACCGCCGAGGTGGCTGTAACGCTCAGGGCCTGCAGCCAGTGGATCCCCACCGGTTTCTTGAAGCGCGGCTCGTCCTGGAACCGGATGACCACGAAGTCGCCGGTTTCCAGCATCTGGGCGGTGGCCTGGGCGAATCGCGACTCATCACGATCCAGGGGCGGCATGGCGAAAACCCCGGGCAGGCCCGCGATCAGGGCCAGGAGGGCGGCGAAGACCGGGCCCCGCCAGCCCTGGCTCGCCCACTGAAGACTGGACTGAAAGGTCATGGGCAAGGTGATAGCACGATCTTTCGCAGGCCGAGTTTTCCGCTATTGAGGGGGATGCTCCCAACTCCTGACATTTCCGTGGTCGTCCCTGTCTTTGACGAGGAAGGCGCTGCGCCGGCCCTGGCCCGGGAGATTGCTACGGCTTTTGCGAGCCGTCAGGTGGAGATCATCTTTGTCGATGACGCTAGCCGGGACGGGACATTGTCGGTTCTGAGCGCGCTCAAGGCTGAGCTGCCACAGCTGCGAATTCTGAAGCATCGGCGTAATTCCGGCCAGAGCCGCGCCATCCGCACAGGGGTCATGGCCGCCCGGGCGCCGGTGATCGTCACCCTGGACGGGGACGGCCAAAACGATCCAGCCGATGGTCCAGCCCTGGTCGACGCCCTGGCTGCTGGAGGTCCTGACCTGGCCATGGTCGGCGGGGAGCGGACCAAGCGCCAGGACAGCCAAGCCAAGAAGATCGCCTCTCGCCTGGGCAATGGGGTGCGCAAGCGCCTGTTGGGCGATACGGCCAATGACACCGGCTGTGGGCTCAAGGCCTTCCGGCGACATGCCTTCCTCGAACTGCCCTATTTCGATCATATCCACCGCTACCTCCCAGCTCTGATGCTGCGGGAAGGCTATCAGGTGGCTTTCCAGCCAGTTGGGCACAGGCATCGGCAGACCGGGGCCTCGAAATACACCAACCTCGGCCGGCTTTGGGCCTCGGCCTCGGACCTGCTCGGTGTGATCTGGCTGCAGAGCCGCTCCCGCCACCCTGAGGGGGTGGACGAAGTCTAGGCCAGGGGCCTTTGGGCTTACCCAGGACGACGGACGCTTCCCGCAGCTTGGCCCAAGGGGTTAAGGTTGAAGCCGACCTTTCAGGTCCATGGGGGGAGAACCATTGCGCATGTTCGCCGCATTTCCGCTGCTGGCCCTGCCAGTGCTGGTCTACAATCTCGTCGCCCTGACTATGGACGGCGGCTTCACGGCGGTGGACGCCCATGCCCGAATGACCGAGGGCCTGTTCACCATCCGCATGGCGTCGAATGTGGACTGGCCAGTGACGCTGGGGGACCTGTTCCTGGCCTCGGCCCTGGTGGTGCTGTTCATCGAGCTCTTGAAGTCCACCACCAGCCGCCGGGTGGCGATCGTCAATCACGCCCTGTCGATGATCCTGTTTGTGGTCTGCCTGATCCAGTTTCTGCTGGCGCCGGCGTTCGCCACCTCGACCTTCTTCCTGATTACCCTGATGGTGGTGCTCGACGTGCTGGCAGGCTTCATCGTCACCATCGTCGCCGCCCGCCGGGACATCGATTTCTCCGGCAACGACGCCTGAGTGAAATTGCGTCTCAGGTCAGGGCGGTGAAGATCAGGGTCACCAGGGTGATGTCGAAAACGCGGGTGGCCAGGGCCAGCATGGGACGCAGAACCTTGAGAGACGCACAAAGGGTTAGCCTCGGTTAAGCAAGACCGGCGCCAGTTCGGAGGTTTGTGAGAGTCTGTGGCCCTGTTTTTCGATGCCCAGTGGTTTGACGCCCAATTGGCGCAACGCGGCCTGTCCCGCCGGGTGCTGGCGGCCGCTGCGGGCATGAGCGAGGCCGACCTCGCCCTGGCCTATAAGGACCAGAGAGAACTTTCCGCCGACGAGGTAGGCAGTTTTGCCGAAGTTCTGGGTGTTAGCCCGGCCGAAATCGCCCGGCAGGCGGGCATCTCCACCCCTGTCCCTGGCGGGGGACCCGAGGCCCGGCTTGCGGCGCTGGAACGACGGGTGGCTGCGCTTGAGGCCGAGATCGCGCGGTTTAAGGCTTAGATCTCTGTGCGGGTCAGGCCGCCCTTGCGCGCCCGGCGATCGGCCCGGCCGGAGAATTCGGTCTGGGTATAGGCGCTGCGGGCAGCGTTCAGGGTCGGCGGCCCGCCGCGCAGGCCACGCTTCTGTTCGCCTTCGCTCATGACATGGGCCGTGAAAATGGCCGGGCCGCCGGCGGTGATGGTCGGCGCGGGCTGGTCGGGAAGGGTCTGGGACACCGGAACCGGCAGGTTCCGATGTTCCTGCGGGGCGCTCGCATGGACTCGATCGGTCTGCCGCCGCAGCCGGCGCAGGCGGGCGACCTGACGGATGGGATCGACGGACGAGGTCACGGGCGCGCGCTCCTTCTCGGGTCAGGGCGGAACACCCTGACGCGGCTATCCTTAAGGAACGCAAAAAGGGTGCCGCGTTTTCTGACCTAAGCCGAGAGGCTATCGTGGGCCGCCTTCACCGGCGATCGGAGCTCATCGCTGGGAATCTGCTCCATAGACTTGAAGTTGAAGCAGGACTTGCCCTGCATCCGCGCCCGGAGCTCCGGGCTCAGTCCCTGCAGCAATTCTGGCCTTGTGTAGACCGGGAACAAGTGGACGGCGACGTAGCTGGCCTTGGCCTGAACGGCGGCAAACAGCTGTGGCTTGGCCGAGGATAACCGCTCCTCCAGATAGAGGTGGGTCGGCGTGTCGATCTTGATCTCGTGGTGCGCAGCATAGGGGCGTAGCAGCGCCGCAAGCTGATCGAAGACGGCCTCGCGGCTCATGCCCCCTCCCGGTTGATCACGCCTTTGCCGCGCCTAGTCCTTTGACGCCAGCTTGTTGATCTGGGCCTGCATGGCGGCCAGCTGATCCTGGAGAGCCTTCAGGGTCTCGTCGGGCGCGCCTGGAGCTTCAGTGGCGGACTCAGGTCGCGGCGTGGTCTCCTCGCCCTTGCCTGGCGCATAGGCAAACGGGGTGAACATCTTCATCGCCCGGTCGAACATGGCCAGGTTCTGGCGGATCTGGTCGTCATAGGCGCCCAGGGGCGTGGCCTGGCCGATCTGGGTGAACTGGCTGCGCATCCGCTCCTGCTGCTGGGCGAAGGTGGCCAGGGACAGCTCCAGATAGCTCGGCAGGAAGGCCTCCATGGAATTGCCATAGAAGCCGATCAGCTGGCGCAGGAACTGGATGGGCAGCAGGCTCTGACCCTGGCTCTCTTCCTCGAAGATGATCTGGGTCAGCACCGTGCGGGTGATGTCGTCATTGGTCTTGGCGTCATAGACCACGAAGTCGACGCCCTGCTTCACCATATCGGCCAGGTGCTCCAGGGTGACGTAGGAGCTTGAGGCGGTGTTGTAGAGCCGGCGGTTCGCATACTTCTTGATGATGACGCGATCGCCACCGCCCTTCTTGCCGGTGTCCTTCGTCTCGGCCATAGCGAATCCTCTCGTCTTTTCCGTGCGCAGCGTCCGCTACAGCCGGTCTTTGCGGCGCAGTATCGCGGATGCGAGGGAAATCGCAAATCCTGCGCGGGTCTGCGGTCAGTCTTGCCCAATCCATCCATCCCCCTGATAGATAGCCAGGCAATGCCAGGGAGATGGGGTTCTATGACCGAAGTGGTAATCGTCGCGGCCGCCCGCACGCCGGTAGGCTCGTTCAATGGGGCGCTCTCCAGCCTGCCCGCCCATGAGCTTGGCCGCGTGGCCATTACCGCCGCCATCGCGCGCGCCGGCCTTTCGCCGGCCGATATCGATGAGGTGATCCTGGGCCAGGTGCTGCAGGCTGGCGCTGGCCAGGGGCCGGCCCGTCAGGCCGCGATGGCCGCAGGCATTCCCGCCGCCGCGCCCGCCTGGAGCCTCAATCAGCTCTGTGGCTCTGGCCTGCGCGCCGTGGCCCTCGCCGCCCAGCAGGTGGCCGAAGGGTCTGCAAAGATTGTCGTCGCCGGCGGTCAGGAGAGCATGAGCCAGGCGCCCCACGCCGCCCACCTGCGTTCGGGTCAGAAGATGGGCGACTTGGCCTTTGTCGACACCATGATCAAGGATGGCCTCTGGGACGCTTTCCACGGCTATCACATGGGCCAGACTGCGGAGAACATCGCCGCCCGCTGGCAGATCACTCGGTCTGACCAGGACGATTTCGCCGTCGCCTCGCAGAATCGCGCCGAGGCCGCCCAGAAGGCCGGCAAGTTCACGGGCGAGATCGCGCCGGTCACCATCAAGGGCCGCAAGGGCGACACCGTCGTCGACCAGGACGAATACATCCGCCATGGGGCCACCCTCGACAGCGTGTCTGGCCTGCGTCCGGCCTTCACCAAGGACGGCTCGGTCACGGCGGCCAATGCCTCGGGCCTGAACGACGGGGCCGCAGCCCTGGTGGTCATGAGCGCCGATGAGGCCAAGGCCCGGGGCCTGACCCCGCTCGCCCGTATCGCCTCCTGGGCCAATGCCGGGGTCGAGCCAGAGATCATGGGCACCGGCCCGATCCCTGCCAGCCGCAAGGCTCTGGAACGCGCCGGCTGGAGCGTGGCTGACCTGGACCTCGTGGAATCCAATGAGGCCTTTGCCGCCCAGTCCATCTGCGTGGTGCGCGAGCTGGGCCTCGATCCAGCCAAGGTCAATGTGAACGGCGGGGCCATCGCCATTGGTCACCCCATCGGCGCCTCAGGCGCGCGCATCCTGACCACCCTGCTGCATGAGATGCAGCGCTCGGGCGCGTCCAAGGGTCTGGCGACCCTGTGCGTCGGCGGCGGTATGGGCGTGGCCATGTGCGTCGAAAAAGTTTGAGCTAGGGGGCGTTCAAGCCCCCAGCGACATTGGGAACAGGGGAGGCAAGCTATGGCCAGAGTGGCATTCGTCACCGGAGGCACCCGGGGTATCGGCCGGGCGATCAGTCAACGCCTGAAGAGCGACGGTTTCCTGGTCGCCGCTGGCTATTCCGGCAATGAGGCTGCGGCCGAGGCCTGCGCCCGCGAGCTCGACATCATGGTGGTGAAGGGCAATGTGGGCGTCTTCGCCGACTGTCAGGCCGCCGTGGCCAAGGTGGCCGCTGAGCTTGGACCGGTGGATGTGCTGGTCAACAATGCCGGCATCACCCGGGACGGCTTCTTCCACAAGATGGACTCCGAGCAGTGGTCCGACGTCATCCGGGTTAATATGGACTCCCTGTTCAACATGACCCGTCAGGTGATCGAGGGCATGCGTGAGCGCGGCTGGGGCCGGATCATCAACATCTCCTCCATCAACGGCCAGAAGGGCCAGGTGGGCCAGACCAACTACTCTGCCGCGAAGGCTGGCATGATCGGCTTTTCCAAGGCCCTGGCTCTGGAGAATGCCCGCAAGGGGGTGACGGTGAACTGCATCGCCCCAGGCTATATCGACACCGAGATGGTCACCGCCGTGCCGGAAGAGGTGCTGAAGGGCATCATCAGCCAGATTCCCGTCGGCCGCCTGGGCCGTGGCGAGGAGATCGCCGACATGGTGGCCTTCCTGGCTGGGGAACATGCCGGCTATGTGACCGGCTCCACCCTGTCGCTGAACGGCGGCCAGTACATGGCGGGCTGAATCCGGGTCTCGTCTCAAAAGCGCCCCAGTCCCCAGGCTTTTATGTTCGCCTATGATGAGCGCTAGACCCATGCTGTCCTTGAGGCTCCTTGCTGTGGCGACGCTTGTCGCGGCGGGGATGACGGCGTCTGTCCCCGCAGCGGCTGCGCCCGGCTCCTTGCGCGAGGGGCTGTTTGGCGAAGGCCGTAATGACAGCCGGCGGGCCCCTGCGCCCCCCGTGGCACGCTACGTGGTGGAAGATGGCGGCGGTTTCATCCTCGACCGGTCGACGGCCAGGCCTATGGTCAAGTTCGAGGACAGCGCCGAGGTCTGGGTGCTTCAGTCTCAGCCGGCACCCCGGGGCGACATCATCTACAAGAACGACCTTGGTGAGCCGGTCCTGCGGGCAACACGGCTGGGGGGACTGACCGTCTTCACTCGGCAGCGCCCCTCCGGGGCGGCGGCTGCCCTGGTGGGGGGCTCCAACCCCCTGCGCCTGCCGATCCTGGGGCCAGAGGCATTGCTGCAGCGACTTGCCCAGGCCAGCGCCCGGGCCAGTCGCGCGGCCAGACGGCTGATCCCCTTCGAGGCTGATGCGTCCCCGGAAACAGCGCCCCTGGTGGCCGACGCCGCCATGGTTGCGGCCGAAGCTGTGGTGCGGCTGGCCACTGATCCGGCCGGCCGTCAGGTGCTGAGCGGGGTCGATAAGGTGACCCTTGTGGAAGGGGGCCGTCCGGGCGCCAGCCTGCGTGGCGGGGTGATGCTGATCACCATCTCCCCGGAGGACGGCCTGGCCGGACGGCCGTCATCCGAGCGGATCTTGGCCGCGGCTGGGATCCGCTGAGCACTCAGCTCAGCCCTTGAAGCTGTCCTTGGCGGCCCGGACCGCAGCAAAGGCCTCAAAGTCGGGCACCCCGGAGAGCCCAAGGCCAGGTGCCAGCAGGGGCGCACGGAGAAACGGGTTGGTCTGACGCTCCAGACCTATGGTCGTCGGCACGGTGGCCTCGCCCCGACTGCGGGCTTCGAAAACTGCCTGGGCCCGGGCGGCCACGGTCGGATCATTGTCCACCGACAGGGCGAAACGCGCATTGGACGCGGTATATTCATGCGCGCAATAGACCGTGGTTGCGTCGGGCAGGGCGGCCAGCTTCTGCAGGCTTGACCACATCTGCGCCGGCTGACCCTCGAACATCCGCCCGCAGCCCAGGGCAAACAGGGTGTCGCCCACAAAGGCCACGGCGTTTCCGGCGTCGTAATAGGCGATGTGCCCCAGGGTATGGCCGCCCACCTCCAGCACCGAGAACTGCGTTTCGCCCAGGGCCACCACATCCCCATCGACCACCTCCCGGTCCAGGGGGGCGATCTTGCGCACCTCTGCAGGTCCCACGATCTGGGCCCCGGTGGCGGCCTGGATTTCGGCATTGCCGCCGGCATGGTCGGGGTGCCAGTGGGTGTTGAGGATAAGCGCCAGGGTCCAGCCGGTCTTCTCCAGCTCGGCGAGGATGGCCGCGGCGTCCGGGGTGTCGATGGTGGCGGCCAGGCCTGAGGCCTCGTCCTGAATCAGGAAGCCGTAATTGTCCGACAGGCAGGGAAACTGGTGAACCCGCAGGGCCATGGCGCGCCTCATCTTGCTCGGGCGGCGGGACAAGGCCGCCGCCACCGCTCTAGGATGGATGTAGAGCCACATCCTAACGTCCAGGACCCATGCGTCGAGACATCCTTGATCTGCGCGCCTTCTACGCTTCTGAACTTGGGCGGACCGCCCGGGCGATGATCGGCCGCAAGCTGACCGAGGCCTGGGGGGATGCGGCGGGCCTGGATGTTCTCGGCCTGGGCTATCCGACCCCCTATCTCGGGCCGTTCCGCGACAAGGCCCGTCGGGTCATCGCCGCCATGCCAGCGCAACAGGGCGTGGAAATCTGGCCGCTGGCCAGCGGGGGTCTGGCCAGTCTGGTCCACGAGGAAGCCCTGCCCTTTCAGAACGCCCTGTTTGACCGGATCGTGGTCATGCACGCCCTGGAAGAAAGCCCCGACCCGCTCGCCCTGTTGCGGGAAGTCTGGCGGGTGATGGCCCCGTCCGGGCGGGTGATCGTGGCGGTTGCCTCCCGGGATGGCCTTTGGGCTAACGCTGAGAGTACCCCGTTTGGGCACGGTCGCCCCTACAGCCGCCGCCAGCTGGCGCAGCTGATCGGCGAGGCGGAGTTTGAGCCGGTGGGCTATACCCGCGCCCTCTATGTCCCGCCGGTGACCTGGCTGACCAGCCAGGCTGAAACCTTTGAACAGGCGGGCTCTCGCCTCTGGCCGCGGTTCTCCGGGGTGGTGCTGATCGAGGCCGTGAAACAGACCTATGCGATCAAGGCCAGGCCCCAGCGGGTCAGATCGCGCGCAGTACGACCGGTGCTGTCCCCGGCTCCGGCCACTCGAAAATCTGCGGGTCTAAAACCCGCCCCGGGTCCTGTGGTTTCCAAAGGTGCCTAAGGCAAAGGCGCCAAGGGCTGGAACCTCTTCAGGACCCTTGGAGCCGGGCCCGGAACGTCTTAGCTTGATGGTCCGACGGCCTGGCATCTCGCCGGCCCCCAGCGGAGACCCGTCGCCATGAAGATGATCGTCGCGGTCATCAAGCCCAGCCGCCTTGATGCGGTGCTCGAAGCCGTCACAGAGGCCGGGGCCTCGGGACTCACTGTCACTGAAGTGCGTGGCTATGGCCGCCAACGGGGCAAGACCGAGGTCTATCGAGGGGCGGAGTACGAGGTGAAGCTCCTGCCCAAGGTGAAGCTCGAGATCGCCGTGCCCGCTGATATCGCCGATGCGGTCATTGAGGCTGTGGCCCGCACCGCAAACACGGGCAAGATCGGCGACGGGAAGGTCTTCGTGCTCGACCTGGAGCAGGCCCTTCGCATCCGCACGGGCGACCGGGACGCTGCCGCCATCGCCGGGTAGGTCCGCCGGAGGGTTCAATCCTGACGGATTAGGCCAGGTTTCGGAAGGCCCGTCGCAGCTCTGCGGTGCCCTTTTGATCGTACCATCGACCATGGGCCAGGATCACCCGCTCGGGATCCCAAGCGATGATGGTTTCCACCACATCTCGGAGATGGCCGGGGCGTAGGCGGAAACTGGCGGCCATGTCCCGCGGCATGCGGCCGTCGGGATCACAGACTCTGCCAAGCCGCAGCAGGGGGTGACTCCACCATGGCATCTTCTCACGCTCAAAATTCTCAATGAGGTCTGTCAGCACCAGGGTTCGGCTGGCAAGGTGATGGAACACCACCTCCCGATGATACCCTGAATCCGCCAACTTCTGGTCGATTTGGCCAGACCAGCCCGCCGGAGGCGCATCTCGGAGCTCATGATCAATGTGGAGCCGAATGCCCCGGCTGGCAGCCCGCGCCACAGTGCCAGGACTGGCCCAGGTCACCGCCTCAGGGAATCTCGCCTGCCAGGCTGGCACCCAGGCATAGTGAATCCAGTTCGGTGCCACCAGGTGCCGTACCGGCCCAAGCGCAGCGACGGCGTCGGCGAGGCCGGCCTCGTCGGCGATAGGCGAGTGCACCCACAAGCCGCCGTCATCCAGGCGAATGACAGTCATCCGTGTGGGAAAAGGCAGGCCGTAAAACCGGATCCAGCCCCCGTCTACAACCCACACATCAGGGGCGACAGGCTTTAGGGTGTGCAGTGGTTCGTATCCGGTCTTTCGGTCCATCTCATGCCCACCGGAATCAAGACTAATCGAACAGATCGCCCCGCGCCGGTCGCTCGGCCAACGGCGCGCGGGGTCGTTCGCGGGTCAAAAGGAAGAGTGCAGTCTCGGCCCGCCAGTTTTCGATGGGGCGGGAGGGGTCGATGCTGCGAGCCGGCTGGTCGGGGCTGACCGCGGCACAGGCTTCGATCCGCAGGCCAAGCTCGTCGCACAGCGTGGTGAAGTCCCGCAGGGTGCACAGATGAATGTTTGGGGTCGACCACCACGGGTCGGGCAGGGCCTTGGTCTCGGGCATCCGGCCCTGGGTTAAGAGCGCCCAGCGCATCCGCCAGTGACCAAAGTTCGGCACCGACACCAGAGCCCGGTCGGCAATCCGCATCATCTCGATCAGCACATGGCGCGGCTCGCGCATCTGCTGCAGGGTCTTTGACAGGATGGCGTAGTCGAAGGCCTGGGTCGGGAAGTGATCAAGGTCCCGGTCGCCGTCGCCCTGGACGGCGGCGATTCCCTTGGCCAGGCAGGCGGCCACGCCGCTGGGGCTGATCTCCAGCCCCTGGCCATCGACACCCTTTTCCTGGGTCAGCAGTTCCAGAAGCTCGCCTTCGCCGCAGCCGACATCAAGCACCCGGGTGTTGGGCCGCACCAGGCGCAGGATCTCCTTGAAGTCCTCCCGCAACCTGTTCACGCCAAGCCCCCACGGAGCGCCTGAGATTCAAAGAAGCCCCGCAGGGCCGAGTGCAGCACCGGCTCGTCGAGGAAGATGGCGTCGTGGCCCTTATCGGTTTCGATCTCGACAAAACTGGCCCGGCAGCCGGCGGCATTCAGAGCACGGACGATATCCCGGCTCTCGCCGGTGGAATAGAGCCAGTCCGAGGAAAAGGAGAGCACGCAGAACCGTACATCCCGGGCCGATCGGAAGGCGTTGGCCAGCACGCCGCCATGGCTGGCCGCCAGATCGAAATAGTCGAGCGCCCGGGTGATGTAGAGATAGGAGTTGGCGTCGAACCGGTCGACAAAGGAGGCACCCTGGTGGCGGAGATAGCTCTCCACCTGGAAGTCCGGCGCATCAAACCCCCAGGACAGGCCGTCCCGTTGGAGTTCGCGGCCGAACTTCCGCTGCAGAGCGGCCTCCGACAGATAGGTGATGTGGGCGGCCATGCGGGCCACGGCCAGGCCTTTCTCGGGGCGCACCCCATGGGCCTCATAGGCGCCCCCGCGCCAGTCGGGATCGGCCATGATCGCCTGGCGCCCGACCTCGTGGAAGGCGATGTTCTGGGCCGAATGCCGGGCGGCTGCGGCGATGCAGACCGCCGACCGTAGACGGTGGGGATAGTCTGCCGCCCATTGCAGCACCTGCATCCCGCCCATGGACCCGCCGACGGCGGCGAACAGGGTCTCGATCCCAAGGGCGTCCAGCAGCATGGCCTGGGCGCGGACCATGTCGGCGATGGTGATCACCGGGAAGGTCAGCCCATAGGGTTTGCCCGTGGCCGGATCGATCGAGGAGGGCCCGGTGGACCCCATGCAGCCGCCGATCACATTGGTGCAGATGATGAAATAACGGTCCGGGTCCAGGGGCAGGCCTGGCCCGATCACCCGGTTCCACCAGCCGGGTTTGCCGGTGATGGGATGCACTGATGCCGCATGCTGATCCCCGGTCAGGGCGTGGCAGACGAGCACGGCGTTAGAACGATCAGCGTTCAGCCGCCCATAGGTCTTGTAGGCAATCTCCAGAGGCGCCAGCGTGGCCCCAGATTCAAGGCGCAAGGGGGCGTCGGCCGGCAGGCGCAGCGTTCCGCCGTGGGTTTCGATGGCCGGGCTCTCTATGACCGTCTGGCTCATGTCGCCTTGGACCGCCAAGCTCTGCGACTGTCAACCGCTTCGCGTCCTGGCGAGGTCGCGCTATGGGTTTCGGCTCTGGGGCTATGGAGTGGGAATGGAGCGTCTGATCCTCTTGAGGCACGGCAAGGCCGAGCGCGAGTCACTGAGCGGCGACGATTTCGCAAGGCGCCTGACGCCTCGGGGGGTCAAGGACGCCCGGACAGCGGGGGAACGGCTGACAGATATGGGATTTGCCCCGGATCTTGCCCTGGTTTCCACCGCAGCCCGCACCCGGGAGACCTGGGAGGCGCTCAAGGGTGCCTGTCCGACCTGCGTGATGCAATTCTATGACGACCTCTATCACGCCGAGGCTCAGACCGTCCTGGACCGGGTGCGCGAGGCTGCTGCCAGCGCAAAGGTGCTCATGGTCATCGGCCACAATCCCGGTCTGCACGAACTGGTGCTTCGTCTGCTGATCGAGGGCGGTGCCTCTGCTGATCTCTTGCGGGCCGCCCAGGGACGGTTTCCGACCTCAGCCGCCGCCGTTTTCCTGTTCGATGGTCAGACGCGCCCGGTCTATGACGCCCTGATGATGCCCCCCCGTGGAGGATATGATTGACCCTGGTCTATAAGATCCTGCCCCGCGCCGACTGGACGGCGGCTCAAGCCGTGGGTGTCTTTGCAGGTGCCGCCATCGACCTTGAGGACGGCTACATCCATTTTTCCACCGCTGCCCAGGCGCAGGAAACCGCCCGGCGACACTTTGCCGGTCAGTCGGATCTGTTGGTCCTTGAGGTGAATGGGGCGGCCCTTGGGGAGGCCCTGGTCTGGGAGGTGTCCCGGGGAGGACAACTGTTCCCCCACCTCTATGGGGTTCTGGATGTGTCTCTGGTGCGCGCCGTCTACGAGGCGCCCCTTGGGGCAGATGGGACCCCGGTGCTGGAGGGACTGGCATGAGCCTTGTCCATGATATCGCCGCCAGCGCCCTGCGCCAGTTGGACCCCGAGGACGCCCACGGCCTGACCATACGCGCTCTCCAGGCCGGGCTTGGCCCTCGACCCGCCGGCCCGGACGATCCGATCCTGGCCATCAATTTTGCGGGCCTCGACCTGCCCAACTGCCTTGGCCTGGCCGCCGGGTTCGACAAGAACGCCCAGGTCTATCGCCCCATGCTGGCCGCGGGATTTGGCTTTGTGGAATGCGGTACCGTCACGCCCCTGCCCCAGGCGGGCAATCCGAGGCCGCGCCTGTTCCGCCTGACCGCCGATCAGGCGGTGATCAACCGCATGGGGTTCAACAATGCGGGTCTCGACGCCTTCGCCCAACGCCTGGCCCGTCGAAAGGGGGGCGTCGTCGGGGCCAATATCGGGGCCAATAAGGAGTCTGAGGACCGTATTGGCGACTATGTGGTGGGCCTCCAGCGCCTGTGGGGGCTCGCCTCCTATTTCACCATCAACATTTCGTCCCCCAACACGCCGGGCCTCCGGGCCCTGCAGACCCGCGAGGCCCTGGAGGAACTGCTAGGTCGACTGATCGAGGCCCGCGACGCCCTGCCGCCCGAGGGCAAGGTCCCGATGTTCCTCAAGGTGGCGCCGGATCTGGAGGCAGCCGAGATCGAGGCCATCAGTGATGTGGTGGCGGCCGCTGGGCTCGACGCCGTGATCGTCTCCAACACCACCATTTCGCGCCCGCCCCTGCAGTCCGATCATGCTGGCGAGACCGGTGGACTGTCGGGGGCGCCGCTCATGGCCCTTTCCACCCAGACCCTGCGCCTGTTTCACCAGGCCGCCCGGGGTCGCTTTCCCCTGGCCGGGGCGGGCGGCGTCAGGTCTGGGGCGGATGCCTATGCAAAGATTCGCGCCGGTGCCTGTGTGGTTCAGCTCTATTCGGCCCTGGTGTTTTCCGGGCCGGGCCTGGTGGTGAAGATCAAGTCTGACCTGGCCGCCCGCCTGAGGGCCGATGGGTTTGCCTCCACCGCTGAGGCCGTGGCGACGGCCTGATCCCCACCTGATCCGAGCAGGCCGCACAAACAGCCGCGTTGCCGAAAGGCCGAAGGTGCATTAACGGACAGGCATGGTGGAGCCCTCCTCGCCACCGCAGCCCTCGGGACCCCCCAGGCGCGGCTTCTTCTGGCCGGGCGGCCTTTCTGCTCGCCTGCTCATCCTCACCAGTCTGTTCGTCCTGTTTGGCGGCGCTTTGATCGTGCCGCCGACCCTGGCCGCCTTTGAGGAGCAGTGGCTTCTGGACCGGGTTCGGGCCGCCGAACTGGCCTCCTTGGCCGCCGAGGTCGCCCCTGATGTGGTGGTCAGCGAACAGCTGTCCTCGGACCTTCTGGAGGTGGCGGGGGTCGAGTGGGTGGCCATCCAGAGCGATGGCGTGCGCCGGTTGGTCCTGAGGGGCTCCAATATGAGCCGCGCCCCCTATCTGGTGGATCTCCGGGACCAGGCCGTGGCCTCCTGGCTGGCAGCCCCTTTCCAGACCATGTTCGGGGGCGAGGGGCGCATGGTCCGGGTGGTGGCCGAGCCGCGGTTCCGTGATGCGGAGTTCATCGAGATCGTCGCCCCCGACGCCGAGCTGAAACAGGAGCTGACGGCCTATCTCTGGCGGCTGATCGCGGTCACCGCCTTTGTCTCGGCCATGGCCGGGGGACTGGTCTATCTGTCCCTCAACCTGTTCCTGGTCCGGCCCATGCAGCGGATCACCCGGGGGATGGAGCTGTTTCGGGCCGACCCCGATGACCCCCGGGCCACCGTCAAGCTCTCAGGGCGACGGGATGAGATCGGTCGGGCCGAGGTGGAGTTGGCCCTGATGCAGGGGGACCTGCGGGCCGCCCTCAATGCCCGCGCCCGCCTGGCCGCGCTGGGCGAGGCCGTGGCCAAGATCAATCACGACCTGCGCAATATGCTGACCAGCGCCCAGATCGCCTCAGAGCGGTTGGCGGCGTCGGCCGATCCTGATGTCGGCCGGGCCCTGCCGCGTCTGGAGCGGGCCCTGGACCGGGCGGTGAAGCTCGCCTCGCACGTGCTGACCTATGGCAAGACCCAGGAGGCACCGCCCGAGGCGCGGCCCCTGGCCGTGGCCGAGGCCGTGGCCATGGCCGCCGAGGAGGCACGCCTGGCCGAGGATGGGGTGCGACTGGTCTCCGACCTTGGCGATGGCGACCAGATTCTGGCCGACCCGGACCAGTTGCACCGAATTCTGGTCAATCTGATGCGCAATGCCCGCGAAGCGATCGAGCAGCAGCCCGATCGTGCCCGCGGGATCATCACGGTCAGCCTGAGCCAGGCCGAAGGGGAGAGCCGCCTGCGTCTGGCTGATGATGGTCCTGGCATCCCGAGCCGGGTGCGCGAGCACCTGTTCCAGCCCTTCAGCGGGTCTGGCCGAACCGATGGGGCCGGCCTTGGCTTGGCCATCGCCCGGGAGCTGGCTCACGGGCATGGGGGCGACCTGACCCTGGTCGAGACCGGCTCCGAGGGCTCAGTCTTTGAACTGCGCCTGCCCGGTGTGCCGGCGGCGATCACCCCAGCCTTGACACCCAAGCGATCGCGCCGGGCCGCGCCGGTGAAGCGGAGCTAGAAGCCCCGCGCCACGCCCTCCCGGCGGGGATCGGCGCCCCCTTCCAGCCCGTTGGGGGTCACGCGCACCCCGTGCAGGCCAGAGCCCTCTCCGCCGACGGCGGTAAAGACCACGCCCCGGGCGGCCAGACCTTCCACCAGTTCGGGGGAGAACTTGTCACCCTCGGCGGCATAGGCTGTGCCCCGGGCGATCAGATTGGGCAGGGCGAGCGCGTCCTGGACCGGTAGATTCCAGTCCAGCATGCCTACCAGGGCCTTCAGATTATAGGCCAGGATCGAGGTGCCGCCGGGCGAGCCAACGGCGGCCACCATCTGGCCGTCCGCGTCGAGCACGATGGCCGGGGCCATGGAAGACCGGGGCCGCTTGCCGCCGGCGACGGCGTTGGCCGCCGGCGCGCCATCGGTGTTCACCGGCGCAAAGGCGAAGTCCGTCAGCTGGTTGTTGAGGAAGAAGCCCCCGACCATCCGACCCGAGCCGAAGATGCTCTCCACCGTCGTGGTCATGGAGACCGTATTGCCCTTTCCGTCCACCACCACAAAGTGCGACGTGCCCGACACTTCCCGGGTGGTGTCCGGTGCCCGAACCCCTGCGCCCTTGGGGGTCCCAGGACCCGGCGGCGGGCCGGCCGTGGGGCCGATCAGGGCGGAGCGGGCGGCCAGATAGGTCTTGTCCAGCAGGCCTTCGGTGGGCACGTCGACGAAATCGGGGTCGCCCATATAGCGGTCGCGGTCGGCATACATCAGCCGGCTGGCCTGGCTGAACAGGTACCAGCCCTGGGCGGTGTTGGGATGGGCGTTGATGTCGGTGTGCTCAAGGATGCCCAGCCCCACCAGCACCGCAGGTCCCCCCGAGGGTGCCGGGGGGGTGCAGACCACATAGATACGATAGGGCCGGCAGAGGGCCTCTGACTTCTGAGGGGTATAGCTGGCCAGATCTTCCAGGGTCATGGCCCCGGGCAGGTCGCCTTCGCGCACCCGCGCCACAATGGCTTCGGCAATCTCCCCCCGCAGCAGGGCGTCGGGCCCCTCGGCGGCGATCTTGCGCATGGTAGCGGCATAGGCCGGGTTTTTCAGCAGGTCGCCGGCCTGATGGCGGGTACCATCCGGCTTGGTGAAATAGGCCACCGTGTCGGGTGCCCGGCTCTGGGGAAAGCGGCTGACGATCATCTCGGCCAGGCGAGGGCTGACGATGAAACCGTCATCGGCCAGGCGCTCAGCCGATCCGAACAGGTCTGCCCAGGCCAGGCGACCATGGTCGGCATGGGCCATGTGCAGCATGGCCACCGCCCCCGGCGCACCGGTGGAGCGGCCGCTCAGCAACACCTGGACAAAGGGCAGGGGCTTGCCCTCGGCGTTCAGGAACATGTCCGGGGTGGCTGCTGCCGGGGCCTTCTCCCGGCCATTATAGGCGCTGACCTGACCGGTCTTGGCGTCGTAATGGACCAGAAACGCCCCCCCGCCGATGCCGGAACTCTGGGGTTCCACCAGGCCCAGCACCGCCTGGACCGCCACCGCTGCGTCCACCGCCGAGCCGCCGGCCCGCAGCACCTCCAGACCGGCCTCCACCGCCAGGGGATGAGCGGCGGCCACCATGACCTGGCCTTCCGTCGCCGGGGCGGCCCGCACCTGGGCGCTGGGGCCCTCGCCCCCTTGGGTCAGGGGGGCGCAGGCAACGGCCAGCAAGAGCAGGGCCGGGGCGACCAATTGGGCGAGGCGGGCGGGGAAAGGCGACAGGGGCAAGGACACGGCGCTCCGGGGACTGGCAAAACTCATGGACGCACCTTAGCGGTCACGGCGTGGACAACAACCGTCTGGCTGTGTCACCCACCCTTTAGGGAGGCCCCGCCATGAGTTCACTGATCGCCCGACCCGGCGCCCGCAACCTGATCACCGACGTGCCAGGGATTCATGTGGGTCAGGCCCATGACGCCAAGGCCCGCACCGGGGTCACGGTCATCCTGCCCCATGACCGGGCCGTGGCCGCCTGCGACGTCCGCGGCGGCGGGCCTGGCACCCGGGAGACTGACGCCCTGGAGCCGCACAATCTGGTGGAGGCCATCGACGCCGTGGTGCTGTCAGGGGGCTCGGTCTACGGGCTCGCCGCCCCTGACGGGGTGACCGCCTGGCTGGGGGCCCAGGGCCGGGGCTATGGGCTGGTGGCTGACCCCCGGGTGCCCCCCTCGCCGGTGATCCCCTCGGCCATCCTGTTTGATCTGGCCAATGGCGGCGACAAGGCCTGGGGGGAGGCACCTCCCTACCGGGCGCTCGGGCGGCAGGCGGCCCTGGCGGCGGCGGAGACCTTTGACCTCGGGACTGCCGGGGCGGGGTATGGTGCCATGGCCGGCCAGCTCAAGGGCGGCACCGGCTCGGCCTCGGCGGTCACCGCCGACGGCTTCACCGTGGGTGCTGTGGTGGCGGTCAACAGCTTCGGTTCGGTGGTGGCCCCGGGGGGACGGACCTTCTGGGCCGCACCGTTTGAGATGGAGGCGGAGTTCGGCGGCCTTGGCCCCTTGGGCCTCACCGGCGCCGGTGACGACTGGGGCCTGGCCAAGGCCGAGCCCCTGGCGCGGACCAACACCACCATCGCCTGCGTGGCCACCGACGCGGTGCTGACACCAGCCCAGGCCCGCCGGGTGGCGGTGATGGCCCAGGACGGCCTGGCCCGGGCCATCCGCCCGGTCCACGCCCCCTTCGACGGAGACGTGGTCTTTGCCCTCTCCACGGCCGTTCAGCCCCTCGGCGACCGCCCGGATTTCAAGATCGCCCGCCTGGGTGCCCTGGCCGCCGACGTGCTGGCCCGCGCCGTGGCCCGCGGGGTCTATGCCGCGACCCCCTGGCCCGACGCCCCGGTGCGCTGCTGGCGGGACCTCACCTGAGCGGCTTGAGCGACCCCCACAGGCCATTTCGCAATTCACCCATTCGCCGGCTTGAACTTTCCCAAAAGGCCGACTAGGTTCCGCGCCCTTGCCGTAAGGCATTGCGCGCCCGTAGCTCAGCTGGATAGAGCATCAGACTACGAATCTGAGGGTCGGACGTTCGAATCGTTCCGGGCGCGCCATTTTCTCCAGGAAAATCAGCCTTGATCTCTGCGGCATTGGCCAGGGCCGGCCAGTCAGGGACGCGATGATGGACGTGGCTCATAGAGCGCGGCGCGTCTCGATCTAGCACTCACTCCTTGGGATTCTGCGACCTAGGGCTCCCAACCCTCGGCCTACTCCCCCGGCACCGTGGCCGGTTCGCCCAGGGTGTTGCGGATGTAGAGGATCTTCACCATCACGAAGAGCACCACCAGCAGGGGGGCGGCGAAGATCACGCCCAGGGGGCCAAACAGCACCCCAAAGCCCAGGACCGAGAACAGGGTCAGGGCCGGCGGCAAGTCCACCGCCTTCCGCTGGATCAGCGGGTAGGTCAGGTTGCTCTCCACCTGCTGGACGATGATGTAGACGAGGATGGTCCACACCACCATCATCGGCCCGGCCTGCAGGGCCAGCATCACCGCTGGGATTACTGAGACGATCGGCCCTACAATGGGCACGAAGGCGGCCAGGGCGGCGAACAGGCCGAGCGCGACTGGCGAGGGCAGGCCGATCAGCGAGACCCCGATCCCGGTGAGGATGCCGACAATGGTCATGGACAGGAACTGGCCCAGCAGCCAGCGCCGCAGGACATTGCCGCTGACATTCATGGCGTGGCGGACCGGCTCTCGGGGGCCGGAGGGGATCAGGCTGAGCACCCCGTCCCGGGCGGCCCGGGGGCTGATGGCCAGATAGATGCCGGCGAAGATCACCACCACCAGATTGGTCACCGCCCCGGCGGCGGTCATCGCAAACCCGCCCACCTGACCAAGGATGCTCTGGATGGGGCCTGCGGCGCTGCGGGCCGACTCGAAATCGAGGCTCTGCAGCTGGGTGGTGATCTCTGCGGCTAGGGGCAGGTGGGCGAGTCTGGCCTGAAACTCCTCCTGCGACTGGGGCAGGCTCAGGATCAGATCTTCGATCTGCTCGGTGATGGTGGCACCAAACAGCCAGCCGGCCCCGGTCAGCAGGGTGACGATGATCAGACCTGCCCCGAGCAGCGACAGTCCCTCTGGCAGGGGGGTGAGGCGGTGGATCGGGTCGGCAAGGCTGCGCAGCAGCACCGCCACCAGCACCGCGCCAAACACCAGCAGCATCACGTCCAGCAGCTTCCACGCCACCACCAGCACCAGGCCCACCCCCACCAGGAAAAGGACCCGGCGGACGAAGGAGGCGCTCAAGGCGGCGGCCGAGGCGCGATTGGTCTTCTCCGACGGGGCGGGGGGCGATTCAGTGTCAGTCACGGTCAGGACCCGTCCTTGGGAGATGCCAGCGCCCCCGGCGCACCGGGGCATCGCTGGGGTGTAGCCGCACATGGATCAAGACGCCAGAAAGCCGGGCGTTCCCATGTTCGACGATGCAAGCTCTGCCGTTCAGATGGCGAGTCTGGTCTGCTCGCTGATCCAGGCGCGCATTCGGCTCTGCGCCGGGCTGGCGACCGGAAGCATCCTACCGATCAAACTTGGTGGACAGCACGATGGAGGAGTTGGTCCGCTCCACCCCGGACAGGGCACCGATCTCGTCAATCAGGGCGTCCATGGCCGCTACATCGGCGGCGAAGATCATGGCGATCAGATCAAACGCCCCGCTCACCGACTGCAGGCGCCGCACCCCGGGCATCCTGCGCATGGCTGCGGCCACCACCCCGGCGGACTTGGGCTGCACGGTCAGCATGACAAAGGCGTGGATCTGGCTCTGCTCATAGGCTGCCGATGTGCGCACCGCATAGCCAGCGATGATGCCTCGCCGCTCCAGCCGGGCGATGCGGCTCTGAACGGTGGTTCTCGACAGACCCAGGCTACGGGCCAGCTCCGCCACCGGGGCGCGGGCATTCTCCTGCAGGCGGGCCAGAAGGTGCTGATCCAGGTCGTCCATGTCAGATCACCCGTCAATAATGGCATATCGACGAAAATGTTGCTCAAATCCGCCGAAATGACAATTGAGATCGACGTGACCATCTCCGATCCTGTGGCCTGCCACACCGTTCAGGGGAAACATCATGCGCAAGATCGCCGTTGTGGGCGCTGGGAAGATCGGGTCGACCGTCGCCGACATGCTGCGCGCCTCAGGCGCCTATCAGGTGGCCCTGCTCGACCGGGACCCGGCCCGCCTGGGACCGGTGTCGGCCGGAGAGGGCATTGAGCGGATCTGCGTCGATGTGGGTGATCCTGCCGCCCTGGCCGGTGCCCTCGAGGGGGCCTTTGCTGTAATCAGTGCGGCCCCCTATCAGTTGACGGTCCCCATCGCCCGTGCGGTGAAGTCGGTCGGCGCGCATTACCTCGACCTCACTGAGGATGTGGCCGCCACCCGGGAGGTCCGCGCCCTGGCGAAGGACGCTGACACCGCCTTCATCCCCCAATGCGGCCTGGCACCGGGCTTCATCTCCATCGTCGCCAGCGACCTTGCCCAGAGGTTCGATGACCTGCACGAAGTGCGGCTGCGGGTCGGTGCCCTGCCGCGCTATCCCACCAATGGCCTGAACTACAATCTGACCTGGAGCACCGAAGGGGTCATCAACGAATACTGCGAGCCCTGCGAGGCCATCGTCCAGGGCCGCCACCAGGAGGTTGCCGCTCTGGAGGGGCTGGAAGAATTCGCCCTCGACGGTGTGACCTATGAGGCCTTCAACACCTCAGGTGGCCTGGGCAGTCTGTGCGAGACCCTGGCCGGCAAGGTGCGCAATCTCAACTATCGGACCATCCGCTATCCGGGCCATGCGGCGATCATGCGCACCCTGTTGGATGATCTGGGCCTGCGCCACCGCCGGGACCTGTTGAAGGACATTCTGGAGCATGCGGTGCCCGCCACCCTGCAGGACGTGGTCATCGTCTTCGTCACGGTCAGCGGCATGAAGGACGGGGCGCTCATGCAGGAAACCTATCTCAACAAGATCTATGCCCAGCCCGTGGCTGGAACCCTGAAGAGCGCCATTCAGATCACCACGGCGGCCTCGATCTGCGCCGTCGCCGACATGCTGGCCACCGGCGACCTGCCCACCCGGGGCTTTGTGCGCCAGGAGGACATTCCCCTGGACCGGTTCCTCGCCAACCGTTTCGGCCGCTGGTACGCCGGTGCCGACCAAGCCCTGCGCACGGCCTGAAAGCAGCCTTCCCATGACCCTGAAGCCCGCCCCTGCCCAAGACGCCGCCGATGATGTCGCCGCCACCCTGACCCGTCTGGGGGTGGATCCCGCCCTTTGGCGGCAGGGCGAGCGCACCGTCACCTCTCCAGTGACTGGCGAGGCGGTGGGCCAGGTGCGCGACACGGCCCCGGCTGATGTCCAGGCGGCCATTGCCGCGGCCCATGAGGCCTTTCTCGTCTGGCGTCAGGTTCCCGCCCCCCGCCGCGGCGAACTGGTCCGCCTGCTGGGCGAGGAACTGCGGGTCGCCAAGGCCGATCTTGGCCGCCTGGTGACCCTGGAGGCCGGCAAGGTGATCTCCGAGGGGCTCGGCGAGGTCCAGGAGATGATCGACATCTGCGACTATGCCGTCGGTCTTTCCCGCCAGCTGTTTGGCCTGACCATCGCCACCGAGCGTCCTGCCCACCGGATGATGGAGACCTGGCATCCCCTGGGCGTGGTCGGGGTGATCAGCGCCTTCAACTTCCCGGTGGCGGTATGGTCCTGGAATGCGGCCCTGGCCCTGGTCTGCGGCGATCCCGTCGTCTGGAAGCCCTCTGAGAAGACCCCCCTGACCGCCCTGGCGGTTCAGGCCGCCTTTGACCGCGCCGCCGCTCGGTTCGGGGATGCGCCGGCCGGCCTGTCCCAGGTGCTGATCGGCGGCGTTGAGGTGGGCGAGGCCCTGGTGAGCGATCCCCGGCTGCCCCTGGTCTCGGCCACCGGCTCCACCGCCATGGGCCGGGCCGTGGCCCCAAGGCTGGCCGAGCGTTTTGCCCGGGCGCTTCTGGAGCTTGGGGGCAATAACGCCGCCATTATCGCGCCCACCGCCGATCTCGACCTGGCCCTGCGCGGGGTGGCCTTCGCCGCCATGGGCACGGCGGGCCAGAGGTGCACCACCCTGCGCCGGCTGTTCGTCCACGAGAGCCTCTATGACCGCTTCGTCCCCCGGCTGAAGGCGGCCTATGACACGGTGAGCGTCGGCGATCCCCGGGCCGAGGGGGTGCTGGTGGGGCCGCTCGTTGATGACGAGGCCTATGCCGCCATGGCCCGCGCCCTGGAGGAGGCCCGCGTCCAGGGGGGGCAGGTGCACGGGGGACAGCGTCTGGAGGGCCCCGGCGTCTATGTCCGGCCAGCCCTGGTGGAAATGACCAGCCAAAGCCCCGTCATGCTGCGGGAGACCTTCGCCCCGATCCTCTATGTGACACGCTACCGCGACTTGGGCGAGGCCATCGCCGCCCAGAACGCCGCCCCCCAGGGGCTGTCCTCGGCCATCTTCACCAATGATCTGCGCGAGGCCGAGCAGTTCATCTCCGCCTGGGGGTCGGACTGCGGGATCGCCAATGTGAACATCGGCCCGTCAGGGGCGGAGATCGGCGGCGCTTTCGGGGGTGAAATGGAAACCGGCGGCGGGCGGGAGGCGGGGTCTGACTCCTGGAAGACCTATATGCGCCGGGCCACCAACACCGTGAATTTTGGGGCGAGCCTGCCCCTGGCCCAGGGCGTTCAGTTCGATCTCTAGCGCCCTCAGGCGCTTTTCCGATCAGCGTCCCTGCACGGCCCGCATGGCCGCAGCCTTCACCGCGTCCGGCAAGGTGGTGAACCAGGCCTGAGGCGACAGGCGTTCAGCCACCCGGCGTTTGCCGGCTGCGGCAAGCTGCGCCCGACGGTCCGGATCAGTCCGCAGGGCGCGCAAGGCGGCGGCCGCCTCGCCAATATCGGGGTCGGCCCAGGTCTGGCCGGCATAGATGCCTTGGGTGTCCTCAACCGGCGCCCGGCCGGCGGCGATCATCACCGCCACCTCGGCGTCCAGGAAGTCGGTCACGCCCGACCAGTTGGTGGCCACCACCGGCGTGCCCAGGGCCAGGGCCTCGGCCGGGGTGAGGCCAAAGCCCTCGGCCCGGTGGAGCGAGATCAGCACGTCGGCGCCGGCAATCAGACCCTTCACCTGCTCATAGGGCCAGGCGGCGTCGATCACCTCCACATTGGCCGGGGCGGCCCTGCGCAAGGCCTCCAGGGCCTTGGGGAACCGCGCGCCGTTCTGGGTCTTGATCACCAGCTGTGCGGTCGGATCTTCCCCAAACGCCCGAATGAAGGCCTCCAGGGCACCATAGGGGTTCTTTCGGGCGACCGAGGAGTTGAAGTCAAACAGGGTCACGGCCTGAAACGCCGCCGTTCGGGGCAAGGGCTGAACGCCCTCATAGTCCTCCAGGAACAGCGGGTGCGGCACCACCCGGACCGGCGCGCGGGCGCCCGCCAGGGCCTGGCCGACATAGGTGCTGGGAACCCAGACCTCGTCCACCAGGGCTGCGTCCTTCAGCCAGGCTGCAGGTGCCTGCGGAAGCTCCCAGGCCCAATAGCCGTAGCGAGGTCCGATCAGTCGGGCGGCCCCCATCTGCCCCAGGGTGGCCAGCAGTTCGGGGGGATTGAGATGGAAGATCCAGGCGCTGGCCGGGGTCGGCGCAGGCCCCTTGGCCTCCCAGGTCAAGGCTGCGCCCGTGGCGTCGACCTCTTCCACCGGCGTCCCCAGGGCGGCGAAGGCCCTGGCCGCCAGCCGTGCTGAGGCGGCGATCCCGTTGGAGCCGGAGAAATAGCCGACAATCCGCAAGGGCCCACCAGCTGCCCCATCGGCACCGTGAGCGCGTCGCGCCTGCCGGCGGACATGAGCCGTCAGTAGCGGCGAAATCAGCGGTTGGGCTGCCGTGCGCAGGCCCTCTGGTGCCAGGCCTCGCCAGGACCGGCGCAGACCGCTCACCAGGCTCATCGGACCATAAGCCCGGCGAGCTGGGCCTGAAGAGGCATGTCTTCAGAGAGGATGGTGACGGGCCTGGGGCGGGCCTTCTGGGCCGGCGCGTCGCTCCACACCTCATCGACAAAGCCCCAGGCGGGATGACTGTCGTCGAGCTCGGCCAGGGTCGCACCGCTCCAGACCCCAGCAGCCCGACCCCAGCTGACCCCCTGGGCAAAGAGAATCTGCGCGTCGGCGGCGATAAAGCCCGGGCAGGAGCCGAAGATCACCGTATCCACCTCGGTCTGCCCCACCGGCGCCCCGTCGGGCCGTCGCAGACGCCCAGAGCCCGCCTCGCAAATCAAGACGCCGCTGGGCCAATCGGCCATGGCCGGAGTTAGGGTTCTCACCACCACGATGGCGGCTGCCCGGCTCAGGCTGGCCCGGCGACTGGGGGTCCGCGCCCCGCGCACGCTCAGCCGCGCAAGCCGAAAAGCCAGGCTGTGGGTCAAGGCGTCCGGCAGGCCGGCCAGCTCGATGTCATACTCCCGCAGGCCGCCGCCGATCAGCCAGCGCAGATAGGCCAGCCGTCCTGTGGCGGTGTGCAGTTCAAACAACCGCTGGAGGTCCGGACGGCTGTCCCAGATCCGCAGCAGCACTCGGGGGAACGGATAGGGGCTCGACAGGCTGCTCACCAGCCGGTCACCGTCTCCCCGGATCGCCCGGCGCAGCACCTCGGGCCAACCGCCCCGCACCGCCACCCCATACCCGGCCGAGATCTGCAGCTTCAGGGGCGAGGTTTCCCCATGGTGGGCGCAGGCGAACCGGGCGGCTTCCAGCAGGGGGGCGATCTCCTGGCTGAGGTCCAAGAGGCTGGGGCCATCCAGCAGGCGGGGGCAAAACCGGCCCGCCACGGCTTCGGGGCCCAGAAGCCAGGCCAGCAGGGCCTCAGGCGGGCCCGCACTGAAACGCTCGCGCAGGTCGCCCCGCCCAGCGATCATGCCGGCTGCTGCCCTCGGCAGGACCCCGTCCGCGGGGGCTGAAATCCAGTCACCTATCGCAGCCGCCGGCCCGCTCCAGGGGGCGTCGGCCTGCGGCCAGGGGCCTGCGCGCCGGGTTCCCGCCCGCCAGGTCTGCCCCAGCGCCTGGCTGGCGGCGATGGCGGCCGCATGGCTTTCTGGCCGGGCTGCAAACCAGGCATGGAACCCCAGGCGACCCTCCAGGGTCTGCCGGGAGAAGCCCGCTGCCGCGCGGGGGTCATCGCGCCAGACCTGGTCCATCTCCCGGCTCACATCGGGCAGCCCCTCAACTGCCGCCAGGGGTTCTGGGGCGTCCATCCACGCCTCGACCTCCGGGGTCAGGCCGCCGTCGAAGCCCGTCCCGGCCTGGGCCGCCCGCAGGGCGGCGCGGCGCATGGCCGAGCTCACCGGCCGACCCGATGGAAAGGCACCATAGGCGTAGGGAATACGGCTGGCCTGGGCATGGCCCTGGTCCAACAGGGCCTTGGCATAGTCCGCCAGCAGCCGGGCGAGGGGCGACTCCGGCGCCACCCCGATCCGGTCCTGATGCTTGCTCAGTACCTCCGGCCGATGGGGATCAAAGCCGGAGAAGTGGAAGAACCCCAAGGGCTCGCCATTGACCTGCCAACCCTTGGGGCCATGGGCCAGGGTGCGGCCCTCCAGATTCCAGTAGGCGATGTCGAGACCCGGATCGCGCAGAATGGCTAGGTCGCTGACCATCCCCGGTGCCAGATCCATCCACTTCTGGTCGGTGAACAGGCCATGGGCGAAGTCCACCCGGCAGTCGAAGCGACACTTTTCGGCCCACCAGTCCATCAGGGCGAAGATCTCGCCGCTGCGCTGGGCAGCCAGGAATCCCAGATTATAAGCGCCTGAGGTCAGGATCGTGTGGTCGTTGGGGCTCGCCGTCCCCGACAGCGGTCGGGTCAGGTGGGGGATCAGCACCAGGGGTGCCTCATCCAGCGCCTTCCGCACCTGGGCTAGGGGAGCGTAGACGAAGATATCGGGGTCCAGATAGGTGACCGAGGTCACCCCAGGCTCGGCCAGCAGACGGCGGAAGGCGTGGGGCTTGATGGCGGTGTTCAGCTCAAGCGCGTCATAATAGACGCTCATGGGTCCGATCGGCGCGCCGGTGTCGGTCGCCGCAATCACCCGGGCCAGGGGCTCCAGATCAGGAATTGGGCCATCGGCGGCGATCACCACCCGGGCGGCATCCGGCTCGGCCACAGCCAGGCTGCGCATGAGCACACAGGCCTGGGCGGCATAGTTCCGCGATACGATGGTGAAGATGACGTCCAAGGGCCCGCTCCCGACGGCTGTGCCTGTCTAACAGCGGGCTGAGCCGCCCGGCAATGTCAGGCGGCGGCGAGAAGTTCGTCCAGGCGGCGGATATCCTTGACCTCGGACGCCACCCCGCTCTCCAGCCGCATGACCTTGTTGCAGTAAAGCCGCAGCAGGCCCGCATCATGGGACGACAGCACCAGGATGCCGGCCCGTTCCACCAGGTTGAGCAGTCGCCGGTGGGCCAGCTTCTGGAAGTCGGCGTCACCCACCGAAATCCACTCGTCCATCAAGAGCACGTCGGCCTCCACCGCCGTGGCCACCGCAAAGGCCAGCCTGGCCTGCATGCCAGCCGAATAGGTCTTCATCGGCATGGCCAGGAAGGGACCCAGGCCGCTGAACTCGGCGATCTCGTCCATCTTGTCCTCGATCTCCTTGGAGGACATGCCGGCGATGCGGCCCCGCAGGCGGATATTGTCGACCCCCGTGGCGGAGGGGTCGATGCCCAGGGACAGATCGAGCAGGGCGGCAATCCGGCCCCGCACCTCGATCTGGCCCTCGTCGGGCTCATAGGCGCCCGACAGGGCCCGCAGCAGGGTGGTCTTGCCCGATCCGTTGTGGCCGATCAGCCCCAGCCGGTCGCCGGCCCGCAGGTTCAGGTTCAGGTGCGACAGGGCCGTGACCTCGGTGGCACCCGTCTGAGAGGACCCCAGGCGCCCGCCTACCGTCACCCGGGCCAGGTTCTTCTTCAGCGACTTGGCGTCGACCCCATAGACCGGGAAGCGCAGGGTCAGGTCGGTGACCTTGATGGAGACATCGGTCATAGGAAGTGGACGATCCGGCGGCGGGTGATGGCGAAGACCGAGAAGGTGAGTGCCCATCCCAGCACGGCCATGATGGCCAGGACGACGTAAGAGAGTCCGTCCGCCTCTTGACCCAGCAAGGGCGCGCGGATGGTGGTCAGCATATGATAAAATGGGTTCAGCGTCAGGAAAGCATGACGATCGGGAAATGCGTCGGGCTTCCAGAACACCGGCGTCATGAAGATGGCGAACTGCATCACCGACATGACGAACTGCGGAATGTCCCGGAACCGGGCTGAAGCGATGGCCACCAGCATGCTAATCCAGGCCAGGTTGACCACCGTCAGCAGTAGTCCGCCGATGGCCGGCAGCACGTCCATGACCCGCCAAAGCCCGAACACCACGATCACAGCGATGATGATCACCGCATGGTGGGCTAGGTTGATCAGATTGCGCAGCACCGTGCGCCAGATGAAGGTGAACATCGGCAGGGAGGTCTGGCTCAGCATGCTGGACGCCTGCACGAAGGTGTCGCACCCCTCGTTGATCGTCCCGGACATCAGGCCGAAAAAGACGATGCCCATGGCCACATAGGGCATGAACTCGGCCACCGAGATCCCGAACAGTTTGGCGTAGAGCAGGCCAATCCCCAGGACCATCAGGCCCATGGAGATGGTGATCCAGAAGGGTCCGAGGATGGAGCCGCGATAGCGCGACACCACGTCGTGCCAGGCCAGGGACCAGGCCAGCCCCCGGCGATGATAGGACGTAACCAGGTCCCTCAAAGCCATGCTGAACTCGAACAGCGTGCCTCGCCGTCCCGTCCGCAGCATGTGTTGGCTGGTTTCCATGGGGTCTCCCGAAGCGAGCGCCGCTGGTATCAGGTGCAATTTTGCGGCGCAAGCATGGCACCGGGTCTGCGACTTGGCCGCAGGCATGCCCCATGTTAGCCCACGGCGAGCGCGCGTTCCGTAATGGTGGAACCAGCCTTACGGTGAACGTGCGCTCAAACCGATGAAACTAGGCCATGATTCAACGTCCAGACGATTCCGTCGGATTGTGTCACGCCCTAGGGAGGCTGCGCCATATGTCGTCAATGGATCAGTTTGCGCGGCCCCACTATGTGCCGCCACAGGACCTGCGCAACCTGGAGCCCGCCCTGGAAGGGGCCGGGATCTGGCTGGTCATCCCCTGTTTCAAGGTCACCGACCACATCCTGCGGGTGATTGCCCGCGCGCCGGCCTGGGTGGAGGGCATTGTCTGCGTCGACGACGCCTGTCCCGATGGGTCTGGCGACCTCATCGAGGCCCAATGTACTGATCCCCGGGTGCGGGTGCTGCGCCTGGACGTCAATCAGGGCGTCGGCGGTGCCACCCTCTCAGGCTATCAGGAGGCTGCCCGCCTCGGGGGGCGGATCCTGGTCAAGGTCGACGGCGACGACCAGATGGATCTCAGCTATCTGCCCCAGCTGGTCACCCCGATCCTGTTGGGGGAGGCCGATTACGCCAAGGGCAATCGCTTTTCTTCAGTCAGCCACCTCCAGGCGATGCCGGGCCTGCGCATCTTTGGCAATGCCGGCCTGAGCTTCCTGGCTAAGCTCTCCACCGGCTACTGGAACGTGTTTGATCCCACCAACGGCTTCACCGCCATCGAGGCCAGTGTCGCGGCCCTGGTGGCCCAGAAGCCCGTGGCCCGCCGCTTCTTCTTCGAGACCGACCTGCTCTACCATCTGGGGACCCTGCGCGCGGTGGTCCGCGATGTGCCCATCCCCGCCCGTTATGGGGATGAGGTGAGCAATCTGAAGATCAGCCAGGTGATCGGCCCCTTTGCCGGCCGCCATCTGCGCAACTTCATCCGCCGGGTCCTGGGGCAGTATCTGGTCCGCGACTTCAATGTCGCCACCCTGGAGCTGATCTTCGGGACCCTGTTCTTGGGGTTCGGGGCGCTCTACGCCCTGAATTGGATGGCCGTGCGCGATCCCGGTCAGGCGGCCTCGGCCGGGGTGGTCATGACCGCCGCCCTGCCGGTGATCATCGGCGTCCAGCTGCTGCTTCAGGCCATGAACTTCGATGTGGTCAATGTGCCGGTCCGGCCGATCCACCCCTATCTGCGCACCCTGGCGCGGATCGAGGCCCAGGCCTTGGCCGATGGTGAGACCAGCGGCGGGGCGACGTCGGAAGAGTCCCAGTCATGATGGCCCTGCGCGACACGCTCCTGTGTCTGGTGTTCGCTGCGGCCCTGCCGCTCGGCCAGATCATGTTCAAGTGGGCGGCAATCTATAATGAGCGGTTGGACGGCCCGCTGGTCCTGCGTCTGGTGAAGAACCTGCCGCTCATCGGTGCCTTCTCCTGGTACGGGCTGACCGCGCTTCTGTGGTTCTACATCCTCACCCGGGTGCCCCTGTCCCAGGCCTATATCTTCTCGATTTTGGGCTCGGCCCTGGTGCCGCTCCTGGCCTGGATGCTGTTCAAGGAGCCCATGTCCTGGCGCTTCGCCCTGGGCTACGCCCTGATGCTGGCCGGCTTCATCGTGGTCATGCAGGCGCAGGGGCGGACCTGAGCACCGGCGGGGTCACCGCCGCCACTGCGGCCGCCACCGCCCCATAGCTCACCCCAAACCGACGCTCGTAAAGCAGATCGCCGTCGTGGGGCCGCTGGAACAGGCGGGCTGGATCAAGCCTTTGAACGCCATAGCCCCGCCGCAGCAGAAAGCCCGCGAACATGGACGGCCACAGGCCCAGCCAGCTGCTCGCCTGGGACGGGTAGCACCTGACCAAGAGCGCCCACTGCAGCCATTCCGCCGGGCTGAGCCTGAGCCGGCGCACGGGGCCGTTCTCCGGAATAGGCGCACAGGCCTGGAAGGGCAGGGTGCCCAGACCGCGCCGATTATAGAGGCTGAACTGTTCAATCGGGGTGCCCCGCTCGGCGGCCAGGGTCGCCGCCAGGGCCGCGCAGGCATCATGGTCGGGATGCCCACCCTCCCAGGCCGCGATCACGATCTGATCGATCTGCGCCACAGTCGCCAGCCGGCGGCGAAGGGCCTCCAGGCAGGCCGGCATATGCAGATGCACCTGACCATCCCAGGCACCGGTTCCCGACGCGGCGTAGTCGGCGCTGGAAGGTGGCAGGCCAAGGGCCAAGAGGAAGCTCCGCACCTCACCAAGCCGGCGGGCGGCCAGGTCTTCCCCCCGGTTCTCTGCCACATAGAGGAAGATCTGTTCGCGGCCCGCCGCCCTCGCCTCAAGGATCAGGGGCAGGGCCGCGTACTCATCGTCGCAATGGGCCAGGATGTAGACGACCGCCATCTCAGTAGGGATCGAAGTCGAGGAAGCTGATCACCGTGGATCTTGAGTCCAGGCTGCGGGGCGCCCGGCCGCTCAAGGGTCGATAGATCAGGTTCAGGGGCGAGGGGCGGAAGCGATCGGGCAGGGGAAGGAACCCAAGCCGTCCAAGGGGTATGCGCGGATCAAGCCCCAGGAACAGGTTCAGTCCCAGGCCTGGCGGTGCCGTGCCCGGCGCCTCAGGGCCTTCCACAAAGCCAGCACAGCGCACGCCTGGCAGATGGGTATCGGCATAGACGGTAGTGAGCGTTCCCCGCCGCGCGGTCCTGTAGGCCGTCGCCGGATTGGCCAGCCGCCAGCCCAGGGACGTCTCGTCCCAGAGTCCACAAAACTGCAGGTCGGTCGGGGCGAACTGGCGTGGCAGGCGGGCCAGCAGCCCGGCCTCCAGCCGGCCCACATGCTGGAACCCCAGCCGGCCCAGGAAGCCAGGTGTGCTCTGGGCATTGGCGACCCCGATCACGAAGTCATGGCCAAGTTCAGCCGCCTGCTCATAGGTGCGCCGGGCCAGCCGGGTGAACAGGCCCTGGCCCTGGAAGTCGGGGTGGGTGGCGGTATTGAGGGAGAGCAGCCCCTGGAGGATCTGGCCCTCAACCTTGGCCCTCAGTGGGCAGGTGACATAGTGGGCGGCCAGGGTGTCGCCGGACCAGGCGTCCGCCCCGACCACGTGTCCGGCCGGATTGTCCCGATAACGCCAGGCGATTGCCCCAGGGGTGAACTTCGGCGCGGCACCGAAGACCGCCGACAATAGCCCTGCATAGGTGCTGAGCGCCTCGGGCGCCGTCTGCGAGGCCTTGATTTCCAGGGAGGCGGTGTTCATCGCGGCCAACTGATCACGAATGGAGGCTCTCGCCAAGAAACCGCGATTGGCCCTTTGCGCTGAGGCGACCTGGCCTTACCAGAGGACGACCAGGGGGCGAGTTCGACGGCGATGATAACCTTCCCAAGGCCTGTATTCCGAGGACAGGGCTTTCCAGGCCCGTCGTTCACCGCCAGCCAAGCCCTGGGGGCCGTGCTGCTCACGGGCTATGTGCTGATGCTGGCGCTCAACCTGCCAGGGCATCTGTCCTACGACTCCCTGGCTCAACTGCATGAAGGCCGGATGCAGGTCCGGGAGACCTGGGGTCCAGCCCTCTATGCCTGGATCCTTGGCACGTTCGATTCGGTGTCTCCGGGGACCGGGCTTTATGTGGCCGCCAGCGGATTTTTGGTCACTGGCAGCCTGTTGTCCTTCCGCCAGCTTCGGCGGCATGTGTCCTGGGCCTCTGTCGTCCTTGCCGCCCTGATGGTGCTGACCCCCACCCTGCTGATCTATCAGGGTGTGGTCTGGAAGGATGTCCTGTTTGCCAACCTGGCCCTGGCCGGCTTTGCCTGCCTGGCCCAGGCCGCCCGGGTCTGGGATGGCCCCCGCCGGCCCTGGTGGGTTCTCATCGGCGCGCTCCTGGCCTTCGCCGCCGCCGCCCAGGTCCGCCAGAATGGTCTGGTGGCACCCGTATTCGGGGCCATGGCCCTGGCCTGGATCGCCTATGGTCGGGGCTGGCGCTCCAGCCTCGCCTGGGGACTTGGTGGACTAGCGGCCACCCTGGCGGTCTCCATGGCCATGGGTGCCCTGTCGCAGCCGCCGCAGGCAGGCCCCGACCAGGCCAGCGCCCGTGGCGTCCGCATTGTCGCACACTATGACATCATCGGCTCGGTTGCCGCCAAGCCGACCCTCCCCCTGGACGTGATCCGTGCCCACGATCCGGCCGCCGAACAGCAGATCCGCTACCGGGCGACCGCCCTCTACACCCCCGAACGGGTCGATTATCTCGGCCAGGATGACCAGATCGGCCTGGCGCTCTGGGGCCTGCCCAATGAGGTGGTGTTCGAGCAATGGGGTACGGTGCTTACCCAGCATCCCGACGCCTATATCAGCCATCGCTGGGAGGTGTTCCGCTGGGTGTTCGCCACCCCGAAGATCGATTCCTGTCTGCCGGTCTATGTGGGGGTGGCGGGACCCGAGACCCTGACCACGGCCCTCGGCATTGCGCCCCTCATGGAGCCCTCGGATCAGGCGCTCTACAACTACAGCACCTGGTTCCTGGACACCCCGCTGTTTTCTCACGTGTTCTTCGCCCTGATCGCCCTGGTATGCGCCGGTGTGCTCCTGTGGCGGCGGGAAGCGGCCGACATCATCATCGCCGCCATGCTGCTCTCGGCCCTGGCCTTCACCGCCAGCTTCGCCCTGATCTCCATCGCCTGCGACTACCGCTACCTCTATTATCTCGACCTGGCGGCCATGGCGGGGCTCCTCTACCTGGCCCTCGACCTGCCCTATGGCCGCCTGCGTCGGCGACCGCGCTGAACCCTGGGACATCGCCCATGAGACCCTGCGTCCCCCTGCTTCGCCTCCTGCCGGGGCTCCTCCTGTGCGCGGTCCTTCTGTCGGCCTGCGACAATCCCCGCCCCCGGGAGCCGCAGGTCAACCCGCGGCCCCAGCCGGCCGATGAACTGGCTCTACCGCCGGCCGCCCGCTCGGCGGCAGAGGCTGTGGAGCGGCCTGGCCCCTATGCCTGGGATGCCGACGCTCAGGCCTTCACCTTCCAGGGCCAGCGGCTCCGGGCGGGCCGGCTCTGGACCTTTGAGGGGTCCACAGATGGATTCGTCATGTCCGGCGGCGAGGTGGCACCCGCCGAGACCGTCGGTCTTCGCCTGGCCGCCCGGGCCTTTGACCCGGCCTTGCGGAGCCCCAGCGGCCTGGCCCTGGACGGGGCGCAGTTCAACCATGTTCTGGTCCGGGTCACCCGCCTGGCCCCGGCCTCTGACTGGGACGGGGCGCTGCATTATGTCACCGCCGCTCACCCCGAGGCTGCCGCCTACATGGCCAAGCCCTTCCAGGGGGAGACGCCAAAGGTCAATGAGACGGTGATCATGGCCTACGATATGCGCAGCCCTACAAAGGGCGGGGACGACTGGGTCTCGTCCCTCATCGAAAGCATTCGCCTGGATTTCGATGACGCGGCCGGGGGTGAGTTCCTGATCCACCAGATCGCCATCACCGAACCGCCTGGGCGGCCGTCACCCGTCAGCGCACCAGCCCCGGTCCTGCGCCCGGCCACCTGAGGCCGATCAGGCTCAGCGGGTGCGCAGGGCCTCCACGGCCTCCAGCCCTACGACCTTGGGATTGAGCTCGACGCGGATGCGGCGGCGGGCCCGCTCGGCCATGGCCCGGGACTCGGCTGGGCGGTCCATCACCTGCTCGATCAACCGACTGGCCTGGTCGACGTCCGGTTCAGCCCAGTGCTGGCCCTCGGGGAACAGATACTCCCCGGCCTGCACCGGGACCAGACGGTGATCCACCAGTAGAGCGGTGTCGGCGTCCATGAAGTCCATGTTGCCTGACCAGCCGGTGGCCACCACCGGGGTTCCCAGGGCCATGGCCTCAGCCAGGCCGCGGCCGAACCCCTCGGCCCGGTGCAGGGAGACAAACACGTCGACATTGCGGAACAGGTTCTTGACCTCGTTGTCCGACATCTCCTGGGTGATGGTCTGCACCCGGCCGTTCAGCCGGGCGATGCGCGCCTCCAGGGCCTTCCGCTCAGGGCTGTCAGGGTTGCCGCCCTTGTACTTGATCAGGGCATGCAGGGGCGCTTGAGGGCGACGACTCACCAGCTGTTCAAAGGCGTCGAGGACCGCAAAGGGGTTCTTGCGCGCCGCATACGAAGAGAAGTCGAAGGCGAACATCACCACGAAGGCGTGCTCAGGGATGTTGAACCATCGCCGCCCCAGAAAGGTGGAGAGCTTCATGTCCACGGCCAGGGGAATCCGGCTCACCTGGCGGCCTGTGGCCCGGGCAATGGCGTCCTGGACAAACCCCGTCGGGGCCCAGATCCCGTCAAAGCGGGCCAGTTTCTCCACCCAGGGCTGGGGATAGTCCGGCAATTCCCAGGCCGGGAAGATGATGTTGTGCGCCCGGGCGAAATCGGCCTCATCCAGCCGGGCGCAGACCTCGTCCACCTCATTGGCATTGATGCAGAACAGGTTCACCGACCGCGACAGCCTGCGGGTCACGTCAGGGCCATAGACCCGTTCCAGGTCGAGATCGCGGCCGCGGTCCAGGCCGTAGACATCCAGAAGTCCAGGCTTCAGGCCGGCCGCCCGCAGGGCCCGGACGGTGGAGCGCAGGTGTTCGCCCATGCCGATGGGGGCAAACGGATGACCTACCACCACCAGGTCCTCCAGCTCACCTTGCGGGGCTGGCGCGCTCATGGGCGGGGTTCCAGCAGATCTGCCTCAGCAGCGTTTTTCAGGGCTTCCAGCCAGCCATGGCCGAACCGGACGTCCGGCTCCAGATGCGCGCCCTCGGCCCACTCGTTCCAGGCGTTGATGAAGACGATCTGTTCCTCGCCGAAATTCTGGCGGCGGGTCTCGGCCAGCATGGCGGCCGTCCAGGCTTGAAACGCGCCGGGGCTGGCGTGATGGAAGACATAGGCGTTGTCCTGGCGCCTTGCGGTGTTGTCCCAAGACGGCGCGACCCCACGAAACCGGGTGTGGCCCGGGGTGGGTGCCTTGAGGAAATGCCGCACCAGCTCCCGGTAGTCGCTGACCACGCCTTTGAAGTCGCGGTTCTGCAGCGGCCCGGGCAGGCTGATGGGCTGGGCTGCCCCCATAGGCGGGAACTCGATGGCCGCGTCAAAGCCAAGCGCCGCCGGGTCGGGGTAGGTTCCGGCCACGTCAAAGGTCTCCACGAACGCCAGATAGATTTCTCCAAGGCCCAGGGTCCGGGCGGTCTCGCGCCAGGCCTTGGACCAGGCCGCCGCATCGGGCAGCAGGCCGGGGCGATAGATCACCAGCAGGGGCCGTCCATCGATGCGGATGTAGTTTGGCCTGGCCATCAGTGGGGCCATGTCCGTGATCAGCGCCACAGCGTCCTCCGGGGCGTAGGTCTGGGCCAGCAGCACGTCCTGCTCCTGGCCATCCCAGGTCCTCGTCCAGTTCTCGTTGGCCCAGCAGACGCAGAAGGGGAAGTCTGGTCCGTCTTCGTCCATCAGGTGGTTGAGGGGGGTCTCCAGCACCCGGCGTCCGCCTGAGAACCAGTAATAGTAAAAGCAGAACCCCCCGAGGCCGTAGCGCGCGGCCAGGGCGGCTTGGCGCTTCAGGGCGGCAGGATCTGACAGGTCGTAGAACCCGAGATCGGCCGGAAGGTGTGGCTGATAATGCCCCCGGTAGCTGGGCAGGGCCCGGGTGACGTTGGTCCACTCGGTGAACCCGGCCCCCCACCAGCGGTCATTCTCCGGGATGGCGTGGAACTGCGGCAGGTGGAAGGCGATGGTGCGGACCTGATTCAGGCTGTCCAATCGGTGGGCCCAGCGCTTGACGAAGCGCTGCTGATTGCGGGTCGCCAGCCGCAGCTTATAGCCGGCATCGATGGAATTGGCCGTGATGCTCAGGTGGTGGATGATCTCCGAGCGGGGCTCATAGATGATCTTCGCGCCCCGTTCCCGCAGGCGGAAACACAGGTCGGCGTCCTCGCAATAGGCCGGCGCGAAGGCCAGATCGAATCCTTCCAGCGCCTCGAAGTCCCTCCGCCGCACGGCCAGGCAGGCGCCTGAGGCGTAGTCCACCTCCCGCCGTACATTCCAGCGGGGCAGGTCGGGATCCTGGAACAGGCCGATCATTTCGCTGGACCCGTCGGGATTGATCCGGGCACCAGCCTCTTGCAACCGCCCGTCGGGAAACAACATTTTGGGCGCGACCGCCCCCACCGAAGGCTCGTCCAGGGTCTCCAGGAGGGGCGCAAGCCAGCCCGGCCTGACCTGCACATCATTGTTCAGGAAGATCAGGGCCTCGCCCCGAGCCGCGCTGGCGGCCCGATTACAGGTGCGAATAAACCCCATATTCTCGACGTTTTTGACGACTTTCAGCCCCATTATCGACGGTAGCACCGCGGCGGTTTCGTCGGTGGAGGCGTCGTCGATGACCAGGGTCTCAGCATCCTCCAGCCCCCCGGCCAGGGCCAGGGCCTCCAGGCACTCCAGGGTGAAGCGCAGGTTGTTGAAGGCCGGGATGATGATGGTCACCCGGGGCTGGGCGGGGTCCGGTAGTTTGATCCGCCGTGCAGCCGCAGCCAGGTCGCCGGTGATCGAGACCATCTTTGGCGGGGTGGGGCTAAAGCCTTCGATGCGCTCAGCCTGGATCCTGTTCCAGGTCCTGGCCAGGTCCTCATAGGCCTGCAGGTCATAGGCGGCGGGGTCCCGCTGGCGGCTGGAGGTCCGCAGCTGTTCAAAGAGGGCCGCAGCCCCCTGCACCCCAGAGCCGGGCAGGGGGGCGGGCTTGGCCCCGGCGTTCTGGGCCCAGTGTTCCAGGCTGCTGCAGTTGGCGTCAGCGGCGTCGGGATGGGCCAAAAGATAGGCCGCCTCGTCGAAGTCCGCCGCCGGCCACAGGCCCTGGAAGGCCCCGCGGGTGACATAGTCGCTCAAGGGGTCGAGGTCCCCGCGCTCCCCGGTCCCTTCTTGCTGCAGATAGTAGGCGGTGTCGAAGTGCGGGCCGGGGTCCCGGTGCTCCCGGGCCCCGAACCGGACAAAGTGGGCCAGCGGATTGAAACCCGGGATTTGCAGGTCGCGGTAGCGCTCGGCGTACCAGCTCCCGTCGAACAGGGGATGGGGATCGCGGCCCAGTGCGGCGCCACCGGTCACATAGTCCAGCAGGGGCGCTATCCCGGCGGCCGCCACCTCGGGATGGCGCTGAAGATACCAGTCATTGGCAAACAGCGGATGGGGATCAAGGCCCTGACGCCAGCCCTCGCGCAGATAATGGCTGAGGGGATCTTCGCCGCTGTCAGCCACCGCCTGGCACTGAGCCACATAGTGGCGGACATCAAACAAGGGATGGGGATCAAAGCCCTCGGCCGCACCGACAAGCAGATAGTGCTGCAGGACGCTAAGGCCGCTGGCCTCCACCGCCGCCCCGTGGCGCAGGCGATAGTCGGCGACATGGACCAGCGGGTGGGGATCAAGACCCGAAGCGTCGCCCAGGGTCAGGTAGTGGGCCAGGGGCGCCCAGCGCGAGCCGGCCAGCTCCGGTGCCCTGGCCAGATAGGCACCCTGATCGAACAGGGCCCGAGGCAGGGCCCCTTCATTGGGTCCAGCCTGAACATAGTCCCGCAGGCTTCGCGTCAGGCCAGGCTCACCGCCGAGACCGGAAAGGGTGTCTGGCCGCCAGACCCCCGACATGGAAATCAGCAGGGCTCGCCCGGGCCACTTCCCTCGGGCCAGGGTCTTGGCAAGACGTTGGGCCAGGCGAGGCAAAACCAGGGCGCTGCCCTGGCGCGCACGGGTCTCCCGAAACTGCCGCCAGCGCTCCGTCGCTGCCGCTGTGGCCACCAGATGGCCTTTGAGCCGCCGGGCAAGAAGCTCGGCGGCCTGATCGCTCGGCGAGGAAGGACTAGGGTCTGACACGGCGATCCGTCGCTAAGCGGGTTTCAGCTTTCGCCCAGGGTATGGTCGAGGAGCGCGTCCAGGGCTGAATCAAGCTGGCGCTGTACTTCGGCCTGAGCGGCGTAGGTGCTCTGCAGGGCCTCAAGTCTCGCCTCCAGGTCCTGGACTCTGGCCCGTTCAAAGCCGGCCAGTTGGCGGGCCTCAAGCAGTTCAGCCCGCGCCGCAGCAAGGTCTGAGGTCACGGGGGAAACAAACACCCCCATGGTCTGTTGCAGCTTCATGAGGGCTTTGGCGGCGGCGGCAAGGTCTTCCGGGGGCCTGGGCTGGTCGGCCGCAGCGGCCACGAACCAGTCAAAAACCTGGGCGGCCAGGGGACCGACCCCAGGGATCCTCGCCAGATCCTCGGCGGCCTCATTGTGCCGAAGCTCCTGGGTCAGGAATCGGTCAATGGCCTTGGCCGCCTGGGGTGTGAGGGCCGGGAGAGGGGCACCATGGGCGACTTCGATCCTCGAAACCTGCCCGCGCCAGTCCGCAAGCAGAGCGTCATAGGCGACAAAGGCCCGGGGCAGATCGCGGCTATAGGCTTCGGCTCCCAGCATGTAGGCCACCCAGACCAGCAGAGACTTTTCCACCGGGAATCCGTCCCGCCGGGCCAGGGAGCCGGCCACCGCCAGTGGGTGGCGCACCGGAATGACGGCCCGAACCGGCAGGCCCAGATCATGGAGCACCGCCCGCCAAAGGGGGCCAAGCACGCTGACCCGAGGGTCTTTCATCAACGGATGCCGTGCCCCGGCGAATTCCTCGTCGAACAGGTCAGTGGCGCGGGTGATCCAACGCTTTTCTTCCCGGGGCTCCAGGGCCCGATAGGGAAAGGCGAAGGGATCATCCCAGGCACTGCCGCCCGCGCGCAGCCGCTGATCGTTGAACACCGCAATACGCCAGGGTTCGAAGTAACCTTTGGCGTTATGCTCATCCCCCGGCATCACGTTCTCAGGCAGGTTGGCCCCGGACAGCGCCAGCACCTGGGTGATCGCTGAGGTGCCGGACCGGTGCATGCCGAGCACGAAATAGGCCGCCCGGCTCAAATCGGAGCTGGCGTCCTTAAGGTCCTCAGGCTGGCGGTCGGCGCGGGTCACACTAGGTGCTCTATGACCGCACGCGCCGCGCGGCAAGACGCGAACGCTGCGGTTGATCCCTTCGGCCATCTGTTGCACACAACCCTCCGGCCTCGACAGGGAGCCCCGCATGGCCGTCATGGTCGCCAAAGACCCGACCTTCGTACTGGTCAGCACAGCTCTCGATCCGGATTTTTACCGGCGCGCTTATCCCGATGTGGCCGCCGCCGGAGCCGATCCCTTTGCCCACTATGCTGAGGTCGGCTGGCGCGAAGGCCGCGATCCTGCCCCGTGGTTTTCCAGCGCCGCCTATCTGGAAGACCACCCGGATGTGGCGGCCTCGGGGGACAACCCCCTGGCGCATTTTCTGCTGATTGGCGCTGAGCGGGGCGCCAAGGTCCGCCCGTCGCCCCTGGCCGCTGTACATGCGCCCCTGGCCGCTACGCCGTCGCCCTGGACCTACATCCCGGCCCCGCGGACTCCGGTGCCTTCTGCAGTGGCGGTCGCTGTGGAGACGGACGCCGGGGAGACGGCGGAGGCGGCTCCGGCCGGAGCCGACCAGGCCGCCTACGCCCTGGTTGCTGACGCCATTGATCGCCGATTTTATCTGGCTGAGAACCCCGACGTCGCGTCCAGAGGGGTCGATCCGGTGGTCCACTTCATGGAGTCCGGCTGGCGCGAAGGCCGTGATCCTGCGCCATGGTTTTCGGTTTCGGACTATCTGGAGCTCAATCCAGACGTGGCGGCCTCGTCCATCCCACCGTTTGTGCACTATCTGCAGGCCGGTCGGCAGGAAGGGCGTCTGCCGCGGCTGGAGCTCGGTTTTCGCTATCGCATTCTTGCGGCCCTGCAGCCCCTTGAGGCGCGGGTCGAGGCGGCGGAGGTCTATGACACGCTGACGACGCCAGGGGCTATCGACGATCTCTCGGCCTTGCTTGCGGACTCCCGATCGGGCCTGCGGGACCTGCATCTGACCTTCAGTCATGACGACTATTCCACCAATCTCGGCGGGGTGCAGCTCTGCCTTCAGCGGGAAGATGCCGCCGCCGCCGCCAGCGGACGCGACCACCTGCACATCTATCCAGTCGACTCCCGGCCGCTGCTTCGCCGTCCCGGCCATGGGGAGCCGGTAGGTCTGGTCTGGAATGGCGTCCCTGTGGGCGTGTTCAGCGTCGCCACCCTGGTGGAGGGCCTGGAAACGCACCTGGCCGATGTAGCGTCTGGGCGGCGAAGTCTGGCGATCCACAGTCTGCTGGGGCACAGCGTCAGCGATGTTCTGGCCATCGTCCGAGCGGCTGGGATGAGCGCCGGCTGGTTCTGGGTGCACGACTTCGCCAGTGTCTGCGCCAGCTATCACCTGTTGCGAAATGACGTGGCCGACTGCGGGGCGCCGCCGGTGGGCAGTCCGGCCTGCGGGATCTGCGTCTATGGGGGACACCGGCAGTTTCACCTGGACGAGCACGCCAGGCTGTTTGCTGCCCTGGACCTGTCGGTGGCCGCCCCCAGCCAGGCCGCCCTGGACACCTGGCGCCGGGGCTCGGGCCTTTCGGCCCGCCAGATGATTGTCGCGCCCCTGGCGACCCTGGTGCCGCGCAGCTCATCGGCCAAGCCCGCCGAGACCGCGACAAGACCGTTCCGTCTGGCCTTTCCGGGCCTGCCCAGCCCCCTGAAGGGTTGGCCTGTATTCCGCGACCTCGTGCTGCGGTTCGCGGAGGACCCGAGATACGAGTTCCTGCACCTGGCCCGCGATCCGGCCGCAGGTCTGCCTCTGGCCTTCCATTCGGTGACGGTGACGCCGGAAAACCCTAAGGCCATGCAGGCGCAGCTGGAGGATCTGCAGGTGGATGCGGTCATGGTCTGGTCCCTGTGCCGGGAGACCTTTTCCTTCACCACCCATGAGGCCGCCGCCGCCGGCGCGGCCATCCTCACCGGTCCCGACAGCGGCAATGTGGCCGCCTTTGTCCAGGCCACCGGGCTTGGGGAAGTCATCGCCGATGAGGCCGCCTTGTTTGAGCTCTTTGACAGCGGTGAGATCCTGCGGCTGTCCCGCGCTCAGCGGAAGCCAGCCTTGGCCGAGCTGGTCCATAGTCGCCTGACCATCGACCTGCTCGACGGGGAGGCTGCCCGATGAAGGTGCTCTGCTATTCGAGCTTCACCTTCTCCTATCTGAATCGGGCGCGGGTGCTCTATGCGACCCTGCGGCGCTTTCATCCGGACTGGGAGCTGGTGGCGCTGATCACGGATGAGCCGCCGGCCGGCTTTGTCTTTGATCGGGCCAACGAACCCTTCGACCGGGTGGTCTATGCCCAGGACCTGGGGATCGAGAACTTCCGCAACTGGCTGTTCCGCCATGATGTGGTCGAGGTCTGTACAGCGGTGAAGGGGCCCTTCATCCATCAGGCCTGCACCCAGGCCGACATCGCCATCTATCTGGATCCCGACACCGCCCTGCTGGCCCCGCTGGACCCGCTGATCGAGATGCTGGGCGAGCACCAGATCCTGCTGACTCCGCATCTGATCGATCCCAACACCGAGCGCACCGCCATCCTCGACAATGACCTGTCGGCGTCGCGCACCGGCATCTTCAATCTGGGCTTCGTGGCCATCCGCACCTCAGGGGAGGGCGCGCGGTTCGCCAAGTGGTGGAACGACCGGCTGCTGGAATATTGCTACGACGATATGCCCAAGGGCCTGTTTGTGGATCAGCGCTGGTGCGACCACGTTCCGGCCCTGTTCGATGGGGTCAAGGTGGTGCGCGACCCGGGCTACAATGTCGCCAGCTGGAACCTCTCCCAGCGCAAGGTGACCATCGGCAAGGATGGGGCGATCCGCGTCAATGGCGCGCCCTTGCGATTCTGGCATTTCACCAAGCTGGGACCCACGGGCGATCTGATGACCAAGAAGTACGCCGGCGACAACTTCGAGGTCTATGAGATCTGGAACTGGTACAAGCGCCAGGTGGCGGCGGCGACCGACCCTGCCATCCCCGGCCGTTACTGGGCCTATGGTGCCTATGCCGACGGGACGCCCATCGAAAAGGCCCATAGGGTCCAGTGGCGCGATAGCCCGGACCTGCAGGCGCACTTCGAGGACCCCTTTGCCGCCGGCCCCGGCAGCTATCTGGAGTGGCTGGCCGCCCAGGGCCTGGCCACGCCGGCAGGAGCCGCCGCATGACCCCATCTGCCCCTGACGCGGTGGAAGCCCCGCACCCCCTGCTGGCCAAGACCCAACGTCTGGCCGACAAGCTCAAGCGGCTGGACGCCGCCCTGCTCGACGCAGAGACCGAAACGACCCTGACCCGCTCGCGCCTGACCTTGGCGCTATGGCGCGCCCTGGCCGGACGGGCCCTGGCCGAGCAGAGGCTGCGGGAGGACCGGGTCGCCCTGCACCGGCGTTCAGCCGTGCGCTGTCCCCGGCGGCACAACCGGCTGTCCAAGGCCATCGACAAGGTTCTACTTCGGCTGGGCACCCGAGGCCGGGCCAGGGTGGTGCTGAGATCTGGGCTTTGGATCAGTCCGGGCGGACATCCTGCGGTGTCACCGCTCACGGAAATCAACGCCTATATCGCCCAAGGCTCGGGACCCGATGCCGTTTCGGCCGTTCTTGTGGATCACGACTACTATCGGGCCATGAACCCTGATGTAGCGGGGGGTGCCGCTGCAGCCCTGTTGCACTATGTCGCCAATGGGTCACGGGAAGGCCGGGCACCGCATCCGTTGTTCGATGCCGCGCTCTACACCGCGCGCCATGGGGCTGAACTCCTGGCCTGCGGTCTTGGTCCCCTTGAGCACTACATTCGTGTCGGTGCCGCCGAGGGCTACGCCCCCCATCCCCTGTTCGACGCCGATTGGTATGTGGCCCAGGATCCTGAGTTGGCGGCCAGCGGGGCCAATCCTCTTGTCCACTATCTGACCATCGGCTGGCGGGTCGGGCTCAGCCCCCATCCGCTGTTTGCCGCAGACTATTACCTAGCCCAGTCGCCCCAGGCTGAGGGGCCGCCCCTGGTCCACTATCTGACCCAGGGCTGGCGGCAGGGGCTTAAGCCCCACCCGCTGTTTGATCCGGCCTGGTATCTGAGCCAGGATCCGGGGATCGCTGCCGCCGACCTGGAGCCCTTGACGCACTTTGTTCTCGAAGGGGCAGCCCGCGGGCTCGAGGCGAGCGGTTGGTTTTCTGGCGCGGCCCACCGTCAGGCCCGTGGGGCGGGTCTGGCCGAGGGGGCCAATCCCCTGGTGGACTATCTCACTGGTGGTGCCTGGTTGGCTGATGTTGCCCAGCCCGGCTTCGCGCCGGCCGCCTATCTGGCCGCCCATCCTGATCTGGCCGAAAGCGGCCTGACGCCCCTGGAGCACTGGGCGCGGCGCAGCCAGGGTCTCTGAGCGATTTAAGTGCAGCCCAGCTCTGTCAGGGCGCTGTGAATCTCGTCGTAATAGGCCGGCACATAGTGAAAGGGGCTGAGGCCCCACCGGTGAGCGGGATCGGCGATCTGGCTCTCGGGTCTGGCCCGCACCACCCGGGCGCCGGGGATCATCTCCAGGAAGTGCGCCTCATAACGGGCCAGCATGGCGTTGTGGGCCTCCAGGTCAGCCGGACGGCCGTCCCATATGTGAGGTTGGCCCTGTAGGAGCTGCACGCCCCCTGAGGACCTCGCCTGATGATCGGCCCACCGCGCCGAATGCAGGATGATCTGCGCCTCGCGCAGGATGGTCACCTGCAACAGGCCCGCCAATTGGGCAACCGCCTCACGCCAGAGCCGGTCACAGGCGCCCGACAGGCGCGGGATGGCTGTGGGACCAGCCAGGGCGGCTTGGGCCAGATAGCCGCCGCTTTCCAGTTCCCAGCTGTGGGTGATCAGAGCGCCTGAGGCCAGCCGCAGCAGGTCGAACCGCTCATCAATAAAGTCGAAGATCAGGTGGCTAGGGCGATGGGCCATCACCTGGGCCAGACCCGTCTTCTGCAGGTCGGCCTCCACGGCCATGTGCTGGTATCTGGTCAGGCCGGCCGGGGGGTCGGCTTGAGGGACATAGCCGGCGGCGGGGGGCGACAGCAGGCTCGCCAGGCTGGTGCGGGAAACATAGAGCAGGTCCTTGGGCGCGGCCTCGCGCAGGGGCCACAGGTCCCGGGTGATGCAGCTTCCAATCACAGCGATCCTGGCCATGAATCCTTCCCTGGGCCGGTTTCAACCCTGGCCTTAGCATGTTCCCCGCATAAGGGCGGCGCCATTGACTCCCCTGGCGAGCCTCGTCATGTCTCGCGGCCTCAATCGCCCTGGGATCCACGGGCGACCAGGCTCCGACGGACGCTCTTGCGCATGAAGATCCTCAATCCGTTTGCGTCCCTGCCCGACAACCTGCTGACGCGGGCCCTGAAGGATGGGGCCACGCCCCTGGCCTTTGCCGCCGGTTTTAGCCTGATCAGCAACCTGCTCTATCTTGCCCTGCCGCTCTACACCTTCCAGATCTATGGGCGGGTGCTGGCCAGCTACAGCTATTCCACTCTGGTGGTGCTGACGATTGGCGCCCTGCTGGTGTTCGTCATTTCCAGCGTGATCGACGAACTGCGCACCCGGGTGCTGATCAATTATGGCATCGCCCTGGACCAAAAGGTGTCCAGCCATGTGTTCGCCGCCATTTTCGAGGCGGAAACCCGAGGACGGGGACATGGGAGTGCCCAGCCCCTGCGAGACCTCGACAGCTTCCGGCAACTGCTGACCGGGGCGGTCTTCGGGGCGGTATTCGATCTGCCCTGGATGCCGATCTTTATCGGTATTCTGTTCATCATCGATCCGGCCGTGGGGGTCATCACCCTGATCGGGGCCATTGTGCTGTTTGGCCTCGCCATGTTGCAAGATCGCCTGTCGCGGCCCCCGCTGCAGGAGGCCAATGAGGCGGCCATCAAGGGCTATGCCTTTACCGACGCGGCCCTGCGCAATGGTGAGGTGGTCCGCGCCATGGGCATGCTCCAGGCCATTGGTGCCCGGTGGACGGCCTTTCGCGTCCTGTCCATCGAGCGAGGCGCCTGGGCCTCGCAACGGGCCAGCGTGTTCGGGAACCTGACCAAGTTCACCCGCATGTTCATCCAGATCCTGGTGATCGGGGTCGGGGCCTATCTGGTGCTGAACGGCACCATTGGTCCGGCCATGCTGTTTGCCAACATGATCCTGGCCAGCCGCGCCCTGCAGCCCATCGAGAAACTGGTCGGTGCCTGGGACGGCATCGTCAATGGCGGTCGGGCCTATGACCGGCTGAACCAGGCTCTGGAGGGCTACAAGCCGGCCGCGGCCACCACCACCCTGCCGCGCCCCCTGGGCCAGCTCAGCATCGAGGGGGTCAACTTCGCTCCCCCAGGCGCTGAGCGCTACGTCCTCCAGGGGCTGAACTTCAAGATTGAGCCCGGCGAGATGCTGGGGATCATCGGGCCGTCTGGGGCCGGCAAGTCGACCCTGGCCCGGCTGTTGGTCGGGGTGTGGCGGCCGAATAACGGCCATGTCCGTCTGGATGGCGCAGATGTGTTCTCCTGGAACCGGGCGGAGTTTGGTCGCCATGTGGGCTATCTGCCCCAGGACACCGAGCTGTTCGCCGGCACGCTGAGGGACAATATTGCGCGCTTCCTGCCTGACATCACCGATGAGCAGGTGGTCACCGCCGCCACCCTGGCCGATGTGCACAGCCTGATTTTGCGCCTGCCCAAGGGGTATGAGACCGAGTTGACCGATGGGGGCTATATGCTTTCGGCGGGGCAGCGCCAGCGGGTGGGTCTGGCCCGGGCCCTGCTGGCCGATCCGCGCCTGCTCGTGCTCGATGAGCCCAATGCCAGCCTTGACGCCGAGGGCGAGGACGCCCTCATGCGGGTCATCGACCTGCTGAAAGCCCGGGGCACGACCATCGTGGTCGTCTCCCACAAGCCCAACATCCTTCGCTCGGCCGACAAGATGCTGGTGCTGCGCGAGGGACGTATGGAGCTGTTTGGCCCCAAGGACGCCGTCATGGCCCGCTTCGCCCAGTCCACCCCCCCGCGGCCCGTCGAGGCCGGCCAATGAGATTCGACCTGGAGCCGATCAAGCGCATCCTGGGGCCTGTAGCGCCGGTCGACCCGCGCTTTGACGTGTCCGAGCCTGGTCCCGACAAGGCCCTGGACAAGCGCATGTGGCGGCCGATCCTCATCGGCTGCGTCGTGGTCGGCGTCTTTGTGTTTGGCGCCTTGATCTGGGCGGGCTTCACCCAGATCTCCTCGGCCACCTCGGCCCCGGCCGAAATGCGCGTCGAGGCCAGCCGCAAGACCTTGCGCCACCGGGAGGGCGGGGTGGTCTCCGAAATTCTGGTCCGTGAGGGCCAGCGGGTCACCGCCAACCAGCCGCTGCTGCGGTTTGATTCCGTCCAGGCCGCAGCCGCCGTTGACGTGCTGCAGAGCCAGCACGACGCCCTGTTGGCCCAGAGCGCGCGGTTTTCCGCCGAATCGGTGGGTGCCCGCACCCTGGTCCTGCCCGTAGAGCTCACCGCGCGGATGGCCGATCCCCGGGTGGGGGGGGTGATTCGGGATCAGCAACTGCTGTTCAACTCCCGCCTGCAGTTCTTCCTCAGCCAGGAGGGCGTGCTGGGCCAGCGGATGGACCAGCTGGCCACCCAGGTGGTCGGGGTTCAGGCGCAGCTGGATTCCATCGATGAACAGATCGGTTTCACCCGCGAGGAACTGGCCGGCTACCAGACCCTCTATGAGAAGGGCTACGCCCCCAAAACCCTGATCCTGCGCTATGAGCGCAGCCTGGCGGAACTGGGCGGACGTCGCGGCGCTCTGACCTCGGAGATTAACCGTCTTCGCCAGGCGCAAGGGGAGGCGCGCATGCAGCTGACCACCCTGCGCAACCAGCGAATCAGTGAGGCGGCCGAGGGCCTGCGCCAGATGCAGACTCAGCTGTCGGACGTCGGTCCCCGCCTGACGGCGGCCCAACAGGTGCTGGCTAGAACCACGGTGACCTCGCCGGTGGACGGCTATGTGCTGAACCTGACCCAGTTCACCGTCGGCGGCGTTGTGACGCCCGGCGAGCTCCTGATGGATGTGGTGCCTGCCGACGCCCCGCTGATCGTCCACGCCCGGGTTTCGCCCAATGACATCGACAGCGTCACCGTGGGCCAGGACGCCCGGGTATCGCTGACCGCCTTTGCCCAGAAGGCCCCGCCCCTGGAGGCGAAGGTCACCAGCATCTCCGCCGACCGGCTGGTGGATAGCCAGACGGGCCTTGCCTATTTCCTGGCCGAGCTGCGGATTGACCCTGCGGACCTGGCCAAACTGCCGGAGGGGGCGACCCTGACGCCCGGCATGCCGGGCCAGGCGATGATCGTCACCGGGCGCCGGTCGATCCTCAGCTATCTGGTCGGTCCGATCACCGACACCTTCGATGGGGCGCTGCGGGAGGACTAGGGCGGTATCAGGGCGGTCCCCGACCTGGGGGCTGCAAGCTTGGCCTTGGGCCTTTTTCGTATTGCGTATCGATCCGGCATCCGATACCTCTTGGCCGGGCTCGTTTTAACCTTCGCCACGTCCATGTGTAATGGCGCGGAGAGGGACCGCCAGGACCGCTCCATCCGAGGATGGTGGCCAGGCGTTCTGGGGTCCACGTGACACTGACTGGAGAGAAGAATGGCTGACTTTCAATTTGACACGATCACGGACGCGCAGGCCCTAGCCTACAACTCCGCGGCCGACTCCCTGGCGTTCGCGCCGGGCACCAGCGCTGCCAACATCACCGTCCTGTTCATTCCGGCCGCGGGCGCTGACCCGGCCCGGGTGAGCCTGACCGTGAACGGCGTGACCAAGGTCTTCGGCACCACCGCCGGCGGCACCGGGATCCTCGGTGAGGTTTTGACCACCACCACGGGTTCGCAGCTCTATGTCGGCACCGCCGGCGGCGACACCCAGGCGGGCACTACCGCCGCGGACGGCATGTACGGCAACGCCGGCGACGACAGCCTGACGGCTGGCGAAGGCGCCAACTTCGTGCAGGGCAACGCCGGTAACGACCAGATCACCGCTGGTTCCTCGGCCGACATCCTGTACGGCGGCCAGGGCAACGACACCATCACTGCTGGTGGCGGCAACAACTTCGTCCAGGGCAACCTGGGCAACGACTCCATCCTCGGCGGCGGCGCTTCCAACGCTGCTGAAACCCTCCTGGGCGGCGCTGGCAACGACACCATCACCGGTGGCGCTGGCTCCGACTTCATCAACGGCAACCTGGGTGACGACGTCATCCTGGGCGGCGCTGGCAACGACACCGTCCTGGGTGAAGCCGGCAACGACAACATCGGTGCTGAAGCCGGCAACGACTCGGTCGATGGCGGCGAAGGCAACGACACCCTCGACGGCGGTGACGGCAACGACACCATTTGGGGTGGCGCTGGCGCTGACGTCCTCACCGGCGGCAACAACAACGACTCCCTGCAGGGCAATGCCGGCACCGACACCCTCACGGGCGGCGCGGGTAATGACTCCATGTACGGCGGTCAGG
>NZ_JAKRSA010000022.1 GCF_022402485.1 Phenylobacterium sp. | reverse complement strand
CCGCTGGTGGGCCCGGCAGGACTCGAACCTGCAACCAGACCGTTATGAGCGGCCGGCTCTAACCATTGAGCTACAGGCCCCATCAGCGGAGGGCCTGCGGTTAGCATGGGCTGCACGGCGCTTAAAGCTCCGGTTCAGGTTCAGCTTGCCAGGGTGGAACGTGAAGGCCATCGCCGCGCTTAAGGCTGTGGCCTAAGGTCAAGTTTCAATCGGACTGGAGATCCCCATGAAGACCCTGTTGCGCGCCGGCGTGCTCAGCCTGAGCCTTGCCGCCCTGGCGCCTGCCGCCCTCGCCCAGACCATCCCCGGTCCGGCGACCTCGGCGGCGGACACCATGTTCCGCGCCACCACCTTGAACCTGTCGGCCGTGGGCGAGGTAGATGTGGCGCCCGACATGGCGACCATCAGCCTGGGGGTGCAGACCGAAGCCCCCACCGCCCAGGCCGCCATGCAGGCCAATGCCCGGCAGATGAGCTCGGTGATGGCCGCCCTGAACCGGGCCGGCATTGAGGGCCGCGACATCCAGACCTCGAACCTCAATCTGAGCGCCCAGTACGACTATGTGCAGAACGAACCGCCGCGGCTGCGGGGCTATCAGGCCAGCAACCAGGTGACGGTGAAGGTGCGCGATCTGACCCGTCTGGGGGCGGCGGTGGACGCCACGGTCAATGCCGGCGCCAACCAGATCAACAGCATCAGCTTTGGCTTGAGCGATCCCAGCAAGGCGGAAAACGAGGCCCGCCTGGCGGCTGTACGCAACCTGCAGGCCAAGGCCGAGCTCTATGCCCGGGCCACCGGCTACCGGGTGGGGCGTCTGGTGACCCTGAGCGAGGGCGCCGGCTACTCGGTGCCCATGCCGCCCATGCCCTATATGGCCATGGCCCGGGCCGAGGGCATGAAGGACTCCACCCCGGTTTCCGCCGGGGAGATGACGGTGCGGGTGGATCTCTCAGGCCTCTATGAACTGACCCGCTAGGGACCGTGGGGCCTTCGTCCCTTTGCGGGGCGGAGGCCTTGACCCCTGGGGGGTTCAGTCCAGGCCAGCGGCGGTGAAGGCGCCGGCCAGGCGGTCAGTCATGACCCGGCCAGGGAGGGCGCGCTCGCCCTCCATGACCGCGGCAAAGACCAGGTCACGACCGGCCACCGGGCCTGCCGACCAGCCGACGCTGCGCGATCCATCCGACGTGGTCGGGCAGCTTCTGGTTACAGCCTCCGCCGGGGCAGCAAGGCCATTCAACAGATCCTGGACAGTCTCCGTGGCCGGACCCTGGCACGTCGGCAGGGCCCGTTCACAGGCCGTACTGAGACCGTAACGATAGACGATCTTTCCCGACCCTGGCTCCGCCACCAGAACGCAGGTCGAGGGGCCGCCGATGCGCTGGCCAATCTCTCGGTCCAGGATCGTGGTGTCGAGACCTTCAGGCGCAGCCGGCGCGCAGGCGAAGCTGAGAACAGCGGCGGCGGTCAGGCCAAGGACAGCCCCCCAGCGACCCATCAGGCGGCCTGCTTCATCTCGTTGCCGTCACCCAGCAGGACGACGGTGGGGGCGTAGTTGCGGGCTTCCTCGGCCGCCAGCATGCCGTAGGTCACCACAATGACCTTGTCGCCCTTCTGGACCAGACGGGCGGCGGCGCCATTGACGCCGATCACCCTGGAGCCTCGCGGCGCCTCAATGGCGTAGGTGGTGAAGCGGGCACCGGTGGTGATGTTCAGCACATCGACCTGCTCGTGCGGCAGGATGCCCGAGGCGTCCAGCAGGTCGCGGTCGATAGCGATCGAGCCTTCGTAATCCAGGTCGGCCTGCGTCACCGTAGCCCGGTGCAGCTTGGCCTTCATGAGGGTGACCAGCATGGGCGGAGGCGTCCTTGCGTTCACGTGAACTGACGGTCCCGCCAGCCCTATGGCTTAACGGGAGACCGGATATACGCACTTCGCGGTTGCGGTTCAATTACGGCGTTGCAAAAAGCTGACCCAAGGGAAACCGAACCCAATCCTTTACGCCGTAAGGGATCAGGGGCGCTGGCGCGCCGCAACCGAGGCGGCCGCCGTCTCCCCAGCCTGGGTGTGTTGACGCAGGAAAGCGCTCATGTCCTCCAGCACCGGTGCCCGGCCTCGCAACGGCCGCGACAGGGCCAGCAGGATGCCGGCATGGCCAAGGTCGGGATAAACCTTGGTCTCCACGCTGACCCCCTGCGCCCGAAGGGCAGCGGCCAGGGCCTCGGTGTTGCGCGGCAGGACCACCGTGTCGCTGGCACCGGTGGCCAGGAAGGCGGCCGGGGCATCGGCGCTCACATGGTTGATCGGCTGGGTGTCGGCGAGGCTGTTGGCGGCACCGAACACCCCTCGGACGGTCTCTCCCTGCAGGGGGAGGAAATCATAGGGACCGGCCAGACCCGCCACCGCCCGGATGCGGGTCCGATCAACGCCCGCTGCCTTCAGATAGTCCGCACTGAGGCCCAGCATCACCGCATTATAGGCCCCGGCGGAGTGACCGATCAGGACGATCTGGGCCGGATCTCCCCCCAGTCGCTCTGCATTCTGCACCGCCCAGGCGATGGCCAGGGCGCCGTCCTCCAGGAAGGTCGGATAGGTCACCTCGGGATAGAGCCGGTAGTCTGGTGCCAGGGTCAGGAACCCCTCGGCAGCCAGGGCGCGGGCCACCCAGCCGTAGTCCTGCCGCCGGCCGTTTTCCCAGGTCCCGCCATAGAAGAACACCGCCACGGGGGCCGCGCTGGGGCCCTGTGGCGGCAGATAGACATCCAGCCGCTGCCGGGGCTCGACCCCATAGGCCACCCCTGCCCCAGCCTGCTGGGCGCGATCGGTGGGGGTGAGGCTGGCAAAGGCCGTGAGCGGCGAACAGGCGCTCAGGCTCAGGGCCAGGACCGACAGGATCAGGGCTGGACGCAGGGCAGACGAAATCATCGGCAAAGACCTCCTCACTTGGCTTGACGCAGCATGGCCGCCTCGGCGCTATGGCCGCCAGCAAAGCACGCCCAAGACAGTACGAAGGAACGACACCGATGGACGGCGCAAATTTCGCAAAGGGCCTTGAGGCCATCGGTCCGGCCCTGCAAGGGGTGGTAGACGCTGGCGACCTGTCGGGTTTCGTCACCCTGGTCTGGCAGGGGGGCGAGGTCGTCAAGGTCGACACCCTGGGCCGCCGGGATATCGCCGGCGACAAGCCCATGACCCGGGACACCATCTTCCGCATCGCCTCCATGACCAAGCCGATCACCTCGGTGGTGGCCCTGATGCTCATGGAAGAGGGTCGGCTGAAGCTGGACGATCCCATCACCCGGTGGGCACCGGAGTTTTCCGACATGAAGGTGTTGCTGGCCCCGGACGGGCCCCTGGACCAGACCGTCCCGGCCCAGCGCGACATCACCCTCGAAGACCTGATGACCCACCGCTCGGGACTGGCCTATGGATTCACCTCCATGGGGCCGATCGCCCAGGCGCATGAAAAGGCCCTGGGCCCGGCTCTGGGCACGCCGCTAATGCCGGACGAGTGGATGAAGCGGCTCGGCGACCTGCCCCTCAGCCATCAGCCCGGCGACCGGTTCCACTACAGCCACGCCACCGATGTCCTGGGCTTCATCATCGCCCGGATCGAGGGCAAGCCCCTGGATCAGGTGCTGCAAGACCGGGTTTTCGGCCCCCTGGGGATGACTGACACCGCTTTCCATGTCCCCCCGGAGAAACTGGACAGGGCGGCCAAGCTCTACCGGATCAATCCGGAGACCGACGCCATGGAGGAAGTTGCCCTTCCCTATCATCCAGCCCCACCGGCCTTTGCGGCCGGCGGCGGGGGGCTGGTCTCCACCGCTGATGACTATCTGAAGTTTGCCCGCCTGATGCTGGGCAAGGGCGAGGTCGACGGGGTCCGCCTGCTGAAGACCGAAACGGTGGAGATGATGATCTCTGACCGGCTCACCGAGGCCCAGAAGGCGATCCCCTTCATGGGCATTCCCTTCTGGCTGGGTCAGGGCTTTGGTCTGGGGCTTTCGGTCATCACCGACCCGGTGAAGCAGGCCTGGATGGGCGCTGGAAATGCCGGCGCTTTTGGTTGGCCCGGCGCCTTCGGCACCTGGTGGCAGGCTGATCCGCAAGCCGACATGGTGCTGATCTATCTGATTCAGAACTCCATGCCGTTGGGCCCCGAGGCCGCCGCCCAACTGGCCACAGGCCAGCGCATGGGCGGCCGCGCAGCCCTGCCCATCTTCCAGAAGATGGTCTACGGCGCCCTGGGCTGAGACGCCTGAGTCAATCCCGGGGGGCGACGCAGATCGGCTGGCCCTGGAACAAGTCGCCGATCAGGCTGCCATCCTTGGCGGCCGTTCGGCGGGCGGCGTTCAGGGCCAGGTTTTCTCTGGGGGCCGACTGACCGGGGCCGCAGACGGCAACGGTAGTGCGCATGCCTTCAGGGCAGACGCAGATGTCCTCACGCTTATCCAGCCGGCTGGCGGGGACCTTGCAGACGGCCGGCAGGGTTCCCCCGCTGACATCCAGGCAGATGTCGGTGGTGGCCGGGGTCAGATGACTCCGGGCGCGATCCTGCGCCTGGGCGACGCCGGCGGTGAGGGTCAGGGCCGCCAGGGCGGCGAGAAGGGACAGTCGTGTCATGGCGCATTATCCTCCTGCCCCCATAAGCCTTGGAAATGCGGCCTGTTTCAGGCGCGCCTTCCCCTGCTCATCTGGCTGGGCTATGGCCCCATCATGAGCCTGCGCCCCCTGTTCGTCACCCAGATCTATGAAGCCAGCCTTGCGGGCGAACGGGGCTTTGCTGACCTCAACGCCGAACTAGCCGAGGCCGTGGAGATGCTGGCCGAGGAGGACGCCGCGGGCCGGGCCTGGTGCAAGGCCAACGCCTATGGGGGCTACACCTCCTACGCCTCCCTCGACGACCTGCCGCAGCGGGCAACAGTGTTTTCGATGCTGAAGACCAAGCTCGACCGCCACGCCAAGGTCTATGCCCAGGCCGTGAACCTCGATCTCGGCACCCGGCGGCTGAAGCTCGACAGCCTGTGGGTCAACCTTCTGAAGCCCGGTGCCAGCCACAGCGGCCATATTCACCCCCACAGCGTGCTCTCAGGCACCGTCTATGTGGCCACCCCGCCCGGCGCCAGCGCACTCAAGCTGGAAGACCCGCGCCTGCCGCTGATGATGGCCGCCCCGCCCAGGCTGGCCAATGCCCCCGAGGCCGAGCGCAGCTTCGTCTATCTTCAGCCGCAGCCGGGCACGATCCTGATGTGGGAGAGCTGGCTGCGCCACGAAGTGCCGGCCAACGCCGCCAAGACCCCGCGGATCAGCATCAGCTTCAACTACGGCTGGCGTTGAAAGACCGGCGTCAAAAGGCTGGCGTTCACCATCCTTGAAAGCGGGGCCTTAACTGCGCCACGCGCAGGTTGACGGGGCAGGAGAACCGCCCATGGACCCGATCGCCACCGCCAGCTACGGCATGCTTGCCGCCAGCCGCCGCTTCGAAGCCTCAGCCCACCGCACCGCGACCATGGGCGTCGTCGGCTCGACCACCAGCTATGAAAAAGAGGCCGTCGAGCAGATCACGGCCAAGCATCAGTTCACGGCCAACCTCGCCACCATCGGCGCAGCCCAGTCCATGTGGGACGCCCTGCTCCGCCTGCAGGAACGCCGCTAGGGCGAAAGACCGGCACCCGGTCAGAAGCTGACGGCCAACGAAAAACCCCGCCGTTTCCGGCGGGGTTTCTGGGGTCTCAGCTGTCGAGGAAGCTGCGGAGTTTCCGCGAGCGGCTCGGGTGCTTGAGTTTGCGGAGCGCCTTGGCTTCGATCTGACGGATCCGCTCGCGGGTGACGCTGAACTGCTGGCCGACCTCTTCGAGGGTGTGGTCGGTGTTCATGCCGATGCCAAAGCGCATGCGCAGCACACGCTCTTCCCGCGGGGTCAGTGAGGCCAGCACCCGGGTGGTGGTCTCGCGCAGGTTGGACTGAATGGCCGCATCGATGGGCAGGACGGCGTTCTTGTCCTCGATGAAGTCGCCCAGGTGGCTGTCTTCCTCGTCGCCGATCGGGGTTTCGAGGCTGATCGGCTCCTTGGCGATCTTGAGGACCTTGCGAACCTTTTCCAGCGGCATGGCCAGCTTTTCGGCCAGTTCCTCTGGCGTCGGTTCGCGGCCGATCTCGTGCAGCATCTGGCGCGAGGTGCGGACGATCTTGTTGATCGTCTCGATCATGTGCACCGGGATGCGGATGGTCCGGGCCTGGTCGGCGATGGAGCGGGTGATCGCCTGGCGGATCCACCAGGTGGCGTAGGTGGAGAACTTGTAGCCCCGGCGGTATTCGAACTTATCCACCGCCTTCATCAGGCCGATATTGCCCTCCTGGATCAGGTCCAGGAACTGCAGGCCGCGGTTGGTGTATTTCTTGGCGATGGAGATCACGAGGCGCAGATTGGCCTCGACCATTTCCTTCTTGGCCTGACGGGCCTCGCGCTCGCCCTTTTGAACGGTCTGGACGATGCGGCGATAGTCGTCGATGGCCACGCCGGTCTCAGTAGCGAGTGCCGCCACCTCGGTGCGGATGTCATTGATCTGGCCGGCATCGTTCTCGGTGAACTTGGTCCAACGGACCCCGAGCAGCTTGACCTTGTCGGTCCAGTTGGGATCGAGCTCGGCCCCGAAATAGGCCTTGAGGAACTCCACCCGGCTGATGCCGTAGGAATCGGCCAACCGCAGCAGCCGGCCCTCCAGGCCCATCAGCCGCTTGTTGATCGCATAGAGCTGCTCAACCAGCGCCTCGATGCGGTTGTTGTTCAGCTTCAGGGTCTTCAGGTGCTGGACGATGACCAGGGTCGCGGCCTCGAAGGCCTTGCGGTCACTGTCACCCAGATCCTCGCCGGCCAGCCTGCGGGCCACCAGCTTTTCCTGCAGCCGGCGGAAGGCGTCAAACTCCGAGGCGATGGCATCCAGGGTCTCCATGACCCCGTCGCGCAGCTCGGCTTCCATGGCGCTGATGGTGGGACCGGCGCCGTCGTCGAAATCGTCGTCGTCGTCGTCGCCCTCCCCTTCGGCCTTGGCCTCACCTGGTTCAGGCTCGCCGGGGGCCTTGACCTCAGCATCTTCCTCGACGCCGGTGTTCTGGCCGCCGTAAGTCTGTTCAAGGTCGATGACCTCACGCAGCAGGATGCGGCCGGAGGCCAGCTCCTCGCGCCAGACCATGATGGCTTCAAAGGTCAGGGCACTTTCGCAGAGGCCCCGGATCATGGTGTCGCGGCCGGCCTCGATACGCTTGGCGATGGCGATCTCGCCCTCGCGGGACAGAAGCTCCACCGATCCCATTTCGCGCAGGTACATGCGCACGGGGTCGTCGGTGCGGTCGTAGGCGGGCTCCTTGGTCGTTTCGACCACGGCGGTCTCTTCGCGGACCGCGACCTCGCCACCCTCTGCGTCCTCTTCGGCCTCAACGACGTTGACGCCCATCTCCGAGAGCATGGCGAGCGTATCTTCGATCGCCTCGGAGGTGACCTCCTCAGACGGCAGGACCTTGTTCAGCTCGTCCATCGTGACGTAGCCGCGGGTCTTGGCCTGCTTGATGAACTTCTTGACCGCGGCATCCGTCAGGTCGAGCAGCGGACCATCACTGGTCTGGGCGTCGGTCGTTTCCGCTTCGGCCGAATTGGTGCTCATCGAATTCTCCAGTTCGGTCCGCCGCCTGCAAGGAACGGGCCGATCATGACTAACAGGGGCCGAGGGGGCCGTAGGCAGGACGACCCAAAACCGGCTTCAATCTTTCCACTCTCTGGTCGCGCGTCTGAGTGCGTCGCGTTCCCCCTTGAGTCGCTCGAAGGCTTCCATGTCCGAACGCCCCCGAAGGTTCCCCTTCGAGGCGTCGAGCGCCTTGTCGAGCGACGCCAACCGCGAAAGGCGGGCGAAGGCTTGCGACCACTGCGAATTCGCGGCTTCGAGGGAGACATCCGGTTTCAAAAAGGGCGCGCCCGATTTCGCAGCGGCCCGGTCGATGTCTGTCAGCAGCGCATTAAACCCGCAAGATGCGAGATGGCGCGTCAGACTGTCGGTGTCAAGGTGGTCGGACTCCAGGCGCAGACGAATGATTTCCTTGACCAATTCACATAGCGCCGGTTCGCCAAACCCGTCGGTGGCGAAAGCGTCCTCTAGATGAGTGTCCAAAATGGCTGGATGAGCCAGGGCGAAAGCGGCCAAGGCGGCCGGCGCAGGCTCCAGTCCCGCGGCCAGAAGCCCGGCTGCAGCCTTGCCCCGAGCTGTGGGGGGCTGGGGGCTTTCCCAGACGCCAGCGCCCTTCCAGCGCCCCTGGCGAGGCCCCGCGGGTCGCCAGGGCGCCCGCGAGCCCTGGGGGGCGTCGGCCTTGCGGAACAGGCCGTCATACCGCTCCAGCAGATCCTGCCGGTAGGCCTGTTGCAGGTCAGGATCGGCGATGGTCGCCGCCGCCTGGCGCAGCCGCCCCTTCAGGCCCGCCCGACGCTCAGGGGTGTCCAGGGGCTCCAGATCGCGCTCGCGCTCAAACAGGGCCTGGGCGAAAGCTGTTGTCGAAGCCAATTGCTGACGTAGGGCCACCGGCCCCTGCTCACGCAGCACGTCATCGGGGTCCTTGCCCCCTTCCACCAGGGCGAACTGGAAGCTCTTGCCAGGCTTAAGGATCGGCAGGGCTCGGTCCATGGCGCGGAACGCCGCCGCCCGACCGGCCCGGTCCCCGTCGAAACAGAGGGTCGGCTCGGGATGCTGACGCCAGAGCATCTCCATCTGCTCCTCGGTCAGGGCCGTGCCCATGGGCGCGACCGCCGCCACGCCGGCCCGGTGACAGGCGATGGCGTCCATATAGCCTTCCACCACGACCAGGGGCGGGCTCTCGCCGGACGGGGCCGCGCCGAGGATCTTGCGCGCCTCGCCCATGCCATAGAGCACGTGACCCTTGTGGAAGACCGAGGTCTCGGGGCCGTTCAGGTACTTGGCCCGGGCCTTGGGATCCATGGCCCGGCCGCCGAACGAGACGATGCGCCCCCGGCCATCGGCGATGGGGAACATGATCCGGTCGCGGAATCGGTCATAGGGGGCGCCGCCATCCTCAGGCGCGATCAGAAGGCCGGCCTCCACCAGCTCGCCTGGCCGCGCCCCCTTGGCCACCAGATAGTCCTTCAGCGCCGTACGCCCGCCAGGGGCATAGCCAACGTCGAACCGGGCCCACTCGGCCTCCGGCAGACCCCGACGCTCTAGATATTCGCGGGCCTCGCGTCCCAAGGGCCGGCGTAGCTCAGCCTGGAACCAAGCGCCGGCAGCCTCGAGCCATTCTGCCAGCCCCTGACGCACCCGGTCGCGCTCAGCCGACTGTGGGTCAGGCGCCGGCATCGGCACCCCCGCCTCGGCGGCCAGCCGCTCGACCGCCTCGACAAAGGTCAGCCGCTCGGTCTCCTGCAGAAAGGTGATCAGGTCGCCGGTCTTGCCCGAGGAGAAGTCAAAGAACTGGCCCTTCTCGTCATTGACGAAGAAGGACGGGCTGCGCTCCTTGGTGAAGGGCGAGAGGCCGACAAACTCCCGACCCTGCTTGCGCAGCTTCACCGTGCGCCCGATCACGTCGGAGGGGCGCAGGCGGGCCTTGATCTCATCGAGGAACCGTTCGTCGAACTTCACCCCCGACATATGCGCCAGGAGACCGCCAAAATCACCTGCCTCTGCTCAGCTGATGCGGTCGAGCCAGGCGGGCAACTCCGAAATGCTCGACAGTTCGGCAAAGCGGGGGTGACCCACAGGGGGGTCGGCCATCTCATGGGCCCAGGTGACAGGGTAGGGAATGTGTGCGGCCCAGGCGCCGGCTTCCAGGGCCGGCAGCACGTCGGAGCGAAGCGAGTTACCCACCATCGCGCCTTGCGCCACGCCGGTCCCGTGGCGGTTGAACACCCGCTCATAGGTCGAGGCGTCCTTCTCGCTGACGATCTCCACTGCCACAAACAGGTCGCCAAGACCTGAGGCCGCCAGCTTCTGCTCCTGATGCAAGAGGTCGCCCTTGGTGACGAGCACCAGGCGGTAGCGCTCCGACAAGGTGGCCAGGGCGTCATCTACCCCTGGCAGGGGCTCCACCGGCTCGGTGAGCATGGCCCGGCCCGCCGCCAGGATCTCGCGGACAATGTGCGGCGGGGCCTCGCCGCCTGTCAGCTCCATGGCGGTTTCGATCATCGACAGGGTGAAGCCCTTCACCCCATAGCCATAGAGCCGCAGATTGCGGTGCTCGACCTCAGCCAGACGGGCGCCGAGGCTGTCGACATCGGCCACGTCCGAGAGCAGCTCAAACAGCCGCGCCTGGGTCAGCCGGAAGATCGTCTCGTTGTGCCAGAGGGTGTCGTCGGCATCCAGGCCAAGGGTGGTGATGGTCATGCCAGGCCTCTTAATCCCCTGCCGCTGATTTGCGAACCACGCCTGGTGCTCTCATCACCCCGGAGGTGGGAAGGCGGGGCGCTCTATTCCCCAAAACCCTCGCCAGGTTCCGTGGGGGCCATGCGGATCAGCCGGGAATCGGCCACAGCCGCCGTGCGATGGGCCACCAGGACCTGGTACTCAGGGT
>NZ_JAKRSA010000003.1 GCF_022402485.1 Phenylobacterium sp. | reverse complement strand
AGGAAATCCGCCAGGGCATCGCCTGTGTGAAGCACCAGAACATGTCGGGCTCCGACATTGGTGACGATCACAAGGAGTACTTCGCCGGTGAAGCTGCGCTTAAGGCCGGCGGCGTCCACAACACGATGAACCAGTTCGGCTAAGCCCGTCGGTTCGTCCCATGTGACGACAGATCAGGCGGCCTGGAGCATGGCGCTTCAGGCCGCCTTTTCTATGCCCGGCGCGTCAAGGTCCCGGGGTGAGGCGCGTAGGGCCAGGATCAAGGTCACGCCGGAGACGAGGGCGGCGGCCACCAGGGCCGTCAGCGCCACCAGGGGCTTGGGATCGGCTTCGGCGACTGCCACCGCCACCAGTCCCCAGGCCACAGCCAGGCCATAGGCACCGACCCGCACCTTCACGGCAGTCAGCGCTGCCACCACCGCAACGCCCACCACCCCGGCCAGGGCGGCAGGCAGGGCAGAATCCGGCCCGATGATCCCTTGGGCGGTCAGCACGGTGAGGATGTTCAGGGCCGCAGCGGCGGTCAGCCATCCCGCCAGGAGCCCCAGGGGCCAGATCACCAGCCGGCGGGGCCAGCCGCTCAGGCCCAGCCCGGCGGACTTGGCCCGGATCAGGCCGAAGATCATTGCGGCGGCCGAGATCAGGATTACCGCCACCGAGGCCCAATCGAGGTCTGCTGCCGAGGCGATGATCCACACGCCACAGCCCAGGATGGCCACCACCGAGGGCCAGCCCACCGCCACCATGAGCGGGGCTTCACCCCGGCCAGAGCGCGCCTGGTACACCGCGTAGACGATCAGGCCCGTATAGATCACCCCCCAGATCGAGAAGGCGTAGCCCGCCGCCCGCAGGGTGCTGTTGCCATCCTGAGAGAACTCGGCGGCGCTTTGTCCCCAGCCGGTAAAGGCCTGGATCGTGGGAACCAGGATGGCGATGATCACAGCCCGGATGACTGCCAGTTTCCGTCCAATCACGCCGTCACCCATGGGGCACTCCTCTGTCTGTCAGACCTTACGGCGTCCGCAGGCCCCCGGACGCCGCCGTTGCGCCCTTTCGCGAGAGGACGACTCGTATCGACCTGTGACAAACGCTTTCATCGTGGCCATGTTCAACTGTCGGCGCGAAGGGGTGCTTACGCATGTCTGAAAACCAGGATGAGCCGGTCACCGAACGGGCCTCCGAGGTGCGCCATCGCACCGCCAACACCCTTCAGCTGTTGGCGACCTTGGCGCGAATGCGCGGCCAGAAGGCCAGCGATCTCGAAGTTCGCCGCCAGATGGTCTGGATGGCCGAGGCCATCGGTGCCCTCGGATCTCTGGAGCGCCAGCGATCGGCCGAGGGTATCGACTTCGCGGGGTACATTCAGGAGATGGCACCGGTCTGGCGCCGGCGGCAGGCCGGTCAGCCGGTAGAGGTGCTGGTCAGTGTTGATCCCATACACGTCCGCGACCAGGCCGCCTCAAGCCTCGCGCTGATCCTCAACGAACTGGTGTCCAATGCCCTGACCCATGGCCTGCAGGGTGCCGCCGTGCTCCGAATCCAGATCGGATTGGTTGCAAGCGACGGGCTGGGCCGACTGACCGTCACCGACGGCGGCATAGGGCTCGTGGCCGACGGGGGGGAAGCCCGAGAACGTTTTGGCCTATGGCTGGCCCGTAGCCTGACCAGTCAGGTGCGGGGCGAACTGGTGCTGTTGCCAGCGCCGGGCGGGGGCCTCACGGCTCAGCTGGAGTTTCCAATCTAGGCCGGTTCTCTAAGGTCAGGGTCAGGGCTGCTCAGGCGAAAGTGAGATAGGCCAGGGCCACGGACCCCAGGGCGATGCGGTACCAGGCAAACGGGGCGAAGCCGAACCGCCCCACCACGCTGATGAGGCTCTTGACCACCAGCAGGGCCGTCAGGAAGGCGACCACGAAACCGATGGCGATGCCGGTCAAGTCGTCAAAATTCAACTGGTCCCAGGTCTTGAGCAGGTCATAGGCCGTGGCCGCGACCATGGTCGGCGCTGCCAGGAAAAAGGTGAACTCTGCCGCCGTCTTGCGCTCGACCCCCATCATCAGCGAGCCCATAATCGTGGCCCCAGAGCGCGAGACGCCCGGGATCATCGCCATACATTGAAAGAGACCGATCAGCAGGGCGTTGCGCCAGGACAGCTGCTCAATGCCGTGGATCACCGGCGCAGGGGCGATCTTCTCGATGATCAGGATGGCGATGCCCCCGACGATCAGCATCACCGCGACGATGGTCGGGTTCTCCAGCATCAGCTTGATGGCGTCATAGGCGAAGACCCCGATCACCATGGCCGGCAACACCGCCAGGGCCAGGTTGCGGATGAAGGCGATGTCGTCAGGCTTGGCCTGCAGGGCACCCAGCCCGACGCCTATGAACCGCTGCGCATACACCACCAACACCGCCATGATGGCACCGAGCTGGATGACGACCTTGAAGGTGGTCTCGGCAGGGCCTTTGAAGTTCAGCAGTTCGGCCGCCAGGATCAGGTGGCCGGTTGAGGACACCGGCAGAAACTCCGTCAGCCCCTCGATGATGCCGAGGATGATCACGCTGATGAGAGAATTCTGGTCCATGCCGCCCCCGCAAACCCTAGAGGCTGCGATAGCGAATATCCCTACTCTTGGCGAGGCGGGCGGCAGTAGAAGGCAAGTTAAGCCTAGTCTTTTCCAGCCGTACGGCCTGGGCTGAGGCGAAAGACAGCAAAAAACCCCCGACCATGCGGCCGGGGGTTCTTGTCAAGCAACGCTGTCCCGGACGAGGCCGGGGACTGCGGCTTAGTAGCCCTGAAGGCGGGCGTAACGGTCGCGGTGATAGCCCTGGTTGCCAAAGGCCGCCTCAGCCGCACGGGCGCGCTTCATGTAGAAGCCCGAGTCGTGGGCGTCGGTCATGCCGATGCCGCCATGCATCTGGACCATCTCGTTGGACACCAGATGGAACACGTCGCCCATCTTGGCCTTGGCGAGGCTGACCAGTTCCGGAACGTCCGGGGTGTTGGAGTCAATGGCCTGAAGGGCGGCTTCCACCGCCGAGCGGGCCAGTTCCAGATCAGTGAACATCTTGGCCGCGCGATGCTGCAGGGCCTGGAAGGATCCGATGACCTGGCCGAACTGCACCCGGACCTTGAGGTAGTCCAGGGTCACTTCAAAGGCCTGCACGGCCGAGCCGAGCATTTCGGCGCAGAGGCCAGCGCGGGCGCGGTCCAGGGTCTTTTCCAGCAGGGCGTAGCCCTTGTCGACTTCGCCCAGGACGGCGTCAGCACCAACTTCGACACCGTCGAAGGTGATATTGGCCGCACCGCGGCTGTCGGCCAGGTGCAGACGCTTACGGCTCACGCCCTTGGCGTCGCCGGCGACCAGGAACAGGGTGATCCCGTCGGTGTCGCCCGGCTTGCCCGAGGTGCGGGCCGAGACAACCAGCAGGTTCGCCGCCAGGCCTTCCAGCACGAAGGACTTGGCACCGGTGAGCTTGTAGCCCGAACCGGACTTCTCAGCCTTCAGAGCGACCTTTTCCGGCGCGTGATGCGCCCCTTCGTCGACCGCCAGGGCGCCGACCACTTCACCCGCCGCGATCTTGGGCAGCCATTCCGACTTCTGAGCGTCGGAGCCGCCCAGCACCAGGGCCGACGCCGAAGCCAGGGCCGAGGCCAGCAGCGGAGAGGCGGTCAGGGTGCGGCCGGTTTCTTCCAGGATCAGGCCCATGGAGAGATAACCGAAGTCCGAACCACCGTATTCCTCGGGGATGATCACCCCAGCCCAGCCCATTTCGGCCATTTCGTTCCAGGCGTCGGCGTCGTAGCCAAGCTCGACCCCGCTATCGCGCATCTTGCGGAAGGCGGTGACGGGAGACTTTTCCTGCACCCAGCTCTTCGCGGCGTCGCGAAGCATAGATTGTTCTTCGTTGAGAACGGCCATCTTATTGTAATCCCTATGTAATTCTAATGAGTTCTTATTTCGGGTCGGGCAGGCCGAGGATGCGCTTGGAGATGATGTTGTTCTGCACCTCCTGCGAACCGCCATAGATGGTCGTCGCCTTACCGCCCAGCCAGGAGCGCACGGCGCCCAGCTCTTCGGCGGTGAAGTCGTCGCCTTCCCAGCCCAGTCCCTGATGACCCATCAGTTCGATGGTCAGCTCAGCGCGATCCTGCATCCAGCGGGTGCCCGCATTCTTCATGATCGAGGTGGCTGCCGAAGGCCCGGAATTGGCCTTGGATTCGACCATGGCGCGCATGGCGGTCAGCTGGAAAGCACGACCGTCAATTTCGTTCATGATCACGCGGGTACGCAGATCGGTGTCCGACAGACGACCGGCTTCATCGGTGCCCACATAGTCCTTGGCGAGCTTGACCAGGGACCGGCCACCCAGGCCCGCACCGCCGCCAGCGCCCGACAGGCCGCTACGCTCGTGCTGCAGGAGACGCTTGGCCACCGTCCAGCCGCCGTTCACCGGACCCACGACCTGATCCTTTTCGACGCGAACGTCGGTGAGGAAGGTTTCGCAGAACGGCGAGTTGCCGGCGATCAGCGGGATCGGACGCACTTCGACGCCAGGGGTGTCCATGGAGAACAGCACGAAGGAAATGCCTTCATGCTTCTTGGTGGTGTCGGTGCGCACCAGGCAGAAGCACCACTGGGCCCACTGAGCGCCCGAGGTCCACACCTTCTGGCCATTGACGATGTAATGGTCGCCCTTGTCCTCGGCGCGGGTCTGCAGGGAGGCCAGGTCAGAGCCGGCACCCGGCTCGGAGAAGCCCTGGCACCACTGCAGCTCACCCTTCACGATCGGCGGGATGTGCTGTTGCTTCTGCGCTTCAGTGCCGTACTCCAGCAGGGTCGGGCCGAACATCATCACGCCCATGCCGGCGATGGGGTTATAGGCCCCAACCCGGCCCAGCTCCTGCTGGATGATCCGGCCGTGGGCCGGCGTCAGGCCGCCGCCGCCGTACTGGGCCGGCCAGGTGGGGACGCCCCAACCCTTTTCGCCCATAGCCTTGCGCCAGGATTCCATGTCCGGGGTCGGCTCAGTGCGCTCTTCGCGCATCATCATGCTTCCCTTGCCCTTCAGGGACTTGGGGAAGTTGGCTTCGATCCAGTCGCGGGCTTCCGTGCGGAAGGCGTCCAGATCAGAGCCGCCAAAATCTGCCATTAAAATTCTCCTTGAAAATCAGTTTTTTAAATTCATTTCGCCGGCGCAGCGTCGGGCAAGCCGAGGATGCGCTTGGAAATGATGTTGTTCTGCACCTCATTGGACCCGCCGTAAATCGAGCCGGCCTTGCCAGACAGCCAGCTGCGGACAGCGGTCAGCTCTTCCTCGGTGAAGGAATCGCCTTCCCAGCCAAGGCCCTGGTGACCCATGAACTCGAGGGTCAGTTCGGCCCGGTCCTGCGCCACCTTCATATTGGCGTTCTTCATGATCGAGGTGGTTGCCGAGGGCCCGGAATTGCCCTTGGCCTCCAGGGCGGCGCGTTTGACCGTCTGCTGCAGGGCCTTGAGGTCCATATCGTTCATGACAATGCGGGTGCGCAGGTCGAGATCGGCCAGGCGACCCTGCTCATCCTCGCCCACATACTTCTTGGCGATGACCCCCAGGGAGTCCCGCTTGCCGCCTTCGCCAGCCCGGCCGCCCATGCCACTGCGCTCGTGCTGCAGGAGGCGCTTGGCCACCGTCCAGCCGCCGTTCAGGGGGCCGATCAGGTTTTCCTTCGGCACTTTCACGTCGGTGAAGAAGGTTTCGCAGAAGGGCGAGGAGCCCGCGATCAGGCGGATCGGACGCACCTCGACCCCAGGCTGATGCATGGAGAAGACCACGAAGGAGATGCCTTCGTGCTTCTTGGTGGTGTCGGTCCGCACCAGGCAGAAAATCATGTCCGCCCATTGGCCGCCGGAGGTCCAGATCTTCTGACCATTGACCAGCCAGTGATCACCCTTGTCCTCAGCCCGGGTCGACAGGGCCGCCAGGTCAGAGCCCGCGCCCGGCTCAGAGAAGCCCTGGCACCAGCGCACCTTGGCGGTGGCGATGTCGGGGATGTACTTCTTCTTCTGGTCCTCGGTCCCGTATTCCAGCAGGGTCGGGCCGAACATGCCCACGCCCATGCCACCGATGGGGTTCCAGGCGCCGATGGCGGCCATTTCCTGAGCCAGCACCCGGGCTTCCTGAGGCGAAAGGCCGCCGCCGCCGTACTGGGCAGGCCAGGTGGGAACGCCCCAACCCTTTTCACCCATCCGGTCGCGCCAGATCGCCATGTCGCCGGTCAGTTCGCTGCCGCCGCCCATGGCCCGGGTCTGGGCTTCAGTATCATGAGCCAGCGAGGTGGGGAAATTGGCTTTCAGCCACTCGCGCGCCTGGGTCCGGAAGCCGTCCAGATCAGCGCCACCAAAGTCAGCCATAATTATTCTCCCATAAATTCATTATGTTATAGTGCACTATAGCACGAAGTTGATCGCTCGGGGAGTCGCGCGCTTACTTCGGGTCCGGCAGGCCGAGCACCCGCTTGGAGACCACGTTCAAATTGATTTCCGAGGTTCCGCCCTCGATGGAATTGCCCTTGGACCGGAGCCAGGCGCGGACCAGGGCGAGTTCACTTTCGTCATAGGCTTCGCCGTCCCAGCCGAGGCCCTGATGGCCGAAGGCCTCGATCAGCAGCTCGTTACGATCCTGAGCGACCTTGGCGCCGGCATATTTCATGATCGAGGTGGCGGCGCTGGGCCCGGCATTGGACTTGGTCTCATCAGCGGCGCGGCGGACCGTGAGCTGGAAGGCGCGGGCCTCCATTCGGTGTTCGATAATCCGGCGGCGCAGGTCGTGGTCGGCAATGCGGCCGGTCTCATCAAGGCCGACATATTTCTTCGCTGCATCCTCGACGCTCATCACAGCGGCCGCCGCGCCAATGTTGCCGCCCCCGAGACCCGCCGAGATGTTGTCCCGTTCAAACTGCAACAGCCGTTTGGCCACCGTCCAGCCGCCATTCAGCGGGCCAAACAGCTGGTCCTTGGGCACCTTCACGTCCGTGAAGAAGGTCTCGCAGAAGGGCGAACCGCCATTGATCAGCAGGATCGGCCGGACATCGACACCAGGGCTGCGCATGTCGATCAGCAGGAAGGAGATGCCCTCATGCTTCTTCGAGGTGTCGGTGCGCACCAGGCAGAAGCACCAGTCGGCGAGATTGGCACCCGACGTCCAGATCTTCTGGCCATTGACCAACCAATGGTCGCCCTTGTCCTCGGCCCGGGTCTGTAGAGAGGCCAGGTCAGAGCCGGAGCCTGGCTCCGAATAGCCCTGGCACCACCGCACCGAGCCGGTGACGATCCCGGGCATGTGCTGCTGCTTCAGCGCCTCGGTGCCGTACTCCAGGAGGGTGGGACCAAACATCATCACGCCCATGCCGCCGATGGGATTGCGGGCACCGATGGCCGCCATTTCCTCAGCCAGAACCCGGGCCTCGGCCCGGGACAGACCACCACCGCCGTATTCCTTGGGCCAGGTCGGCACACCCCAGCCCTTGGTGCCCATGGCCTCACGCCACTGGCGGGCCGCAGGATCCTCTTTGCCGCCGGCCGCCGCTGCGGTCTGAGCGGCAATATCGCCCTTCAGGGCGGCAGGGAAGTTTGCGTTCAGCCAGGTCTTAGCCTCGCTGCGGAAGGTATCGAGATCGCCGCCAAAATCGGCCATGGAAATCCGCCTTTGCAAAATGTCGTCCGGGGTGTCCGCCGGCCGAAAATGCGACCGGCGGCTCTGCGCAATCGCCTACTTTGGATCGGGCAGCCCCAGAACGCGCTTGGAGATGACGTTCAAATTCACTTCGCTGGTGCCGCCTTCGATGGAATTGCCCTTCGACCGCAGCCAACCCCGGGTGGCCAGCTTTTCACCCGCCGTAAAGTCTTCGCCGTCCCAGCCCAGCCCCTGATGGCCCATGGCCTCGATCATCAATTCAGAGCGGTCCTGGGCGAAGCTCGCCGCTGCGTACTTGATGATGGAGACGGCGGCGCTGGGGCCGTTGCTGGCCTTGGCTTCAGCTGCCGTGCGGCTGATGGTCAGGCCGAGGCACTGCATGTTCATCTTGTTTTGGGTGATGCGGCTGCGCAGATCAGTATCAGCCAGGGCACCGCTGGCGTCGAGGCCATGATAGCCCTTGGCCACATGCGCCAGATCGCCGGCTGTGCCGCCAGCCCCGCCGCCGCCGCCAAAGCCGCCTGAAATGTTCTGGCGCTCGTACTGCAGCAGGCGCTTGGCGATGTCCCAGCCGCCATTGACCTTGCCCACCAGATTGCCCTTGGGGACCTTCACGTCGGTGAAAAAGGTCTCGCAGAAGGGGCTTTCACCGGAGATCAGCTGGATCGGCCGGGTCTCGACGCCGGGGGTGCGCATGTCGATGAGCACGAAGGACACCCCCTCATGCTTCTTGCTCGTGTCCGTCCGCACCAGGCAGAAGCACCAGTCAGCCTTGTCGGCATAGGAGGTCCAGACCTTCTGGCCATTGATCAGCCAGTGGTCGCCCTTGTCTTCGCAACGGGTTTGCAGGCCCGCCAGGTCGGAGCCCGCGCCGGGCTCCGAATACCCCTGACACCAGCGGATCTCGCCCTTGATGATCTTCGGCAGGTGGGCCTGCTTTTGCTCTTCATTGGCGTATTCCAGCAGCACCGGACCCAGCATCCAGACCCCGAAGGAGGCCAGGGGCGTCCGATAGCGCCCGGCGTTGATCTCCTGATCAAGGATGCGCGCCTGCGCCGGGCTCAAGCCACCGCCGCCGTATTGGGCTGGCCAGGTCGGGGCGGTCCAACCCTTTTCGCCGACCTTTCGCATCCAGGCGATCTGGGGATCGGAGGAGTCCTGGAAAACCCGTCCCCCCCACATGGCCTCAGGATCGACCTCGACCGACGGATCGCGCAGCTCTGCCGGATAGTTTGCCGCCAGCCAGGTGCGGACTTCCGACCGGAAGGTGTCGAGGTCTGCGCTGCCGAAGTCGGCCATGAAGAACTCCCAATGATGGAACCGGATTTTGCGCGCCACATTAGCGCCGGGCGAACGCAGAGCAAGCGGCCTTGCGAACACGTGTTTGAAGCCAAACCGACGCTGTCCTTAACGAATCCGGTCTATATACGGGCGGACTCTTCATCAGGACGCTCGACTTTATGAGGCTCTTGCGCGAACTGCGGCCCGCCGGCCTGGCCGCAGCCCCGCTGACCGGCGCCATCCTCACCCTGGCGGCCGGTGTGATGCTGGTGGTCTCGGCGGCGACCCCGTCCGTGCCGAACCGTTTCCTGCTGCTGGCGGAAATGGCCCCGGTCATCCTCATTGAGCTCTCCCACTTTCTGTCCAGCGTGCTGGGCCTGATCCTCATTTTCCTGGCCTTTGGCCTGCGCGCTCGTCTGGATGCCGCCTGGATCGCCACCATGGTGGCCTTAGGCGTGTCGCTCCCCCTGACCCTGCTCAAGGGCATTGTCTGGGAGGAGACCGCGTGGCTGGGGGCCTTGCTGTTGTTCCTGGCCCCGTTCCGTGACGCCTTCACCCGGGAAGCCCGCCTGTCGCGGATGGAGATCACGCCCGGGTGGCTGGTGTCCGCCGCAGCCCTGGTGGTGGGGGCGGGGCTGCTCGGCCTCTGGTCCTTCGAGAACGCCAATTATGGGCACCAGAGCTGGATCAACGTCATGGTGGAGGATGACGCAGCCCGCGCCATCCGTGCCTGGGTCGGGGCAGCGCTGGGGCTCATGGCCTTTGGGATCTGGCGACTGTTTGCGTCTGCCGCAAAGCCCCGTGTGGTCACCCCTGATGACCATGACTTTCAGCAGGTCCGCGCCATTCTGGCCTCGGCCCAGGCGGCGGAACCGGCCTCCAACCTCGCGCTCCTCGGGGACAAGCGGTTCCTGTTCTCCCAGAGCGGGGACTCCTTTCTGATGTTCGGGGTCCGTGGGCGCTCCTGGATCGCCCTGGGGGCGCCGGTCGGGCGCCGCGACGAACGCCTGGAACTGCTCTGGCGCTTCCGGGAGTTGGCCGACGCCCATGCCGCCCGTCCGGGGCTCTACGCCCTGGGGGCGGATGACCTGCCCGAAGTGGTCGAGTTGGGCTTCTCCCTGCAGAAGATCGGCGAGGCGGCAGTGGTCCCCCTGGAGACCTTCTCGGTGGAGGGGCGCAAGCGCGGCAACCTGCGCAGGGCCTGGCGCAAGGCCGGGGAGGAGGGCGCGACCTTCGAGGTTGTGCCCCCCGGTCAGGTGGCCGAGGTGCTGGACGAACTCCAGCTGATCTCGGACGAGTGGCTGGACAACCATGCCGGCGGCGAAAAGCGCTTCACCATGGGGGCCTTTGCGCCGGCCTATGTCTCGGAGTTTCCCATCGCTCTGGTGCGCCAGGATGGCAAGCTCGTGGCCTTTGCCACCCTATGGACGACCAGCGGGCGAACGGCCTTTTCCATGGATCTGATGCGTTATGCCAATGCGGCGCCTAAGAACATCATGGACTTCCTCTTTGTGGAGTTGATCGCCTGGGGCAAGGCGCAAGGCTATCAGGCCTTCGAGTTTGGCATGGCGCCCCTGGCGGGTCTCGAGGGCCGCCCCTTTGCGCCCATCATGTCCAGGGTGGGCCGGCTGCTCTACGAGCGGGGGGAGGAGATTTACAATTTTCAGGGCGTCCGGCGGTACAAGGACAAATACGATCCCCTCTGGCAGCCCCGCTATCTGGCCGCACCACATAAGTGGGCCATACCCCTGTTGCTCGCCGATGTGGGCCTGCTGTCATCGGGGGGCATGGCGGCCTTGGCCAAGCGCCCACGGAAGTCTGATCCACGTTCAGAGGGCAGCGGTGAAGGCTAGGCAGATGGTCGCTAAAAACGCCGGGGCCCGGTGACCACGCCCATCATATTGACCAGGTGGACCAGGACCACGATGAGGCAGGCTGCCGCCATGAGCATAATGAAGCGATAGGGCAACATTCTTGGCCCACGGCGGAGGTCAGGGGGCCGCGCGCCCATCCATCCGGAAAACACGGTCACGGCCAGGAGAGCGGCGCCCAGCGCCAGGGTGACGGACAGGTCCATAAGCCTCGCGTTAGCCCAGCCCTGCCTGAAGGGCAAACCCTACGGATTAACCTTTCGTTAACCCCCTCGGCCCCTGTTGCCGGACAGGCGGCCCTGGTCGGGGCCGTCATCCACAGCTGATCACTCCAAACGCTACATCTAGCGTTAACCTTGCGTTTACACCCCAAGGCTCGGTGGTTAGCGTCCATATTGGGTAGGAGAACGATTCGAATGACGGCGGCGACGCCATGGAGCGTCAAGGGCATTGACCCGAAAGCTCGGGAGGTCGCCAAAGACCTCGCCCGACGCTCGGGAATGACCTTGGGCGAATGGCTCAATCGAATGATTCTAGAGGATGAAGGTCCGGAGGATGCCGTCTCCGAGGCCGATATCGTACGCCATCCCGCGCCCCAGTATTTCGAGAGCGCCCGTCGGGCAGAGGATGCTCCGCCCCGGGTTGAGGCTGCCCAGCATCCCGCCGATGAAATGGGCCGCATTGCCCTGGCCCTCGATCGCCTGAGCGAGCGCCTTGAAGTTTCCGAGAGCCGGACCGGTTTGGCCGTGTCGGGCGTCGAACACTCTGTTCGCTCAGCCCTGGCCCGGATCGAGGCGGCTGAGCGTGAGCATATTGCCGTGGCGTCGAGGTTCGAAGGCGCGGTTGAGGGTGTGGCCAGCGAACAGGCGCGGATCGCCGATCGGCTGCGTCGTGTGGAGGCTGAGGCCGCAGGCCCGCGCTCGGCGGAAGCCTTGCGCGCCCTGGAAGGTGCCGTCGCCAAGGTCGCCAATCATCTCTACGACGGTGAAACCCGCACGCGGGAGGCCTTGGGTGCCATCGAGGCTCGGGTCGACCGGGTGGCGGCGCAGGGGGGCAGTGAGTCTCCTGGCCTGATCGAAGAGGTTGTCGGTCGTGTATCGCAGCGGCTCAGTGAAGCCGAGATCCGCACAACCGAGGCCCTCGACAGTCTGAGAGAGTCGTTTGCCCATCTGGACGGGCGCATTCAGTCGGTGGAGTCCGGCGATGTCCCGGCCTTTGACCGGCGGCTGGAGGAAATGGCCGCCCGGCTCACCGAGCGGCTCGAGGCTTCCAGGGTCGAGATGACCCAGAAGCTGCACGCGGCGGCCGATGGTCGGTTCGACCGGATGGAGCGCCGGTTGGGTGAAATGACCAACCATGTGCGAGATGCCGAGCAGCGCTCCGCCCAAGCCATCGAAGCCATGGGGCGCGAGGTGCTCAGCATGGCCGAGAACCTGCACCGTCGGGTCCAGACGGCCGAGCACCACAGTGCTCAGGCCATTTCGACCGTCGGCGGTGAGGTCGCCCGGATCGCCACGGCCATGGAGGCCCGTCTGGGTCGGTCAGACTCGATGCACGCCGAGGCGCTGGAGCGTCTGGGAGGCGAGATTGCCAAGATTACTGAGCGCCTCGGGGAGCGGATCGCTACCGCTGAGCGGCGCTCGGCCCAGGCCATCGATGATGTCGGCGACCAGGTGGCCCGGGTCACTGAGCGGATCAGCAGCCGTCAGGATCGGGCCGCCGAAGAACTTTCCGAGCGTATCCGTCAGAGCGAAGAGCGTACGGCGCGTCTGCTGGAGCAGGCCCGCGAGCGCATCGACAACCGGCTGGCCGAAGCCCCTCGGAATCTGGAGGCCGCATCGGTCGCCGAGCCTGAAGCCCCGACGCCCGCACTGCAACCGCGGTCAACGACTGCTGCCCTGGAGGCTTCCCCCTTTGGGCTAGAAGACTTTGCTGGCTTCGGCGTCACCGAGCCTCGGGGCGAGCCCATGACGCGGCAGGCCTTTGCGGTCGCCGACGAAGCCTTCCCAGCCTCGCAGGCCTTCTCCGCCGAGGCCGAACGCCCGCCCCTGGCGGCGGAAGATTTCGAGGCTGCGGACGGCTTTGCGCCGCCGCCGATGTCCCGCCGCGCCGAGCCGCCGGTTGTGGACGACTTCGATCCCTTCGCAAATCCTGAGCCTGCACCCTCACCGCGCGCACGGGCTGAGAGCGCTTCGCCTGCTCCGCAGATGCGGGCCGAACCGGAGGACGAGTTCGGCTTTGAGGACGAGGCGGAGTTCCTGGAGCCGCAGGTTGCGCCGAGCCGCGCCACCCAGCCCCAGGCCCTCTCCACCCGTGAAGTCATCGCCCAGGCCCGCGCTGCGGCCCGCGCCGCACCCGCTCCTGACGCCAAGGGCCGTAAGGGCAAGGGCAAGGCAAAGGACAAGGTCGTTCCCGAGCCAAAGGCGGCCGGCGGTTCGCTGTTCAGCAGCTTCTCGGTTAAGCCCAAGAAACGGGCCAGTTCGACGCTGCAGACGGCCCTGCTGATTTCCGGGGGCGCTGCGTTCCTCGGCATGGCGGCCGGCGGCATGGTGCTGATGGGCGGGGATCCATCAGGGGATCTGCCCGCCCGCGTGGCCCAGGCTGTATCTGCTGGACGGACAGCCCCCGGGGATATGGCCGCCCTGGAAGCTGAAGGCGCAACCCCTCGCGCCTCCATCGCCCTGGCTCCGCAGACCGCCTTGGATGATGAAGACGCGGCCCTGTCGGGCCAGATGCGCGATGATTTTCCAGCCCTCTATGCCGAGGCCGTCCGGCAGGTGGAAGAAGGCGTCGCCGGCGGAGTCGACGAGGTTAAGCGGGTGGCCAATCTTGGCTATGCGCCGGCCCAGTTCTACCTGGCCAAGCTCTTTGAGACCGGTGGCGCGGGTGTCCCGAAGGATCCGACCGAGGCCCGCCGCTGGACCGAGCGCGCCGCCCAAGGGGGCGACCGCAAGGCCATGCACAACCTCGCCCTCTACTATTTCGAGGGTGTCGGCGGCGCAAAGAACTCCACCACCGCCGCCCAATGGTTCCGTCGGGCTGCCGATCTGGGCCTTGTAGATAGCCAGTACAATCTCGGGCGGCTCTACGAAGAAGGCTTTGGGGTCAGCCAGAACGCCGCTGAGGCCTATAAGTGGTTCATGATCGCTGGCCGTGCCGGTGACAAGGATGCTGCGGCCAGCGCCGAGCGGATCAAGGGCAGTCTGACGCCAGCCGCACAGGCGGTGGCTGAACGTGCCGCCAGCGCCTTCCGGCCGACCGAGGCGGCTGCCCCGGTCGCCACGGCGGCAAGCGGGGTGTCCCCCGAAGCTCTGCGGACGGCGCAGCGTGCACTTTCGCGGCTGGGCTACTATCAGGGGCCGACCGATGGCGCGGCCTCGCCAGCCCTTCGCCTTGCGGTCGCCGCCTATCAGCGTGATCAAGGCCTGGCCGCCACAGGTGCCCTCGACCAGACGACGGTTTCGAAGCTCTCCGTCTTCACCCGTTGATCGACCGGCGGCGGCCCTAACGCTCGGACGCTCCGGCGTCCCAAGATCTGTGAGGCGCTAAAGGCGTGGACATCTACCTGCCCATAGCGGAGGTCTCGGTGAACGCCGGGGTCCTTGTCCTGCTTGGGGCGGTGGTGGGGTTCATCTCTGGCCTGTTCGGGATCGGTGGCGGCTTCCTGATGACGCCGATCCTGCTGTGGATGGGCATTCCCCCCGTGGTCGCCGTGGCCAGCGAGGCCAATCACGTGGCCGCGTCCTCGGCCTCCAGCGTGATCTCCTACAGCCGCAGACGCCAGGTGGACTTCCGCATGGGCGGGGTGCTGGCCGCGGGGGGTGCCTTGGGTGCCCTCGTGGGGGTGGAGGTGTTCCGCTGGCTGCGCCTTATGGGCCAGGCCGACTTGGTGGTCTCCCTGTCCTACCTGATCTTTCTGGGGCTGATCGGGGGGCTGATGCTGGTGGAGTCGGTGGGCTCGGTGCTGCGCCAGCGGCGCGGCCTGGCGCCGGCCAAGCCGCGGGACCGGCGTCCCGTCTGGCTCTATGGCCTGCCCTTCAAGGTCCGATTTCCCCGCTCCAGGCTCTATATCAGCGTCATTCCACCGGTGGTTCTGGGCATTTTTGTCGGCATTTTGTCCGCCATCATGGGGGTCGGCGGCGGCTTCATCCTGGTGCCGGCCATGGTCTATCTGCTGCGCATGCCTGCCGGTGTGGTGGTGGGCACCAGCCTGTTCCAGATCATCATCACCACCTCCCTGGCCAGCATTCTGCAGGCCGGGCGCAATCAGTCGGTGGACATCGTCCTGGCCACTCTGCTGCTGCTCGGCGGGGTTCTCGGGGCGCAGTTCGGCGCCCGGGCTTCGTCCCGCTTCCGGGCGGAGGAACTCCGCGCGGTGCTGGGCCTCATCGTGCTGATCATGGGCCTGCAGATGGGGCTGGTGCTGTTTATCAACCCCGAGGATCCGTTCATCCTGGTGGGGGCTGGCAAGTAATGATCACCCCCGCCCTGCCGCCGCCGGCGATCGTCGCCCCTGAACCTGGCCCGACGGTTTCGGCCGCTCTCACCGAAGCCAATGTCCGGGTCACCTCAGCCTTTTCGGGCGCGCAGATCGTCCTCTATGGTGCGGTCTTTGACCCAGAGACCCGACCGTCCGACGTGGTGGTCATCGTGCGGGGACCCGACCAGCCCATCCGGATTGCGCGCAAGGTGCGCGTCGCCGGCCTTTGGGTGAACTCCCGACCGGTGGTGTTTGAGGGGGCCCCCGGCTTCTACATGGCCGCTTCCTCGCGCCCCCTGACCGAAATCGCCAGCTTCTCCACCCTGCGGCGGCTGGGGGCGGGCATTGATCACCTGCCCATGAACGCCCCTGAGGAGGAGCGGATCGAGACGCGCTATGGGGTCCGGGATGTGGTGGTCAGCCGCCTTGGGGGCGACTATCTGGAATGGCGTCGGGCGGTGATCCGTCTGAAGGAAAAGGCCGATCTCTACGCCACCGACCAGGACGGGGTCCGGTTTGTCGACAAGGGCCTGTTCCGGGCCGAGATTGACCTGCCCACCTCTGCGCCCATTGGCGAGTATCAGACCGAGATCATCCTGTTCCAGGAAGGGGAGCCCGTCTCCCGACGGTCGAGGACGATCACGGTGGAGAAGGCCGGGCTGGAGCGCTGGCTCTATCTGTTCGCCCACGAGCGGCCCTGGCTTTACGGCATTGTCTCGGTGATCATCGCCCTGACCTCTGGCTGGCTGGCCTCCGTGGTCTTCCGAAGGCGCTAAAGGCCATCTCAGTCGCGGGTCAGCGAGCGCCAGCCGATGGCGTGCACTCGGTCGCGGCCCAGGGCGCCCGCCATCGGCGGGCGGGCGAAAAGGCCGGAAAAGGCCGCGTCCTTCAGGTTCAATCCCCCGGCATAGGCCCCGAACGCCGGCAGGATCATCCGGCTTCCGTCGGTGGCGAAGCAGCGGCGCCGCACAGTTCCGCGCCCCGAGCTCACCCGGGCGCAGGGGTGCAGGTGCCCCGACAGTTCCCCTGGCTGTTCACCAGGTTCCGGCTCGTGCCGCAGAACCAGGGGGCCAAGGGTCATGGTGTCGATCACCTCGCCCGGCAGACGTCGGGGGCCTTCGGCGTCATGGTTGCCCACCAGCCAGATCAGGGTTCGGCCCGCGGCCAGTGCCGCCAGCCGCTGCGCATCGTCGGGCGCCAGCCGGTCTTCAGCCCGACCGTCGTGGAAGCTGTCCCCCAGGAAAATCAGCACGCGCGGCGACAGGGCCGCCACCTCGGCCTCCAGGCGGTCGAGGGTGTCGCGGGTGTCATAGGGCGGCAGGAACTGGCCCCGCATGCCATAGGCCGAGCCCTTCTCGAAATGCAGATCGGCGACGATCAGGGCCTGATGGGCGAGGTCGAACAGGGCACCCGAGACGCGCATGCGCAGCGCCGCCCCAACGATCTCCATCTCCAGTCCGCCGCAGGGGCTTTGGGCGAAGGCATAGGGGGCGGGGGCAGGTATGCGGGGCAGGGCGGTCATGAGCTGGCTTCAGCAATCAGGTCTTGGGCGGCCTCGGCCAGGATCATCTCGCCAGAGGCTCCAGCCACCCGTTCCCGTCCGATCTCCAGCAGCATGGGGACCGAAAAGGGGGACAGATGATTGAGCGCCGCATGGCGAATCTTGCCTTGGATGCGGGCCAGCATATGGCCCACCCGCGCCACATCGATAAGCCCGGTGGCCGCATCCTCCCGGGCGCAGCGCAACAGCAGGTGATCGGGCTGATGGCGGCGCAGCACATCATAGACAAGGTCTGCCGAGAAGGTGACCTGCCGCCCTGACTTCTCTGCCCCTGGGAACCGCCGCTCGATCAGGCCGGCCAGGATGGCGCAGCCCTTGAACGCGCGCTTCATCATGTAGCTCTCGGCCAACCAGTCCTCCAGATCATCCCCGAGCATGTCCTGGTCAAAAAGGGCGTCGAGATCGACCCCGTCCATGGGGTTGAGGGACCAGACGGCCAGCGCATAGTCGTTGCAGACAAAGCCTAAGGGCGCCGCCCCCATCCGCTCCAGCCGCCGCGTCATCAGCATGGCCAGGGTGGTATGTGCCAGGCGGCCTTCAAAGGGGTAGCAGACCATGAAGTGGCGCTTTACCCTGGGAAAAGTCTCCACCAGCATCTCGTCTTCGGCGGGGATCAGGGAGCGGTCCCGCTGCAGTTCCAGCCACTCGCGCACATCGGCGGGCAGCACCGACCAATGGCTCTGGTCGAACATCAGCTCGCGCACCCGCTTGGCGAGGAAGGTGGACAGGGCGAATTTCGAGCCGCCCCAGGACGGCAGCTTGGGGTCACTGGCCGGGGCTGGCGTCACCAGAACATCCAGGGCGGTGACCCCCACCAGCCGCCAGACCTGACCGGCAAAAACGAAGGTGTCCCCGGGCTCCAGGGCCTCCAGATAGCCTTCCTCCACCTCGCCGATCTTGCGGCCGGCGCGGCCGCCACGGCCAGCGATGCGGACGCTGAGCATGGCCGGTGAGAGGATGGCCCCGACGTTCAGGCGATGGCGCAGGATAGTGTCGGCATTGCGCGCCCGCCACAGGCCGTCTTGCCCCTTCACGATCCGCCGGTACCGGTCATAGGAGCGAAGCGCGTAGCCGCCGGTGGAGACGAAGTCGACCACCTGCTCGAAGTCCTCCCAGGCCAAAGCTCGATAGGGGCCGCAGCTGCGGATCTCGTCATAGAGGGCCAGGGCGTCGAAGGGCTCCGAACAGGCGCAGCCCATGACGTGCTGGGCCAGGATGTCCAGGGCGCCAACCCGGGGCGGATCCCCGTCGAAGCGGTTCTCGGCAATGGCCTCCCGGGCGGCTTGGCACTCCAGCATCTCAAAGCGGTTGGCGGGCACGAACAGGGCGCGGCTGGCCTCGTCCATCCGATGATTGGCCCGGCCGATCCGTTGCACCATCCGTGATGCGCCCTTGGGCGAGGCCAGCTGGATGACCAGGTCCACGTCTCCCCAGTCGATGCCGAGATCCAGGGTCGAGGTGCAGACCACGGCCCGCAGCTCGCCTCGGGCCATGGCGGCCTCCACCTTGCGGCGCTGCTCGGCGGCGAGCGAGCCGTGGTGCAGGGCGATGGGCAGGGCATCCTCGTTCAGCCGCCACAGCTCCTGGAAGGCGAACTCGGCCTGAAAGCGGGTATTGACGAACACCAGCGCCGTTCGGGCTGTCTTGATGACCTCATAGACCTCGGCCATGGCGTGCTGGGCGGTGTGGCCGGCCCAGGGTACCCGGCCTTCCGACAGCAGCACATCGACGATGGGCGGCGCTCCGGCCGGGCCCAGCACCAGATCGACTGGCGGCGGGACGTCCTCGCCGGCATGAAAACCCATCCACCGACGGATCACGTCGGGATCATCCACCGTCGCCGACAGGCCCACGCGGCGCAGGTGAGGGCTGAAGGTCTGCAGTCGCGCGATATCCAGGGCCAGCAGGTCGCCGCGCTTGGTGGAATGCAGGGTGTGGATCTCATCGAGGATGATGCAGGACAGGTCCTCGAAATAGGCCCTGGCCCCTTCCCAGGCACAGAACAGGGCCAGCTGTTCGGGCGTGGTCAACAGGATGTCCGGCGGTTTGACCCGCTGGCGCTGGCGCCGGGCCGCGCCGGTATCGCCGGTGCGGGACTCTGCGACTATGGAGAGGCCCATCTCACGGATCGGCGTGGCCAGATTGCGCTCCACATCCACCGCCAGGGCCTTCAGCGGCGAGATGTAGAGGGTATGGACCCCCCGGGGCGTGTTGGCCGGCGGCCGCTCAGCCAGCTCGATCAGGCTGGGCAGAAAACCAGCCAGGGTCTTGCCTCCGCCGGTGGGCGCAATCAGCAGGGCGTCACGGCCGGCCTGGGCGCGGGCGACCATCTCAAGCTGGTGAGATCGTGGTGCCCAGCCGCGCGCGGCGAACCAGTCGGCGAAGGCGGCCGGCAACAGGTCAGCGGAGAGGGCGGCGTCTTCGGCCATAGACCCGCCTCATAGCATGTTCCCGTTCCGTTTCACGCCAAATCCCGGTAGGAGTCGCAGCCGTGAACGCGCTCGCCCCCGCCCTTGATCTGGCACCCGCCCTGGTGGTCCTGCCGGGCCCCCGCGCCGGGGCGGCCGATGCGGATCGGGCTGAGGCTTTGCGGGCCCCTGACGCCCGGGATCTGTTCGAGCGCGGGCCGGTTTTGGTGGCTCACGCGGCCATGACCGCTCGGCGGCTGGCCCTGCAGCCGCCGCCCCGCAGCCCGCGGATCTTTGACGCCCTGGAGCTGTTCGCCTTCGTCCGGCCGGCGACCTTCTGCGCCCCCTCGGCCGCAGGGCTGGCTCAGACGCTGGGCCTGGCTGAACCCAAGGGGGCACCGGCCCAGGCCAGCGCCCTGCGCCAGGCCTGCCTGCTGCTGCTGGAGGAATTGGCCCGCACCCCTCAGCCCAATCGGGAGGAGGCCCTGGCCCAGGCGGAGACCCTGGCCCGGGGCGGTTGGGCCTGGGGGGCCGCCGTGATCGGTGCCCTGCGCTCGGCGCCGGTGGGCAATGCGTTCCGCGGTTCGGGCCTCGATGTCTGGAGCCGAATTCCTGAGTGGGAGGATCAGGCCCCGCCGGGCGAGGCCGGCTCCCGCCCCATTGCAGGACCTGAGGCCGCCCAGCGGCTGGCCGAGCTGCTGCACCGGGCAGGTCTGGACGAAGCCCGTCCCGCCCAGGCGGAGTTCGCGTCCGAAGCCGCCTATGCCTTCCAGCCCCGGGAGAAGGAAGGCGAGCCGCGCATGATGCTGGCCGAGGCCGGCACGGGCATCGGCAAGACCATGGGCTACCTTGCGCCCGCCTCCCTGTGGGCCGAGGCCAATGGGCCAGCCGTCTGGGTTTCGACCTATACCCGCGCCCTGCAGCGGCAGATTGAGCGCGAGAGCCACGCCATCTATCCCGACGAAAAGACCCGCGCCCGCAAGGCGGTGGTCCGAAAAGGTCGGGAGAACTATCTCTGCCTTCTGAACCTGCAGGACGCGGTCAACGCCGCCCAGCTGGGCAATGGCGACCTGGTGGGCCTGACCCTGGCTGCCCGCTGGGCCCGGGCGACCCGGGACGGGGACATGACCGGGGGCGACTTCCCCGCCTGGCTGCCGACCCTGTTTGGCCTGCCCACGCCGATACAGGCCTCGGCCGCCAATCTGGTGGACCGCCGGGGCGAGTGCGTCCACGCCGGTTGCCAGCACTACCGGACCTGCTTTGTGGAAAAGGCCATCCGCGGCTCACGCCGCGCCGACCTGGTGATCGCCAACCATGCGTTGGTTCTGACCCAGGCGGCGTTCGACGGGGCCCGCGCCGCCCGCGGCTCCAAGGCTGACAGCGAGACGGCGCACCTGAAGCGTCTGGTGTTCGATGAGGGCCACCACCTTTTCGAGGCTGCCGACAGCGCCTTTTCCGCCGCCATCTCCGGCGCCGAGGCCGCCGAACTGCGCCGCTGGCTGCGGGGGCCGGAGGGCCGGGGCCGGCGGGGACGGGGGCTGGAGACCCGGCTGATGGACGTGCTGGGGGATGCTGAGGAGGCCAAGCGCGCCTTGCTCGCCGCCCTGAACGCTGCGGCTGCCCTGCCGGGTGAGGGCTGGTCAGGCCGCATTGCGCCGGCCACCGGCGAGGTGAACCCCATCGGCGCCATCGAGGCCTTCCTGGTGGCGGTGCTGGAACAGCTGCGCGCCCGGGCCGCGCCTTCCGAGGTGGGCATGGAGTGCGCCGCCCGTCCGGCTCTGGACCTGGTGCGCGACACCGCCCGGGAGGCGGCGGCGGCTCTGGCCCGCATCGAAGCGCCCCTGCTGGCCCTGGCCCGCCACCTGGAGGATCTGCTGGACGCCGAGGCCGCGACGCTGGGGCCCAGTGAGCGGGCGCGGATCGAAGGGGCGCTGCGAGGGCTAGACCGTCGGGCGCGGATGACCCTGCCGGCCTGGCGCTCGATGCTGCGGGCCATCGACGAGGACGCCGACGACGATCCGGACTTCGTCGACTGGTTTGACGCCACCTTCCTCTATGGACGGGTGGTGGATGCCGCCTGCCGAAGGCACTGGGTTGATCCCACCGAGCCCCTGACCAATGCCGTCATCGCCCCGGCCCACGGGGTGCTGGTCACCAGCGCCACCCTGGCCGATCCCGGTCTCGATGATCCCTTCGCGCTCGCTGAGATGCGCACCGGTGCAGCGCGGCTGCCCGACCGGCCCAAGACCCTGAAGCTGGCCTCACCCTTTGACTACGCCGCCAATGCGCGGGCCTTCGTGGTCACCGACGTGGGCAAGGATGATCCCCGCCAGGTGGCCGCGGCCATGCGCGAGCTGTTCCTGGCGGCGGGCGGCGGCGGCCTTGGCCTGTTCACTGCCATCCGTCGCCTGCGCGCGGTGCATGAGCGCATCGCAGGTCCCCTGGCTGACAAGGGCCTGGCCCTTTACGCCCAGCATGTGGACGCGCTGGAGGTCGGCGCCCTGGTGGACATCTTCCGGGCTGAGGAGGACGCCTGCCTGCTGGGCACCGACGCTGTCCGGGATGGGGTGGACGTGCCGGGTCGGTCCCTGCGCCTGCTGGTCTTCGACCGGGTGCCGTGGCCGCGCCCCGACATCCTGCACAAGGCCCGCCGGGTCCGCTTCGGCGGCAAGGGCTATGACGACTCCATCGCCCGGGGCCGCATCGCCCAGGCGTTTGGCCGCCTGATCCGCCGGGCCGACGACAAGGGCGTCTTCGTCATGCTCGATGCGGCCGCTCCCACCCGCCTGTTCTCCAGCCTGCCGCCGGGGGTGGAAATCCAGCGCATGGGCCTGGTGGAAGCCATCGAGGCGACGGCTGAGTTCTTGAAAACCGACAGCTGAAACCTCTGACGGTATCCCGGGCTGAGCCGCCCTAGGCCGTAGTCTTTGAGAACACCTGAATCACCACCACGCCGGCCAGGATCAGGCCGATGCCGATGAGGCCGGCGGTGTCGATCTGCTGGCGGTAGAGGATCCAGGCGATGGAGGTAATCAGCACGATGCCGACCCCCGACCAAAGGGCATAAACAATCCCCACCGGCACGGTGCGCATGGCCTGGGACATGCACCAGAAGGCGATGCCGTAGCCGATGGTGGTGATCACCGAGGGCGCCACATTGCGAAAGCCGTCCGAGGCCTTCAGCGCTGTGGTGGCGATCACCTCAGCGACGATGGCGATGGCGAGCCAGGCCATCCCGTTCATCAGCCGCCCCGCTTCCGTCCGAAGTCGGGCTCAGCACTTTCCTGGCCGGCCTCGATGACGCCCCGGCGAATTTCCCGGGTACGACTGAACAGCTCGAACAGCTTGTCGCCCTCGCCCCAGCGGATAGCCCGGGACAGGGCCTGCAAGTCCTCGGTGAAGCGGCCCAGGACTTCCAGCACGGCGTCCTTATTAGTCAGGAAGATGTCCCGCCACATGGTGGGGTCCGACGCGGCAATACGGGTGAAGTCGCGAAAACCCCCGGCGGAGTACTTCATCACCTCGGCCCGGGTGACCTCCTCCATGTCGGCGGCCGTGCCGACGATGTTGTAGGCGATCAGGTGGGGCAGGTGGCTGGTGACGGCCAGAACCAGGTCGTGGTGCTTGTCGTCCATCTGTTCGACCTGGGCACCGAGCGCCGTCCAGAAGTCTGACAGGCGCTGGACGGCGGCCAGATAGGCTTCGTCCTCCCGGGCCTGGGGGGTCAGGATCACCCAGCGCTGATGGAACAGCTCGGCAAAGCCGGCGTCTGGGCCCGATTGCTCGGTGCCGGCGATGGGGTGGCCCGGCACGATATGGACGGTGTCAGGCAGGGCTGCGGCCAGGGCTTCGCTGACGGCGGCCTTGACCGAGCCCACATCGCTGACGATGGCACCGGGCGAGATGGCGTGGGCGCAGGCCGCCGCTGCCTCGCCGATGGCGCGCACCGGCGTGGCGAAGATGATCAGGTCGGCGCCCTTTACGGCGTCTTCGGCGCTGAGGGCCACCTCATCGGCCAGGCCCAGCTCACTGATCCGGGCGCGGGCAAAGGCGCTGGCGTCATGGATGACGATCTGTCCGACGGCACCTGAGGCCCTGGCACCCCTGGCCAGGGAGGAACCAATCAGGCCGCAGCCGATGATGGCCAGGCGGGCGAAAACGGGTTCGGCCATCAGTGCGCCTGCATGAAGTCGGCGAGCGCCTCGACCACGGCGCGATTGTGCGCCTCGAGCCCGATGGTCATACGCAGGTGGTGGGGCAGGCCATAGCCGCCGACACCGCGGACGATCAGGCCGCGACTGGCCAGATAGGCCTCAGCGGCCTGGGCGGTCTTGGGTCCGCTGGTCGGGAAGCCCACCAGGACAAAGTTGGTGGCGCTGGGCACCGGCGAGAGGCCAAGCCCCCCCAGCTGCTGGGCAAGCCAGGGCCGCCATTGTGCCAGCAGGTCCAGGGAGGCCTTCTGGAAGTCCTTGTCGGCCAGGGCCTCCACCGCAGCGAGCTGCCCAGGAATGGAGGTGTTGAACGGCTGGCGGATGCGGTCGAGCGCGCTGATCATCTCGGCCGGTCCATAGGCCCAGCCCACCCGCAGGGTCGCCAGGCCGTGCAGCTTGGAGAAGGTGCGGGTGACAATGACATTGTCGCTGGTCCGGGCGAGGTCAGTCCCGTCCTCAAACGCCGGATCATCGACGAACTCGGCATAGGCACCGTCGAGCACCAGGACAACGCTCTTGGGCAGGGCCGCATGCAGGCGACGGATTTCCTCGCCGCCGATATAGGTGCCGGTGGGGTTGCCGGGGTTGGCGATGAACACCAGCCGCGTGCGGTCATTGACCAGCTCCAGCAGGCCATCGACCTCGACCCGGTAGTCAGGCTCGGGCGCGCTGAGCACCTCCGCCTGACAGGCCCGTGCTCCGATGGCGTAGGCCCCGAAGGCGTACTGGCCCTGAACGATGTTGTCGCCGGGCTCAAGATAGACCTGGCAGAGCATGTGGAAGATCTCGTCGGAGCCGCAGCCGAAGATCAGTTGCTCGGGCTCCAGGCGGAACTCTGCGGCGATAGCCTGGCGCAGGGGGGTGGCGCGGCTGTCGGGATAGATGTGCAGCTGATCGATCGCCGCCACATAGGCGGCCTTGGCCTGCGGGCTGCAGCCCAGGATGTTCTCATTGGCCGATAGTTTCAGCGGATGGGCGATCCCGTCGACCTTGGCCTTGCCGGGAACGTAAGCCGATATGTCGAGGATGCCCGGCTTGGGAACCGGACGGTCGGCGGCGGCGCGATCGGGGGACTGGGACATGGGCGGGCCTGGGTTTGGACGTATCAGGCCCTGGCTCTTACACGTCGAACGGTTCCGGTGCAGCCCCGATGACGCCGCTGAGGCGCCCGGGTGCCCGGGCCAGGCGCTCATCATCGGCCTGATAGTAGCCCGCGAGGGTGAAGAGCCGCAGTCCGCCAGCCTCGCTGAGCAGTTCGGCGGCGACCCCATCGCGGCTGAGGACCTCTGTCGTGCGGGCGACAGGGCCGGGGGCGTCCGTGACCCAAAGGGTGACATCGGCGCCGGTGGGCTCCACATCCACCTCGGCGAAGGCCAGTGCCGAGGGCGGTCCCCAGGCGTTGAGGCAGGGCAGGACGGCAAAGACTTTCAGCTTCGGCTCGGCCAGCAGGCGGCCCCACCAGGCGCTTTCGCCTGTCAGCATGGCCACGCCCACCCCGCCCTTCAGCTTGGCGGCGGCGAGGGTATCTTCCGGCTTGGCGGCCATCCTCAAGGCCGGCGCGGCACCGAACCGCAGGCGGGCAAGCTCCAGCGCCCTGGCAGGCGTCGGACCCCCCCAGACCGTGAGATTGAAGGGGCCCTGCAAAGCCAGGCTCTGGCCCATCAGCTCGCGCCAGATTCGGATCACCAGGGCGTCGCTGGCCCCCGTGCGCGGCATGGCCAGCAGCCGGCGCAGGATCTCTGTCTCCCGGCCCGGGCGCAGGCCAAAGCGGTCGGCCTGGCCGGCGGCGGCCTTGGCGGCGGCCACCTGCTTGCCCAGGGCTGTGCGCTCATCCAGCAGGGCCAGCAGGCCCGCATCGATCTCGTCGATCCGCGCGCGGACAGCCTCCAGCGGCAAGGGCACCGGGGCCGCTGTGATCGGCGAGGGCGGGGGCGCAGCTTGCTGGGGGTCGGCCATTTCTATTCCCGGAACCAATGCCGCGACCTAAGTCATTGCGCGGGGAGGCGCAATAGGGCCGCCCCGCGCAAGAAAGTTGCAGACGATACCATCAGCCTCAGTAGACGCGGGGGGCCGGACCGATCGCCACCGGCCCCAGGGTCGTCTGGCCAGCCTGGAAGGTGATGGCGGCCTGGGCCACATTGTCGGCACCCTGTCGGGCTGCGGTGACGGCGGCGGCGGTGTCAGCGGTTTCCGGGGGCAATACTCCGCCGGCACCCAGGGCCTCCAGGGCTTCGGGCGCCTGGCGCAAGGTCACATCAAGGGTTCCCCTCAGCCGTCCGTCAGGCCCGACGAACAGCTGGCCGCGATTGACGCCGATCACGGCTTCGCCCGCTGTGAGCCCAGCCTCGCGGACCTGGGCCATGCCGCCGGCCCGGCTCCAATTGCGTACCGCCGAGGGCCAGTCGTCTCCCTCAAAGGCGCTCATTTCGGTGAGCAGGGTGTCCCACTTGATATCAATGTTGCCGTCCTGGGCGATGCGGGCGAACAGGCCCGACATCTGCGCCTCGCCCTTCGACACCTCCAGGAACATGGCCCCCTGATCCTCAGGTCCCGGTCGCAGGTGGAAGGCCACCTTCTCGGCTTTAGACAGGGCAAACGGCTGAGCCCCCGGCGTAGGGGTGAAGGTCAGATCGGCACCCTCGAAGTCGAAACGTGGGGGCTTGCGGTTCACATCCCCCAGGCTGGCGCGGATCAGCCGGCCGGTCACCTGCACTGATCCAGACTGTGGCCTTGTGAACGTCAGGCCGTCGGGCGTGGCGAAAATCCAGCGGCCGAGCCCATGCATGTAGGCTTCCGACTTCAGGCGTGGGGTGGCGAGCGCCCAGCCTGACGGCTCCCGGATCACCGCATCGGTGAGGGTGACGTTCAGGCGGAAGGGATAGCCACCGATGCTGCGGGTTTCCCAGCTGACCTCATAGCCGGCGCTGCGAAGGGTCTCGGCGGCGGCGTCCATCCGCTCGCCGGTCTGGATGCGGGTCCAGAACCAGAAGCCGCTCCAGACGATCATCGCCAGGAACAGGAAGGCGAAGGGCAGGATCAGGCCTAGCCGGCGGGGTTTGCGAGCGGGCGTCGTATCGGGCACAGACATGGACGGCTTTGCAGACTTTTCTTCTGACGGATCGGGCATGGCGGGCGGCAACGGGGCTTGGGTGTTTGGCTATGGGTCGCTCATGTGGCGGCCGGGTTTCAGCTATGTCGAGCGTTCGAGCGCCATTCTACACGGGCGCCGCCGGGCCTTCTGCATCTATTCGGTCCATCACCGGGGCACCTATGAGCGGCCGGGCCTGGTGCTGGGCCTCGCGCCCGGCGGCGCCGTGCGCGGGACAGCCTACCTCGTGGCCGAGGCCGACTGGCCGGAGGTCTATGCCTATCTCATGGAGCGCGAGCAGCCCACCGAGACCTATGTGGAGGCCAGGCGGACCGTGCGCCTGACCGACGGCCGGCGGGTGGAGAGCTTGGTTTTTCTCTCCGATGTCAGCCATCCACAGTGGGCGGGTGCCCTGTCCCTGGAACGACAGGCCGAGCTGATCACCGGTGCGGTGGGTCTGTCAGGTCCTAATGAGGACTATCTCCGCGATCTTGTGGGCCATCTGCGTGAGGCTGGCGTGCGTGATCGCGCCATGGAGGACCTGTTGGTTCGGGTGGAGCGTCAGGCCCTGGGCTCGCCGACCTAAAGCTCGAGCAGCTTCATGGAGGCTGTCTCGATACGCTCTTCCAGGGTGCGCATGAACTCGGCGCGCTTGAGACCGGGCGGAATGGGCTCCAGATATTCAAAGACGATGACGCCCGGTTTCCGCAGGAAGCCATGCTTGGGCCAGTGAACCCCGGAATTGGTGGCCACGGGGTGCACCGGCAGGTTCAGCTCCCGATATAGGGCCGCGATGCCGGGCTTGTAGCTTCCGCGGACACCCGGCACCCCCCGGGTGCCTTCGGGAAAGATCACCAGCTGCCGGTCTTCCTTCAGGCGGTCTTCGGTATCGCGCACCAGCTTCTTCAAGGCTGCAGCCTGGGCCTCGCGGTCGACGACGATCATGCGCGCCTTCTGAGCGTACCAGCCGAAGAACGGGATCCACATCAGCTCCTTTTTCAGGACGAAGCAGGAGTCTGGCAGCCACGCGAACTGGGCGAACACATCGAACATGCACTGATGCTTTGGGGCCACCAGGGCCTTGCCCTTGGGCACATGCTCCAGCCCACGGACTTCGATCCGGATGTCGCAGATACCGAGCAGGGCGATGACGCCGCGGCTCCAGAAATCCAGCGCCCGCAGAATCCAGACTCTGGGTCCCAAGAGCAGGGGGGTGATCAGGATCGCCACGCTGGCCGACCACAGATAGAAGATCGCCACAAAGAGCAGGGAGCGCACGGCCGTCACGGCGAACCTCTTTCTTGTAGGGTCCTGGCTTGCATTTTCTTTGGTCCCAGGTTCGTCGCTTGCGATTGAAAGCTCAACGGCCCTGCGGCGCAGGCTCGGACGGTGCCTCGTCCTTGGGCCCCAGGCCAAGGATCAGTTCCCGGCCGAGAATGGCCAGATACTTGGAATACTCGGTCACCATAAGCCGGGTGCCGCTGGGGGTCCGCCACCAGCGGCGAGCGTCGAGACCCGGCGTGGCCACGGGATGAGCCTGCAGGGTGATGCCAGGCAGGGCTGAGCCGAGCTCCAGCATCGCGCGAGGCATATGGTAGTCGGCGGTGACCACAATCAGGCTGTCATAGCGTCGGGCCCTCACCCAGCCCGCCGTCTCCTGAGCGTTGCCAAAGGTATCGGCCGCTTCGAAGCCCAGATCGACGCAGCAGTCATAGAGCCGCTGGGCCGCTCGGCTCAACTGCCGGATATCGGCCCGGCTAACCTCTCGATTGACCCCGGAGACCAGCATCCGGTCGGCCTTGCCAGCTTCCAGCAGCTTGATGCCAGCCGCGATCCGCTCGCTGGAGCCGGCCCCCGTCAGGGCGACGATTCCATCGGCCACCTGGGGATTCGTAGCTGGAGTCGAGTGCTCCACCCGGGTGGCGAAGGCCAGCAGGCCAGCGGCCCAGATGAGGGCGGCGACTAGGATCAGGGCGAGCGTTTTCATGGGGCCCCCGTTCAGGACAGCTCGCGAATCAGGCTGGCGGCGGTCATCCGCGCCGCCACTGCCGCCACCAGAGCCGCCGCCAGGGGACAGGGTAGAACAGCCAGCAGATCACTCCAAGCGACCGGCAGAACCGGGGTCAGGCCTTGGCCACCGCCGCCCAACCGCATAGCTGCACCAAGGGCGGCGGCTGTGCCGGCACCCACCAGCCCGGCACCGGCAGCCATCTGAGCGAACCGGACCTGGAACAGGCGGGCGATGAAGACATCTTCGGCGCCTGTCAGGTGTAACAGTTCCACCACCTCGCGCCGGGCGGCGAGGCCTGCGCGGGTCGCAAAGGCGACCACGGCCGCTGCTGCCGAGGCGATCAACAGAAAGACACCCAGTCCCACCCAACGGGCGATGGCCGCGCCCCGCTGAATGTCGGCCAGCCAGGTGGTGTGGTCGTCCACCACGGCGTCCAGGCCCCTGGCCTGCAAGGCCCGCCTGAGACTCTCGGCCGTTGCCGGCGCGTCCCGGTCAAGGACCACCGCCACCAGGCGCGGCACGGGCAGGTCGGCGAGATCGACGGCGTCCCCCAGCCAGGGGGTGATCAGGGCCTCGGCCTTTTCCCGCTCCAGGGCTCTGGCTTCTGCGACGCCCGCTACCCCGGCCAAGGTCTCGGCGGTACGGGCGGCGGCGGAGTCAGGGGTTTCATTGGCCTTGGGACGAACGATCACAGTCATTTCGCCGCTCAATTGCTGGGACCATCCCCGGGCCGCCCGGTCAGAGGCGATCACCCCAAGCGCGGTCAGGCAGGCCAGAAAGCAGAGCACGGCCACCACAAACACCAAGGCGCTGTCTCGGGTGTCGCGCACTGGCAGAAAGGGCGCGGGGCGCCAGCGATCTACGTCGAGGGGCCCGCTTCCCCGACGGCGACTCATGACCTTCCTCCGGGTGAAAACGGTCCCATATGGGTCAGTCGCCCGTCCTCCAGATGCAGAACAGGCATACCCGAACGGGCCACCAGGTCCTGGTCGTGGGTTGCGATCAGAACTGTGGTGCCCAGCCGGTTGAGTTCCAGGAACAGGCGCAGGATACGCAAGCCCATCTCGTGATCCACATTCCCCGTGGGTTCATCGGCGAGCAGGATGTCGGGGCGACCGACGACGGCGCGGGCGATGGCCAGCCGCTGCTTCTCGCCGCCGGCCAGGGTCGGGGGCAGGACGTGCATCCTGTCCTTCAGGCCAACCCAGGTGAGAAGCTCGGCCACATCCTGGCGGTAAGTGTCGGGTTTCTGCCCGGCGATTCGCAGCGGCACCGCTGCGTTGTCGAAGGCGCTCAAATGATCGAGCAGGCGAAACTCCTGAAACACCACGCCGATCCGCCGGCGCAAAAAGGGGCGCACATCGGCCGGGGCCTTCGCCACGTCCTGGCCAAAAAGGTGCAGCAGACCCTTTGAGGGCTGGGCGGCCAGATAGATCAGCTTCAGCAGCGAGGTCTTGCCCGCACCCGATGGGCCGGTGACGAAATGGAAAGACCCTTGAGGCAAGGAGAAGGTAAGGTCTTTAAGCGTCTCAGGTTCGCGCCCGTAGCGCATGGACACGTCGTCGAAACGCACGACGGCGTCCCAGGCTTCGGTCGGCTCTGCGGCGTTCAGGTTTCTGGACATGGAGACCGGAATCGGCGACCTCGATACGGTGGGCTGGAGGGTCCGATACAGCGGCCATGATACTGACCTGTCCAGACTGCTCCACCAGCTATTTCGTGGACGACGCAAAGATCCCTGAACAAGGGCGCGTCGTGAAGTGCGCGAGCTGTGGAAACCGGTGGACGGCCCGCCGCGAGGAGCCGGCCGAACCGGAACCCCCGGTGGCGAGCCCTCCGCTCGCCGATACCCCCCTTGTGTCGGTCGATCAACCCACACTCGATGTTGCCCCCGCCCAGGAGGCCGAGCCCACTGGCCGGGCCGGCGAAGCCCTGCCTCGCGCCTTCAGGGCCAAGGCTGATGATTCGCGCCGCCTGCGCGAGGCAGCCGCCACGGGCGTCGTCTGGGCCGGCATGTCGGCGGCCCTGGCCCTGATGCTGGTGATCGCCGTCGTGTTCCGGGTCGATGTGGTGCGCCTGTGGCCCAGCGCGGCGGGCGCCTTTGCCAGCGTTGGCCTGCCTGTGAACAGTGTTGGCCTGGCCATAGAAGGCGTAGCGTTCGAGCCCGCCCTTCAGGATGGTCACGCGGCCCTGTCCATTTCGGGCATGATTCGCAATGTCGAGGATCGCACGATCACTGCCCCGCCGCTGCAGATTCGCCTGCTGGACAAGAGCGGTGCCGCCGTGGCCACCAAGATCGCCCGTGCCGCCGATCCGGTGATCCCGCCCGGCGAAACGCGCCACTTCGCCATCGCCCTGATCGATCCTCCGGGGTCGGCTGCGGACCTGGAAATCACCTTTGCGGAGCTTAAGGCCGCCGCAGAGGCCCCGAAGGCACCGGCTGAGACCCTTGACCTGCGCGGGGCCGCAGACGCCAGTCCCCCCGAAGTTGCCCGGCCACCGGTACGGGAGGCTGTGCCGCTGGCGGAACCCCCCACAGAGGCGCCGCTGGATGAGTGACCCGGTCATCGCAGTTCTACTGGATGAAGCCGAGGTTGCCCGGCGGGTCGAGGCCCTGGCCCAGGATATTGCCCCCCGCATCGACGACGACACCGTCGCCATCTGTCTGCTGACCGGCGGGCTGTGGTTCTGCGCCGACCTGACCCGCGCCCTGGCTCGGGCGGGCCGTCATGTCCGTTTCGACGCCCTGTGGCTGGCCTCCTACGGGGACGCCAGGGCCAGCCTTGGCCGGTGTGAGGTCCGCGCCGATCTTCAGCGTCCGCTGGAGGGTCGCCGGGCTTTAATCATCGATGATGTGATCGACACCGGTCTGTCCCTGAGTGAAGCCGCCCGTCTGGTCCGGGATTCTGGTGCCTCAGAGGTGTTGACCTGCGTCTTCGCTACCAAGCCCTGGCCGACACCCAGGGCCATCGAGCCGGACTTCGTCGCCTGGACCGCCCCGCCGCGTTTTCTGGTCGGCTATGGTATGGATTCAGCCGGTCAGTACCGGGGCCTGCCCTATGTCGGGGCCATGGACTGACTCTGGACGTCAGCGGGCCAAGGGCCTCCCGCGCCTGAGCCAGAGCATCAGTCCTGTAACCGATAGGGCGGCGGTGACCAGACCGCCCAGGAAGACCAGGGCCCTGCCAAACTCGCCAAAGGCCTGGCCCGAGTGCAGCGGGTACTGCCAGGCAAAAAAGGCGTCTCCCGGTCCCTCGCCAAGATCATGCCGTCGCCCGATGACCGCTCCGGTTTCCATGTCCATATAGGTCCACTGACGGCCCTGATCGTCCAGGTCGCGGGGATCGAAGGTCCGGATAGCGTAGACCCCCTTGTCGGGTAGGGGCCGCAGGCTGTCGATCTGATCGGCCGGCGCCACCCTGGCCATGGCCTGATCGATGGACAAGGTGGCCTCGACGGTGCGGTCTGGCAGGCTGAACTCCAGGCGTTCAGAAACGGGTGCCAAGGACCGCACGGCGTCACGGCTGAGGTCGGGCCAGGCCAGGGTTACGCCGGTGAGCGCCAGCACAAAGGTCACCGGCCAGGCCCAAAGCCCAGGTGCCCGGTGCCAGTCGAACAGCCGGCGCAGGCTGCCCGGCCGGCCTTTCACGCCGAGGGCGTCGCGCCAAAGAGCGAGCTTGGGCACCGCCAGGGCCAGGGCCAGTCCGTGGTCGATCAGCCAGAGCAGGCTGATGAAACCGAACACCGTCGTCACCCAAGGGGCGACCAGCAGGTCTACATGCAGGCCATAGAGCAGGTCGGGCAGGTAGCGGCGATCCAGGGACCAGACACCGCTCCTGCGCCAGCCCACCACCGCTCCGGTCTGCGGATGGGCAAAGACCTGGACCCCGGTCGGCTGCCCATCGACCACGGCCGAGCCGATCAGCCAGAGGGTCTCCTGGGGATGGTCGGGCAGGTCAATATGACGGGCTTGAAAGCCTGGAAGCATCGCCCCGGCTCCGGCCAGAGCTGTGGTGACCGGAGCCTCTACCGGTGTTCCCACCGCCGCCACGCGTCGAAGTTCACCATTCAGTACGGTGTCGAGCTCGTCATAATAGGTGATGGCCGAGCCGGTGACCGCCAGCAGCAGAATCCAGAGCCCGGCCGCCAGACCAAACCACCGATGCCACAGCCGAAGCGCCCGCCGGCTCGCCTTCATCAGAAGCGATAGGAGGCGGTAAGCCTCACATTGCGACCGGCTTCATTCAAACCCCGGACGATCTCATATCCCGGGATGGCGCTGTAATCGGCGACGCTGGCGTGGGCGCGATAGGTCTCGTCAAAGAGGTTATAGATCGCCCCCAGGAGTTCGATGTTCCGGTCCTCGAAGGGAACCCAGCGGGCGAACAGATCAACGACAGCATAGCCCGGCTTATCCACCCGCTGGGTCTTGGCGATATAGCCCAGCTGGACCTCCCGATAGAGGACCTCGATGTCATTGAGATCGCTGTAGCGGGTCAGGCTGGCCTGGAAACCCAGCCGATCGGAGGGGTCGAAGCTGGCGGTCAGGTTGATGCTGTCGCCCATGGAGTTGCCCAGGGCGATTTCCTCATAGCCTTCGATCTGGCGTCCGTTCAGCAGGGCGTCGTAGCTGTTGTAATAGGCGTCCAGGGTCCAGGGGCCGTTGGCATAGCCCACTCGAAGTTCCACGCCGTCCGACTCGTAGCGCCCGACGTTCTCGTAATAGGTCGAAGCCTGGGGGGCGGGCCCCGCGCCGAGCTGGTCGAGGATCACATCGTCTATGGTCATGTCGAAATAGACCGCCGAGGCCGTCCAACCCTCATGGGTCCAGGCCAGACCAACCTCGAAATTGCCGACGGTTTCCGGCTGCAGTCCCGGTGCCAGGGAAATCCGGCCGGGACGGCTTTCCAGGGTGAAGGCGTCGCCGATCTCCTTGCCCCGGAAGGCCTCGGCATAGCCGATATTCAGGGTCAGTCCGTCGAGGACCTCGTAGTTCAGACCGGCATTGAAACTGAAACCGTTACTGGCTGTGCGCCCGCCATAGGTCTGCTGCTCCAGCTCATAGTCGTCATAACGCGCGCCGAAGCTGACGGTCAGGGCCCCTGAGGGGCGCCACAGGTTCTGGGCGTAGAATCCCGTCAGCTGGCCCCTTTCCTCAAACCGGCTGACGGCCGGGTTCCAGGTCCATGGGCCCCATTGGGCGATGTTCCCGAGATACTGGCTTATGACCGTATCACGGCGGTGCTCGACGCCGGCGGTCAGGCGGTGATCGCCCAGCGCGAATCTGCCGCGCAGGTCCAAACCCCGGGACTCGATCTCGGCCCCGTAGAGCCCCCAGCGATCGAAGCGATCTTGTTTGAAGTCGGTGCGGGTCAGGTAGCCGGTGGCCTCCAGGTCCCAGCCCTGGCCCGAGGCAAAACCATAGTTGGCTACGGCTGTCCGACGCTCGGCCTCGGCTGGAAACAGCCGGTCATTGGCCCGGACCGGCCAGTTTGGCCGCTGGCCGAAGGCCCCGGTCTCCTCGCGCTGCTCGTAGCTGACTGCGAAGCGATGACCGCCTCCGAGCTCGCCGCCGATCTTGATGAAGCCCAATTGCTGTTCGGCTGCGGTTCCCCGCATCTCAACCCCGTCGCCGTCCTGCATGGCCTCGCGGTCGACCTGGACGAAGGACGCCATCACCCCGACATCGCCGGTCAATCGGCCATAGCCCGTCAGGCTGAACTTCTGACCGTCATTGGAGAACCAGCCGGCCTTGGCGATGGCGCCGAACCGCTGGTCATGGTCCAGCAGGCTTACCGGATCGCGGGTGCGGAAGCGGATGGCCCCGCCGATGGCCCCAAAACCAGAGGTGGCCTCGCCAGCGCCGGTCTGAAGCTCGACGGTCTCCAGCAGTTCAGGTTCGATGGAGACCCGGCCAATGTGGTGAAAGAGCGTGCCGCCCTGGGGCGCGCCGTCCACCGTGATGTTGAGAAGCGAGTCCTCAAGACCCCGCACATAGATCTTCTGGGCCAGGCCGATAGAACCCCCCACGGCGACCGACGGGGTGCGGCGGAAGATATCCTGCAGATCGTTGGCCTGGGTGCTTTGCAGCTCAGGACGGGACACGACCACGTCTGTCAGGGCCCCCACCACCACGATTTCACCGACCTCATGGCCATCTTCCGGTCCGGTCTGGACCGTCTGGGCGGCCGCAGGGCAGGCCAGAATGAGTGGAGCGAGCGCGGCCGCGCACAGGTGAGCCTGTTTCAACATGTCATCCCTCAGATTGTGAGGGAGCGTCTAAACAAGGCCAGGATGCGGGGTCAATAGCAAATGATAATGATTCGCATTATTCTTTTGCAGGGATGGTTTGGAAGGCCTTGCGGGACAGTCTGGACCTCAGAGCCAGGGGGCGGTGGTTTCCCGGGCCAGCATTTCCTCATAGGTCGGACGCGGGCGGACCACGGCAAATTCGCTGCCCTTGACCAGCACCTCAGGCACCAGGGGGCGACTGTTGTACTCACTGGCCATGGAGGCCCCATAGGCGCCGGCGCTCATGAAGGCCACCAGATCCCCCGCTTCGAAGGCTGGCAGGTCACGATCGCGGGTGAAGGTGTCGCCGGTCTCACAGACTGGACCGACCACGTCATAGGGACGCACAGGTCCTTGCCGGGGACTGACCGCGCGGATGTCGTGATAAGCGTCGTACATGGCCGGGCGCAGAAGGTCGTTCATGGCCGCGTCCAGCACGAGGAAACGTCGACCCTCTGGTCGCTCATGAATGTGCAGCACCTTGGCCAGCAGAACCCCGGCATTGGCGGCGATCACGCGGCCAGGTTCGAAGGCCAGGGTGACATCCAGGCCTCGGGTCGCCTCAGCCACGACCTTGGCATATTCGGATGGCGACGGCGGTTCGGGCTGGTTGAAATAGGGCACGCCCAGGCCGCCCCCCAGGTCGAGCCGCTCCACTTCCAGCCCCTCGCCCTTCAACCGCCGCACAAGCCCGGCCATCTTGCTGAAGGCTTCGGCCATAGGGGCGAGGTCGGTGATCTGGCTGCCGATATGGCAGGCCACGCCCACCGGCTTCAGCCAGGCGTTGTTGGTGGCGTTGGCATAAAGCCGCTCGGCCTCGGCGAAGGAGACGCCAAACTTGTTCTCCGACTTACCTGTGGCGATCTTGGCGTGGCCCCCGGCCGCCACGTCCGGATTGACCCGGAAAGCAATGGTGGCGCGCCGCCCAAGGCTTTCGGCCACCTGGGCGATGGCGATCATCTCGGGCTCGGACTCGACATTGATCTCGCAGACCCCGACCGACAGGGCGAAGGCGATCTCGGTCCGGGTCTTGCCGACCCCGGAGAAGACAATGCGCTCCGGGGGAACGCCGGCGGCCAGGGCCCGGCGGATCTCGCCTTCGGACACCGTGTCGGCACCGGCACCCAGCTGCGCCAGGGTTCTGAGCACGGCCAGATTGGAGTTGGCCTTCACTGCAAAGGCAATCAGCGGATCGCGGACCCCTTCGGCCTCCAGAGCGTCCCGCAGGACCGTATAGTGCCGCTCAAAGGTGGCGGTAGAATAGATATAGACCGGCGTGCCGACGGCCTCGGCGATGGCCGCCAGGGGGACGTCCTCGCAGGAGAGCTCACCGTCCCGAAGCTCGAAATGGTTCATCGGGGATTGGCGTAGGGGTCGGGCAGGGCGCCTTGCGGGCCCGACGCACTGGGATTGGAGGAGGTGCCGTCGATGGGCAGGGTGCGCGACGGCGCAGGATTGGTCGCCCGGGTGCGGGGATCGATCGTGTCCACAGGCTTGCTGGCCGAGGGACGTGGAGCCACCACCTCGCCAGTGGCCGGATCGCCCCAAAGGGGCGGCGGACGATCCAGGGCCCCGGCCTTGCCGCAGGCGCTGAGAACGAGGGCACTGGCCAAGGCCAGGAGGAGCGGGGGGCGAAGGGTCATTTCAGCAGGTCCTTCCAGCGGGCGACCTGGGCGCGAGCCTGGTCGGGGGCAGCACCGCCATAGCTTTTGCGGCTGGCCACGGATGCGGCCGGGGTGAGCACGTCATAAACGCCAGAGCCGATGCGCGGGTCCAGGGCCTTCATGTCCTCAAGGGGCAGATCCGCCAGATCGCAGCCCAACTGCTCGGCCCGCTTCACCGCCGCCCCGGTGATGTGGTGAGCGTCGCGGAAGGGCATGTCGAGGGTGCGCACCAACCAGTCGGCAAGGTCAGTGGCCGTCGAGAAGCCTTCGCCGGCGGCGGCCGCCATGCGTGCGGTGTTGGGGGTCAGGTCAGAAACCATGCCGGTCATGGCACCCAGGGAGAGGTCGAGGACATCGAAGGCCTCGAAGGTCGGCACCTTGTCTTCCTGCATGTCCTTGGAATAGGCCAGCGGCAGGCCCTTCATGACCACGGCGAGCTGGGTAAAGGCTGCCAGCATCCGTCCGGCCTTGGCCCGCACTAGCTCGGCCGCATCCGGGTTCTTCTTCTGCGGCATGATCGAGGAGCCGGTGGTGAAGGCGTCCGACAGGGCGATGAAGCCAAACTGCGGCGTCATCCAGATCACGATCTCTTCGGCCAGCCGCGACAGATGGGTGGCGCAGATGGCACCGGCCGCCAGGGCCTCCAGGGCGAAGTCCCGGGAGGAGACGCTGTCGAGGGAATTGGCCGTGGGGCGGGCAAAGCCCAGGGCCTCAGCCGTGGCGTGCCGGTCGATGGGGAAGGGCGAACCGGCCAGGGCGGCCGCCCCCAAGGGGCACTCGTTCATCCGTGCGGCCGCGTCGGCGAACCGCGAGGCGTCGCGGCCAAACATCTCCACATAGGCCATCATATGGTGGCCGAAGGTCACCGGCTGGGCCGGCTGCAGGTGGGTGAAGCCCGGCATCAGGGTGTCGGCATGGGCTTCGGCCTGGGCCACCAGGGCGCGCTGCAGAGCCTGAAGCTGGCCGACGGTGCGATGGCAGGCCTCGCGCACCCACATCCGGAAATCCACGGCGACCTGATCATTGCGCGACCGCGCCGTGTGCAGACGCCCGGCGGCCGGGCCGATCAGCTCGCGCAGTCGGGCCTCCACATTCATGTGGATGTCTTCGTACTCGTCGCGGAACGGGAAGGTGCCCTCGGCGATCTCCGCCTCAATGCGGCTTAGCCCCTCCTGGATGGCGGCTTCGTCGGGGGCAGAGATGACTCCCTGCGCCTTCAGCATGGCCGCATGGGCCCGCGACCCGGCCAGATCCTGGGGCGCCAGGCGCTTGTCAAACCCGATGGAGACGTTGATCGCCTGCATCAGATCGGCAGGCTTGGCGGAAAATCGCCCGCCCCACATGGCCTGACCCTGGCCGGAGGGCGCAGGCTTCTCCATATGGGCAGTCTGTGGCGGTGCTTTGGAGGCTTTGTCGGTCATATGGGCGATCAGTCAGCGGCAAAAACCGGAACCGGCCTGGTGGGCAAGCTCCTCTGGGGCGTCGCCGCCTTCGGCGTCGCGGCGGTGGTCTACATCATCGGTCAGGCTTCCACCAATCCCGATGCAAGTCGTGGCATGCGCGCCTTCGCCAAGGGCGAGATGGCTGCGCTGCAAACCCCCAGTGACCCGCGACCTGCCCCGGTGACCACCATCTATGATCCAGAGGGCAAGCCCTTGCGGCTGGGAGACTTCCGCGGCGAGGTGGTGGTCTTGAACCTGTGGGCCACCTGGTGCCCGCCCTGCGTGGCTGAAATGCCCACCCTGGCGGCCCTGGCGGCGCACTATGAAGGCCAGCCCGTGCGGGTGCTGGCGGTCAGCATCGACCGGGCCGAGGACATCGACAAGGCCAGGACCTTCATCGGCCAGCATGCGCCGCTGGCCTTCTATACCGACCCCAACATGAAGCTGGCCTTTGACCTCGTCCCTCCCGCCCCTGGCATGCCGACGACGGTCATTTACGGGGCTGACGGCATCGAGCGGGCTCGGCTTGCGGGCGGGGCTGACTGGGGCGGCGAGGACGCCAAGGCCGTTGTGGATCACATACTCGGCGCCGACTGACCGGGCTTTTCGGATTGACCGGCGGCGGGTGGTCATCGAAATTTGTAGACGCGACAATCCGAGATTTGGGCCGAGCTACGCTACGTTTCCCGAGGACTGCGATTGTTGACGGACGCTCGGCGCCCCGGGCGTCACGTTTCGTCAGCTTGTCGGGAGACGACAGAACATGGCCTCAGGTACGGTCAAGTGGTTCAACACCACCAAGGGTTACGGCTTCATCCAACCAGACGACGGCGGCAAGGATGTGTTTGTGCACATTTCCGCCGTGGAGCAGGCCGGCATGCGCGCCCTCAATGAAGGCGATAAGGTGAGCTATCAGCTTCGAGAAGAGCGCGGCAAGACCGCGGCGGTCGACCTCAAGACCCTCTGAACGGGCAGGGTTTCCACCGAAACGAAGAGGGCGCGGCGGTTTCCTGCCGCGCCCTTTTCATGGGCCTCAGAATATGTGCCTCAGACCCAGTGCGTTCAGGCCACTTCGCGCTTGCGAACGCTCGTACCTTGATTGGGTGACCCACCGGTCGGCGACAGGATGCGCAGGAAGCTGACCAGGGCCGTCCGGGCCTCCTGGGGAAGCTGCTCATAGACCGTCAGGAGCTCCAGCGCGCCTGGCGTCCGCATCCGGGACAGAAGGTCGAGATCAACGCTGGGTTCTTCGTCGGGGGTGTCGAGGACATCAAGCAGGTCGGTGACCCGGCAGCGCAGGGCGCGGGCGATCTGCACCAGGCGAGAGAACGAAATCCGGTTGGCACCGTTCTCATATTTCTGGATCTGCTGGAAGCTCACGCCGCATTGTTCGGCCAGGGCTTCCTGCGACATGCCGATGGTCCGGCGGCGAATGCGCACAGCCGCCCCCAGGGCGATGTCCATGGGGTCCGGGCTCTTCGTCGTGGACTCTGTCAAATCCGTCTCCTCGTTCACGCAGGCTGACCTGACAGCAGGGCTGCCGGGTCGAATATTTCAAGCGGGAGAAGTTGTGGAAACTTCCTGACACCCGCCTAGCGTCGGTAACGCGTGAGTTGCAAGAATGACGTTCTACGAAAATGGGTAGATTGTTACGTGGCGGGATGTCGCGCTGGGTGCCAATCGTGACAAACGGGCCTGTCTTGCCCCGCAAATGCATCGCAGACGCGTTTCCAATTGGTCAAGCGACGGCGGTGAACCGGGCCTAGAGCCCCAGAATCTAAGGTCCAATTGGGCCACGCCTTGGCAATCACCCGCTTCACAATAGGCCCAGATCAGCGGGCCATTGGGTTTCGCACCTGAAACAAATCGTGTCTCCCCGGGACCTTCAATCCGCAGTGATCGTCGTTCGCCCATGGCCGCCTCCATCGAGAGAACAAAAGCAGAACTAATGGGGTTGATCGACTCCTCAGAGGATGAACTTCAGCCGACTACGATCTGGGATGGTGCCGAAGGCGCGGGGCATGCGCTGCGATTTTCAGCGCTGTGCGAGAGGGTCGCTGATACGGGCGATGGTCCTCGGCTGCCGATCCAGTCCCCTGGCTGGGGATCGCAGCGAATCCATAGTCACGTTAACTATACTGAGAACAGGTCGCAAATCGTCGCAGGGGGGCTGGCCGGGTCCAGCAGGGAAAATCAGGCGACGTCCTAGGACGCCGCCGCCAGCGGGGCTATCGGGTCGGCCTTGTCGAGGAAAGCCACAAGGTCGGCCCGGGGCAGGGCTGGGGAAATCAGATAGCCCTGGATCAGGTCGCAGCCCATGTTGAGCAGAATGGCCTCTACGGCCTCGGTCTCGATCCCTTCGGCCACGACCTTCATGTTCAGGCTGTGCGCCAGTTCGATGGTCGAGCGCAGGATCAGTCGATCCCGATCGGTGTCGACGGCCGTGGCGATACTGCGGTCGAGCTTCAGCTCGTCAGCATCCAGGGTCTGCAGGTAGGAGAGCGAGGATAGCCCGGCACCATAGTCGTCGATGGAGATGGCCAGGCCGGCTTGATGGAACCGCGCCACGGCCTCAGCGGCTGCCTGAGGGCTCTCGATGACGGCGGTTTCGGTGACCTCCAGGCAAAGCTCGTGGGCCCGGCCTTTCACAGCCTCAAGAACAAAGTCCTGGAAGGCAAGGTCGCCCAGCAGCCGGCCAGAGACATTGATCGACACCATCAGGCGCCGCCCGACGGCCCGCAGCGCCGCACTGTCGGCCAGGGCTTGGGTCACGGTCCACTCGGTCAGTTCGCGGATGGCACCGGTCTCTTCGGCCGCGCCAATGAACAGGTCGGGGCGGATCGCGCCCCGGACGGGGTGACGCCACCGCATCAAGGCCTCGACGCCAAGGATGGCACCGTTGGCCGACCGCTTGGGCTGATAGTGCAAGGAGAGCTGCCCCTCCTTAAGCCCCTGGCGAAGATCGCTCATCAGGGACAGGTTCAGGCTCGGGTCCTGGAAGGTTTTGGCCTGGAACACCAGTCGGCGCTGGTCGCGTCGGCGGGCTTCGTCCAGGGCGATGGTGGCCTGTTCCAGCAGACGCTCATCGGTCTCGGCGGGGTCCTCATCGTGGGCGACGCCCAGGCGGACAAACGCGTCCACCAGGGAACCCTTGACCTGATAGGCGGCCTCCAGGCTTTCCAGCTGCGCCAGTTCGGTCTCAAGGCTCAGGGCATCGTCTCGACGGACCACCAGGCCCAGGACGCCGGTGGAGAGATAGCCCAGGCGGCTGGAATGACAGGTGCGCAGCACCCGCTCGGCCACCGCGCGGACCACGTCATTGGCCATGCCATAGCCGATGGCCGCCCGCATCTGGGCGTATCGGTCGACGCCAATGGCCAGCACGGCCACAGCCGCGGTTTCGCCAGAGCGCATCCGTGCGATCTCGCTGAGCAGGGCCCGGCGATTGGGCAGCTCGGTCTCCGGCTCGTGCATGGCCAGGTGCAGCAGGCCGGCTTCCCGGGCGCGGATGATGTCCTCACCCCGGCGCTTGAGCTCCAAACGCACGGCCACGGCCAGACACAGCAGCTGGGTCAGCAGCAGGGGGGCCGTGGGCAGGGATACGGGCATCAGGGCCTGAACGGCCACCGGAAGGCCCAGGATCACGACCAGGGTCAGCACATGACGCCCGGCCAGATGACCGAGGGTCCGGGGGCGGCGCAGGGGACGCAGGACAAAGGCGACCGCAAATACCAGCACCAGGATCAGGGGCGGTGACAGGCCATAGAGCGCCCGGCCCTGGACGAGGCTCTCATAGGCCAGGGCATGGACCATGATGCCCGGCAGGATACCGTGCCGGGGGGTGGCCAGATTGTCCCCCAGCTCCAGGGCAGTGGCACCGATCAGGATCACCCGGCCCCGGACAAGGGCGGGGTCGAACCGGTTCTCATAAACATCGTGAAAGCTGAGGGTCGGGATGCTGGATGGCTGGATGCCAAAGTCCACCAGGAAGGGTGCGGTCTCCCCATGGGGTTGTCCGGCCAGCAGGGCGGCCATGGTCGGCCGGTAGTCTTCGTCGGTGGAAAAGCCCCGCAGATAGCGGCGGATCTGCCCATCTGGGTCGGCGGCGACATTGACACTGGCCAGCAACGAGTCCCGCGACAGCATGGCCAGGGGCGCATTTTCGATCATCACATCGCTGGCAACACCGCGGCTTGCCGGCTGGACGAAGGTCGCTAACGCCACGCGCCCTGGGGCGTCGGCAATGGCGTTGGCTAGGGCCTGGTCCATCTCAGGGGTTGAGCGGGCGCTGAAGTCCACATCGAAGCCGATCAGCTTGGCCCCGGCGGCCTCCAGGTTGCGGACAACCGTCGCGTAGCGATCACGCTCCCACGGCCAGACCTCGGCGGCTTCGAGACTGGCCCCGTCGATGGCGACGACCACCAGTTGCTGGGTGGCCTGACGCTGGATCAGGCCAAACCGTTGACCGGTGAGGGCGTCCTCCACCGGCCGAAGGGCGCCAGCAGCCATGATCGTCCCCACCAGGGCGGTGATGACGACCACAGCGGCCATGCACTTGGCCAGCGCGATCCGTGCAGGGGTGATGGATGACGTCAGCATGGGGTTTAGCGCTGGTTGCCCCGACCGGTGTTGCCGTTGCTGTTTCGACTGTCGTTACCTTCACGCGTCCCGTTTCTATTTCCCGGGTCGCCCGTAGGGATGGCCAGTGTAGCAATCACATTGCTGTTGACGCCGATGCTCGTGCTCAGCACGGGAGAGGTCGCAGGCGGTCCCCCACCATTGCCATTGCCATTGCCATTGTTGCCGTTCTGCGCGGCAGGCACAGAAGCCGGCGGGCCATTACCGTTACCGTTGCCATTATTCCCATCACGGCTCTCGCCGGCGGCAGCGACGGTCACGTTTACGGGCGGACCATTGCCATTGCCGTTGTTGCTGTTCTGCGCGGCGGGCACAGACGCCGGGGGGCCATTGCCGTTACCGTTGCCATTATTCCCATCACGGCTCTCGCCGGCGGCAGCGACGGTCACATTGACGGGCGGACCATTGCCATTGCCGTTGCCGTTGCCATTGTTCCCAACGGGGGTCTCGCCGGCGGCAGCGACGGTCACATTGACGGGCGGACCATTGCCATTGTCACTCCCGTTGATGCGGTTCTGAGCAGCGGGGACACTGGCCGGGGGGCCATTGCCGTTGCCGTTGCCATTGTTCCCAACGGGGGTCTCGCCGGCGGCAGCG